>CAJTCH010000089.1 GCA_910574715.1 Lachnospiraceae bacterium | reverse complement strand
CCGTAAACCCAAGCCCAAAGATCAGTATGAGCAGAAGCCAAAGCGCCCACGTGGTCGCCCTAGAAAGAATTCATCCCAGTCTGTCAGTACTCTATAGTCCGGCAGATTGGGAAAGTATTAATTTATTATCTTTTGAGTGAGATACATTTAGATGATTTAAAAGATATGGCCATGTATCTGTACAAGATGGGATTTGGATATAAAGTGAAATCTGTGATAAGAGATTATATATCAAATACAAAGTTAGATGATATACAGGAAAGACGGCTGAGGGAATATTTGAAGTCAAAAGAAAGACTGGAAGATAGCAGGTGTGTTGTAACGACACATGCCATGTTTTTATCGTTTCAATCTGAAATCATCAGCAGGTATGAGGTGGTGATTGATGAAGATATTCTCATGAGTATTTTTAAGAATACGTCTACTATTAGTTTTGGAGATATTGAATTAGCTCTTGAAAAGGAGGCGATACCAAAAGAAGAACGAGGTTTTGTGAAACGGTTATTAAATGCTTCTGACAGTAGAATAGAAGTGAAAAAACCGTTGGAATTGCGAATCAGTCAATTAGATAAAATTTACGAGAAAGAGATGTTAAGAAATGTACCATTGGTAAATTTTTTACAGGCAGCTTCCTATCAGGTAGATGTGTCAAAGAAACAGGTGAATTTTTTCAATGCGAGGCGAATCCCTGATGTGAAAATGACGATTGTGTCTGCCACATTAAATGAAGAATTATACAAAAATTATTGTAAAGGGCAAAAGATTTGTTTCATGAAAGTCCCTGTTGCTAAGTACAAAGGGAAACTGCTACAATATACTGCCCATTCTTTGAGCCGAAGTAATTTAGAGGACATAGGATATAAAAAAATAAAAGAAAAGCTAGACAAATTTATTGAAAGCAAAGAAAAAAATATTATCACTTTCAAAAAGTATAAAGAAGATTCTGAAATTTATTACGGGAAATCGGAAGGGTATAATGAATATAAAGGAAAGGACTTGATAGTAATCGGAACGCCGCATAACGTACCTTTTGTATATCATCTAATAGGCGCCTATTTAAGATATGATGCAGAGGATACATTGTGCCTTCGGATGACGGAAAATGATACATATTCGTTTAAATTTATGACATTTAAAGATGATAAAATGAGAAATTTACAGTTTTATTTTATTGAGAGCGAGCTTGAACAGGCAATCGGTCGCGCAAGGCTGCTTCGGTATGATTGCAGGGTATATTTATTTTCTAATTATCCATGCAGACAAGCAGATATTATCGAGGATGAATATTTAGATTTAGCATAGAAGTTTTTGGTCGAATCCTAAAGCGGCGAATGAAGATGTTGGAATCGTTTGCTGTGAAATCTTTTATCAGTTTATCCGGTCAAAGCTGATATAAGGAAGAAGGATTTGATGGATGAAAGCAGACATTTCTATTGTGTTGAGAAGGAAAAATTTTTAAAAGATTGGTATATCACTCATGTAGGATTGAAGTGAAAACAGGGATGAGATTATTTCAATATTGGTGAAAAAATTTAGTAGTTAATGTAATGCAATGTATAGAAAGGGGGATGAAAATGTGGATAGAAATAATATTGAATATGCATGGCGGATGATAGCCGATATGCAGAGTATACTTTGAAACTGTTCACAAAAAGATTCAGAAATTATAATACATGAAAGAGTCAATCTATGAAAGTAGGAAAAATGAGTGAGAAAAAATACCATTTGAGATAACTTTAACTTTTAAGGCAATAGGGCTGTCACTTTAAGCAATCTATTTTAAGAAATTCTGTATCTTGTATCTTTTATACTTAATGTAACAGCCTTGATTTTTATAAAAGATATCAGTTTATATTGAATCCGGATTTTTCGTAGATGAACTGGTCTACGGCAATTTTGCTGACCTTCCAGATGGAACCAATTCGGAATCCTTTGATTGCTCTGGTGTTTAATAATTCATAAGCCCGATTCCTTCCAATGCCTAAATATTCTGCCAGTTCACCGACTGTCATTAAAGGGGATTCGATTTCAGTATCGGTCGTTAGAGAGGGCTTCAAGATATCCATCATTGTTAAATTCTCCTTCCTGATTTGATATTTTACTTTAATGTTTGAATGGACTAATTTTATATACTTGAATAGATTATATAGGGATGTGAGATTTTGGTATAGTTAGGGGAAACTGGGGATAGTTAGGGATAGTTTAAGAGTAGGAACGTGATTTCAAGCTCTACAGGGAAAACTACAAGTAAATGGTTAGGAAAATCGCCGATATGAAAGAGAAATTATGATTGTGAATATCTCGGTATGACGGGATATTCCTTGCTTTTGCCGCATTGTAATGGGGTAGCTGAGGATTTTAAACATATGTCGTTTTTCTGAGAATTACTTCTACATGTCTATATTTCAGTAAGAGTATTGGATTTTGATTGTATATTATTATCATGATACTTGTAAAAGTACCAAGAAGTAATGTCCAGACTTTTTGGTATGTTTCGTGACAGAAGAAATCTGATTAGGACAGTATCATGCCATACAGCCATAGGAAGGAAGCAGGCCGTTGATTATTTCAGGGCAAAGGGAGTGAATATGTTGGACAAGATAATAGGAGGAAGAAGATATGGGTAAAAGAATGGCTCGTAATCAGCAATTACAAATCAACCAATGATTATCTCAAATGTAGCAGCCGTAAATATAGGAAGGCTGGTGTAAGGAGATGTCCGTAAAGATATTGAAACCGATAATTGAAACCCCAAATAAAGTATGGTAGTATAAAAATAAAAGAAGGGCAGGTGAAGGACGATGGAGAAGGAGAACCGGGAACACAAGGACAGTGTCTTCGTTGACCTCTTTTACCAGGATGAAACGGCAAAGAAGAATCTGCTGAGTTTATATAATGCGTTGCATGATACAAATTATGAGGATGAAACGATCATTCGGAAGGTAAAGATTGATGATGTCTTATATAAGAACTTCAAGAATGACATTTCTTGTGAGGTGAATGGGCAGGTGCTTGTTTTCGGAGAACATATGAGTACAATCAATAGAAACATGCCCTTGCGCTGCCTGATGTATGTGGGAAGGGCATATGAGCAGTTGGTAGACAGCAAGGCACGTTACAGGACGACATTGGTGAAGATACCGACCCCAGAGTTTTATGTATTTTACAATGGCGAGAAAGAACAACCGTTAGAACGGGTATTATCTCTGTCAGATGCATTTATGAATCCGGCAGGAGAAAATTCTGTAGAGCTAAAGGTGAAGGTCATCAATATTAATTCTGATAAAGCGCATGAGATTCTGGGGAAATG
Organism: Lachnospiraceae bacterium; assembly: GCA_910574715.1. GTDB lineage: Bacteria > Bacillota > Clostridia > Lachnospirales > Lachnospiraceae > Sporofaciens. The sequence goes on along the minus strand of CAJTCH010000089.1, from coordinate 10,742 downwards.
CGGGATATTAAAGGAATATAGCCAGTTTATCAGTACAGTAAGAAAGTATTCGTATGAAGAAAGCGCCATTAAAAAGGCAATCAAGGAATGTATTGAAAAGGGGATTCTGGCAGATTATTTAAAGAGGAAAGGAAGCGAGGTGGAGAATATGTTGATGGCAGAGTATAGTTATGAGGAAGATATACAAGTGAAGCAAGAGGAAGCAAGGCAGGAAGGAATATGGCAGGGAAGACGTGAGGGAAGACGTGAGGGAAGACGTGAAGGAAGACAGGAAGGAATCACTTTATCGGCAGATATTTTCCAGATGGTTAAGAAGCAGCCAGATTTAACAAATAAGCAGATTGCCAAGAACCTTGGCTGTAGTGTGGAAGATGTGGAAAGTACAAGAAAAATGTTTGGTATATAGTTTTATAATCGTTTTTAACGCTATCGGAGTAAGTCTGATAGCGTTTTTTAATGTGCAGATTTTCTAAAAGTAAATTTAATCAAAAATAAATCAAGGATGGTGGAGAATGGTATGAAAACAATTAGTCTACTAAATTTAAAGGGCGGGGTTGCGAAAAGTTTTACTTCGGTAAATATGGCTTATGAATTGTGGCGCAGGGGGAATCGGGTCTTATTGTGGGATAACGACAAGCAGGGGAATCTGAGCAAGGCATTTGACCGGTATGAGGCAGAACAGACCGCACCTGCCGCAAGGATACTCAGTGGTGATTGGCAGAATCCAGAGGAATTGATACAGGCGACAGATTATGAAGGGATAGATATTATCACGTCGAATCTGTCATTGTTTGGCACTGCCTGGAATCTGGTGCGAGAAGGCGGGAATGATATGACAGAAAGATACCGGAGATTCGTAAAAGCCAGTATCAACAATCAGACAGAAGATTGCATTTGTGAAAGATATGATTACTGTATCATAGACAATCCCCCGGATATCGGAATCAATGTGGTCAATGCCCTTGGGGTGACGGATGAAGTGATCGTTCCTGTGAAGATTGATGAAAATTCCTTAGAAGGGCTGGATATTGTGGCGGGACAGATTGAGGACGCAAAGGCTCTGAATCCGTCTTTGATATTAAAAGGAGTATTGATTACGATTTACCAGAATACGGACGGGGAAACAGCAGGGTTAGAATGGCTCAGGCAGGAATGGGACAATGCAGAAAGCAGGCATTACAGGCAGTATGAGGTTCTTGGGAGGATTCGGTATTCTGCAAAGGTGGCAGAAAATTCCTTTGTGAAGAAACCAATCTACGAGTATAGCCCATGCTGTGGTGCGGCGCAGGATTATAAGCGTTTTGTAACCAGTTATACGGGGATAGGGAGATAATGGGCATGGCGAAATTTGGGATTAACGATTTGATAGACATTAAGAAAAAGGAGTCCGGTTCAGAGACAGTAGATGAGTATAAGGAGATCTGGCTGAACCCCAGGGACGTGAAACCTTCGGAGAGTAATTTTTATTCGCAGGAAAATATAGAAGAACTTGCAGACAGCTTTCTTGCGGTGGGACAGCAGCAGCCAACGGTCTTAGCGAGAGTGAACGGGGAGTTCCGTATTGTAAGTGGGCACAGACGGAACCTTGCGAATATCAAGAATCTTGAACGTGGGTATCAGGAGTATGGGAAGGTGAGATATCTGTATAGGGATATGACTCCTGCAATGTTGGAACTGTCTTTGTTGTTGGGAAATGCTTTGAATCGGGAACTGACGCCATGGGAAAAGACCCAACAGGCGCAAAGATTGAAAGAGGCGTTGGTAAAGGCAAGGGATGAGGATGGCTTGGAGATACAGGGAAAGCTGCGGGATATCGTGGCAGACCTTATGAATGAAAGCAGTTCCGGCATTGCAAGGATGGACAGTATCCACCATCATGCGGTGTCAGAGATTCAGGAAGAATTCCGGAAAGGAACTCTGAATATCAGTGCGGCGTATGAGGCGTCGAAATTATCAGATGTAGAACAGAAAGTCATTGCTAAGAAAGCTGCAGAAGAAGGTGGTATGAAAGCAAAGGAGGTTATAGAGAGGGCGATGAAGAATCGAGAAGGAAAAGGCGTGAGAAAAGATAAGGAATTTTCATTGGTGTCCAATTTGGACACCGATTTACAGCCCCAAAACGGGAAAGAAGTCCGGAGGGATGATTTTACAGGCAAAATGGAAGAAAAGCAGACCGGACAGACTGCAAAGGGCGGAAATATGAGGAAATTTGAGAAAGGGAACCGTCATCAAGAGATATTGCGGGAGTGGGGCAGGGAAAGCGTAAGCCTGACGGTCATTACAGAAACGATTACGGCGGCAATGCAGAAAGTGTCCAATTTGGACACCCCAGAAGAATGGTCAGACGTTGAGTGGTCGGTATTCCTCACGAGAGCGATTATGAATCGGGCGGATTGTGTAAGTGAGGAAGATTTATATCTGCTTCACGATATTATGATACGCTGCCAGGGAGAAGAGTAATTTACGCATGGATGTATGCCGGATCGTGTGTGGATGTTATAAAAGAAGCATACTTAATGTGCGGTGTTTCGTTAGAATACTGGATAGTAATGGAAATTGTGAGAAGATATATAGTATTGGTGTCCGATTCGGACACCTTATAATAGGAAGAAATAGATAGCGAGATTAAGAAATGGCAAAGCCGGGGCAGAAATGTTCCGGCTTTGTGCTGTTTGGGAAGGGAGAAGAAATACAGATGAAAAATATGCGTACATTGACAGAAGAGCAGAAGATATTTGCAGAACAGCACCATATGCTGGTGGAACAGTTTCTGTGGAAGAAGCATTTAGAACGGTCTGAGTTTTACGATGTGGTAATCTTTGGTTATCTGGAGGCGGTTCAGGAATATCTGGAAAAGCCGGAACTGTCCAAATATCCATTTTCATCCATTGCGTGGAGAAAGATGAAATATTGTATGATTAATGAATATATTTACCGGAACTGCCCGAAACGGAATGCCCCTATGGGAACGTACCGGGAAGATTACGAACCTGCACTTTCAAGGGAACAGGTTTCGGAGCAGATGAATTGTATTGCCAGGGAGTTGGAACACAGGGCGCTGTTACAACAGTTGATGTTCCATATGACAGTGAAAGAGAAGGAGGTTGTCTGCATGAGGGCGGCAGGATATACTTACCGGGAGATTGCAGAGCATTGCAATATTACTATGCGGGGAGTTTCTGCAAGGCTGATTCGGATGAGAAAAAGGTTTCGGGCATTGGCGTTAATTTAATGGACGGCATGGGTGATTCATAATTTTTTCATAGAGGGTGTTAAAAAGTGTAGTTTTCAAGTATAATATTTTTATACAAAATAAATCTTTTTATAATTAAGGAAGATCGGAGGAGGTATGGTATGTGTCAAGTGGCGATAGATATACCGGAAGCAGTTTTATATGATACGCGCATGAGCAGGGAAGAAGCCTGCCAATTTGCAAAAAGGGCGGTAGCATTGGGATATTATTCTCAAAGCGGCGTATCTATTGGTTATTGTGCGCAGATTGCGGAAATGACAGAAGAAGAGTTTATCAGGTATCTGGGGAAAAATCATATTTCTATTTTCCAGTTTGATAATGAAAAAGAATTTCTGGAGGAATTGGAAAATGCGTAGAGTGATTGTAAATTCTACTCCGCTGATTATTCTTTGTAATATAGGAAAGTTGGAAATATTAAAAAATTTGTATGGGGAAATTGTTGTTCCGCAGGCGGTGTATTCAGAAGTAACAGTAAAAAAGGAATCTGCTTGTCAGCAGATTGTATCAGCGGACTGGATTCACGTAGAGCAGATAAAGAACGATTCTGATAAAAAGATGTACAAAGCTAAACTCCATGACGGGGAAGTAGAGGTTATGATTCTTGCGCAGGAGAATGAAAAGGCAGATTTGGTTGTGATAGATGATAATGCGGCAAAGAAGACGGCGAAATATTTAGGGCTTACAGTTACCGGAACTGTCGGAGTGCTGTTAAAAGCGAAAACAAGCGGGGTGATTACAGAGATCCAACCTATTTTGGAAAGCATGAAACTGAAAGGATTTTATATCAGTGAAAACATAGAACAAATGATTTTGAAACAGGCTGGAGAAAAATGAATAGATTCTATTGGGAGCTGGAACAGAGGTGTTCTGGCTTTTTTGTTTATTAGATTCTGGGAACTTTTGGCGGACCATATCATTGTGGTGGACGGGTATTTTAGTTTTCGGACAGAGGGCTTGCTGGCGGAGGGAAAAGGGGTATGAGTCATAGTAATGCTGGATTATATCACATTATGTCAAAGTAGGCTGAATAATTACTGTTTTTGACATTTTTCGTCGGATATGCCGTAATTACTTTATAATGAGTTTAGCAGAACATAAAAGAATTTTTGGTGCGAGGAGGAGATAGGCGTGAAGGAACAGGAAGAATGGATAGGAAATTTAGAACATGATATGTATCGGGAAATCGTGAGGGTGACGCAATCCTTTCCGGTAAAAGAACAGCGGGCAATTCAAAAGGAATTGGCTCAAATCATAGCCAAGGCGCAGGATAAGGCGTTTATGAGGGGATATGAGTATGCCATAGAAGTGTTGGAAAATGGGCATATGAAAAAATAACCGCTTATATCCCCCTGATATCATCAATAATCTGGCGGACATGGGCTAACTGTACATCGGTAAGGCCGGTCACTTCAATGTAGCTCCGGCTGTCCAATTCCAGCAGGTAATCGGTACTTACGGAAAAAAATTGTGAAATCTTGACCAGCATTTCTATGGAAGGGAGAATATTATTATTCTCCCAGTTGGAAACCGTCTGTTTTGAGACGTTGAGCGAATCCGCAAGCTGAACTTGGTTGAGGCTTCGGGCCTGCCGTAAATTTTTAATCATATCACCAAACATAAGAAAGCTCCTTTTTCATAGGCTACTCTAAAGAAAGTATATTTACAAAATACTAAAGTATTGATATAATGGACAATGCAAGATGTCAAAATATGTAAAAAATTGGCAGTCAAGTGGAAGGGGAGATGTGAAAAGGTGGGAAGGGTGTGAGAAACGGAAGGAAAAGAGAAGAGAAGAGAAGTAGTGCAGGTATTAACTACAGGGAAAGAATGTATCATGATGGAAATGAAAAGGAAATTAATAAAAGGAGTTCTAACTTTTACGCTGTTGTTAGCTATGTTGGCTACAATGGCGAATCCTGTTTCTGTCTATGCAGAAGAAAATGAGCCGGATGGAGAGAAGCAAATATGGGAAGAAGCATTTCTGCAATTAGAGACAATGAGGAAAAATGTATTGGACTTGGATTATAGGGAAGAACTGGCAGAATACCGGAAGGGAAGATATGGAATTGATAATACGGGAGTTTGTAAAGGTTCTTAGGCTCCCGTATCCTAGAAGTGAAATCTTACAGATGAAAATTGTGTCCGAATCGGACACCTTTTCTCTATTAGAAAACAGAAGAAGGAGAATTAAAATATGTTCTGTAGGGAATGTGGAAAAGAGGTACAGGAAGGATGGATTAAATGTCCATATTGTGGAACTTTGATAGGAAATAAAAAGTCGGTAAAAAAGAATGCAGAGAACTTAAAGGAAACAAAAAAACATATAAACCGGCAGGATAAAATGAATGGGAAGTCGCAGCAGGTTGTGAATAATTCAATGTCGGTAAATGGTAATAAAAGTAAAATTGAGTATAGGAGATTTTGGAAGTATCTGTTACTTGGAATCATTACTTGCGGGATCTATGGGATTTATTATTTCTATGGGTATGTGAAAGATTTGAATAAGGTCTGTGAAGGAGACGGTAAAGAAAGTAAGAATTACATAGTTGTACTTCTATTAAGCATGATTACCTGCGGGATTTACGGACTCTACTGGTGGTATGCGCAGGGAGAGCGCTTATATCATATTGCTCCGAAGTATAGAGTAAAAGTGCGGGAGAAAGGAGGAGACATATTGTTATGGGAAATCCTTGGATGTACAATAATGCCAGGAATAGGAATGATGGTTGTTACTTATATTATGGTCGATAATATGAATATATTAGCAAAGGCATATAATGGTGAGATTTCTGAAAATGATTTGCCAAGACTCAAAAATCCACATCCTCATTTGGTACGAAATGTATTGATTGGATATGGCGTATTCTTAATTCCAGTGATTGCTACAATTTTTTTGATGTTAAGTGTATTATTTATAGAAGATTCTACAGAAGATTCGCAAGAAACAGAACGTATAATAGAGGAAAAGATTAGTTTTTCAGACGCAGACATAGAAGGTCTTATTGGACAGTCAGAAGAAATATTAAAGGATACAGATTTTACATATAATGAAGATGAAATTGGGTATCAGCTTTTAGATGGAAATGTAGTTGTAGATTGTACAGATGGCATAATAAATATGATTATGATTACTGGCAATACGGACGGTACACCAAGCTTTCATGGAGTGAAGTTAGGAATGTCCATTGGAGAAGCAGAAGGATGTTTGGCAGATAAGTATGAAAATGCAGGAGAGAACGAGGGCAGAAAAGTATATCTTGATATAGGCGGCAGAATCAGTGTAGGAATTAGGGAAGAAGCTGGTATTGTTACTGAAATTGTTGCAGTACAGCTTGCAGAAGAAGAAATTCAAGGATACGTGAATGAAGAATATATTTTCCCGGATAGTGATAAAAAATATTTATCCGAGGATGAGGTTAGAAGCATTACTATAGAAGATATGATGATAGGGAGAAATGAAATTTTTGCAAGGCACGGATATATTTTTCAAGACGAGGGGTTAAAAGCATACTTTGAAAGTATGTCATGGTATGAGGGAACGATACCGTCAGATCAATTTAATTCTGAAGCAGTATTCAATGACTTTGAGAAAAAGAATGTAGAGTTGATTAAAAGAATTGAAGATGAAATTAATGGACCGAGCGAGGAAGAGCTTGCAGAACAGGAGGCAGTAAACGAGGCATATAGTTTTTTAGTAGGTCATTCGTTTCATTTGCAGGATTCTCAGCCGCTGATGGTGTTTGAATCTCATGATACAATAAGATATTGTTGGGGAGGATATATCGAAGATGATTATTTTAATTATTCCATTACTGCCAGGTATGAAGTTTATAAAGATGATTTAAAAGACTGGCTTACATTTCTGACCATTGACGGAGAAGAATACTATCTTAGGACATTTACAAACGGAAGTTTTAATATAGGGAGCACGTCTGGATACGGAGAATTAGATGGATGGTATGAGTTGTATGAGTAGGAAATGGGAAACTATCCGTCTGGTTATAAATGATAAAAATAGAATTAAGTAAAATTAAAGAAAATCAATTATATATTATAGTCGTGAAACTAATTATTATATCGGCAGGAGGAACAATCCTCCTGCTGTTTTCATGTTAGGAGGCAGAAAGCGTATGGTTAGTTGGGATGAAGTGTTCCGGACGTTATGGGAGATTGAAGCTTACCGGAAGGCAAAGGAGAAACGGAAACAAGATAAGCGGGAGGAAAGGCTGTATAAACAGGAACTGAAGGAAGAGCTGGAAGAAATAAAATTAGAAAAACAGCTGGACATGAAACGGCTAAAAGAAGAAGCGTCGAAAATATGGTGGATGTTCGAGGTTAGAAATAGTGGCGGATATCAGTTGAAAGAACCATTTTTTTCAATCGTATATACGGCTGAGGTACGGGAGCTGTGCAAAAAAGTGGAGAACATGCTTGAATGTATGGAGGCAGAAGGAAGGGAGAATGAAGTGAGGCAGATTGAAGAGTATATAAAGGCAAACAAACTGCCTGTAAAATTAAAAAAGAAAAGAATGTCTAAGCCCATACGATAGAAAACGGCATGATTTTAAAAAGCAACTAACGGGCTGTAAGATATGTCCAAATTGGACACCATCATTTTGCAATTCATATCTCCTTATACTGGTAAAAGCATGAGGATAGAATTGTATATTATTATCATGAAACGATTAATAAAAGCGGCAGAAGGCATGATCTTCCTGTCTTTTTCATGCCCGGAGAGGAAGGAGGGATATATCCGGGAGATTATCATAAAGAACATTGGCAGAGCAATCGTTAGGATTGCCCTGCGGTGTTGTGGAAAGGAGGCAGAAGGATGAAAGGCATTGAGATTGCATTATTCATTATCGGCTGCGGCGTCAAGCTGGCAGAGATTATAGCGGAAGAAGATTAATGAGAAACACAGTCTGATATTTACCGGAAACTGGCGGCAGTCCCAATGAATGGAATGGAACAGCACATTGGGAAAAGCTGCCGCCAGAACCGGCAAGAGGTAGAAAAGAATACAAAAACAAAGGTTGATTGAGAAAGGAGATTTCGATTATGGCGGCAAATGTTGAGAGTATGTTTTATGTAAGGGAAACCCCATGGCATGGGTTAGGGACGAAGGTATTAGAAGCCCCTGCTTCTAAGGACGCATTGCAGTTGGCAGGGTTGGACTGGCGTGTCCTGCAGGAACCGATTTACACAGCCATGGAAGAACTGGTAGACGGCTACAAGGCAAATGTGAGGGATTCTGACCGCAAGGTGCTTGGCGTTGTCACAGACCGTTACAGGGTGATTCAGAACGACGAAGCCTTTGCATTTACGGACGAATTATTAGGGGCGGGCGTGAAATACGAGACAGCCGGGAGCCTGCAGGGCGGCAGGAAGGTATGGCTGCTTGCCCATATGCCCCATGAGTACATCATATCAGGCGAGAGAATCAGTCCCTATCTTTTGTTTTCCAATACCCATGACGGCTCTGGCGCAATTAAAGTAGCGCTGACACCAATTCGTGTCGTATGCCAGAACACCTTAAATCTGGCGTTGGCAAATGCGAAGCGTTCATGGTCTATGATCCACACCGGGGATATCAAGGAGAAAATGCAGGAGGCAAAGGATACCCTGTTCCTGGCAGAAAACTACATGGACGAGCTTGGCAAAGAGTTTGAAGCACTTCGCATGAAGAAGCTGACAGACAAACAGGTCATGGAATATATTGAGATTTTACTTCCGATTGAGGACGGTTCCACGCCTCAGCAGGAGAAGAATATGAAGCGGTTACGGGAGGATATGAAAATCCGCTACTTTGACGCACCGGATTTACAGGGCGTGGGGAAGAATGCCTACCGTTTTATCAATGCGGTTTCGGACTTCGCAACCCATGCAGAGCCTCTCCGCAAGACGGCGAATTACAAGGAGAACCTGTTTTCCCGCACCGTAGACGGGAACCCGGTAATAGACAAGGCATACCAGATAGTCTGTGCGGCGTGATGGGATGAGATGAGGGAATACATGTATAGAAAACGGCTACAGCAGACATTTTGCTGGAAGATTAATGGGGAACTGAAGCTTTTTCAATACCAGGTCTTACAGAAAGAAAAGGAAGCAATCTACCATGCCGCCTACCAGATCGACTGTATCATCAGCATCTATGAGCTGCTTTTGGAAATGAGCAGGAGGATGTCGAAGGAGACTCTGGAGGCGGCGATCGCATTTCCGGATATTTTAGAATTCCTCTATGAAGAATGGATGGGATACCAAGACTCGTATATGGGAGAACTACAGTTCTGCTTGAATCGAGAATTAGGGAAGATCCGGATGGATTACAGGATTATGAAGGAGGAGAATGGGATATGAAGAAACTGGTGTCTACGTTGGGGCTGGATAAGGCTGAGTGGCTGAAATACCGGAAGAGGGGGATCGGAGGTTCGGATGCCGGGGCAGTGTGCGGGCTGAATCCCTATCGTACCGCCATGCAGGTATATCAGGACAAGATTACGGAGGATACAGAGGATCTTGATAATGAGGCAATGCGCCAGGGGCGGGAGTTTGAGGATTATGTGGCGAGGCGGTTTATGGAGGCGACAGGAAAGAAGGTACGCAGGGCCAACGCCATGTTTTATGATGAGAAGCATCCGTTTATGCTGGCAGATGTAGACCGGATGGTGGTCAATGAGAATGCAGGATTGGAGTGTAAGACCGCAAGCCCCTATCTGGCAGATAAATGGGAGGACGGCAGGATTCCATTGCATTACCAACTGCAATGCCATCATTATATGTCCGTGTGCAATACAGATGCCTGGTATATCGCAGTTCTGATCTATGGGAGGGAGTTCAAATATTACCGGTTAGAACGGGATGAAGATATGCTTGCCGATCTGATCCGGATTGAAGAGGATTTCTGGAAGAACCGTGTACAGGCGGGAATCCTGCCGGACCCGGACGGCTCCAAGTTAGCGGACCGTGTGATCGCAGAGTATTTCAGGAGATCTGTGCCGGGGAAGATCTTGCTTGCCGGGTTCAATGAGAAATTAGACCGCCGTCAGGAATTATCTGAGAAGATGGCGGAGCTGGAGACGGAGAAGAGGCTGATCGAACAGGAATTGAAGCTGTATCTTGGGGAGGCAGAGATCGCGGAGAATGAACAGTACCGGGTATCCTGGAAGTCGGTGAGCAGTAACCGGATTGACGAGAAGCGTCTGAAGGAAGAAAAGCCGGAAGTATATAAGCAGTACCAGAAGACGGTGGAGAGCCGGAGGTTTACGGTAAAGGTAGCTTAATGCTTAGTAGCAGAAAGAATGCGAAAAATGTCATGATTTTATAAGGAAATCTTGGCAAAGTCGATATATAATCAATGTTAACAACTTAGTAGTGGCATGATATCACAATAGGATTAAGCTATTAAACCAATAATAGCAGATGATAGAAATGATTAAAATACACTGAAAAAAGGGCAGACTTTCCCCTTGGTTGCTATCAGCTGTTTTTT
>CAJTCH010000088.1 GCA_910574715.1 Lachnospiraceae bacterium | reverse complement strand
AGGTTTATTAAAGTTACCCTTTTTTACATCAACTGTTTGAAAAAAACTTTTTTAACATTTTTCATTTTAACTATTGACATTTCTTAGCTGGACTTTCAATCTCCAATTAAATACCTTTTTCCGGTCTTCATTTTAAAAACACATGTTAAACTATATCTAAACTCCCCGCTTCAAAATGTGAAAAATATGTGAAATAACCTGATTTTTTAATTCCAGTTTAACTTTCTATGCTACAATTTCTCTACTGGACAATCGGTGATGTCCCGAATAGAAAATGAAGGAGAATTTCTATGCTGCAGATCTTAATCGTAGATGATGATAAGAATATACGCCGTTATCTGGGGGCTGTTCTATCAGATGCCGGATATTCCATTTCCAGTGCGGACTGCGCCCAACAAGCGTTGGATATTATGGAGAATACTAGGATTGACCTGATTGTACTGGATATCATGATGCCGGATATGGACGGCTGCGCTTTTACAGAACTTCTGCGGGACTGTAACAATGATATCCCTATCCTGATGCTCTCTGCAAAGCAGCTTCCAGAAGATATAAAGAAGGGATTCCTGTCAGGAACCGACGACTATATGACCAAGCCTGTAGACGAAGACGTTATGCTTCTACGAATCAGAGCTTTGCTCAGAAGGGCTAAGATTATCTCCGACCGCAGACTTACGGTCGGTTCAACCATTTTAGATTATGATACGCTGACGGTTAAAAACAAAGAGATCTGTCAACTGCTTCCCCAGAAAGAATTTCAGCTCTTATACAAGCTTCTGTCCTATCCGAATAAAATATTTACCCGAATACAGCTTATGGAGGATATCTGGGGCCCTGCCTCCGATTCCACGGACGCTACGGTCAGCGTCCACATTAACCGTCTTAGAAAACGCTTTGAAGCCTGTACTGATTTCTCGATCGTCACGATCAGGGGGCTTGGATATAAAGCGCAGGTAGAGGAGGAATTGGTATGAAAAAACGTGCGGGCGTCCGTATCAAGATCACTTTATTAACAACAGGTTTCGTTTTTATCTTACTGGTTCTGACCATGTTTGCCAGCAACGCTATTATAATCTTTGCCATAAAACATGGATGGATCACGGCCAGACCAGAGCAGTCCATAATACCTTTCCTGTTCCAGAGCGGAATCATCAGCATTATTATCGGCACAGCCATTTCCCTTTTTATGAGCCGCCTTCCCCTGCGCCCTCTTCATACGCTGATCCAGGCAATACATGAAGTTTCTGTTGGGAATTATGACGTGAAGATCCATCTGGAGCATCCGAGGGAATTCCAGGAGCTTTCAGAATGTTTTAACCAGATGACGGCTGAGCTGGCCGGAACAGAGATGTTCCGCTCTGATTTTATTAATAATTTTTCCCATGAATTTAAGACGCCGATCGTCTCTATCCTTGGCTTCGCAAGGCTGCTTCGAAGCCAGGTGCCGGACGGTTGCCAGAGCCGGGAATATCTGGACATTATCATAGAGGAATCCCGGCGGCTCTCCGATCTGTCCGCAACTGTGTTAAATCTCTCAAAGGTGGAAAGCCTTACCCTTCTGACCGACAAGACCGTCTATTCCTTAAGCGAACAGATCCGGGAATCCATCCTGCTTCTGGAGAGTAAATGGTCGAAAAAACAGATTAATTTTGACATTGATATGGAAGAAGTCATGATCACGGCTAACGAACCGCTCCTGAAACAAGTCTGGATGAATCTGCTGGACAACGCAGTCAAGTTCTCCCCTGCCGAGGGACGCATCACTATAACTCTGCGTTTAAATATCGGAAACGCAGTTTTCACTGTAAAGGATCAGGGGGAAGGCATAGATGATAAGACGATAAAATTTATCTTTGATAAATTCTATCAAGGCGACACATCACACAATATAGAAGGCAACGGACTTGGCCTGCCCCTTGTAAAGAAAATATTAGAATTACACAGAGGAGAAGTCTCTGTACAGAGCCAGGCCAAAAAAGGATGTATTTTTATTGTCAGACTTCCGGTATGAAGTCAGATCTCTAAATTCTGCATGGCTTTTTCACAATATACCTTTTGCACCCTATTTATAAATAATATCATTATATATCAACAATTACCGGCTTATGTTTTGCAAACGACAGAAATCTCTCAATGATATCCTCAGTCCTAATTTTCATGTAACAGGTTGTTGTTCCATCACTGCATCCATAGAATTCTTCATCTGCCGCCTCTTTATCTATAATTACCTGCACATCCCTATCCTGATCCAGCAATGTTCCAAATACCGTTGCCGCACCAATCTTATTCCCCAGCATCTCCTCCATCATTTCTGCAGGAGCAAATGATACTCTGGAAATCCCCAGTGCACTGCTGAAATGCTTAGTGTCAAAGACCTTTCTCCCTGCAGTAATAAATAGATAGAAAATCGTTTTCTTACGGTTGCATAAAAATAAAGTTTTTACCATCTTCATATTTAGTTTCTGGTCAATCAATACGCAGTCATCCATAGTAACTGCTTCATCTGTCTCTACCCGCTCATAGGGAATCTTAAGCTGCGCCAGGGCTTTATAGAAAAGGATAAGAATATTGTTGTCTCCGACATTTTCAGAAATAATCATCTGGAACCAGATATAAGATTTACAACATGGGATGATTATGCCATTATGTCCATGGTTGAAGCGGGGCTTGGTATCAGTATTCTTCCAAATCTTGTTCTCCAAAGGATTCCTTACCATATCGAGATTAAAAGACTGGAAATACCAACATATCGGAAAATTGGTCTTGCCATGTTGGACAAAAAGAGAATTTCTGCAGCCACAAAAGAATTTTTAAAATATCTGGACAGGTTATGAACGACTTACATAGATAATCACAACAACCGTAAATAGGCAGGAAAAAGCTATCCTCTGCCACAATAGGGGATAGCTTGTGTAACTTGTAAACTATTTTGCATTTCCACCTGTTTTTCACTGTGCCCCCAAATATAGGCTACCGAAATGTAGGCTTAAGCGCGTGCTGTATTCGCTACAGTGAGTTTATTCACTAACTCTTTTTCCATGCGGGAAAGGATGAAGGACACAAAAAGCACTGCCAATGCAACTACGGCAGGGAAAAGGACGCTCTCTGCATAAAAGAGCTTCAATACAGCCGGAGTTGGTTCCTGCCCTCCAGTATAATGAAACAAAGCAAGCAGTCCGGAAGCGACAACAGAACTGACTGCCTGACCGAACTTCTGGCCAAAAGTATAGAGGGAAATAACAACGCTTGGATTATTATCGCCTTGAAGCTGACCATATGTTGCTGCGTCCAATTTACATTGATGGAGCATGTTAACAATTTTTTGACAGCCGCAAGGTGTTGCCTCATTCCGTTTATACCGATAAACATCTCGTTTACGCCATAAAATAGATGCAGTATATATTGACATTATACTCTTACTGAGGGCATCAGATCGACAAATATTTTTATTGCGCCCTCTGCCTGTCTATCCACTGTAAAATAACATCTACTACATAATCCTGCTCCTGTGCGGTCAATTCCCTGCCTTTAGGGATATTGTGCCATTTCTCCAGACATCCTCTGCAACAGGTAGCTGTCGCATGCTGGGCAACAAACACCGGATGTCCTCTCATCGGCGTCTGCTTTCCATCATTCTGCGGTTCAGAAGGAGCCAGCCGCTTTTCTACGAAATCGTGTGCATGGCGACGTATGGTATCCATTCCCTTGTCAGCAATATATGCCCTGTCATTGGCATTTAAGGAAAAACTGCTCCGAAACCTGGAACATGCCAGCCGTTCGAATAGATCGCCCCCATAACCGGCTGGTTCCTCCGCAATTCTCATTGGCTGCACATGGTTCTTATAGATCATCGTCTTTGGTTTCTTTTCCAGCTGACTTTCATTTTCACCATTTAACTGCCGCCTCAAAATATCTGCCTCTGCAGTCTTTGACTCTGTGCTTCCATCCATCAGACGTTTGGTAAGCTTCGTATTTCTTGCGGCGGTAGTCTCATTTTTTATGGCGTAGCTGACCGCCTTTTTCTCCCCGATCAGCACCAGGATCTTCTTTGCCCTAGTGACCCCTGTGTACAGCAGATTTCTCTGCAGCATCACAAAATGGCTCATGGTAAAAGGCATCACCACAATCGGATACTCGCTTCCCTGCGCCTTATGGATCGTGGTCGCATAGGCCAGTACCAGTTCATCCAGCTCGCTGACATCATAGAGAACCTCCCGGCCTTCATAATCTACCGTCAGTTCCCGTTCCTCCATGTCAACTTTACAAATGGTTCCGATATCGCCGTTAAAAACTTCTTTATCGTAATTGTTACGGATCTGCATGACCTTATCATGGAGCCGGTACTGCGTGCCGCCCCTGCGGAGGAAGATTTTGGACGGATTCATGGTTTCCTGCAGCACCTGGTTTAAATTAGCCGCCCCGCAGATCCCCCTCTGCATCGGCGTAAGCACCTGGATATCCTGAAAGGCGTCCACATGATAATAGCGTGGCAGATTCTCCGTACAGAACTTAATCAGCGTATCCACCACTTCCTCATTGGTCTCTCTCCCGGCAAAAAAGAAATCCGAATCCTTTCCGCCGCGCATATCAATGGGTTCACCCCTGTTGATCCGATGGGCATTCATGATGATCCTGCTTCCCTGCGCCTGCCTGAATATCCTGGCCAGCCGTACAACCGGAATCCGGTCCGAGGCGATGATATCCTTCAGGACATTTCCCGCCCCCACGCTTGGAAGCTGGTCCGTATCGCCCACCATAATCAATGTCATATGTTCCGGAAGCGCTTTAAGGAGATTGTACATAAGCATCACATCAATCATAGAACACTCGTCCAGTATCAGGACATCACCCTCCAGAGGATTTTCTTCATTCTTCTGATATCCTTCCGGAGGTTTATATTCCAACAGCCGGTGAATCGTTTTCGCTTCCATCCCGGTTGTTTCAGACATCCGTTTCGCCGCTCTTCCGGTAGGCGCCGCCAGAATGATCCTGCATCCGGCCATCCGGTAGGCGGAAATAATCCCCATAGTTGTCGTCGTCTTCCCGGTTCCCGGACCGCCGGTCAGAACCATTACTTTTGATGAAACCGCTGTACGGATCGCTTCCAGCTGGATCTCATCATATGTAATATCCGATTGCCTGCGAACCTCGGATATAACTGCCTGCACATCCATTTTCATCCTGCGTTCGGAAATCAACAGTTTGACCAGCCTCTTGGCACACCCGGTCTCAGAAAAGAAAAAGGGCGGCAGATAAATGGCTTCTTCATCCCTGATCACATCCTCGGTGCGGAGCATTTCATCCAGTGTGATCGTAAGCTCCGGGGGATCCACTTCCAAAAGTTCCACCGCCTTTTTAATCAGCTGTTCCCTGTCCCCATAACAGTGCCCGTCTTCTGCCAGCTTGTTTAATGTATAGAACAGTCCGCTCCGCAACCGGATAAAGCGTCCCTTTTCAATCCCCAGTTTTTCGGCAATCATATCCGCAGTCTTAAATCCGATTCCCCAGATGTCGTCTGCCAGGCGGTAAGGATTCTCCTGTACCACGCTGATACTGTCGCTTCCGTAGGTTTTAAAAATCTTTGTGGCATGGGTAGTATTCACCTCATGGCTCTGCAGAAAGAGCATGATATTCTTGATCTCCTTCTGCTCCTGCCAACTCTTCTTAATCCGTTCTACGCGGATCTTCCCTATCCCTTCCACCGTAATGAGTTCATCCGGCGTATCCTCAATCACATCCAGCGTATCCTTTCCGAACTTCTGGACGATCCGCTTTGCAAACTTCGGTCCGACGCCTTTAATTAATCCGGAACCTAAGTATTTCTCAATTCCATAGACCGTCGCTGGGAGAGTCTCTTCAAACTTCTCTACGGAAAACTGCCTGCCGTATTTGGCATCCATCTTCCAGAACCCCTCCAGAGAAAGAACGGAGCCAACATGTGTATCTGGCATGATTCCGACAACAGTGACCAGGTCGTTATAATTCTTAGCCGCCACCTTTAATACGGTGTAACCATTTTCTGTATTCGTATAAGTAATCCTTTCAACTACGCATCGCAGGTGTTCCATAGTGTTCTCCTTTAGTTTAGGCTGTCATCCATATAGAAAAGGCCTTATTCCTGATTTACTTCCGCGGGCAACGAGCCAAGCGGGCATGCTTGTATGCACATTTGGCGACTGCCGCGAGAGTTGCTAAGTGCCAGCGGCACTTGTTCAGCAACGACCGGAACGGAGTGTAGACCAAAGCCTCGTCAGTTTGCTGTGGAGGCTTTGGCTTCGTAAATTACGTGGTCATAGGCACGGTGCGTATCCGCGTCAAACAGTACGAAACGTACAATATCCATATCATCCGGATGCCGGATACAGAACTCTTTCACCGTCTTTACAGCTATCGCTGCCGCCTGGTCTACGGGATATCTGTAAATGCCTGTGGAAATGGACGGAAATGCAATCGTCCGGATACCGTTTTCAACAGCCGTCTGCAAAGAATTCCTTCCATTTAATCAATCATCAAATTCCTTGTGTCTTTTCATCTTCCGTTCCATCAGCATGCGGTCGATATTCCCATCCGTGTACCATTTTCCGCTCTGATGGATTCCATATGCACCTTTTCCCAAAGTCATGGCAGTCACCCTATAATCCTGCGTCACCGCCAGATCTCCCTTCTGACATAGGCCAACCAGTGCAAAATCCGCGGCATCTGCACCGGTTCCAATCACCTTGACGTATTCCATATTTCTCTGCCAAATGCTCCACAATCGGAATAACCGGGCAGGCATCAGCCTATCCGTATCTTCATAGAAACAGTCTCCATTACTCTTGATTTAATATCACTATCTTAACACAAGTGCCAAGACTTTTCTATATACTGAATTTCAAAGAATAGCATTCCTGATCTGTACGTTTGATACATTTCTGAGCCATGAAAGCTCACCTCTTCCTAATCTATTTGGAGTAAGCGTGCATAGAGCAATCGAATGATTTGATAGTCAACATGCCCTGATGCAAAAACCGGGAAATGGGGAAATGCTTCTCCAGTTAAAGAGATTATCGCACAGATTTCGAGACTTGTAAAAACGCTAGTACATCATTGCATTAATCTTGAAGTAATAGTGCTTGATATTCGTGTCAGCTGTGCGTCTACGAACCGACGGTGTAGCGGGCCACATCTAGGTTCGTAGGCGTGCAGATGGCATGGATAGCAAGCGCTTATTACTCAAGAATTAATGCAATGATGTACTAGATTATTCATCGCTTACATATTGCTGCAGGAATACCCCCATTTCAGCCTGTTCCCCGATTCATCAAGCGGATAAACGTCTGCACCCTCCCAAGTGAAATCATCAAGATTTGCATTGACATAAGCTCTTTCTTCAAGGATGAAATCTGCCAGCAAAGCAGCCATAATGTGCATAGCTTCCTCGTTTTCGTGAAGCGTTTTAAATGTGCCGATACTGCTTGTACGCTTTTTATCATCCTCAAAATATTCTATCCACAGATCCAGATGAATCCCCTCGCTGCCTCCATAGGCAAGATTACTTTTCAGGTCAATTCATAGGTTTTAATCGGAACCGGGCGGTAGGCTCCCAATCCATAATCTAAAATATCCGGCAACTTGCCTTTTTCTTTCAGGATACCCTTAATCTTGTCAAACAGTTCTTTCGTTGTCATTGGTTTTTTCAACATTGAAATTCTCCTTTTAGATAAAATTTTCCACGCAAAAAGGGAAGTATCTCCATCTTTTACGGAAATACTTCCCTCTGCTTAAAAACTTTTTATTGTTACATCAAATTCATTAACTTATACAAGCTGCTTTCCATACTGTTCCAAATACGCCTGTGCCCGCTTTAAAGGCAGCCCAATGATTTTTTCTTGCAGCTTTTTCAAAATTTCTGAATCATCAAGACCAACTTCCTGCCCCATTTCAATAATCGTCCTTATCTTAATCTTATCAGATTCCGTTTCAATAATGGTTCCACCCATAATATTCACCAGCCTTTCTTCATTTTTATTGCCATTCGTGATATGTGTAATGATAGTGTTTACAAATCCTTTCAGGTCTATCAGTTCATCATCTGATAATTCCCCCGCCTGATGCAGACTCACCATTTCATCCCTGAAATATGTCAGCTCCTCTACCACTTTTTCAATGTCACCTTCTGATGCAATTTCTTTCTCATATCTCGCAATGTAAAATGGGATGTAAGGAAACAACCGCTTTTCAACAATCTTTTCTTTTGTAAAATCCTCTAAGATTACATTGTCTGTTTGATAGTCCACTGTCTGCCCGTCTGGAAAGGTAAAGGTAATCGTTGTTGTTTTCGGCGTCCTGTCCGTCCTCTTGACATAAATAACTGAAAATCTCGGCATTGGAATTGTTGCATGACCAATATCCCATGTTGCAAACTGTCTGGCTACGATAAAAGCATACTCCGCAATCCTGATCGCCATAGAGCCGTCATCATAGCTTTGGCATTCCAGAAGATAAATTTCGCTACCTATTCTGATTAGGAAATCTGAAACCTGTTCCTCTATTTCCTTGCTGCCGTCCACCGTTTCGTTTTCCGTCAAATAACCCTCCGAGGGTAAAATCTCCACTTTTACATCTTTGGGGTAATTCCTACCGAACACATCATTGATGACGGAGACGAACAATCTTTTGTGTTTCATCTTCATCGTCTTAAATACATTGTCATAATCCGGTGTCTTTTTCTGCATATGCATCTTCCTTTCCTTATTCATATTATACCCATATGGCAGCCGAAACGCAATCAGTTTTCCAGCAGTCCTTCCACAGAAAAGAAAGAATACTCCGCTTTTGTCCACACAGTATTTTCCATCTTCGTCTATGCGGCAGTTTTCTGATATATCCCACCTGTAAAATGTACCTGTTTTTTCCGCAAAGCCCTGCTATTAACTTTATTTGTTTAATATTTATGCAAATACACACCTGTTTTTACATCAATTACATCATTTATTATGGCTTGCTGATTTTCTGTTGCCAAAATGTTGCCAGATGAGTTGAAAAAAGTTACGTTAAAAGAAATACACTGGCTGTGTGACGGATTATCCCTGGAGCCCAAGGGAGCTTTTAAGGAGCACCATCCCAAGATTGTCATCTAGCCAAAAACGGAGTCTGTCAATTCGCAAAAAGCTGAAAATCTTAGGATTTTCAGCAATTTTCCTCTGTTTTTCTGACGCATTTCCCCTCGAAAACAGCACGGTTTTATGGTATTCTTTTCTTAGCTTAAAACAATCAGGAGCACCGGACTATGGAACCACTTTTTTCTAAGAAACAATTACAGGAAATGAGTATAGAAAATATGATCACATTGCTTACAACCATGCAGGCGCATCAGCAAAAGCAGGAAACTAAGATCCAGCTCCTGACGGAAAAAGTCAAAGACCCCGCTGCAGTCGCCAAATGTGCATGCAAGCATGCCCGCTTGGCTCGTTGCTCGCGGGAATGAAGGAGCTGGAGTTCATGAATGCGCTGCTTTCTGACAGGCTGGCGCTTGCCCAGCGGAAACAGTTTGGTGCCTCCAGTGAAAAGTACGCGGATGGATATACGCAGATGGATCTGTTCAATGAAGCAGAGCAGGAAGCGGATTCGAATGCAGCGGAACCGGAAATGGAAGAGATCCATCCGAAATCTTTCAAACGCAAAAAACCTGCCGGAAAAAAGGAAGAAGATCTTTCTTCTTTTGAAACGACAGAGGTGATCGAACATAAGCTGGAAGGGCAAGAACGGTTCTGCCCGGAATGCGGGACGAAATACAAAGTAGTGACGACAGAGAAAGTAAAATATCTGAAATTTATACCGGCCCGTTTCGAAGTCGTAGAAGAGGTCACATATATTTACAGCTGTCCAAAATGCGGAAAAATGCAGCGGCCAGAGAAGGCCCAGGCACTTATGAAAGGGAGTGTCGCCACACCATCCCTGGTTGCAGGTATCATGAATGCCAAATATGTAAATGGGATGCCGCTTGCACGCCAGGAGCGGGAATTCGCGCGGTATGATCTGAATCTGTCAACCAAAACGATGGCAAACTGGATCATCCTGTGTGCCGGGCGGTATCTCCAGCCGGTCTATGACCTGATGAAGGAGGAATTCCTTTGCAGTAGGTATGTCCATAGCGATGAGACACGGATCCAGGTCATAGACGAACCGGGGCAGAAAGGTACGACGCAGAATTGGATGTGGGTATATCTTACGGATGAGAACAGCGTATCTCCGAGAATGGTATCATTCAGCTTAATCAGCAAATATTGGACTTCCTTAATCTAAAGATTGGAATGGAACTATTGTCTATCCGAAGCAGTGATATAGCTTTTACAATGGGTGCAACCGGTCCTCTATTGGAAAGAGCCGATAATTATGAGGGGAAAATCAAAATTTACTGAACAATATCTACAGATTTTAGCAGAAATCCCTTGAAACATTTCACATTCAATGGTATTATAACAATACAAAGGGAAAGCACCCACTCCAAAGTGGATGCTCCGAGTTTAGGTTAATGATTGTCCTTACGGACACCGCCTATCCTGTGGATCAGACAGGATAGGCATTTTTATTTTCGCTTGTTGTTTCTCTTATCGAGAAAGGCAAGCAACGCAACAAATCACGGCCATCGGCTCAACCACCAGCTCTGCTGGTGGCCTGGATAAGCCCCTCCGGGGCCTGTTGTGTTTCCGCCTAAAGGCGGTCTGACAAACCCTGTTCATTATGTTACTGGTGGCCGCTTAAAAGCGGCTCTGTTGTACTTACTTTGAGGACTCTCCTTCCAGTCGATCCCTCTCATACTGTTCTTTGATATACTTTGTTATCGTTTCTTCATTTACATTACCGACTGTCTCGCAATAATACCCCCTTGCCCAGAAGTGACGGTTATACCGGTCTCTATACTCCGGATGTCTGTCGAAAAGCATAAGGCTACTCTTCCCCTTAATCCTACCCACTACCTTCGACACGCTCTCCTTGGGCGGAATCGACACGTACATATGCACATGATCCGGCAGCGTTGCTGCCTTGATAATTGTGACTCCTTCCATCTTGCATACCTTGCTAATGGCTTCGCCTACCTCTTTTCTCAAATCCCCAAACATCACTTTCCTACGATATTTCGGGATAAATACTATGTGATACGTGCAATTATAGCGACTATGTGATAAACTTTGAGTGTCCATGAATATACCTCCGTTGTGTTTTGTGCGGTTTGCCAGACCTGCACCTATTATACAACGGGGGATATTCTGGTACTCTGTTTATCGCCACTTGCGTCTGCTAGTCTCCCCAGCTCTGCTGGGGGATTTAGAATGTTTCATTAAGCTACCAAAGGACATCAACAATGCTAATATTCCAATGAAAATCGAAATGATTTCAAAAGCTGTCATCGGCGCCACCTCCCTTCCTATGTATTCCGGCACGCCGGTTTTCATAAACTCGGGAGGCTACCACCCTGTCATGGGTACTTTCCGTAGATGTTTTGTAACACGAAGATATATGAATGGCAATTAGTTCTTTAAATTTGTTTGCAGGTATCACGATACCCGCCCGAAATCCAGTATTCATCAAATAATTAGAGCCATTTTAGAGCCAACAAGTAAAAAGCAATCCCGGAAACGCCCATTTTATCAGCATTTCCGGGATTTTATCCGCTACTCGAACTCTTCCCGAAGTTTTTATCAGCGTAAGTAGGAAATAATCCGTACCTGTTCATAAATCTACGCATTTGGTAAAATATTCCTTAAAGATGAATAGAGATTCATCCGTACTTTGACAAAAAAATCCACCTAACAGTTTCTGCTAAGTGGATGTCCCCTCTGGTCGTTTGGTACGACAGTTTTCCGGTATTGTTTCTGACCAGGGCAATAGTGGAAGAATGTCTTCTTTTGTCGGAAATGGAGCCAAATCTTTCATCTTTTCCAAGCGGGGATATCCGGGAAGCCGATCCAACGGCACCGGCGATAAGAATATAATCGCCCAGTTCAACCTGGCTCCCGAACAGATCCAGTTTATTTTAACCCGGATCACTGCAGGGTTCCAGGAATTTGAATGGTCCCAGAGCAAGATCTACGGCGCGCCTGATGCACAGGGGTATTCTATGGCGCAGCAGTTTTCCATTTCGCGTCATACTAATGATTCCAGCAGGCGGCCGATGAAGATCCCGTGGCGGATCCAGATCGTAAATGGCAAAGGCGTGAAAGTCCAGAACCAGAAAGGCGGTTCCTATATGAAATCCGGAAGCTTTCTCTCGGAGAAAAATGTGTTTATCCAACTGACGGATATGGACCTCTATACGCTCCTAAAGCGCACGGATTCCTATATCACCAACTGGGAAGCTTGTATGGCGCCGTCACTGATCGCAAATGGAAAGCAGGCGTATGAGAAACAACAGCAGGACTGGCAGTCACAGAATCAGGGGCAGGATCAAGGGTATGCTCAGAATGGGCAATATCAAGGGCAGGCCCAGAAATATTCCCAAAACAGTCAGTACCAAGATCAAACCCAGAATTATACACAGAACGGACAATATCAGGGACAGGCTCAAAACTACGCTCAGAACAGACAGTATCAGGGGCAGAATCAGACTTATGCTCAGCATGGGCAGTACCAGAATCCGGCTCAAAGCAGTTCCTATGCTGCCTGATTCCGTTTGCCCACGTTGCACATGAAAGAGAATCCCCAAAAATATTACAGAATACACCAAGTCAATAAATAACAGTATGTATTCTCTGAAATTATGAATATCTGATATCAGGTGTATATCACATATCAATCTGGAAAGGAAGCGGCTCTATGGCAGCTTCTTTTCCGTTAGAAAGAAGGTGAATCTATGAAATATACCGATATCTGCACACTGGATGCACAGGGGCGGATCGTGATCCCGACCAAGATGCGTAAGATTTTAAACCTTGCGAATCAGGATTCTCTGGAAGCGGAGCTTTCCGGCCAGGAGATCCATCTTAGGAAATGCGGAGAGCCGCCAATAGATACACACAGGCTTGCATCCTTCCTTACTATCCTGTACAACAGCAGCCGGCACACCGTTGCCCTCTGTTCCGATACACAGGTCGTTAGCGCGGCAGGAAGTTTTCTCCCGGACAGAACCCCTGTCTCCAGAGAACTCTCTGCCTGCATCCAGGCTGAAAAAGAATATCTCCCGGACACGAGCAAGCCAGTCTATCTTACCTCCCGCCCAGGCATACCAGTCGCTGCGCTTTTCCCTGTCCACGCCGAAAAGCCTCTGGCATTAACAGTGCTTTCTGCAAAGCCGCTTACCGAGGTGGAGATCGGATGTGCAAGATTAGTGGCAGCCACAATCGCACGTGACTTTGATTAGCAAAAAAAATCTCATTTATTTAGGAGAAACCCAGATTAGCCGATTATGCCTTCAGTACCATTGCATGGCGCAACATGAATGACTGCCTCATCAATGAATATACCTACTGGAGCCACGGGAAGCGTTCGGCTGTTACCGGTCCCTTAGAGGAGGAATATCTGTCCATTGACACGCTTCTCCCCAACCAGATGCAAAGGGCGGAGGAAACTCTGGATAACCAGAAACTGTTGGTCAAGCTGCTTGCCTATATCACCCCGAAAGAACAGGAAGTGGTCCGTCTGAAAGCGGACGGCTACACCTATCAGGAGATTGCAGAGAAATGCAGCCTCACCGTATCTCAACGAATCCAAAGTCCATTTCGATTCCTCTGAAAGAGTCCGGCTCCATACGGAGCTTTGGAAACCATGGCAGAAACTCCGCCTTTTCGATACCGATAAGGCCATGGAGTTCCTTCTGCCCTTTTACTCCAACACTGGCAGGCCCGCTAAGAACCAGCCACAAATCTTAAGGTCTTTTATCCTTTTCTTTCTTCTATTTTCAGAAGGTTTGGCCAAGCTATCCCTTACCCTTTGGGTCGACAGGCTCAAACATGACCGCCTCCTTGCCGCTCTCATCGGCTGCACTACGGTTTCCCTGCCGCCCCTCGGTTCTTATTTTGACTTCATGGACAGGCTCTGGACTGCACCGCCAACGTACTTATATGCGCGGGACAAACTGCTTCCGGCTTCCTGGAACACCAAAAAGCCGGATAAGCCCAAAGGCAAAAAACAGAAAGCACAGGAGGCAAAGCCCAAAATCACAGAATCTATCGAAAAACGGCTCATGAGCGGGAAGGATATCCCTTTTAACTTTGAAGGGCGGCTGCAGCGCTTCTTCTATCACGTGGCTGTCCTGCCTTCCATGGAATCCGGTCTCATACCAAGGGAACACCTTACGGTTTCCGGAGACGGCACCGCCGTGCATACCCATGCCTGCCCACGCGGGCACCACAGGGTTGG
>CAJTCH010000087.1 GCA_910574715.1 Lachnospiraceae bacterium | reverse complement strand
GGTAACTGTATTTTACCATAAGCGGAGAGAAAATTTATATAAATAAAAGTAAGAAACTCAGTAAAATCAATGGGTTTGGGTATTTAACAAATACCTAATTTAGTTTTGTAGTAAGGAGATTTATCCGATTTCACGGCTGCATGAGCAACTTGTACTAATGCAGGTTTGAGGTAGACACCGGCACGCGTTATCCTGACAGATTTCTTCTTACCAGCGGATTCGTTATTGCCAGGCGTTAATCCCGCCCAACAGCATAAGCGTTTGGAATTAGAAAACTGAGCCATATCAGTACCAATTTCAGAGATAATAGTGATGGCACTATTACGATCAACACCTGGAATGGTACACAGTAACTGGACAGCATTTTCATAAGGTGCAATCAAAGAATCAATCATAGTGTCTATATCATTTATCGTAGATGTGATATAATCCATATGTGCGCGGACGAGGCACATACGATATTTTTGGGAATCAGTCATCTGATACCCTTCGACGGATTCAATGACACTGACAGATTTCTTCTTTAGGGAACGAAGCAGTCTGGAAGCTATTTCTTCGTGGTTGATGGAATTATCGGATTGCTCGATCAGGTAGTCAATAACAGAAGTGGCTGATTTTCCAAAGATATCGGAAACAACCGAATCCAACGCGACATTGCAAACTGTAAGCGCGTTCTGAAATCTGTTCTTTTCACTGGAACGGCAGGAAGTCAGCTTGTAACGGTATCTTGTGAATTCACGCAGGATACGAATTGGTTTACAGGGAATATAGCTTCCGGGAACCAGTCCTAATCGAAACAAATCCCCAATCCATTTGGAATCTTTAGTATCATCCTTATTACCTTTGACAGCTTTTACCCATTTGGGATTAGCGATGGTGACGTTGATTTCGTCTTCTAAAAGGTTAAATACAGGAACCCAGTATTTTCCTGTGGATTCCATACAAACATCACGGCATTGGTTTTCAATCAGCCATTCTTTGAATTGCAGGATAGAATTGTTGAAGGTGGAGAAACGCTTCTTGTGGTAGGAAGGTTCGACTCCGGAAGAGGTTTTGATGATTGTGGCAACGAGAAAAGATTTGTGAACATCGACACCACAACAGGTTTGATAAACAACTTTCATGGTCAAAAACTCCTTTCAAATTCAAATGATAAAGAAGCCATTGACTGTCCCACCACACAATTAACAGAGAAGTTAAAACAATTCTTACTGTACGGTCTTATGAGCCACTTATTTGTGCTTGAAAGATGGAACTTACACTGATTATTATGCTGTCTAAAACGAAGAAAGTCTTTACGACTCACCTCCCCGTGCTTTGTAGTATAGCTTCTTCAAGAATTATTTTATCAGAAACGTGGAGGATTTGAAGACTTTCATTACTATTTGTGCCGCCAGCCGAAGGCGGCGGAATGGAGATTATTATGAAAAGGTTGCCCAGTTGGTTGATTTGGGGATATTTGACCTTGAGGTGGGTAATGTAGAAAAAATCAATGCGGATATAATTGATAAATTTTACGAAAATGAGAGTACTGAAAAGCGAACCGGGAAAAGAAATATTAAAAAGTTTTCGGGTGCAGTGACAGCGGAATACTTCAGGAGCAAAATTGAAGAAATTTTATCTAGATATCCGAAGTATAAAATTTCAGATAATAATGTATACATCAAGGAATATCCAATGGAGTTTGATTTCTTGATTCTGAAAAGTGATGCGCAGAAAATAAATGGGTTACCAGTGTATGAAGCGGATAAAGTGGTTGCAATTTTAGAGAGTAAGAAAAATGGTGTATATAAGGCATATAATGAAGAAAAAAGGAATGAGTTTAAAGAGTTTGATTTAGATCCTCTGGCGGAGGCATACTTTAAGTTGCAAGGGCCAGCTAAGAACATTAGGCTCGGATATATGACAATGAGCGAGAACCGCCCGAAAAAAGAGGATGGCAAATCAGACCTTATAAGAGGGACATGGCTGTATTTTCAGGATAAATTTTTAAATCAGGGAATATTAATGGATGATTTTTGTTTTTTCTTTTTTGCCAGATGCCATTTCCCATCGAAAGAGAAAGATATATATATGTCTGATTACCAATGGGAGAAATTTGTTTTAGATTTAATCGGAGAAAGCTGAAAGATATATTATGGAATACAAGATGCCTGGATATTATTAGGGCAAAATGTATTGGATATAACGTACTAAATTACAAGGGAAATTTTCTCGATGCTTTGCACCATACAAACTAACACCAAACCTAATGAGGTTGGATGAATGCTCTTTTTCTGCGTGGTGGCAGGAAGATACCGGATGGCATTTGAGTGTTTGTAGCGGAAAAGTTTATTTATAGATGGAATAATATTTAAGATGGCTTAAGATATAGTATTGGCGTATGGTAAATAATGGTGATATCTGCTATAATAAATAAAGGATAATTAATAGTTATCTATTTTTATGCTAATAGATAATTTAAATCTTTATAAAAGTAGGATAGCTTATTTATAATATAAAGGGAGGGAATACGATTGTATCATTTAGAAAATTTCTTGGGTGACAAGTTTGAAAAAATACGTTTGATAATTGATAATGAATACATTCAAATGAACGAATATGTAAATCTAATCGGAAGTGCAAATTATGCGTTTCCTTCAGTGTTGGAAGCTATGAATACTCCTTTTAATCTGAATCCATCTGAAGGTAGTCGAGGAAAGCGTTTTTTTCCATTATGTGATGATATTGATGCTCTTGAAAATATGGCTGAAGAATGGTTGCAAAAATTATTCCGCTGTGAAGGATATGCTAGTAATATAGAAGCATATTCTGGTACACAAGCAAATCAAATTGTTTATCAATCTGTACTTAAAATGAATGATACTGTTATAGTTATGGAACCCAAAGCTGGTGGTCATGTTTCTCATTTTCACTATTTAAAGACATTTTGTAATATATATACATATAGTGTAAATGATTTGTAAGAAATAAATTATGAAGAAATAGATCATCTTTGCACAAATCATAAACCGAAGTTACTAATTGCCGGAACTAGTTCTTATCCAAGGGATATTGACTATAAAAAAATATCTGAGATTTGTAAAAGAAATAGGGTACTGCTTTTAGCAGATATTTCACATACTGCAATTTATATTGCTGCTAACCGACATATCTCCCCTTTTGGATATGCTGATTTTGTTACTTTTACAACACATAAAACTACACGTGGGATACGTGGTGGTATAGTTATGTGCAAAAAAGATTTTATTTCTAAAATTAATCGTGCGACTTTCCCTGTGGTACAAGGTGCACCTAAGTTTAATGAGATTTTAGCAAAAACAGTTATGCTTGCTGAGTTAACTTCTTTAGATATTACGGAATATGTAAACAGTATTTTAAAAATATCCAATACATTTATCAATATCTTCAAGATGCACGGTTTAAAATTGTATACTAATGGTAGTGATTCTCACTTAATAATGGTAGATTTGCGTGAATCATCTTTATCGGGAAAAGATGTCGAAGATCTGCTATTAAAACAACATATATTGGTTAATCGCAATCAGTTACCAAAAGATAAAAGAAGTGCCAATGTAACCTCTGGAATAAGAATTGGGGTGCTAACTTTAGCCTCACTGAATATGCCGGAATTTGAATACCAGCAAATAGCTAACTTGATTGCTTCTACGATAACACAAAATCGTATAATAGATTGTACTCTTGCAAAAGAAATTATAAAACCATATAGAATTATTGATTGAAAAAACAAATAATTGCTGTACTTCTTGATCATAGGGATTATGCGGAATCTCGGTTTCCCTGTTTGTAAACATAATCTTGTTAGAATCTTTCAGGACCTCTTCGAAAAGAGATTCTTGTATATATTGATAAGAATTCATGCCCTGTTCGGCAGCCGGAATCTGATGATTAAGATTCATAAGTCACGCTCCTTTTTATTTGGTTTAGTGTTTGATGATAAACGAATGGAATATGTGTCAAGGTATGGAGTATTATAACAGATTATCTGGAAAAAATGATATAAAAATGAGAAAAGTGATATAAAATCTCAGCCTTCTATACTAAAGTAGAGAAGGTTGAAATAAATGTAGCAGGAATATTGCAAGTGGTTTGCTGGGAGAGTTACTGAAAGATTCTAAAATCATGATAAGTATATGGTGGAAAATGAAGGGTTTTAAGAGGATATAACTAATTGTTTCAATGCTGAAATGATATATTGTGGTCAAAATATTCAACTTTTTTGGTAATCAAACTATCTTTTTGTTCAAAATGTTAGATGCTAAAATGAAAACACCTTAAAACAAAAAGATGATGGGAGGAAAGAAAATGAAGAAAAAAGTTGTATCAATGTTGTTGACAGGAGCTATGGTCTGCGGACTTATGACCGGATGCGGGGGCTCAGGAAGCGGTTCATCAGGCGGAAGCAACTCATCTGACGACACAATTACAGTCATGTGCGTAGGAACAGAGGCGGATGAGTATGTTGCAGGGTACGAGAAGATTGCGGAAGAGTTTTCTGCTGATAATGAGTATGGCGTGAAGGTAAAGATTGATTTCTATGAGAATGAACAATATAAGACCAAGTTGACCACACTTATGGCTTCGAATGCAGTGCCGGATATCTTCTTTACCTGGGAGTTATCGTATCTGGAGCCGTTTGTAGCAGGCGGGAAGACGGCAGATCTGACTTCATATCTGGATGAAGACACTGAATGGAGAGACTCTTTTGCAGACGGAACCCTGGATCTGGTAAGTTACGATGGAAAGACATATGCAGTTCCGACGCAAAAGTCACTCTGTGTTATGTTCTATAATAAAGAAATTTTTTCGAATAATGATGTAGAAGTTCCGACTACCTACGATGAATTTCTGGCAGCATGCGATACATTTAAATCCAATGGAGTTACACCGATGGCTCTTTGCGGGAGCGACGCATGGATTCCGGCACAATTTGTACAGCAGATTGCAGCGGGTATGGCAGGAGATGAATTGTTCCAGTCCATTTGCGATGGAAGTGAGAAGTGGAATAATGAGACGAATATTAAGGCTGCTGAGGAAGTGAAGAAGATGGCGGATCAAGAGTACTTCAATAATGGATTTATCGGAACCAGTCCGGAAGAGGCAAGAGAAATTTTTACCAGCGGCAAATCGGCCATGTGGTTCATGGGTGCTTGGGAAGTTGGAAATCTTATGGTATCCGATATTGGAGAGTCTATTGGTGTATTTACAATGCCTGCGTATGATTCACAGTACGATAATATTTCCGTAGGTTCTATTGATACAAGTTTTGCGGTATCAGAAAATTGTAAGAACAAAGATGCGGCAGTAGCATTTTTGAAATATTGGACACAGGCGGAGAATGAGGGAGCTTTACTTTATGATTATGGCAGGATTCCGGCAAATAATTTTGAGATTGATGCTTCTAAGCTTTCGGAGCTGCAGGCGGCGGTTATAGAGACTTCAAATGCACAGGTTGGCTTGCAGCCATGGTGGGACAGACAGTTCGGCGCCGGTGAAGGAGTGGAGTTTAATAATACATGCGTGGCGGTACTTGGAGGCGAAGATGCACAGGATGCATTTGATGAATTGCAACAATTTGCGGATGACAATGCAAACCGGTAATACCTAAGAGGAGAATATTTATGAAAAAAGTATTAGGAGATAAAAAGGCGATTGCCATATTTGTTCTTCCGGCATTTTTTATCTATGCTGTATTTGCATTGATTCCAATAGGATACAATATTTATGTCAGCTTCCTACAGACGGATTTGATGAGCCCAAGCCAGTTCGTAGGCTTGAAGAACTACATGAATCTTTTTAAGGATTCTACGTTTAAACTGGCTTTGAAGAATAATATACTGATGGTCATCGGATCGTTGATTGCACATTTGCCGGTTGCACTGTTTTTAGGAAATATTCTGTTTCAGAAGATCAGAGGAAGTCATTTCTTCCAGACGGTATTTTTTCTTCCAAGTGTTATCTGCGGTGTGGCGGTTGGTTTGACCTGGACCTTTGTATATAATTCAGAGTTCGGCTTGTTGAACAAGTTTTTCGAGATTGTCGGGATGGAAAGTCTTCAGCATGTATGGTTGTCTGATAAAAAGCTGGCGCTGTTTTGTATTATCATTGTGGTTATGTGGCAGTTCGTCGGATATCATATGATTATTCAACTGGCAGCTATGCGTAACATATCAGGAGATATCTATGAGGCGGCGGAAATCGACGGAGCAAGCAAATGGGTACAGTTTAAAGCCATTACGTTCCCGATGATCAAGCCTATTCTGAAAATAGATGCAGTGCTTATTATTACCGGATCCCTGAAATATTACGATTTGATAGCGGTTATGACCGGAGGCGGACCGAACCATGCGACAGAATTGATGTCTACTTATATGTTTTATCAGGGATTTAGAACTTTGAAATACGGATATTCGGCTTCTATTGGTGTTGTTCTGCTATTGCTTTGCATTTGTTCCGTATTCTTATCAAATTTTGTATTTAAAGAGAGGGAGGCGAAGCAGTGAGATCAACAGCAAAAGATAAAGTAATTTTGACATTGAAATATGTCGTGCTCATCGCATTTTCAGTCTTGTGTCTGTATCCTTTGGTATGGTTGTTCTTGAGTTCATTTAAGACGAATTCGGAACTTTATTCTAATCCATGGGGATTGCCGGAGAGCTTCAGCCTGGCAAATTATATACAGGCAATCACAGAGGGACATATTTTACAGTATTTTATGAATTCTGTTATTATAGCAGTATCGGCGGTGGCGGTATCCGTGCTTCTTGGATGTATGGTTTCTTATGCGATCAGCAGGATGGACTGGAAGCTGTCGAAGATAACAATGAGTATCTTTATGCTGGGTATGATGATTCCGGTGTATGCAATGGTAGTTCCGTTGTTCTCCATGTTCAACAGGATGGGGCTTTTGAATACGCATCTGGCAGTAATTATACCACATATAGCGATATCGTTTCCTATGACAATATTCATTTTGACAGGTTTTTTAGCTTCGATTCCGAATGAGTTAGAGGAAGCGGCAGTAATGGATGGATGTACGATTTATCAGATATTTTTTAAGATTATTTTGCCGATTTCCAAATCTTCGATTGTAACAGTAGCGGTAGTTACTTTTATTAACGTATGGAATGACCTGCTTCTTCCGCAGATTTTCCTGACAGATTCATCCAAGATGACGCTTCCGGTAGGATTGACGGAGTTCCAGGGACAGTATACTACGAATTATGTAGTGGAGATTGCGGCTGTAATTCTTACAATCATACCAAGTATCCTTGTGTATATAGGCTTACATAAGAACATCATGGAAGGTATGGTATCCGGAGCAGTGAAAGGATAAGACGAGGATTAAGATGAAGTTACTGATAGCAGATGATGAACAGAAGATAAGAACAGGTATGGCATCGCTTGACTGGGATTCAATCGGAATCACAGAAGTATCTCTGGCGGTGAACGGCGTGGAGGCGAAGAAACTTCTGGAGCAGGAACCATTTGATATTATGATCTGTGATATCAAGATGCCGGGGCTGACAGGACTGGAACTGGCAGCCTACGTGCAGGAACATACATTGGATACTTCTGTGATTCTGCTGTCAGGATTCTCGGATTTTGAATATGCCAGAACTGCTATGAAGCATAATGTCTGTGATTACATGTTAAAGCCTTTGCGGCCGAAAGATATCTTAGAAACCGTAAAACATGCGATGGAGAATCTGGAGCGAAAGAGATATAAAGAAAGAGTGGTCAGGGATTATGAGACGGCATTTTCCTCGCCGGATTTTACTGAACAGATTCGTTGGAATTTTCAAGGGATCAATAGTCAGATTATGGAGATACTGGTTTATTTGTCACAACATTTTAGTGAGGCTGTATCGCTGAACTCACTGGCAGAGCAATATTATTTTTCAACTGCGTATCTATCAAGAACAATAAAGAAGGAGACCGGCTATTCTTTTAGCGACCTATTACTCAGCATACGGCTGGCGGCTGCTGTGAGGCTTTTATCCGGAAGGCAGCATAAGAATAGTTATATTGCGGATAAGGTTGGATTCAGCGATTATAAATATTTTAGCCAGGTGTTCAAAAAGGTGTTTGGATGTAAGCCGGCGGAATTCCGGAAGCGGCAAGAGACGGAGATGGATTGTAGTATCAGGAGAATCTTGGAATTGATACGTTCTTCGGATAAAGAATCTATATAAAGATGTGCAAGAGGGAAGTATATGGAGAAAAAGACCAGTATCCGGGGAAAGATGATGAAAATATTTGCAGTGCTGATTGTGATTAATGGAATAACCATAGCGGCACTGTTTTTCATGTTTTTCTGGCGTGAGTACAGAGCAGTTTTGAATTCATATTTGAAAGATGTAGATTATCAGACAACCAATAGTCTGGAAAACAACATAGAGAAGACGGAAGATTTTAGCCTGAAGATTCTCACCAGTCAGGAGATTCAAGCTACGGTGAGTGAAGTTAATGCGAAAAAGATGAACTATTATGAATTGCGGGAGTATCAGAAGAAGGTAGAAAAAGAAATTGCAGTTGATGCACTCTCTTCTTCTTATGTGGTGTCTGTCAGTGTTGTTTCTGATAACGAAAATGAATTTTCTGTAAAAAAGAACGAAATCGGCGGAACGCAGTTCGGATTTACGAAAGATGAAATCTATGACGGAAACGGTTCGCTTCTATGGACGACACTTAGAGAAAGTAATCGACTGTGTGCTGCGAGGGCAATCCTGAATCTGGAAACAATGCAGCCGATTGGATATATCAGCATCGTATATGAAGCTGCATATCTGACAGATATATTGACGGATAATTTCGTGGATTATGCAGGAGTGTCATATTTGGTAAATGAGAGCGGAAATGTTATGGCGGCGTCAGAGGAGCAGTATATCAGAAAGCAGTTGGGTAATACCCCGGACGACTTAAGAGATAGAGAAGAAATTTCGTACGATTCCCTAAGCGGTGTGTGGTGCTACTATTATGTGGGAAATCAGATGGGGAATGGATGGACGTTGGTACAGCTGGCATCTGTAAAGGAATTCAATAAGATGATGTACAGGATGCTTCGGATTGTTATTATCATTCTCTTGGTAACGCTTGGAGCAGGCGTTGTGCTGGTGTGGCTTGCAACTTCACATATTGTAAGACCTACACAAGTATTAATTGAGAGTATGAAGCAACTGGCAAAAGACGATAAATATCCGCGTGTTCAGATTACTTCGAATGACGAGATTGGCTGGATTGGCATGGAATATAACAAAATGGCCGAGAATATAGAAAATATGGTCGAAAAGGTGTACAAGACAGAATTATCGGAAAAGCAGGCAAGACTTGAGTATCTGCAGATGCAGATCAATCCGCATTTCCTGTATAATGTGCTGGATACCATCAGTTGGATGGCTATTGCAGAAGGGAAGCAGGATATTTCCGAAATGACGATTGCTCTTGCAGAGCTTCTGCGTGCAATTATAAAAAATGATCACTTTATTACGCTGAAAGAAGAGATGGTGGTTGTCAGGGATTATTTGATGATTCAGGGTGAACGGTTTGAGGATAAGATACAGGTTTATTATGATATTGAAGAGGAAGCCTATGAATATCTTGTGCCTAATTTTATCTTGCAACCTTTGATTGAAAACGCGATTACCCATGGCCTGGAACCAAAAGTGGGGATAGGAAGCCTGGGGATACAGATTAAACTGGATCAGGACAGGATGCAGATTACAATAGAAGATGACGGAGTAGGAATGACGGAGGAAGAGGTCAATGCATTGAGACGGAGATGTAGTCAGGATAACCAGGGGAATGCGATTGGATTAATCAATGTATACAAACGGTTGATTTTGTGCTATGGAGAAGACAGTCGGCTGAATATACACAGCAGGAAGGATAGAGGGACAAAAATCAGTTTTTCTATTCCCCTTAAACAGATATAGAGTAAAGAATTCAATAAAGAAAGCGAGGAAAATCTATGAGAAAACAACAGAATTTTCAGTGGGAGAGCATATCATTAGGCACTTGTTATTACCCGGAGCATTGGGACAGGAGCCTGTGGGAAGAGGATCTGATACGGATGCAGGCAGCTGGAATCAAGACGATCCGGATCGGTGAGTTTGCGTGGAGTAAAGTGGAACCCCGAGAAGGAGAATTTACTTACGGATTTTTTGATGAATTCATGGAGGTAGTAGGCAAGACGGATATGAAAGTAATCTTTGGAACGCCTACTGCCACGCCGCCTGCATGGCTGACGGAGAAATATCCGGAAGTGCTGAACTGCCGTATGGACGGGATAAAATATCGTCATGGCATGCGCAGGCATTATAATTATAATTCACCGGTATACCAGGAACTCAGCAGACGAATTGTAGAAAAATTTGCAAGCCATTATGCGGGACATCCTAATGTGATCGGATGGCAGATCGACAATGAGATTAACTGTGAAGTAGATGTGTTTTACTCGGAAAGCGACACTGCTGCGTTCCGTACATATCTTAAGGAGAAATACGGGACACTTGAAAGGTTAAATCAAGAACTGGGGTTGATATTCTGGAATCAGGAATATACGGCATGGGAGGAGATCTATGTGCCGCGCACAACTATTCATGATTCTTCGAATCCTCATTTGACGTTAGAGTATATCAGATTCATCTCGGAGAGTGCGATTGCATTCTGCAGGATGCAGAGCGACATTATCAGAAAATATATGAAACCGGGAGATTTTGTTACGACGAACGGTATGTTTGACCATCTTGATAATCATAAGATGATGGACGAAGCGCTGGATGTGTATACATATGATTCCTATCCTAATTTTGCATATTGTCTTGCGGAGGATCCGGTTCATAATAAGGATCTGAATGACAGAAAGTGGAGCAATCACTTGTCCAGGGTGCGTTCTGTCTGCCCGCATTTTGGAATTATGGAACAGCAATCCGGAGCAAATGGATGGAATACCCGGATGGAAGCACCGGCTCCTAAGCCGGGACAGATGACGCTATGGGCAATGCAGAGTATTGCTCACGGGGCTGATTATATCAGTTTCTTCCGTTGGCGTACCTGTACGGTTGGAACAGAGATATACTGGCATGGCATACTGGATTATGACAATCGAGATAACCGGAAGCTTAAGGAAGTCAGTGAAATACATAATCGTGTACATGCAATCAGAGATCTGGCGGGCGCAAAGTATCGGGCGAGCTTCGGTGTTCTGGAGGATTATGATAATCTGTGGGATGCAGACGTGGACGTATGGCATAAGAGGGTAGAGAAGATAAGCAAGAAAGAGATATTCGCAGCGTCCCAGTTGAATCATACTCCGATGGATTACGTGCTGCTGTCTGACAGTACGGAATATGAGGAGTTGAAGAAATATCCGGTTCTTTTTTATCCCCATGGAATCATCCTGACCAGGAAGAGGGCAATGCTCCTTAAAACTTATGTGGAAGAAGGAGGCTGTCTGATCATCGGAGCCCGGACCGGGCAGAAAGAAGAACATGGCAGATGTGTGATGAATCCAATGCCGGGATTGCTGACAGAACTGACAGGCACGACGGTTGAAGAGTTTACTTTTGTAGGGGCTTTGGACGGGCCTGTATGTATGGAATGGAATGATTTGCGGCTTGATACGGGGATTTTTAACGATATATTAGAGGCAGACAAAGAAGATGTGAAAGTACTGGCACGATATACTTCTAATTATTATGAAGGAAAACCGGCGCTTATGGAGCGTACGGTAGGGATGGGAAGGGTACTCCATTTTGGGGGGACATTTACCAGAGATACCGTACGTGCTTTGCTGGATTATGCAGGTGTCTTATCACCTTATGAAAAGCAGATTGAACTTCCGGCAGAGTGTGAATTATGTGTCAGAGAGAAAGAAGGAGAAGAATATTTCTTTATCCTGAATTATTCATCGAAGAATCAGGAAATCTGTCTGAAAAAAGAGATGACAGATATTGATTCCGGCGGAAATATAAGTGGAAGAGTGATGTTGAAAGGATATGAAACAAAAGTTTATAAGATATGGTAGGATATGGTGAATGAGCTGTACGGAAACAGACGGGCAGGTATTTATATACCTGCCCGTCTGTTTCAGAATATTATTCCTTGCCTTCTGGCAAAGGTTTGATGATCTTTTTATAAATATTGATCAGGCAGCAGGCGGATACAGCCAGGGACATGGCTTCCGCAATCGGAAATGACCACCAGACCGCATTTAATCCGCCGATTTTTGCAAGGATATATGCCGCCGGAATTAAGACTACCAGCTGTCTCATGATGGATACGATCATGCTGTATACTGCTTTACCTAGCGCCTGGAAGATAGTTCCTGCAATGATACAGAACCATGCAATCAGGAAATGGGTGCCGATGATTCTGAGGGCAAGCCGGCCGATTCCAAGCATTTCCTCGGAGGCGTCGAACATTCGAAGCAGGACATGCGGAACAAATTCAAAACAGGCAAACCCGAACAGCATCAGGCAAAATGCGATTTTCATACTGATCTTGATTGTCTTGATCATACGCTTCCGCTGCTGTGCACCGTAACTGTAAGCGATGATTGGCGTAATTCCGTTGTTCAGTCCGAAAACCGGCATAAAGAAGAAACTCTGAAGTTTGAAATATACTCCAAAAACTGCCGCAGCCGTGGAAGAGAAATCAATGAGAATCTTATTCATGCAGTAGGTCATAATGGAACCAATGGACTGCATTATAATAGAAGGAATACCTACCATATAGATATTCCCGATCAGGACTCCGTTTAAACGGAACCCCTTCAGAGACAAATCTACTTCATGGTTAAACTTTATATTACAGACACATGCAACAATCGCTGCAACGCACTGACCGATGACCGTGGCAATCGCCGCACCGGCGACATCCATCCTGGGCAGTCCAAACAATCCAAAAATGAGGATTGGGTCTAAGATAATATTCGTAATTGCACCGGAAAGCTGCGAAATCATACTGAAAACAGTCTTGCCGGTAGAAGTCAGAAGCCGTTCAAAAAAGAATTGTCCGAATATTCCCATAGAAAAGATCATGACAATGCTCAGATATTGAACACCCATGTCAAAAATCTCCGGAGAACTTCCTTTCAACTGGCTTATGTAAAATGGTTTTACCACTGTAAAGCCCAATACCAGGAAGAGCAGGTAACTCATGATATAAAGAAATCCGCCGTTCAGGGCCGTATCATTCGCCTTCTTAAAATTCTTTTCTCCAAGGGACTTTGACAGGAGAGCGTTAAGACCGACACCGGTACCGGCACCGACGGCAATGATAAGCGTCTGCAAAGGGAATGCCAGAGAAACTGCGGTTAGCGCATCCTCTGATACTCTTGCCACAAAGATGCTGTCCACGATATTGTAAAGCGCCTGCACGAGCATGGAGACCATCATTGGGAATGACATGTTCCATACCAGCTTATTTACAGGCATAATACCCATTTTATTTTCTGTGATGTTTTCTGTCTTTTTACTGTTCATATTCTCCCTCTTTTGTCAAGTATATTAGCAACAGTCCTATTATAGTCTTGTAGAGGGTGGGAAGTCAACATAGAATTTCAGGTGAAGAGAATATTCTGATGCAGGTTTACTGTAACAAAAGCGTATGCTATAGTATAGTTGTAAATAAAAGAAATACAAAAGGTGTAGTGATATTACCAGATTTGCGGCAACTTATCTGGCGGAAGCTTAATTGTAAGAAGGGAGATAATCATGACTGAACAGGAAAAAATGAAGAAGGGGTATATCTGGAAAGATGACGAGGAAAATATAGCGCTTCAGGCGAAGACAAAAGGTCTTGTGCGCGAGTTTAATGCTCTGCCGCCAGAGGCAATGGAAGAGAGAGAAGCGCTTCTGAAAGACATTTTTGGAGAGGTGGGGGAGCATGTGTGGATTGTACCGCCTCTTACGGCTGCCGTTGGAAAATATGTCTCAATTGGAGAGGGGACATATGCAAATATGAATCTGACTTTGATTGATGACTGGAAGATTACAATTGGAAAACATGTTCTGATCGGGCCGAATGTGACGTTATGCACTACCGGCCATTCGATACATCCCAAACATCGCGGGGACGGGATGTATTCATTTCCGATTACCATCGAAGATAACGTGTGGATCGGCGCTAATGTAGTGGTGCTTCCGGATGTTACAATCGGGAAGAACTCTGTTATCGGAGCAGGTTCTGTTGTGACAAAGGATATTCCGGCAAATTCGGTTGCATTCGGAAGTCCCTGCAAAGTGTTCCGGGAGATTAACGAGCGTGATGAGGAATATTATTTTAAGGACAGGCGGTTTGATGAACAACCGGTTTGATGGACAATGAGGTTGATGAATAGTTGATAAATAGAATAGGTAATTGTTAAATGTTTTTTGAACCATGGGCAGATGACCTGATGACCTATAGAATAGGCGAAAAAAACAGGTTATTATTCAGATAAGCTTAAAAA
>CAJTCH010000086.1 GCA_910574715.1 Lachnospiraceae bacterium | reverse complement strand
TAACGGTAATTGTAAAAAAATCGGCACTGGGAATTGATTTTAGAAATGTCGAAAAAACAAGATTTTACATACCAATTTACGACAATACACAGTTTATTTTACAGTCTCGAAGTTGATTAGAAGATAATCCTTGAATACCGATACCTTTTCCATTAATCATTCCACATAGCTTATAATAATAAAAAATATGATAATATAATTCTACACTGATATTAGTGAATGGTCTCAATTTGTGAATATGATTTTGAATTCTAATATCATAATCATAGTTCCAAATTGCTGCTCGACCTATATCACCACCTTCACATACCAATAAATCACCTTTATTAACAGTACATTTTTCAATTTCTGTGTCGGAGAAATACATTCCTTTAATTGAATCTAACTCAAAATGATTCCAATAAAGATTTGATGTTGTGATGTATGATAATAAAGTGCCAGTAGAATTGTTTTTATTTAGAGCTTTACCTGTATTATGATTAAACAAAACTCCTAACCTACACCACTCCCACCCCTCCGGCACCTCAAACGGTATCTCATCTTCAATACATTTCATCGTCCCATCCCGGAACTTCTCATAATGCAAATTATCTTCTCCCCGAAAGATAATCGTATCATTCTTCACATCCTTCGGCTTTAACTTCCCTTCTTTCAACATCTGCTGTTTTTCTTCCCTGATTCTCTCCAACAAGACAGAAGCCGGTTCATCATTCGGATCTTGAGGTACCAATTTCCCGCGAATAGCAAGATCCAATATCTTCTGCCGCAATGCTTTTGTATCCATTATTCATCTACCTCACCAATTAATTTTTCTAACTCGGCAACTGCATTCGCTATATTAGCTGATTTTTCCTTAATTTGTTCCAGTAATTCAGCCAATGTAAAATCTTCTCCCTCTGCATCGCTCTTAATCCACGTAATATCCAGGCTTGTCTTATCGCGGGCAAGGATCTCCTCATATGTGAATCTACGCCATCTGCCGTTAGGATTTTCTTCACTGTAAGTCTCTTTACGCGCTGATAGATCTGCGCCCTTATAACACTCCACAAATTCATCAAAATGGCTGATTTTCAATGGATTTGTTTTTCCAAAGGAAGGCATCTCTGAACGAAGATCATAGATCCACACTTCCCTTGTATTCCCCTGATCTGTTTCTCCACGAGTAAAAAACAATACATTTGTCTTCACACCCTGTGCGTAAAATATCCCCGTAGGCAGTCGCAGAATTGTATGAAGATTACATTTTTCCATGAGGTCACGGCGGATTCTCTCCCCGTCTCCATCTGCAAAAAGAACATTATCCGGCAATACCACTGCCGCCCTGGATTTCCCATTTCTCTTTAAAC
This sequence comes from Lachnospiraceae bacterium, assembly GCA_910574715.1. Lineage (GTDB taxonomy): Bacteria > Bacillota > Clostridia > Lachnospirales > Lachnospiraceae > Sporofaciens. The sequence goes on along the minus strand of CAJTCH010000086.1, from coordinate 13,170 downwards.
TTCGGTAGATATGCTGTAAAAAATTCAACTGCTTATTACTTGTCTGATATGTAAAATCACTACGCGTTGCTCGTTCTCCGCCTTTTTTTGTACCAAACGGCGGATTAGTAAGAACCACATCAAAATCTTTCATTACCGTTCCTTGGTTTGACAGGGTATCGCACAAATGAATTTTCCCTTCAATATCGTGCAACATTGCATTCATAAGCGCCAGTCTATGCGTTTCATGAACCAGTTCACCGCCAGTAAATGCTTCATATTTCTGAAATCTCGCCGTCTCTTCATCCAAAGAAAACAACTCATCGGTATTCTTTTTAATATAGTTATCTGCCGCAATCATGAAACCAAATGTTCCACAGGCCGGATCATTACATCGTTCTCCTGGCTGCGGTGCAATCAACTTTGTCATAACATCAATCAAAACACGCGGAGTAAAATACTGGCCTGCTCCAGATTTCTTTTCGCTGGCGTTCTTCTCCAAAAGCCCTTCATAGAGATTGCCAAGCCCTTCTTCTTTTGCGCTATACCAGTCGAGACTGTCAATATTTGTTATTATTTTCTTCAAATTAGCTGGTTCTTCAATATTACTTTTAGCCCCGCTGTATATTTCCTGAATACGCCCTGTACAGTTATCCCCTAATTCGCGCAGGAGTTCTTCATAGAACCTCTTTAGTTCCATTCCTTCTTTTTTCTTTAATTCATCCCAACGATATTTTTCAGGAATATTCTTCTCTGATTCCGTCTCCTTTGCCATTTTCAAGAATAAAATATACGTAAGCTCTGTTACATATTGATGATAGGTAATCCCATCATCCCTGAGTACATTACACATATTCCAAAGTTTAGCTACAATTTCATTGTTTGTCATTGTATCTCAAATCCTCCCTATTATCATGCTGTATACATATAGGTGTTAATTTCATCAATAATGCTGTCTAACTTGTTCCCAAATGCCTTATTGACAGCATTATATCCACCTTTATTCCTGAATGCCTCCGCATCGAATGATTCTCTGCTAAGCACCGTTTCTTTCTTTAGATATGACTCTATTCTTTCAAGCCAGTTCAATTGCAGCTTACCCAGTTCAGGGTGAGACTCTTTTAATCTCTCAATCGCACCATGTATTCTGTCATCTTTACTAATTAGAACATCTCCTGCACTTCTCTGTCTGATAAAGCTGATAATGTCAGCCGCAATATCTTCATTTGTCATCTCTTTCCAGGCAGTTTGAAGCATTGTTTCTCTAAAATTATTATTTCCTAATATCTGTTTCAATTCTTTTAAGGACTGGCGCGTCAGATCCTTCGGTCTCGTAGCCACAATATTCAGCGCTGCAATTTCATTCAAATGCGTATCTATAAAATCTCGAAATTCCTTCAGATAATCCTCAGGCTTCACAGAATTTCCATATCCCCGCTCATGACTGATAATTTTATCCTCTGCATCACTGATATATTTCATTCTTCCTTTGGACACGCCATGTACATATGAAAAGGCCTCTTTACATCTTTTAACTGTCTCCACCGCCTGATCGACCGGCATCTTACGAAGATTTTCAACAAATACTTCCGGTGATTGTCCGTCTGCCAACATTTGAAAATGTTCCCTAAATTCGTCTGTCATTTTATTCTTATTCCTAAGAATTTTAACAACAATCCTATCAATCTGTCTCTTACGTTTCTTATCACTTTCCAAACTGTCTATACCATTAATCAGATCCTCAAACGTTGTTTTAGGATCTGCTACAATCGGCTTCATAGAAGACAATGGCTCTATCGCATTATATATACCCACCGCATCGTAAATCTCAAAATGTGTTTTCTCAATCTCCGGACACAGTCTCGTTGCCCTTCCCAACATCTGTTCAAACAAAATCCGGGAACGGATTCTACGCATGAACACCAGATTTACAATTCTTTCCACATCAATCCCTGTCGTGAGCAAATCTACCGTCACAACAATACTTGGAAAATCTTCATTCTTAAACCTACGGATTGCTTCTTTGATCTTTTCAGAATTCCCATTTTCAATAGAACCTGTAATCTTCATTACCGCTTCTTCACTGATTCCCTGTTCTGTATAATAATCTTTTAAAATCCTGGCAATCATATCAGCATGTGCGTCATCAACCGCAAAAATAAGTGTTTTCCCCTTCTCATTCGGATCAATATCTTTCGCTATTTCCTGAAGCACAGTTTCATTAAAACTTTTATTCACAACACGCCTGTTAAAATCTTCTATTTCAAACTTCAAATCATCTTCTAATTCTCCACTTTCGATTACTGTATCCGGATCCGTTTCAGGATCGTACATAAACGCCGTACTTCCAGCCTCAAAAATAATCCCTTCTTCACTCAATTGTGTCCTGATAAAATGCGGTGCGTCATGATCTACCAAATAACCTTCTATAACAGCAGTCGTATAATCATAAGTATAGACCGGTTTTCCAAAAATCTCCGTCGTATGCAACGCCGGTGTTGCTGTGAGCGCAATCTTTACCGCATCAAAATAATCAATAACTGCTCTGTATTTGCTTCGAAATTCATCTTGATTACGATAAAGAACCTCATCCTCTCCCATGTCCTTATCCAGTATATATCCCCTATGAGCCTCGTCCACGATGATCAAATCATAATCTGAGACTCCCAATCTACTGTCTGAATCATTATACATAATTCTCTTAACCAGACTTTGCACCGTAGCTATATGAACCCTCGTATCTTTCTCAAAATTCTTTTCTTTCAGGTCTTTTATATCATATAGCTTGTCAAGTGACATCAAACCTTCCAAACGAACGTCTTTGAACGTATCCATAGTTTGATTGCCAAGAGTATTCCGATCCACCAGATATAATATCCTCTTAAACCTTTTTGCAGTCAAAAAACGATATATCATCCCCAATACTGTTCGTGTCTTTCCTGTTCCCGTTGCCATTGCCAGAAGTATTCTGTCTTTATGTTCTGCAATTGCTTCTTCTGCTACTTTAATCGCCTCTATCTGATAATCACGTAATCCCAATCCATTCGGATCCTGTAAGATCTCATATCCGGTTGCTGCGAGCTGCTTATCCGCTTCGGTGATATCCTTTTCCAAATCCTGTTCCAATCCTTCGGGACTTGGCCATCCCGACAATGCTTTTGCTGAATGAAACTGCTCTCTGACATCAAGAAACCATATCCCCGACATTTCTTCATATTGCTTGATATATCCTCTGCCGTTCGTCGCAAAAAGAAAAGGAACTTTGTATTGACCATATGATTTAAGAACATAATTCCTATGTTCTTCCTTAATTCTTCGAGCGTATTCCTTGCACTGCCCATCCAGTACCGCCAGAACGTTCGTATACTTCTTCTTCGCCTCTATCACACCGACCATTTTTTCTCCGATAAACAATGCATAATCAACATATCCCACATTCCCTGTAGCAGAATCCGTCGGCCACTCCGCTATTGCAATATTCTTTCCCTTTGTTGGTCTGACCCCTTTTGAATATCGAATCTTCTGTGTGTCAGCTTCCCATCCGACTTTTCGCAACTGATCATCAACCAGCTCCCTCGTCTGCGCTTCTGACAAACGAATATTCATGGCTTTTTTATATGCATTCTCTCTACGATTACTATCGGCTCTTCCATTCTTCTGTATTCTCTGAATTTCAAGAAGCAACGTCTTGTTACGTGATTCCAGTTCTTGATTTTCTTTCGTTAATTCTTCTAAACTGATTTCAAAATCAATTGGCGGAATGTATGCTTGCGGCTGATAATCATAATCCCCATATATTTGCATAAACCAGACACATAACTCATATAAAAGTTCAAGATTATTCAACGCTTTTCCATTTTCATCCATTGCTTCATGAGCTGCATCATTACGGGCTTTTCGTAATATATAAAGAGTATTATCTATCTCATAAGGTAATAAATCCTTGCTCTTTAATAACCTGATACGATTCGCATGTGTATTATCATATACCGGTTCCTCTATCCCATCATAGGCAAGCATATATTTTACCATCAACTCAGATAACATTCCTTGTTTGATAATAGATGTATTAGGGTCTGAGTAAACATATTTTTCTGATAGATTTCCCAATTTTGCCAAATCACTCCAACGATTTTCAAGAAATGAAAAATTCCCCATCAGCCTTCCTCCTTTGTACTTCTCCTAATAGAATATTATCAGAAGAATATACTACTCTTAGTATAACTAATATATCAAAAGAATACAAAGGTTTTTAAAAATTAAGATAGAATCTCCAATTCGGAGACTCATTCTCCTGCCTGGGGGTTGCATCACCGCCCTAAATGCCCTATACTTCTTATAACATCTGCTGCATAAGAGGAGGAAGAATCAATGGACCAGATCAAGATCGGCAAATTTATTGCAAGTATGAGAAAGAAGCAGGGACTATCACAGAAACAACTCGCAGAGAGGATCGACGTCACAGACAAGACCATATCCAAATGGGAGACCGGAAACCGGATGCCCGATGCATCGATCCTTCTGAAGCTTAGTTCTGAATTGCAGATCAATGTGAATGAACTTCTTACAGGTGAGAAGTTCCTGTCGGAAGAAATCCCTTCAGAAGAATACATGGCAAGATCAGAGAGCAATATTGTGAATCTGATCGGTGAACTCGACGAGAATAATAAGAAGAATAAGGGCAGACAGATCGGCACGGTCATCGGCATTCTGTGTATTGCTCTGGCTTTTGCCGGACTCATTGTCTCCAGCCTTCCCGTGGGCAGGATCATTGATATCTTCGATATGCCTACTATGTTCTATCTGTTCGGTTCAAAATTTCTGATCATATCGTTCTCCAATCGATTCCATGATTATATCAATGCATGGAAATTATGTCTGCCAGGAACGAAATTATCAGCAAAGGAAATACAAGCATCCCTGCAAGCCATCAAATACGCCGGTGCGTTATCACTGACCATTGGGGCCCTCTTCGCATTGATCGGATTATTCTCTCTGCTAAACTATCTAAAGACCTTACTTCGATCGGACCCGGCCTTGCGCAGATTACATTATCTTTATTCTATACAGCCGTCATAGAGACCATCTATGTGATCCTGCTGTTCCGGATCAAACGAGGAATTGATTCAAGATCTGTAAGTTAAATACAAAATGCAGCGTAAAGAGGAACTGTCTTTTTTCCGTCCTCAAAACCAAAATTTTTCCCGGAAAGCTTGATGGCATAGTCAGGCCTGTAGGTATCCATATAAACCTTCAGGCTCTTGGCTCTGGTGTTATCTGCTGACTTAACCTCAATAGGTATCAGTTTTCCGCCTCGCTGAATCACAAAGTCTATCTCAGCCCCTCGTTCAGACATCCAGTAATAGGTACTGTACCCGTTTATTACAAGCTGCACATTCACATAATTCTCTGTCATTCCGCCCTTAAAATCATTGATATCCTCCACCATATAGAGAATGTCATTTGCTACCAGATCCTTCTTGGCAAGAAGCAGTCCCATGTCCGACACATAGATCTTGAATGTATCGATATCGCGGTAATTTTCAAGCGGTTTTTTAATTTGTTCCACCTTATAGACCCGGGATGCAATCCCGGACAGACAGAGCCATTCAATAGCATTTTCAAATTCTGAAGCGCGCCCCCCTTTTTTTATCAGCTTATACTGGAAACGGGTATTCTTTTTGGATAGCTGGACGGTAATATTGTCATAGGCAAGACGCGTCTTTTTAATTTCATTCAGGTTATTGTATTTGCTCATGTCATTGAGATAACTCGCAAGAATTGTATCCTGGGCATGGCGGATCAGGATATAATCTTTTGTCTCTGCAAACAGCTTCACACACTCCGGCATACCGCCTACTATCAAATACTGACGGTAGAGCCGCATAGCCGCGTCATGGAGAGCCCCGGGCAGCGGTGTATCTGCAGCAAAGCTTTTTTTGATCTGCTCCACAAGCTCCCGCTCTCCCATGGCAAGCATAAACTCCTCCATATCCATGGGATACAGAGTTTTCATATCCACCTTGCCCACTGGAAAGGAGAACTTCGCCCTGTTTACTGCCACCCCCAGCAGACTGCCCGCCACAATAATATGATAACCCGGAGCATCCTCACAGAAGTATTTCAGAGAAGTCAGAGCGCTCTCACAGAACTGCACCTCGTCAAATACAATCAGTGTCTTGTCTCTGACAATAGTCTGACCCGCAATATGGGACAAAATCGGGATCAGATAATCAGGGCTGATATTTTCCTCGAAGGTTTCATTTAATCTGGGATTTGTTTCAAAGTTAAAATACGCTACATTTTCATAATGGATGCGTCCGAATTCTAAGATGGAATATGTCTTACCGACCTGTCTTGCCCCCTGCAGAATCAGAGGTTTCCGGTGTCTGCTGTCCTTCCATTCTTCCAGAAAACTCATAACTTTTCTATACATAAACCTGTCCCCCTTAAAGATATTGGTTTTAGTATAGCGGATATTCCTGTAAATATCAATAAATTTTTATCTATTTTTAACGTATATTTACATGAACTTTTTATAAATTTCTCCACCTTTCAACACAGAAAAGCTCTGACCACTCACTACTTATCCCCGGATACTCCCCTCCTTCTCATTGAATTCCCAGATATCACCATGCCACCAACGCAATACCTTTCCCCAAAGGACAGATAATTTATCAATGTTTCCAGAACTGTTATTAATTTGCATTACACGACCTCCCTAAATGGAAAGAAACACCATTACAACATCTTTTCCTAATATGTCCCATTCCAAATAGCCTGATAATCTGCCCTGGAATTATACTCTTTCCCCTGTACATAAGAACTCGCGTAACCTGGCGCCTGCTTTGCCACATAACTCGCGAAAGTCGTCTCCCACGGCCACATTAACTCCTGGAATCTGTCTGCTGCTGCATCCTCCAGCGCCAGCCTTGTATTCTCCAACTTCTTATCTATCTTCTTTTCCACTGCATCTCTCAAAACCTTTATTTGATCTTCCGATAACCCCAATCCTGATTTGTATACATATGAAAGCTCTGTCTTTAGATTATCTGGAGTATTGGCAATTCCGACACTTTCTTAAGGTGTTCATAATTCTCTTTAAGTTCTCCTTCCCATTTCACACCTTAAGAAGATGTGGTACTGCCACCTCCATGGCATCGAACTGTTATTAAAAGAAACACCCGACTTTATCGTTGCAACATCTTTATGCGGTGTTCCTCCTTAATATTTTATTTGTTCTATAAGAACAGAAGCTCAATTTGAAAAGCTTTGTCTCTACTTAAATATGCAATCGTACCATCATATTTATTCAAAATTCGTTCCACATTTTTTAATCCGTATCCATGTCTCATTTTATCCTTTTTCACAGATATTGGCCTTCCCTTATACAATAAATGCAATCTGCGAAAAAATATCAGACTACGATTTCCCCTAAATTTATACCATTCCCGACAATACTTGCATATAGAATTATCCAATCTAGCCTTAATACCCATTACAGATTCCCCCTGTACAAACTAATTATCCATCAGAACCCGTCGATTCCATCCACCTTACACTTATAAAAATACCATAAATTAATTTTTTTCATCCTATTGTCCTTAAAAACTCATTTTTGACTGTGAAAAATTCTAAATCCGCACTTTCATTCCGCAAGAATATAATATTTCCCCCATTTACATTATGAAACGCACCTTTATCATCTTTTATTTTTCTGCCAGCATGACCTTACAGCGCTTTTTATAACATGCAATTCCATATTTCAGGATATTCTCTACCCCATAATCTTCAAGGTCATCTTCATACTTTGTATATTCGATCTGTCTTAATGCCGCCTTGCATGCCTCATCCAGATCTCCGTCATGAGCATATTTTACTTCTATGATGATCCCCATATCCCCGGTATCCGGTTCTGCAAGGATATCCGCATATCCCTCTCCCATCTCCCGATTGGAAGAAATCCCCCACCGGGTTTTCACTCCTAAGATTCCAAGCAGAACACCATGATAGAAGTTCTCTTTCATCTCTGTTCTTGCGGCCGTATCCCGGATACTGATGGTCTTCCTTAAATATTCCGTAAATATCTTTTCTACATTTTCCGCGTCTTTATTCCGCAAAGCGTCACAGAAGCGGTTCAGCATGTCCCCGTCTTCCCGGACATTCTCCTTAAAGAATTCCATGATCTGCGTCTCAAAAATATCCCGGATCGCCAGATTAGGAATCGCCAGTTTCATCCGCCTCCCCTCAGCCTTCCCGCGCTGGGTCAGATACCCGGTGGTAAAAAGAAGGCTCCAGATATTGTCAATGGACTGATAAACTTCCGCATACGTAAGTTCCTGGTGGATTTCCTTTGTAATGACTTCCCCTGCCACCAGACGCTCAATCTCCCGTTTCGTCGTAATATTTGCCGATTCTTGAATGAACCGTTTCACCGCGTCATTGCTGCTGGTATTGAGCCAATAATTTTCCGGCTGCACATGAGGCTCGCTTCTGATCCTGTCACAATGGTTCAGCACATCCCACGGGCAATACACTTCTACATTCCCAAACTGATAACCGTCATACCATCTTTTTACTGCCTCATAATGATCCAATACATCATAATACTCCAGAAGGCCTTTCACTTCCTTGTCAGTAAAACCGAAGTATTCATCAAAACGCTCATCCGCAATCGTCAATACCTTCAGGTTGTTAAGCCCGGTAAAGATACTCTCCTTTGAAATTCTGAGACACCCGGTCAATACCGCTAATTTCAGACTGCTATTCGTCTTCAATACTTCACCAAGCAAGCTTCGGATCAAAGAGATCATCTGGTCGTGGTATCCGTTCGCATGAGCTTTTGCCAGCGGGACATCATATTCGTCTATCAGCACAATCACTTTTGTACCATAATGTTTTTCCAACATCCCCGATAACTTCCTTAAACTGCTGCCAAACATACCTTCATTCATATTTTTATCCAAAAGATCTCTGTACGCTGCTTTATCATGCTCATTCAGCTTTCCACTTTCTAAAAGGAAATAGAACTTTGCCGCCGCTTCAATGATAATCTGGACTGCCATTTGATAAGCGATCTCATAGGATCTTGCGTCAATCCCTTTCAGGGAAACGGAAATAACCGGATATTTCCCCATATACTCCTCACGGAGCGCCGTTTCCTTTGAAATATCCAGCCCGTCAAAAATATGCTTATCCCCATTCAGCGAGAAAAAGTGTTCCAGCATACTCATATTCAGCGTTTTTCCAAATCTTCTGGGGCGGGTAAACAGATTTACCTCTCCCCAGTTGTTAAGAAGTTCCCTGATCAGCCCAGTTTTATCAATATAGTAAAAATTATCGGAACGAAGTTTTTCAAAATTTTCAATTCCTATCGGAAGTTTCTTCTTCCTCATCTCCATCTCTTCACACACTCCTTCCGTCATTTTCAAGCTGTTTTCTGCCTCAGATTCTATTCCTATACATTATAACAACTAAGCAGCAGCTTTTCCATAGAAATCTTCCGATTCCCACAGGTCTGCAGGGGGTCTAGTACAGTATTGCATTAATTCAAATCCTTCGTCTCCGCCTCCCGCACGGACAGGAACGCAAACACCAGAGAGACAACCGTCAATATAACCGGAATCACAGCGTTGTCTCTGAAGGTCAGATCTCCCATATTGGCCTGCGTAAGCAGGATCAGCAGGAAGGATGCGACGATCGTCGCCTTTGACGATTTCATCGCCATGCCGATAAACAGTGCGATAAAGCCCATGGTAACGGTAACAATGGATCTGACAAGAAGCTGAACATAGAACCCCGGTTCTGCCATATTATAATCCAGCGGAAAGGAAGATACCATGAACTGCGATCCAAGCAGCACGCATCCATAGATCAGAAGCTTTGTAGCGACCAGCGCTGTGAAATTAAATATCCATACGGCCAACATCTGGGAAACCAGTATCTTATGCCGTTTGATCGGATACAGGAACATCAGGTTCATAGTCTTGTTATTATAAGAGCTGACGATGAAGCCTGAGAGCATCATGCCGGTGAACACCAGAAATGCCATACTCGTAAATAATTCGATCGAGGACGAGATCATATCATTCCCCGGCGCAGCGTCCGGAATACCGCTGTCTGGACTATCGGCGATACCCAGATAACAGAGGGCAAATAAGAACAGACAGAGAACCGCCGCCAGAATGACAACATTTCTGATATATTTCGCAATATTATTTTTCTTCCATTCAAGTTTAATCAATTTCAGCATCATTTATTTCGCCTCCCCAGTCATTTTCAGGAAATAATCTTCCAATGTCTCTGTTTTTTTACCGATTGCTACAACCTCCACATCGTTCAAGGCGAGCGCCTTCGATAGCTGACCGCTGGAAACGGACCGATCGTATATGCGGAATCTGCCGCTGTCGATGATCTTGAAGTTCGCAATCCCTAACTTCTCCGTCAGCACATAAGCGGCCTTCCTCTCATCTAAGACAGCAAGTTCCATATAGTTCAGGTTGATTTCTTCGATATCTCTCATCCGCACTTCTCTCATCATCCGGCCATGGTCAATGATACCTACCATGTCTGCGATGCTCTCGATCTCCGAGAGTATATGACTTGAGATCATGATCGTAATTCCGTATTCCGAACACAGGGTCTTAAGCAATTCCCGGATCTGCTTCATTCCGGCAGGGTCAAGGCCGTTGGTGGGTTCGTCTAAGATAAGAATCTCTGGCTTGCATATCACAGCCCGCGCAATTCCCAGCCGTTCCTTCATTCCCAGCGAATAGCTTTTCACAGGTTGGTCCGCGGCAGCGTCAAGCCCCAACATCTGCAGGGCATCCTTCACACTGCTCACATTGTAGTAGCCCATATACTCACAATGAAGCGTAAGATTCTCACGCCCTGTCATGTGGTCATAGAAGACCGGGAATTCAATGATGCTGCCCATACGTTTTAAGATCTCATAGGAATGAGGCGTAAGCATCTCGCCAAAGATCTCAATGCTCCCCCTGTCAGGCTTCCATAGATTGGTAATCATCTTCATTACTGTCGTCTTCCCTGCGCCGTTTGGGCCAAGGAATCCGTAGATCTCACCTTTGGAAATATGGATATCAACATCCGACACAAGTTCTTTATTTCTGATTTTCTTTGTAAGTTGGCTGGTTTGTAAAATGTATGGCATATTCTTGCCTCCTTTCTACTTACCATTATAGGGAGACAGATTTTCAAAACTCTTGAATAAATCTTACGATTTTCTTTCGTTTACAACTTAATAGAATATTTTTTCAATATGACGGTAAATACGGTCCTGATATGCGGCTGGCTTTCCAGTGTAATATCCCCGCCCATCTGCATCGCAAGATTCTTGGCGATCGTAAGCCCAAGGCCATTTCCCTGCATCTGGCTGTTGCGCGAGTCTTCCATTGTGAACAGCCGTTCAAACACCGTATCCGCATATTCAGGGCTGATCCCGTGTCCTCTGTCTGTAATATCAATATATACCTTCGTTCTGTCGGTTCTCAGGCTTACCCCCAGATACTTCCCGTCAGCGCCGTATCGGACTGCATTGGAGATCAGGTTGAACATAATCCTCTGCAATGCTTCCCTGTCGGCGCCGGCGTAGATCGTCTGCTCCGGAATGTCAATATCCACCGTAAATTCTCTCTGTGAAAGCAACTCGTAGAAGTCCAGGATATTTTCACGGCAGGCTTCGTTGATATTAACGCGGGACAGTTCCATATTCATATCTCCGGCTTCTAATTTGGCAAGTGTGAAGAATTGGCCGATCAGCTCCATAACCCGCTGCGCCTTCGCTTCCACCTTGAGCAGCATCTCCTGTGCCGGATCTCCGTTCAGCCGGATGATCTCAAGATAACCCAGTATGACTGTCATGGGCGTCTTGATATCATGCGAGACATTGGACAGCATCTTCTTAGAAGCAATCTGGGAGCGTCTGTAATCTGCCTTCGCCTTCCGGCGGCTCTCTAACAGCCTGTTGATCTGCGCCGCCAATCCCTGCAGGACCCGGTCATCGGTGAAAACCATGATTTCTTCATCACTGTTGGTATCTAATATACATTCTAATTTCTTACTGATCTCCTTAAGCTTCGCCTGTATTCCCGTCCGGAAGCAGAACCTCTGGTAGATCACAATCATAACTAGCAGAACAATACACAGGGACAAAAGGAATATGACCGTATCCGCCCTCATAGCACGTCTCCTAACTTATAGCCGATCCCCCACACCGTAATAACATATCTAGGTTCTCTTGGATTATCCTCGATCTTGTTGCGAAGACGGCTGATATGTACATTGACTGCATTCTCATCCCCCATATAAGCATCGTTCCAGATCAGGGAATAAATCTGCGCTTTGGTATATACTTTCTTCGGGTTCTGAAGCAGGAGCTTTAGTATGTCAAATTCTTTGGCTGTCAGCTCAATACCGGTCCCTGCTTTCCTGACCGTATGTGTGGTCAGATCCATAACCAGGGAACCTGCCGCAAGCTGTTCCGGCTCCTTACGGGTCCCGGCATACTCTGTGCTCCGCCGGATATTCGCCTTGATCCTTGCCAGTACCTCGGTGACAGAGAAGGGCTTTGTAATATAATCATCCGCCCCAAGACCTAATCCCAGAGTCTTATCCGAGTCCGTATCCTTCGCGGATATGATGATGATCGGCACGGTACTGGCCTGACGGATGTATTTCATAACGTCCATTCCGCCGACTTTCGGCAGCATCAGATCCAACAGGACGATATCATAGCTGCCGCTGTCAAATCGAACCCTGGCCGCTTCCCCGTCTCCTGCACATACCACCTCATAATTCTCAACGCTAAGATAATCTCTCAGCATCCTGCTGATCTCTATATCATCCTCAACCAATAAAATTCTCATAGCTGTCTCACCGTTCTTCCTTCCCTTCATTTTCTTTCCAGTTTATTATGGTCTACATAGCCCCTTAAGTCAACACTGCCCGCGGGAAATGCCGGAAAACTGCCGGGAAATGCCCGATATTTTCATATTTTTTCGTCAAAATATGTCTTGCATCCACAATCTATATTTTATATAATATACAAAGTTTTCTATTGAATCAGTACGAATACTAGCATTCTGGTGATATGTCAAGAACTTTTTTAAAAAGATTTTGATATGTTTTTCAGAAAAAAGGGTAACTTTAACAGACCTTCGGTATATTTTACGA
>CAJTCH010000085.1 GCA_910574715.1 Lachnospiraceae bacterium | reverse complement strand
TCATGACAATAGAAACGCTGTTTCCCATTTGCATGACCATACTTGATAACTTTTGAACTCTGACAGTACGGGCATTGGGGTCTGTCAGCTAGGCTTTGATTAACGGAAATGATCCCCATTACAAAGTTAATGATGCGTTCCAAGTCCGAGTTACATAGGTTTTTAATGCAATCAAACAGCGTATTGATTTTATCTTTCATATGATTATCACCTCAAAATTCATTAGATAATCATATGATACTACTTTGGGTGTCCCAAAATCTGGACACTCAGCAAGACCAACATATTTTTTGACTAACACCAATTATATACAAAGAAAAAAAGGTGAATGTGAGGTTTACGCTGCCCCATTCGCAGTATTTTTAAATAAAGATGATCACAATTATATCGAACCAGACATTAGTGTCATATGCGACAAAAATAAATTAGATGACCGAGGCTGTAATGGTTCTCCAGACTGGGTGATTGAAATAACCTCACCTTCTGATCCACAAAGAGATTATGGAATTAAGCTTTTTAAATACCGTACTGCAGGTGTACGAGAATACTGGATCATAAACCCGCAGAAAAATACTGTCACTGTTTTCGATTTTGAGCAGGAGAAATTTTCTAATCAATATAGTTTTGATGATGAAATCCCTGTTTGCATCTATCCAGACTTGATTATTCGCATTACAGATTTATTATCTAAGACAAATAGACGATAAAAACCTATTCCAAATCTAAAGAAATAAAACCGCCCATTTCCTGAGACGGTTCGGGGGATGATCATATGGCAAAAGCCAAATACACGCGGGGAGCTGGCGGCTATTTCTCGACGAAGGTATGGGACGGCACTTATAATCCCGTCACTGGCCAGAAGAACCGAAAGAATCTAAGAACCAAGAAGAGCAGCAAGGCTCCGGAAGATATGGTGAACGAATTTAAAGCAAATGTTCCCGATCATAAGAATATCCGAAATGTGGATATCACTTTCTTCCAGTATGCACGCAAATGGAAAGAAGTAACTTCAACCTATCCAAAAAGGAAGTATCCATCAATAAGGCTCATGATCTTACAACTGGAAAGCCCATGCAGAAAGAACAAAAAACAAATAATGGCTATAGAACCGTTCCGATCCTAGTACACAGTTGCCGCATATATAGCCAATCTCAAATCCGGCGGACACATCTATCTATTTACTATGTGCAACTGGGATCCGATGACGAAGAGCAGCTTATGGGTGATACTGAAGCGGTAGTCTTGAAAGTGTATAACCATATCATTCTGGAAAAAGAAGATGCTGCGACTGCCGTGAATGAGGCATTAAACTTCTGAGACAAAATTGAGACATTAGGACAGAAATGAGACATTAATAACCAATAAATTCATACAAATACGAATAAACTTATATGTACTTAAAAATCCCCGAAAACCTTATAAATACAAGGTTTCCGAGGATTTCTCCTACTGAGCGTGCCGGAGTTCGAACCCGGGACAACTTGATTAAAAGTCAAGTAATAAATTACTGAAATGTCCAATATTTGTGTATGATTTTAAAATATGTGCTATAAAATTGCTATAATGGATTCTATCACAAAATATATCGCATGTCATACATATAATAAATTTATGATAGCTTTATGATAGTGTGATAGTATTGACTATGACAACCCGAGCAACTTGCTCCACGTCTTCGGACCAACAATACCATCCTGGACAAGCCCCTTTGCCCTCTGGTATGCCATAACTGCGGCCTTGGTCTTAGCTCCGAAATCGCCGTCAACATTTCCACAATCAAAACCAAGAGAATTCAATTTGCGCTGCAGCCATCTGGTGATATTTCCAGAAGCACCCTTTTTAATCATCGGGCATCCCGCCAATGTGACTGGCCCTGCAATATCATCGACCTTCTGAGCACTAAATCCCTGACGATTACACTCTGCCTGAAGCTCTGCGATAGATCCAGGAGCCTGGACTGGTACTTTATCACTGACCGCCGTCACATGTATTACACCGTTCGCCTTAACACCTGCAATCTCATCAAACGGGAAGAAATTGCCCGGACAGGTAGTCGGCGTAATGTCCTTGTGTTTCTTTACGGACGATATGCTATACTTAGCTTTCAGATGTGCGACCAGTTCCTTACCTGCTTTCTTCTGGGCATCCGGCATCGTCCGCTCCACATCATAATCACCCTCAAAACAGATCCCTATAGAATCCGAATTTCCGCCAGATGCATGGGCGCCGACAGTGTTATCCGGCCGGCCTTCCCAGATCGTACCATCCTTTGTAATGTAATAATGGTATCCGATGCCGGCCCACCCATTATTTAAATGGCATGCATGACATTGATATACACTGAATTTCTCCGCATCCGCATGATGCAGAACAATACATCTGGTACTCTTCCTTACTGACAACGAATTTCTAAATTGTAAATTTGGTTTCTGAATGTTCATATTCTTCTCCTTCCTACCGGGCTCTTGCGCCGGCGCAAAAAGAGGACGCCGTTACACGTCCTCCTGATCTTCATCTATTGCAATCTTATCTTCTACCTGTGATTTGATATTCCTTACCAGCGGCTCCAGAAATCCTGGTATACTCACACCCATATCCTTAATATTCTCCAGAATACTGATAATCTCATTACAAATGATCCAAATCGCTACAATACAAGCTACAAGGAATGTAAACGGGAATGTATATCCAACTACATTTCCAGCATATGCTATAAGCTGGTCGATTACCGCACCGACAATCACCAGAAGCCACATACACACCTTCTTCATGATACCGCGAACGCTCTTATAGGAATTGATGTCTTGGCTTCGGTATGGTGATGCCATAAGGCCGGTCGCATAATCAATGATGTTACATGCCACCATAAGTATCACTGGAACCGCCAGCACCCCCAAAAGAGAAGATACAAACGCAAAAACCGCTGTAAAACCTGTTTTAATATATGTCGCATGTTCCATTTTCTTCATATACCTCACTCTCTTTCTAATGATTTCCCATAAAAATAAGACCGCTCTACGGTCTCGCCCTGATTTCTATCATCACTTTTTCTCCTTCATCCATTTATATTTTACAATCACATTAACTCTACCCTATCATATTGCTCATATAGAAACTGCTTTTAAATACAAAAACCAAATCTAACAAGACGAAGAGCCTGCATCCCGTCTTGAAGAGGGCTACTACCATTTTTAAAAGTATAAACTCTCGCTGAAGTAGCATTTGGCTTTGACCTCGTCCAAGCCCAAACATCTGCATTTATGTACTCAGAACCATCGTACTTTCTGCCTTCAGCAAGATAAGTACCACCGCTCAGTTCTATCGCTGAAAACAAAAACAATTTACACTCATGTTGCGTAATGATACCAGATGAAGCTTTCATATATTCTTTCTCAACAGATTTAATTTGTCGTCTTAACTCTTCATTCAAACTTTCTATGCCTGAAACGTTCCCTTCGGAAAGATCCCTTAAGGTCCATCTAATATGACTTGTCCCATAATCAGAAGAAGCTGAAGAATTACTATCCCAATTATCATACTTTGTCTTACTATTATCATTACAAGAAAACGTAATCCCCGCTTTCCCACTCCCATCCGCCAAATCGTCATGATTAAAACCAATAATAGCACAACCGTCTTTTTCATCACCAAGATTCCATAATTCAGAAGCCAACTCTAGAGCCGATGCATCAGAAATCTGCTCCCACGTATTATTAGCCAACACCGGATCATAACTCATTAAACTGCCGCTTATCCGATTCAGATCAGACATAGTATAAACATTCTTCGCCGTATACGGGAACAATGCATAATTATACTGGATATCTGCCACAACATCCGTATCCTGCAGCCCCTCAACGGCATATTGATCCTTCACCTTACTATCCGTAACCAGAATTCCATCGTCTACACTCATCGGACTGACACCCTCTTTCCTTACTACCTTCGTTCCTTCCCATTCTGCAATCGCTTCACCGTTAAACACGATATTCTCCGGGTCTGTCCACGTTAAAATTAATTTATCTTTACTTTCTTTTAGAGCCAGGTTCTTGCAATCCGGCAGCGGAACTCCGCCCAGCCCTCCTCCTATCTTAAGCCACGTGTACATCTCGCCTTCTTCCGTACAGACAAACAACTCACCATTCTCAGTATTGACAAAGAACTGCTTCAACCGCCCTTTTGTCTCAGGCGTCGGGCTCTCAATCCCAAACAATGGAACCAATTCATCCACCGAATACGACATATCCTGAATTGCTTTCTCGGCATCCCTCCTTATCTGCTCAACTGTATCTTTCTTCATGGTCTCCAGCGTTGGGACCGTGGAAAAGACTCTTTCCGGCTCCTGGATTCCCAGGCCGTCAAAATTCACCTTATACAGAAGCGTATCATTCTGCAGCGCATGTTCATTGATGATATCGCCCGTTACTTTTTCCGGGCTGACATATACATCTTCGGTTGGAACGCCTTTGATCACCACCAGGCTCGCACTTTCTATATTCGTTATGGAGTCCTTTTCGTAGCGTACCGCAATCAAATCTGTCCTCTTATAACCCTGCATTCCATTTTCAAAAAACAGATCAACATATGTCTCTTCCTTTAACCGGATATGTCTGCCCTGCATCAGCAGATCCCCGTCAAAGATCCTGACTTTATTATTGGATATCACTTGTGCAGCAAACTGTCTCCCGCGCTCGAGAACGAATTCCCCGGTTCCCATGAGGGCAGCATTAAAGGATCCCTGATCGTTAGAAGTGATATGCTCTTCTCCGGCATAACCCGTAACCAAATGTAAATTACCCATAATCATCTACCTACCTTATATGATGCGGTGACAATGTCACCTTTGATTATTACTATTTTCTTTGCTATCGGTCTTGCTACGAAAATATTTGTGATATGCTCTCTCGCCCCGATGACGTCCCCTATATCATAGTTCTGAGTGCTTTCAATATTAATTTCCAAGCTGTCACTATTCCATGAATCTTTAAGCGCATCTCTGCCACCCTTTTCAAGTTCTTCTATCGATTCAACATTCACATTCTCATATATTCCTGTATTCTCATCCATACCAAAGATAGACTGGACATATGAAATATTCCCTTGGTTATCTGCGAAGAGATGTATCACCGTTCTTTCTTTCAATTCTCCCTGTCCCAGGCAAATCATGTGATTCACCGGCTTATAATTCTTCTCTACATTAAAATGAATCTGTGAACTGTCAAATTCTTCATCTTTAGAATAATCAACCAATGCTTCTGCCGACAACACTGCAAAACCGTCCCGGAAATTAATCTTAAGTTTAGCATGAACAGAAGAAAGCATCTTCCTGATGCCTTCATACCCGTCGATATAGCGGTTCATCTTATAGTTATTAATCATTAATTCAGAATCATCACTGCCCGCCTTAAATAATTCTGATAGATTCATTCTTTCAATTAACATTCCCAGAATCACATTCGCCTCTCCATTGCAGATCAAATAGTCCTCTCCCGGATCCGGTTCGATAATCTTGGATGCCAGGATCCCATGCCACGTCCGGCCTTTATAAATTAAAATGTCGGATTCCGTTTGGATTTTAATCTTATCAACGATCCCGCCGTATTCTGTGTTTTCAATGTATATAAAATATCCCGATTTACATACATGATTATTTATGTTGGTTGTTAATTCGAAATCATTTTCATCACTTCCAAAAGCAAGATCAAATGTGAAATCCTGCATTACTCCGATGTCAATCTTTTCATCCGTCGCATAGATCAAATCCATTTTGGCTCACTTCTTTCTTCAAACAACACGATATCAAAACCAAAAGTCTTATTCCAGGTTACTGCATTATCACCTGCAGGAATCTTTTCAAAAATATAAGATTCTCTGTTGCGTTGGTGAAAATGATTTTCAACACTTCCATCCTGTTTAGTAAGCAAAATTGTCTTGGCAATACTGTCGATCGTTAGATACTCATTTTCTTCCACCTGGCAGTCTACTTGATAACAATGTCCGCCAATGTATATTACCGGATTCACGGCAGCGCCATAAATGATCAATCTAAAATTCACTCCGGTAAATCCCGTATTATTCAGAGACTTTCCCTTCATTTCTGACATATAATCATATGGAAAATCTACCTGGAAATCTAAGTTTCTTTTCTCTGCTGCATCTTTTCCTTCCGCTTTTACAATAACACTCCCGCTTTTCCGAAAAGAAGCAATCGTTTCTTTAATCCATTTCGGATAATCAGTCGCTACCGTCAATGTGGTTTCCATATATTTTTTGCTCAGCAAATAATTACTTTTCTTACTTCCTGTAATATAGCACTTTAAATAGTAATCGCCTATCATGATCCGTCCATGCTTCAGGGCAAGCACATCTTTTTCAGTGATTTCAAGCAGCCTGTTTTTCAACATAAGCCCTTCACTCTCTGAAGCACAGCAGATAACAATGGGGATCGCTTTTGTAACAATCCCCTTATTGAATGATGATATTTTATTGTTATCTGACGTAAAATCCCAAGAATAATCATGTAAATCATTACTGTTTACATATATACCGCTCTCTCCCCAGGACATTTCTTCCTGAATATGGTTAACAAACCTGATCTTCTCGAGCATATTTACACCGCCTTTACCAAACGTGCAAATTCACGTTCGTTAATCTGAAATTTCATATTAAGCAATGCCTCATAGAATTTCTTACCGAGTCCGTCATTAAGATCTGTTATGGCTTCCAAGATTCGATTCAAAACGGAGATCAATTCCCCGTTCTCCGATGCAACTGCACTCTTGATCATATTCATCAGGCTTTCTGTTCCGACGACCGTTTCGCTCCCGGCTTCGCCGCCTGCAAGAAGCTGATTCGATTTTGCATTATACCCGAAGATCGTCGGCTGGTTCATGATCATGCCGTCCCTCATTGCCTTGGCGTACCACTGAACTCCAAACTTCGGTATACTCGGCGGATTTAATGAGAACTTGCCGCTGATCGAGAAATGCGGCAGCTTAATCTTCGGCAATGACCAGGAGAAATTGAAAAAACTCTTGATCTTATCAATCGCGCCTTTGACAATACTGGTCGCGCCATCAAATATACTGCTAAACTTGTCCTTAATCGCACCCAGTACATTGGCAGCAATATTCTTCGCTCCCTCCAAGCCCCCGGATATCGTAGACTGAATTCCGCTAATTACATTGCTGATGGTTTCTTTTACTCCGTTCCACGCACTGGAGATCACAGACTGGATTGTACTCATTACCGTCGTCACTATTGATTTAATGGTATTCCATGCTGCAGTGATAAAATTCTGAATTGCTCCGACTACGGTAGTAACCACTGTCTTGATCGCATTCCAGGATATAGATATCACTGTCTTGATCGCATTCGTTACAGTAGAAACTGTAATTTTGATAGTATTCCATACATTGGAAACGACAGCTTTAATACCATTCAATATCGTGCTAATGGTCAATTTAATAGCATTCCACACCGTACTGACAACATTTTTTATACTATTCGATACGTTGGTGATGACCGTTTTAATCGCATTGAATGCACTCGTTATAAACGACTTAAGAGAATTGATTATACTGGTAACAATACTTTTTATGCCATTCCACACGCTGGTAACTGCCGACTTAATCGCATTCAGTACGGTAGTGATTGTGGATTTAATTGCATTCCACGCCGTAGTTATGAAGCTCTTAATTGCATTTACGACAGTCGTGATCACTGTCTTAATCGCATTCCAAACAGTTGTAAATGTTGTCTGAATCGCTTTCAGGACTGTTGATATAATCGACTTTATGGCATTCCATGTTGTAGTCAGAAACGACTGGATCGCCGTGCCTACAGTAGTAACTACCGCTTTTATCCCATTCCAAACATTCGTAAAAAGCGTGGATATTGCTGATAGAACTGCGGTAAACATGGTCTGGATCCCCTGCCAGCAGGAAGATAAAAAGGATGCAAGTCCTTCAAAAACTGTTTTCCCAAGCTGCGCAATTTCATCCCATAGGTTTATCAGAAAATCTTTTATAGCGTTCCACGCTGCAATGGCAGCCGACTTGATTGCTTCCCATATGGCAATCACGCCTTCCCTGAACCAATCACATTTATTCCAAAGCAACACAATAACAGTGATTATTCCCGCAATTGCTATCGGTACCAGACCGATGGCAGATATCACTGCGGCAATGCCTGGAATCACTGTGCCGGTCACAAATCCAATCACGGTTGATATCACACCCACAATCTGCGGGACAACCGTTATAATACTTCCAATTCCGTTGATTACTTTCCCGCCTACAATAAGTACCGGACTCAATGCAGCTACTAGAGCCATTACTGTCGCAATCACTGTTTTCGTTCCATTATCTAAACCGCTAAACCAGGTTGTAGCCCTTTCCACAATACCGGTCACTGTCGTAATCGTTGGAACTAGCGCAGTCAGGAAAGCACTTCCGAGTTCAATCCCACTATTCTTAACTTGATTCAACGCCTTATTCACTTTTGCCGAAGGTGTATCCAACTTCTTAAGGCCCTCGCCAACCAGATCGGCAGCGCCTCCCATCTCCGCCAACGTATTATTGAATTCGTCCGCTCCGCCATTTAACAGGGCAATCGCAGCCTTTCCTGCTTCTGAACTTCCCCATAACTCATTGAAGTTCGTCCCTGTCTCATTTGCATAATTCTGTAAGATTGCAAGGACATCTCCAAGGGAATATCCATCGGCCATCAGTTCTTGGAAACTTTTTCCCGTCTGATCTTTCAGAATACCGCCGACAGTTGTCCCAGAATCACCCATCTCATTCAGCATAGAATTGGCATAAGTCGTAGCTTCAGCAGTCGCGATACCCTGTTTTGTCAATGAAACATAAGCGGTGCACAGATTATCCAGATTTACATTCATGCTGGATGCCGTAGGGATGATCTTACCCATACTGGACGCAAGTTCATTTACTGTTGTTTTACCAAGATTCTGCGTCCTGACCAGATTATTGGCAATCTTATCTGCATCCTCCGTCTCCATCCCATAGGCATTGATCGCAGTAGTCATAACGTCAACAGCTGTCGCTGTGTCTGTAAAACCAACTTTTGCAAGATTTGCAGACGTTTTCACAAATCCTCCCAGCTTTTCAACCGGAACGGAAGCAGATAACGCCTGATACCCTGCCTCAGCCAGTTCCGTAGCCGATTTTCCTGTCTCATTTGACAATCCGATGAATTCTTTGGATAACGTTCCTACATTCACCTTTGTTGTATCAAACAATGTGGACATCTTAGCCATTCCATCGGTAAAATCACTCGCAGATTTTGTACTGGCGCCCAGCGCCCCGCCAATTGCTACAGATACCGGCGCTATCGTCTTTCCGACAGAAGAAATCTTTTGTCCGGCATCCTGCATTGTTTTCCCCAAAGAACTTGCCAGATTTCCTGCCTTCGTTGATACCTCGTCTATTCCCTTTACCGCATCTGTATAGTTGACCGTTATTTTACCAGCCAGTGAGAATATATCCATGATCGTTACCCTCCTTTCACTGAGGGCGTAAAGCTGTTTAATAATTTATCTGCCTTATCCAACTGTTCCTGAATCTGGCGACTGCTCAGTTCTTGTTCATTCTGCTCTATTGGAGTTTTACTTCTTTTCAGGAAATCCTCAAAACTGCCAACATTAGAGAACGAATTTGCAACAGAAGCACAATAAAGCGACCAGCACATATCTTCGTCGTGTTGATTCAAGATAGTGCTGACCGATTCGTCTAATCGTTTCCGCTTGATTGCCCGTCCTAGATAGCCATAGGGATCACCGTATCGCCTGTTGCAGAGTTCTTCGAATCTGGCTGCTCCGTATCCAGTAATTCGGCAGCTTCCCCGAAAAAATCCATCACCCCCTCGTCTTTGAAAAAGTCACGGATCATCTTTATAAATTGTGTGATTTTCATTTTCCTCATATTTTCTACTGTCACCGGACTTCCGTCCTCCCATTCCGCACAGCCTGTCAGGAATTTATATATTTCATCCTTCACGCTTGGAAGCTTCCTTATAAGGAATTTTGTAACCTTCATAATTACTGTCATTCCCACAGAACCGGCGTCCTTTTTCTGAAATGCTTTCAGATCCTCTTTGTCAAATTCCTCTGCAATAGATTCAATTCCAATTGCCTCAAGCACCTCACAAAAGTCAAACATACTGTCTACTGTCAAATTAAATTTTATCTCTGCCATGATAGTTTATCCTCTCTTTCTTATTTCCTTTTTCTGCGTGGATTTTTGGACGTTTTATTAGGTCCGGGCGACCCAACCAGGTCTTGGTCTTCTGGGTCCGCTGCTTCGCCTGCCGGATCATGATCTGCCAGATCTGCATTCTGTCCTATTAAATCCTGATCTGTCGGATTCTGATCCAAATTATTATCAGGATTTTCAGCTTTCTTGGCAGGTGCTTCATCCCGCATCACTTCTTCCACATACCGTCCAGCTCTTGTAATTTCTGAAAAGCGTTCATCAGTCAGGGAAACTACGTCCCCGACTGCATGAAACTCCTGTGTATTTCTGTCGATATATTCTTTTACTACTCTTGCTTGCATTGTAGCGTCCACTCCCTTCTAAACTACCGCAGTCGGATAATAAAGCTCAATATCCAGCTTATTCAAAGTATTATTTTCCAAATCAGCAGTACATTCGAACTTCACGCTGAATGTAGTCTGCTCTGCATTCTTGGTCTCAATCTCGAACGCTTCCGTACAGAGCGCATTCGGCAGGATAATGATGATATTCTTACCGTTAGAAAGCGTGCCGACATATGCAATATTTTCAAGGTAATCCTCATCTTCTGTAATATTAATCTTAGACACGTATTTCGTGTAATTGGCATCTTCTGACTCTGCCTTGGTCAGATGCAGGGCCGTTACAAGAAGATCGTCTGTAACCTCTGTCATTTTCCCCTCTATATAAGCTGATTCACCTACCTTCTGCTTGGAAACACCTTTGACAAGCACGGTAGCGCCGTCAACCTCCACATCAAGCCACTGTGCCTCCCAGTGAAACTTAATACCCCCGGATGTTGCCCCTAATGGAGTCCCGTTCCATTCACTGGTTTCTGCATCATACTTTAGGTTCTTATAAATCACACCAGCGCCGAGAATCATTTTCTTAATTGTCTCACTGGTAATACCGTGTGTTTTTAAACTCATATCTTCATTCTCCTTTCCATTCATTCGTAAACAATGTAATCGTAACCTTAAAAAGATCATCTTCCCCGGTAGGGACCGGCAACGACCCTCCATAACGAATATGGAAAAGACGATTCCCCTGTATCTCCTGAAGATCCTGGAAAATCGTCTTTATCTTGTCGCTTGCTTCCAAAAGGGCCAGCTTCGACCCCCGCGACCATCCGTCTAATGTAAATGTACCGGCCGTACAGCCATCCTCATATCGATAATCAGATTCCATAAAGGAGCCCACAAAATAAGGATAAGATACCGGCTGCGTCCATTCCTCATATTCATAAGGGATTCCGGCCCCTTCCAACTTCTCACCGATCATCTGCAGCAGCTCAACCATCCTATCCCCCCAGTCTTGATTTTACGATTTCCCCCAATCGCCTTTTCAATTTTTCACGCAAGCTATTGAACGCATTGTAAAGCGGTCTGTTGGGTCTCTTTCCTTTAGTGAAATGTCCTCTGCCCCTTGCATCTTTATAAAACCATCCGCCTTTCCGGCCGGTTCCATGCAGGGCATATTCGCCGGTCCCGTACTCCTCCCAGATCGCATTTTGAAAGTTGCTGCCAATGTGTACTGCTGATTCGGTTGCACCCTCCGAAACCTTATACTGATAAGATCCTCTTGTTTGGCCGGTGTCAACCCGGGAATTTCTCATAGTCTGAGATTGCAGTTCACCGCCGCTCTCGTATAAAAAAGCTCTCACTCCATCAGACAACACGGCTTTTACCTGTGCACTGTTATCTGTAAATTCAATTCCCATTCTGACCACCTATAAATTTTAAATAGATTTCATAATGCTCATTCATATTCAAGGGATTATCGATCAACAACACATCATAAACCAATCCGTCAATCATCATCCTTGCATTTTCACTGGTTATATCAACGTCTGTCTCTTGTCCTCCGACAAAAATCTTAGCTGTCATAGGCTGATAGTCACACAAGAAAATGTGTGTGCTTTCCTGAATCTTTGCACTGAACGCGGATCTGTCTGAATCTCCCGCAGACAGATCCAGCCACCCGTAAAGCTTCATACATTCCTGCCAGACCGGTACATGTTCTTTTATTCTGTTCGTACAACCGGCTCCCTTAACCAGAACAGATCCCCACAAATTACCGCCAACACTCATGCATCAAAACCTCGCTTTCATATAAGGTTTCAAAAAACCAAGTAAAGACACCGGATACCCCATAACCTGATTATTGGCATCCTGATCATAATAAGACACGCTGTGCCTTGACAGGGTTTCCGACTTGATGCCTACCTTCTGCCGGTTCTTTGCCTCCCAGATCATCAATTCGATCACCCCTTCTTGCACATCAGCCGGGTACTCTACCTTCGTCACAAGATTTTTAGGAACATCAAACAGATCCGCATCGAGCCGGATAAAATTATCCGCAATTTCTGTAACCAAATACAGTCCGTCATTCACATCTGACTGTGAAATCTGGACTGTATCCCCTTCTTTAAAATATTGCGCGTACCCGTTGATCACATTCCCCTTGGAATTGCCCTCCATCCGTATGCTGCGGTTCTGAAAGTTATTGTTAGTGTATGACCTGATCAAATGCTCAACTGCATTCAGTTTCCTTTTTAATGTTGCTTCCGATTTTCCGGAAAACTCAGGCATTGCAAGCAATTCTTTAACTGATACGATCATCAGGTTCACCGCCTCTCCCCTTAGACAACAGCCGCCTTAGAAAACTTGGCAATCACTACTTTAGCGGCATTGGTCAGCGCCACACCGTAATACTTTGCCGCAGTAATATCATGGCGCTGCTTCTTCGGGAACCACTCATGATCGACCTGTGTATCCTTTTTCAGGAAGATGGTCAGCGCCGGAAGTTCATCTTCCGAGTATTCTGTTTCAGTCGAGTCCGGCTCCGTCTTGATGATCGGATTCAGGTAATAAGTACCTGCTGCAACATATCCTTCTTCTCCTTTAGTCCCGTTCTCTTCATTCATCTTTACTTTCAGAGACTTCTTCACCCAGCATCCTGCGATCTTACCGATGGCGCCATTGACAGCAACACCGCTGGTGAACTTATCTGCCGACAGGAAATCTTCATCTTTCAAGAGAGTTGCTTCCTGGTTGGGATGGATGAACATCACCTTATCAACACCATCTTCTTCATCTTCAAACTTGGAAACAGCATCCACCACGCCACCATACCCGATCACTGCAGCCGGATCATGAACATTCTTACACGTGTATGCTGCATCCATTACATCATTGTCGATCTTATTTACGATAGATTTTGCAAGCTGCAGATTCGCCTGGCCTACGGGGTCTCCAAGACCACTGTTGATCGCCGTCTGCAGAATCGCGACAGACTTGCCCGCGCACTTAACCGTAAATTTGGTGCTGGATGCGGTCAGCTTCGTAGTATCGATCTCTTTTCCATCGGTATTTTCCGGATCAAAATCATCCGCGTCACCAATATAATTCCAACTCGGCACAGTCAGCGTATCACCCGGAACCCCCTGCAGATCCGTGTTCACATGTGCATACGGAGTAATTTTACACTGTGCCTCGATCTTAGCCTCAATCACATTCGCCATAACTTCCGGATTAATAATGTCTGATATTTTTGTAACTGCCATTTTCATTCACCTTTTTAACCTTTCATAATCTCATTATAAGCATCTGGATCCTCATTGAAGAACTTGACCTGCTCTGCATAAGGCTTCTTCAGAAGTTCCGCCCTGGTCATACCCTTGTCCTGATTCTGCTGATCGTTCTTATCCAGAGGCCTGAACCCTTCATACCCGCCCTTGCCTTTATCCTGGAACTGCGTTGGAAGCTGTGTCTTTAACGCCGCAACTTTATCACTCCATCCTTTGATGTTTCCTTGCTCATCCAGCTCCATTTTCTCACCCTTCTCCTTCAGTTTGAAAGTCAGGTAATCCACGTCTACAGCATTCTCCGCAAGCAAACCAACCTTTATTGCCGCGTCAATCTTCGTCTGCGCAAGCTCCGTCTCCAATTCCTGGACCTTTGTCTGGTAGGCGGTAACCTGACCTTGAAGAGCTTCGTCTCCCTTGGCAGCTTTCTGCAACTGCTGGATCAGGTTGTTTGCCTCTGTTAGTTTAGTTGTGTTCGTCTGGTTTTCTGCATCCAGCGCCGTATATTTGGCCTTGGACACGTATTCCCCTTCTGACAAATCTGCAAAGCGTACATGTTCTAACTTGTCAGACTTACCTTCATTGACTTTCGCAATTGCATCCGTAACCGCTTTTAATACATCTGGGGAATCCTTTAACAGTTCTTCCAATTTCATGTTCTTCATCCTTTCTTTTTAGGAACTGCGTGTTCCATTATGTCGGTTATTCTCCCGCGACAAGGGGGATTTTCAGCAGCAGTTTAAATGTCATAAGCCTTTTCGGACACATAAAAAAGACCGTATCTCTACAGTCTTCATTACACTAAAACTTTCCCAATTTACCGGACTATAGAATAGACCCGCAAACTCACCCAAAACTATATAATACATTCAAAAACTAGTTATTAAAAGCAATAATCCCTAAAAAATGGCCATTTTTAACCGTGCTACACCTGTTAATCCATTTAGATTTTTGTAAAATT
>CAJTCH010000084.1 GCA_910574715.1 Lachnospiraceae bacterium | reverse complement strand
GCCTCTCCCTATGCTGCCGTATTTATCAAGAAGAGTCTTACGGTTAGGAAGAGGTATTTTAGAGCCGTCAACAGCAATGATCTGCCGTCCCCATACACCCATGAAACGTGAATGGAAATCCAGGGAATCCCTGCTGCAAAGGAAGTCAAGTACACGTTAGAAGCATTCTTTGAAAATAGAGTGATCAATGCCGGAACGGGCCTTGCTGAAAGCCTGTTGGGAACATTTCACAGTATCAGAGATTGGAATTCCTGATATATGCCGCAATTCGGTAAAGAATTCATCCAGTGATGAAGAAATAGTTTTCTTGGAATTTCTTAATAACAGTTTGATCAATGTCCAATAGGGAAGTTTCCCGCAATTGCGTGTAAAAGCCCCTTTTCTGTTTCTGGCCCGTTCAAGGACATGTGGATCAAGTAATGTGTTACAGATAATATCGACTAAGATTTGAATTAAATTCATACGATGCAGCCCCCTTAAAAAAGTAATATAAACAAGGGCTGCGCCGCATTTTTTGGAGCTTATGTCAATAGTAAATATGCTGGTTTTTATGGGCGAATTTTGTGCAATATTTTAATCGTATTAGTGGTTATAAATAAAGAAAGGCACAGGGAATCCCGTGCCAATTAAAAGAAACACTATATGTTGTAGTTGCTTGAGTTAGGTTGTTAACATTGGTTTATCAATGTCTGCTCACTACCCGACAATAAGGGCAGGGCGGCTTTCAGCCTGTCCACCATCACCGCATGGACAACGGCTTCCGCAACGTCCACCGCTTCATCAACAATGAAATCAAGCACATTTCCCTCACTGTCCGTAAATCCCTCCAATGAGAGCAGCTTGTGGTTCGTGTCCAGCTTTTGCAGATAACGCCACCGCTCTTTCTCCTTGTAGAAATCTGCGTACTGTTCTCGCACGACTTCAATCAGACAGCCCTGCACGGGGATAAACAGCTTGTCCATGTAACTCTGGTCGGCTTGCCTGCGGCGGCAGAAATCCCGATAGGACAGCTCCACATAGACGCTATTCTCTTTGATATATACTTTTCTTGGTGCATACTTCACCGTAAGTACCTCCCATCTGAATTTTTGAAATGTTAAAATCCAGATGGAGAGGGCGGCGAACGACAGCCAACAGCAGAAACAGTACTGCGGCACATTCCGATAAAAAACGACAAAAGAAAAACCGCAAAGGTTCTGTGACCTCTACGGTTATAGGAGATACATATTCTGTTAAGCGGAGATTCTACTTCTGGTTTCATGGTGAGAAGTAGCGTTGCATGAGCAGGGATTTTTTTAACTGGCTTCCTGCCATTCCCCGATATGCTATGTATAAGTCAAATCTGCATTGCATGAGCAGATAGGTCACTGCCCGAAAAAAGGACATAAAAAATCCCTCCAAACTTCAAAAACAAAGTCAGAGGGTAATTAACGTATAACAATACAGCCCATCGAACATCGTTTTTTTTATTCAATGGACGTATTTGCCTTCTCATTTTTTATCTATTGATTATTTAATTTCTCCTTAACAAGTTTTTCATGGTAAAAGTAATTGACATAATTTAATCCCAGTTTGTCACAATATGTGTTGAGCAAATCGGCTAACATATTCCAATATGTACTATCTTTTTCTAAATAAATTGTTTCATATTTTTCCTTTAAGTCTGGATGATGTGTATTGATATAAGAAAGGATACTGCTTTTATATTCCCCCCTAAGGTTCAGATTTTCAAACCAATATTCACATACATTCTCTTTTGTGCTGTCAATTATGTCTTTCCATTCTGTGATATATGGAAAAATAGGAGACATAAACAAAACTGTATGAATACCCACATTATGTAATTTCTCTATCGCATGAAGCCTGTCCTTTATGGAACTGCCTTTATCCATATCTGCCCTAAAATCATCATCTAAAGTGTTGATTGAAAATGCTACTTTGAGATTGGACATCCTTTTCAATAATTCTATATCCTGTAAAATAAGCGTTGATTTTGTTGAAATTGTAAGTTGGCAATCTGCATTTACAAGCTGTTCTAATATCTTTTTTGTGATACCGTATTTCTCTTCATAAGAATTATAACAATCTGTTACAGACGACATAAAAACAGATTTTCCATTTAATCTCTTTAGGTTAATAGGCTTTTCGCATTGTTTAATGTCTATAAATTTTCCCCATTCTTCTCTATGCCCTGTAAATCTTTTCATAAATCTGGCATAGCAGTATTTACAAGCGTGAGTACAGCCAACATACGGATTTATCACATAATCACTTGCTGGCAAATTTGATTTCGTCAGATAATCTCTCGTATTTATTTTTTGCTCTATAATGTCCATCTATTGAATTACACCTCCATGAAAATAGCATTCATAAATTTTTTCATCCAAATAAAAAATATCTTCGTACCCTTGAAACCAAATAAACTCCCCATCTACTTTACAATGATAATGATAATCGCCTTTTGTATATATCTTTGGTCCCCGATAAGGGAATTTTTCTGTAACCTGCAATAAAACTTCTTTCAAAAATCCGTTGTTAAAATTACTCCCTATAACCCGACCAGAATAATTCATGCACCAAATAGGGTTATCACAGTACCATACCGCTTCTTCACCAGTAAATTTTTCGCCGCCTAAATATGTATCATAATATTTATACTCATTTTCCGCATAACAAAAATCACTGGATTTCATTCGGGAAGATTGCACTTTATTTTCATTGATTGGATAAGTATTCTTTTTTGCAGAAACCAAAAAGGAAACAGCTTTATTGATGTCAATGTCCGCACCCTTACATAATAAAATGTTGCACTCATCATCATCTTTCACTATTCTGTCAATGGTTACGCCATATAATTCGCTTAATAATATCAATCCATTCAATTCTGGAATTGCTTGTCCGTTTTCCCATTTACTTACAGTTTGCCTTGCTATCCCAATCTTATCTGCCAGTTGCTCTTGGGAATAACCATTCTTTTTCCTCAGCATTTGCAATTTTTCTTCTAAATTCATATAATATCACCTCTTAAATAACATTATATATGTTTTTTCATGGAAAACCACCACGGAAAGCAGGCAATTATGACACCCTTAGTATGCAAGAACAAACTGTCCGCTAAATGTTGTTTTTCATTTAGTCTGCTCGATGTTGTTTTCCTAACATTATTTTGCTAAGATTATCAACCAATCTGTTAGGCAGGATATAAGATGATATAACAAGAATTTTATTGTAAATTCCTGCCACGACTGCCGTTTTTCTTTTCATAAGAGCTTTATAAGCAATGTCAGCAACCCGTTCTGGCGACATAACAAATAACTTAAATAATAAAGTATCTTCCATGCCTGCTTTAGCGGCAAATTCTGTTTTTGTAGAGCCTGGGCATAAAGTTGTAATTGTTACGCCAGTGCCTTTGAGTTCTGCATTAATTCCTTTTGATACAGACAAAATATATGATTTCGTTGCTGCATAAACAGCATCATAGGGACATGATATGTAAGAGCCTGTTGAGCCTACATTTAAAATCTGTCCCTGTTTGTTACCCAACATTAATGGCAGAAACAATTTCATCATATCTGTCACAAAAAACATATGCAAATACATCATCTCATGCTCTTTTTCCCTGCTTGTTTTAATAAAATTACCAAACTCATTAAAACCTGCATTATTAACAAGCACATCAACTTTCAAATCCAATTCTTGTACTTTGTGGAATACATATTCAGCGGCTTCTGGCTTTTCTAATCCATAAACAATGAAAACTAATTTTATGTGGAAAGTCTGCGACAGATAGTTTGATAACTCTTTCAATTTATCTTCATTTCTTGCCACTAAAATCAAATTGTATCCTTTCTGTGCAAATTTGACAGATAGAGCCTTTCCTAGTCCGCTTGTGCAGCCTGTTATTAAAGCTGTTTTATTATTTTTCATATGCAATCCCTCCGAGAAGTTCTTTGAAATGTTCCCATTCCATCAGATAATCCATACATTTTTGAGATTCAGGATTTTTATCATTTAAAACTTCATCATAAAATTCAATTTTCTTTTTTATTAGCAACAACAAATTTTGATATGCTTTTATTTTCCCTATAATAAAAGTTTCATGCTCAACTAAAATATTTTTTCGCTCTGATATAGAGTTTTCCCCGCCATGTTTAAGGAGAGAAATATATTGTTTTATTTTGCACATTGGCATATCTGTATCCCGTAAACAACGGATTAAAAATATCCATTCAATATCTGATTCAGAATAAATTCGCCTATTCATTCCATCCCGTTCAATTTGGGGTAGCAATCCTTCTTTTTCATAATAAAATAATGTGTCTTTCGTAATTCCTAATTTTTGTGCTACCTCATGTGTTGTATAATTCATATGGACACCTCCTCAAATAAAAATAAACTATGGTGTGCGCTCCATGTCAATATATAAATATAAATTTATCTGTTAGAAATTTAGAAAGGCGGCATTTTCAGCCGCCAACCTATTATGTATAAATAATTTCTTCGTTCACAACCTCCCTCGCACATGCCCTTATGTTATTTAAGTATTGTACCCATTCTAAGGCATTTTCTTCCTTTAGGCGTTCCGTTATGCCCTGCGCCTGTTTCATGCCCTCTATGAGCCTTTCAAAGC
This sequence comes from Lachnospiraceae bacterium, assembly GCA_910574715.1. Classification (GTDB taxonomy): domain Bacteria; phylum Bacillota; class Clostridia; order Lachnospirales; family Lachnospiraceae; genus Sporofaciens. Next base: position 10,796 of record CAJTCH010000084.1, on the reverse strand, counting down.
GTTCCTGCGCCTGTCTGTCGATATCTGCAAGATATGTATTCAGTCTGCCGCTTGTGAGAAGATTGGTGTATGTAACCTTTCGGTACTGCTTCAGATAGTCCAGATGCCGCCGCCCGAATAAACCAATCGGCTGTTCTTTTTCGGGTGATAAGGCAAGGCAGGGGATAAGGTAATCTCTCTGCCGTTCAAATTCGCCGCCAATTTTTTCAAAAATTGTTTTCTCCATTGTGTGTGCCTCCTCTGTCATAGTTTATTTTTCCATTGCTGTTTTTCGTGGGCAGTCCCTCTTTTTATGGGGCTTGCGAACCATTTTCGTCTTAACTGTCCGCTCCCCTATGTAACCGCCGAAGCGGTAACAGATTTTGACGGTCTGCTGCATCCCATCCCCTGTTTCCGTTCGGTCAGACACCTCAATCCGCTCCACTAAGAGGTTAAGGTTCTCGGCGGTCAGTTCCGTTATCCCCACATACCCCGCCATCAGCTCCGCCCACTGTACCGCATTGCTCTGGCTGTCTTTGACTTCCTGCAAGGCATCCTCAAGCGTTGCTATCTGCCCCAATAATTTCTCCTGCTCGGTCTGGTACTTGTCAATCAATCGGGTAAAGTTGTCATTGGAGATACGCCCCGAAAGGGAATCCTCATACAGACGGTCAAACAATCTCGTCACTTCATCATAGCGTTTCCTCGCCTGTTTCAGCTTCGTTTCGCTGCTTTTCCCCCTGCTCCCATCCGCCCTAGCGTTCATCTTCACCGCCAGAGCCACCGCTTTTTCCCTATCTTCAAAAGCAAGGCGGGCATGGTACTGGACGTCGGCAAGCACGGCATTGTATAAATCCTCGTAGTAAATGCGGTGGTCTGTGCAGGCTTTTGTATTGTGGGCGTATGTGGTGCAGACATAGATACGATGCCTGTCCCTGCCCCAGTACCGCAGGGCAAGGGCTTTCCCGCAAGTGCCGCACTTCACAAGCCCAGAAAAAACCGACACAAAATTATTTGTGGTGTCACGCTTCCTGCTTAGGATTTTTGCGTTCGCCCCGTCAAAGATTTCCTGCGAAACCAATGGCTCGTGGGTGTTGTCCGTCCGTATCCATTCTTCCTCTGGCAGCTTCTTATATTTACCGAGTTTAAAAATGGCTTCCGTCTTGCACATCACGGAATGACCGAGATACACGGGGTTTCCTATCATGTTTCGTATGATGGTGTGCGACCATTCATACTGGTTCTGGGGGTTTTTGAACCGTTCAGGGTAATGCTTCTCCCCACGGGTATGCTGCCACCATGAGGGGCAGGGCACTTTTTCCTCTCGGAAAATACTCGCTATCTTGTGCGCCCCCATGCCCGCATTTGCAAGCTCAAAAATCCGTTTTACAATCCATGATGTTTCCCCATCGACTACCAGCTTATTGTGGTTGTCGGATGATTTGCGGTATCCGAACGGCGCATAGGAGCAGCGGTAAAGCCCCGCTTTCGCCCTCGCCCGAATGGAGGAACGGATTTTCCGTGAATTGTCCCTGCTGTAAAATTCATTCATCACGTTCTTCAGTGCGGCAATGTCATTGTTTTTGTTGGCGGTGTCCACGCAGTCATTGACGGCGATGTACCTCACGTTTTTCATCGGGAAATAAATCTCCGTGAAATGCCCGACCTTTAAATGGTCGCGCCCCAGACGTGACAAGTCCTTTGTGATTACCACGTCAATCTTCCCCGCTTCAATGTCATCCAGCATACGGTTAAAATCTGGCCTGTCGAAATTCAAACCGCTCCAACCGTCATCCACATAGGTTTCAACGACTAAAAATCCATGCTCCCTTGCATACTGTGCCAGCATCGCTTTTTGCGTTTTTATGCTCTCGCTGTCCCCCTGCGCCATGTCGTCTTTTGACAGCCTACAGTACAAGGCAGTTCTTAAAATACCCATTCCATGCATCCCCTTTCTTCATTTTCTGTCCCCATTGTATTCTGTATCTTTTATTATCTCAAAGGTGCGGGGAGAAGATTTTCCCCTCCGTACCTCGTTCACAAGCAGGGAAATAAAGGCTTCCCTCATGTCCCTGCCGCCCAGATAGACAGGCTGAACCTCTATTTTCGGGCGTGTAACTGTTTTTGCCATAGGCATATCCTCCCTAAATTTTAGAAAAAGGGAATCCGAAAACTCCCTTAATCCAGATAAAAACATTTATTTTCCAGTTCTTTTTTTCATAGCGCAAGAGATTTTTCTTCCCTTTCACTGTAATGACCAAGCCGCATTTACCATCCGAAAACAAAATATTAACTGTTACCCCTGTTCCCCTTTCTTCAAAAAGGTCAGTTCCACCGCAGGCGTGAGGTCGGTTTTCCCCTGTCCCCCCATCTGCAAAATCGTCTGTCCGCAACTTCGTCCCAAGTTGGGACGAGGTTAAATCCGTGTGGAAACCCTGCCGCTTTATCACTTCCAGTTTCATCTTTAGGCAAAGGCACGCTCCGATGGAAGAATATCTATTATTCATTTTTTAGTGTCTAGCAGAGCAGCATTTCCCGACGGCATGACAGCCATGACAGGTATGACGGGTATTTTGGGATGCCCCTCCGCTGTCATCCCTTACGGGAGAACACCCCGCAAACGCAAATGCAGGCGTTGGGTTTCCATGCCTTTCTTCGGCTCGTAAACCCAGCCCTGCGGTCAGAAAAATCAAAAGATTTTTCCGACTGCGTTTACAGGGTGTAACACACTACACTTTGCTTCGCAAAGCCGTGTGCCAGATGTTCCCTCTGGACTCCCTTATGGCAGGGCTTACGCCCTGCTTATCCTCCGCTTTACGCTTCGGATGGAAGAACAGCGGCGTTGCCCATGTCAGCATGAGGGGGCATCCCAAAACTGCCGTCATACCCGTCATGGCTGTCATGCTCCCCGCCGCATCTTGCAAGGATAATCTTCCTGCCGTTATATTTCCTCTGATAGTCATACTGAATGCCATTCTCATAAAGGAATGTGGAGCGGTACTCGTTGAGCCATTTTGTGATAACCGTGGACAGCTCCCCGCTTTCCCCCATGACCTCCAGAAGCTCCGTAGCCGTGCCAGACCATCCCTGCCTGCCCTGCATGAACGACACCACCCGAAAAAGGACAGGGGGAATCTCTGCCGCCGCAAGCTGCTCCTGTGTCTGCCGTTTTACCATCTCCCAGCTGCAATCACGGAAACAGAGTGTCAACTCCTGATAGGGCGTATCCCTGCCAGTGACAAAAAGCTTCGCCGTATCGGATGCGCGGCTTTCCTTTTCCAGAACAAAGGTAGCGTCCGCACTCCCTGTCAAGCCTGTCGTGCCAGACACCTTGTTGAACACGTCGCTGTCATTCTGCTTGCGGATGTGGTGTACGACCACCACCGAAAGGGAATGCCTGTCGGCAAAATCTTTCAACAGCGATATATCCCCATAATCGTTTGCATAGGCGTTGTCTTTGGATGCGGTACGGATTTTTTGCAGCGTGTCAATGACAATCAGCCTGCTTTGGGGATATGCTTTGAGGTAATCTTCAAGCTGCATGATAAGACCGTCTGGCAGCTTGTAGCTTGCCACGGCAAAGTGGAGCCGCCCACTCGCTTCGTCCGTCAGACGGAACAGCCTGTCCTGTATGCGGCAGAACGTGTCTTCCAGACACAGGTAAAGCACATCGCCCTCCAATGTCCGCATATCCCATAAAGGGATTCCCTGCGACACACAAAGGCAGAGCTTCAGCATGAGCCAGCTCTTGCCGATTTTCTGTGAGCCGCAGAACAGTGACAAGCCCGTGGGGATAAGACCGTCCACCACAAAGGACGGCTTTTCAAGCGGCTCATAAAGGAGCGTGTCAGCATCCACCGTCTGTAACTGCTGCATGGTATCCCTCCCTCCGTGTTGGATTTTGTTTGTTGCACATAGGCGTTGTCCTCCTTGGATTTATTTACCCCTGCCAGTAAACAAGGGTATGTAACGCAGCCATTCCATACAGTTCCACGCTTTCCTAAAGCGGCGTTCTCTCCGTTTGTGTCATGCACGGATTGAACAGGTGGCAGGCTCATATCGTAGCCCTGCCGTCCCCTGCAGCGGGTATCCCTCTGGCGGCTGCTTTGAAGTTTTCAAGGAGCGGTAATCTATGGAATCGTTTTGTGGAAATAAAAAAAGGGCGGGAGGATTTGACCTCTCACCCAGTAGCCGCTAAAGGAGCGTGATTTTAGACATGGTATGCTGATTTTTTGAAAATATATAAGCCCCCGATACTAAAGTTTGTTTCAGTTAGTGACAAGCACTTTTATAGGAAAAATCAATAAAAAAGAATCTATTATTTTCATTTTCCAGCAAATTCAAAATAATATTTGACTATCAAAAGTGAGAATGCTATAATATAAATTTGTAAAATAATAACATTTTAAACTTGTCTATTATTAAAATAAAGACTTATTTTGAAAGGACAAGCTCTTAAGAATACCAATTTTCAAACAACTTTTACTTATTCTATAAAAAGATATGTAACATAAAACAGATACCTAGACTTTATGATACAAAAGTACATAAGAACTAATATAAAACAAAATGTAATCACTTTTTATATATAACTTTGTACAAGCCATGTCCATATAATAATTGCAACAATACTTCATTTATTTAGGTATTTGCCAAGATTTGGAATATATTAAAACATTTTATATTTAATTTTAGAAAGGATACATAACATATCATGAAAATTTTTATTAGTTGGGCAAAACCTAAAAGCAAAAAAATAGCTTATTTCATTAAAGAATTTTTAGAAGGATTGTTTCATGACCAAATTGAAACATGGCTTTCTGATGAAAATATAAAAACTGGTGCTAGACCGACAGTTGCAATAAGTCAAGCATTAAAAGAATGCGACAAAGGAATATTTTGCATTTTAAAGGAAAATTATGAAGCTCCTTGGATTATGTATGAAGCAGGTGCCATATCTACACATGAACATTGTATAATTAGTGAAGAAAAAGATAATTGTGTTATCTGGCCAATACTATTTGAAAATATTTCAACTGAGCAACTTTATAGAAATCCATTATATCAATTCCAATTTGTAGAATTTAGTAGAGAAAAAATGTATAAATTCGTTCAAGAAGTTAATAATACTATTGACGCATTTAAAGATGTTACCATTCTTGAAAAACATTTTGGGTTTTATTGGAAAGAATTGAACGATAATATACGAAAAGTTTTACAAGAACATGTGATTGGAAGTGATGAAATATTAGATAAGAAAACTGTATTAAAAGAATTGGCTGCAAATTCTTTTCCAGATCCTATTGTAGGCGATGTTGTAAAATATACAAGCGGGTTTGAAAAACAAGAACTTTATAGTATTTTACTTAGAAAAGCCTCTAAAAGATTATGGTTATATGGAAGAAAAAACAAAAAAATATATGCAAATGATAATAGATGGTTTTTTGAGCAACTTAAAGACAAAATTACTATTAATGATTTTGATTTTAAGTGTCTTTTCCTTAATCCAAACGCACCTGCAGATGTCATCTCTAAAGCACAAAAAAATGATGTTTTTTTAGAAGAATTAAAACTTTGTATAAAGATTGCGTACAATAGAATCACATCAAATAACATAGACCCTCATAATTTGTGTCGCCTTTACAATAATATTCGTGTAGATGAAATAATCATCGTAGACAATGTAGTACTATTTTCACATATTTGTTTTGACAATAATGGTCTACCTTTACCTTTAACCAATGCTCCTTTTAATGTAGTTGACATCGGTGAACAATTAGGAGCGCATTATGTTACCGAATTTCATAATGCATGGACTAATGCAATACCAATTGATAAAGATTTTATCTCAACATTATAAATATTTTTTAAAGAGATTTGCTAAAACAACAAACAAGTTTTTGCAAATCTCTTTAGTTCTTTTGCCTTTTCAGCTTATTACAATTCATAATCTTAATGTTCTCAAAAGAATTTACACCTCCAAATATAATCCGCAGTCAAGGTAGTTCCTCCCTAAACGTGATAAATCTTTCGTAATCACGCAGTTTATCCGTCCGTTTTCAATGTCCTTAATCATGTTCTGGAAGCTCGGTCTTTGGAAATTCGTACCAGAGTAACCGTCGTCCACATACGTTTTTGCCAAATGCCAGCCCTGCTTTTTCACATAATCCGTGAGGATGGATTTCTGCGTGGCAATGCTCGCACTCTCGTTTTCCGTGCCATCGTCCTTTGACAAGCGGCAGTAAATGCCGACTTCATAAATCTGATTCCCCGTTCTTATCCCTGCCATACTGTTAAACCTCCGTCCTTGCTCTACTTAATTTCATGTTCCATTGCGTACATTCTAAGCGGATATATCCTCATTGTCGAAGGTGTCATCTTTGGCAATCCCCCTCCGTATATCTTCGGAGATAATCGGGATAAACGCTTCGGCAACGGTCTGTGTGCCGACATATTCCCGACTGATAATTACCTGCACTTGTGCTTTTGGCATGATACGCTTTCTCTTTTTGTTCGTTGTCTTATCCTCGCCCATATTCAAATCTTCCTTTCCAGACAGGGCAGGGGAGCGTCTGAAAACGTCCCCTCCTGCCAATCAGACACAATCAATCCCCGCTGTTCAATTCTTCCTGCAATGCTTTAAGGAGAGCCGCCGCTTCATCGGCAGTCAACGTGATTCCCTTTCCGCACTTCTCATGGTTGGGAGAAAAACTGCGGATGTCATACTTCGGCTCGTTCCCGTTCCATGAAATCAAGTTGATTTCCTTTGTGTAGCCGCTGTCGCTCATGGACAATACGGCGATTTTCTTTACAATCTCGTACTGGATTTCTTTCATTTTCTACCTCAACTTTCTGTATTTACCTCCCGAAAAAAGAAGATTAGCGGCTGTCCCTGCCCCGTTTCCTCTGCAATTCACGCTCTAACAGTTTGATGATGGCGTCCTCCATCTGCTTCGGCGTTGTGTTCTTCGGAAAATATTTTTTCAGCTTGCTTGTGTTGATTTTCAAGGTTTCTTTCTGGTTTCCCTTTTCCACGGTCATAATGGAAAATATCATATCCATGTCAAGCCGCCCGCTCTGGCTTAGGCTTTTCATCCGCTGTGCCTGTGAGAGTGAGGGCGTTGCTTCCTCGCTCTCCATCGTGGCGAATACGTTTTCCTGCTCGTCTTTCTTCAAATAGGACAACTCCACCGCAGGCGTGAGGGCGATTCTCCCCCCGTCCACCATTTGTAAAATAGGCGGTATCAGTTCCGTCAATCGGATAAACCTCTGCACGGTCATCCTGCCAACGCCGAAGCCCTGCGCCACCTTATCGTCCGTCCGCAACTTCGTCCCAACTTGTGACGAGGTTAAATCCGTGCGGAAGCCCTGCCGCTTCATGGCTTCGGATTTCATCTTGTAGGCAAACGCCCGCTCCGATGGCAGGATATTTTCTCTTTGGAGATTGCTGTCCACAAGGGTGATGATGGCTCGGTCACGGTCTAAGGGCAGGACAAAAGCGGGGATTGTGTTTATCCCTGCAAGCTCCGAAGCACGGACACGCCGCTGTCCCGCAATGATTTCATAGCCGTTCCCATCCTCTTTCGGGCGTGTGATTATCGGCGTTACGATTCCAAACTCTTTGATGCTTTCCGCTAACTCTGACAGCATTTCATCCTCCACCACATGAAATGGGTTGTCGGGAAACGGGTACAAATCTGCGGTCTTTAATACCTTAAAATCCTGTTTCTTCATTCACATTTCTACCTTTCTTTCGCTCTATTCCTGTTGGTTTTCTGCAATTCTTCCAATACTTCTGGCGGGATTTTGGAGAGCAGCCGCCCCATCTGCTCGTTGGTTTTCTGCAATTCAAATATCCTCTGGTTGGCTTTTTGTACCTTTAATTCCTGTTCATACTTTTCATCACGCATACGCCCCGCATAATCGGATTCCTGCCCGATTCTCTCTTTCAAGCTGTCGATATACGCCTGCTGTTTGCCGATTTCCTTAGAGAATTTCTCCACGTCTGGGAGCCATGCCGCAATTAGTTCCAGAGCCTTGTCACGCTTTTTCCCTGCATTAAAGGCGTTGATGTCGGAGAGGGCAGACACGATTTCCTCATACTGTTTATCCAGTCTGCCGCCCAATTTATAGAGCCATGTGGGGATGTGTTTCCGCTTCGTTTCCATTGAGGACTGACCTCTTTCCAATTCGCTCCACCGTGCGGACATCCGCTCATGGTAGGCGGTCTGCCATTCGGATAGGGATTTCTGGTTGCCTAAAATAGACTTCGCTGACAGCTTATTATCTGGCGTAAGCGGCACAAAGCATAGGTGCATATGGGGCGTTTTCTCGTCCATGTGGACGACTGCGGAGAGGATATTTTTCTTTCCCACACGTTCCGAAATGAAGTCAAGAGCCGTCTGGAAATACGCCTTTTGTTCTTCGGGCGGTAACTGGTTCATAAATTCGGGCGAAGCGGTGATGAGCGTTTCCACCATCATCACGCTGTCTTTCCTCATCCTGCATCCTGCTTCAGCTACCATTCGGTTTATCTCTTTCTTGTAGGTGTAACGGGGCGGCTTCACAAGATGGTAGTTATCTTTGGAGCGTCCCACGTCAATGTCTGGGTTGCTTTTATAGGCTTCTTTCTTACGCTCGTTGTGGCGTTCACAAGCCGCAACGCCGCCTGCCTTGCGTTTCTGGAAACGCAGAATTGCATAAGGCATGGCAGGATTCCTCCTTTCTTTCGGCGGGTAATCTTCCAGAGGGTGACGGTTGGTGACGGTGGTGACGGTGTTTTTGGGATGCCCCCACGGGAGCCGCCGCCTGTCACCGCACATTCTTCCATCCGAAGCCGCAAGGCGCAGGATGGGCAGGGCGTAAGCCCTGCTTTAAGGGAGTCCAGAGGGAACGTCTGGCACACGACTTTGCAGGGCAAAGTGTAGTGTGTTACACCCTGTAAACGCAGTCGGAAAAATCAGAAGATTTTTCTGACCGCAGGGGTGGCATTACGAGCCGAAAAGGGCGAGTAATGCCTACGCCTGCATTTTGCGTTTACGGGGTGTTCTCCCGTAGGGATGACAGCGGCGGGGGTATCCCAAAAACACCGTCATCATCGTCATGACCGTCACGCAGTGGGCAGAGCCGCCGGTTCTGCTTAAGTCTAAATGTCGTTGATAACAGCAAGGGAAATCATCCGCCCGCTGCTCCTGCGGCTGAAATCATAGCGGATATGGTTTTCAAGCAGGAAATCAAGGCGGTACTCGTTCATCCACTTTGTCAAAACATTCGCCGCCGTCCCTGTTTCCCCCAGAGCGTCCAGTAACTCGGTGGCTGTGCCAGTCCATTCCTCCCTGCCCTGCATGAAATCCACTAACCGAAAAAGAATATCTGGTATCGCTTCTTCCGCAAGCTGTTCCTGCTCCTTACGCTCCACAAGCTCCCAACTGCAATCACGGAAACGGAGCGTAAACTCCTGATAGGGCGTGTCCCTGCCCGTCACATACAGCTTTGCGGCGTTGGACGCACGGCTTTCCTGTTCCAGGACAAAGGTTGCGTCCGCACTCCCCGTCAATCCCGTCGTGCCAGACACTTTGTTGAACACGTCGCTGTCGTTCTGCTTTCGGATGTGGTGTACGACAATGACCGCCAGAGAGTGCCTGTCGGCAAAGTCTTTGATAAGGGAGATGTCCCCGTAATCGCTTGCATAGGCGTTGTCTTTGGATGCGGTACGAATTTTCTGCAAGGTGTCAATGACAATGAGCCTGCTGTCGGGGTATTCTTTCAAATAGTCCTCCAACTGCACGATAAGACCGTCTGACAGCTTATCGCTTGCCACGGCAAAGTGAAGCCGCCCGCTCGCTTCATCCGTCAAACGAAACAGCCTGTCTTGAATGCGGCAGAACGTATCTTCAAGGCAGAGGTAAAGCACGTCACCCTCCCGTGTCGGCATATCCCATAAGGGGATTCCCTGCGACACGCAGAGGCATAGCTTTAACATGAGCCAGCTTTTGCCGATTTTCTGTGAGCCGCAGAATAGGGTTAAGCCCGTGGGTATCAGACCGTCTACCACAAAGGACGGCTTTTCAAGCGGCTCATAGAGGAGCGTGTCGGCATTGACCGTCTGGAGCTTCTGCATGGGATTCCTCCTTTCGGGCGGTGTCTTTGGTTTTGTTGCACATAGGCGTTGACCTCCTAAAATAGATTTACTCCCACGAAAAGAAGTGAGAGTATGTAATGCCGCCAATTACGGCAGTCTTAAAATCCTCCGCAGCTTCTTCCGCAGATGGTCTAACCTTGCGTAGATTGCTCCCGTTGTCAATCCCACAAGTGGGGCAATCTCCTTAGTGGAATATCCCTGCATTTTCAGCAGGACGATTTGTAACGTGCGCCTGTCCACCTTGATTAAGGCAAGATACAGAGTTTCGTTCTCAATCTCGTCCAGTAAATCAGAGACAGACTTTACCTCTGCCTGCTTCTCCCTGTCCGCCATGCCCTCAAGGTATTCGCCGCAGTCGCTCGCCCATCGGTAAAACCGCCTGTTGGAATTAAAATCTGCCCTGTCGTCTGTGCGGATTTGCTTAATGACCGCTTCGTCAACGCCGCACTCACGCAAAATCTTTTCTTCCGCTTCTTTCCAGATACGCCATTTCCTGTCCTCCCGTCCGTGGTTATATGCCATGCTTATTTCCTCCAATCAGAATTGAGAGCAGTCTCGGAAACTCTTTAAGCCCGAATTTCCGCTCTTTTTTCATGTTCTTCTTTTTTGCTTTCCTCCATATCCCGGAAAACATTTTTGTTAAATTTTCAAAAAAGTATTGACATATAAGTCAAAA
>CAJTCH010000083.1 GCA_910574715.1 Lachnospiraceae bacterium | reverse complement strand
AAAAAGGCAATAATTATCCACCTATTCGGTGAGCACCATATCTTAGCCGATATATATCAAGATATTGAATTTTAGAAGCATGCCAAAGTATTACTTTAAACGAAGTTCACGGATTCAGGTATTTATATTAACATTAGAGGTTATTAGTATGCAAAAATGGTGTACTGAAGATTGGCAATTTGAATTAACAGCAATAGAGGGAAAAGCAGGACACTGTCGGCTTGGATTGGAAAAAGGAGATAAATTTGTCTTTTCATATGAATGTCCTGCTGGAATGTGTCCTAAAACAATGATAAAAGTATACACATGGTGTGAAGTTATCCGATGTGGTGGTGATTTTACATATAGAGGTGAAAAGGAAAAATATGAAATGGATATACCATGTGCTGATGGCTGTATACAATTTCATCTTAAAGCAACTCCTATTAACCGAGATAAAAATGGAAAACCTCTGCCAAATGGTCCCAGACCAAAAGATGAGTAACTTCAAGTTTGTGAGGAAATTATATGTTAAAAAAATACAAGTTGAGTTTTGATATTTGGGGATTACTGCTATTTCTAATTATTATGATACCAAATTTTATTTGGTTTGCTATTCCTGCGCCAAACGATATATTAAAGTCAAAATCAATCCCAGAAACGATTGATACAGTAGCATCTGTATGTCAAGTATTGATGATTGTTGCTTTATGTATTTTTAGAAACAGAGAAAACAGAAAAATATGCGTATCCCCTTTTATTATCATCATAGTTATCTGCTGTTTATTATATTTTTTTAGTTGGATAGTTTACTATAGCGGCATAGTAAATGCGATTGTGATATTGGGGATGACAATTCCGCCTACTACAATATATTTATGGTTAATCTCCCTTACAGCCAGTAAGGAATTACCCATCTTGTTGCTTAAGCTGTTAGAATGTAGAGAGCAATCGGTATATCGGATTCCTCCTACTACGCAGAAAAATGCAAATATGGCAAAGTTTTGGGAAACTTTTTGATAAAACTTTTCGACAAAGTTGAAAAATCAGCGCGGTTTTTGGCGCAAAAAAACAGGAAACCTTTTTTGATTTCCTGTCATGGTATGCCGCTGTGATGGGCGGCGGTTATTCGGTTATTATTCCCCGGAAGCAAACTTATAGCCTATACCTAAAACGGTTTTTATGTAGGTGGGTTTGCGACTGTCCGGCTCTATTTTTTTCCGCAGATTGTAGATCACGTTTGCCACGCTTGACTGGCAGCTTTCGCTTTCCATACTCCACACGGATTCAAAGATTTGTGCCTTTGTGAATACCCGTCCCGGACTGGCAGTAAGATAGCAGAGTGCGCCGTATTCCAAACGTGTGAGGTATATGTTTGCCCCGTCTTTTAATACCCGGCGTTGGTGCAGCCTTATTTCCAGTCCCGGAAAAGACATTGCCGAAGCAGGGACTGGAATAGTCTGAACAGCTTCAAGTGATACGCAGTCAGAGATTGTTGCTAAGATTTTGTCAATCGCTTTTTCTTCATGTTCATCAAATGTCAGCAACAGTATTTTCATAATATTATCGCCCACTTTCAAAGTGCAATGTGTTTTTACATTATCATACTATTCGTGCGTCTGCTAATTCCATAAACAAGGATAATTCCTGTTATGACATTAACAGCAATTCCTAATACAATCATTTTGCCTGTTAATTCCATTCCGTTATACCCGGAAAAAGCATACAGATAATACATAAAGTCTATAAACGATATGTAACTGCCAAAAAACTGGCTGAATAAATTATTGACTAATAAAATAATCAGAGAAGCGCACATCATACTGGATATATTCGACATATACAAGGATAAAAGCACTAAAAACAGAACCATTGTTATCTGCGGAAAAGCCAATAACAACATTTGTAACAAATATTCCTGTGCATGATCGAAGATATGACTGCCCCATAAAAAGAAACCTGTTACAATGCTGACGATTATCACAAACAAAAAACAGATCAGCGCTACTGTGAAAATACTGACAGTTTTTGCGATTAAAAGCTGTTTTTTGGAAACGCCATTCAACAAAGGCTGTCTGAACATACCGCTTGCCTTTTCTCCGCAAATCAATATTGCGCTGATAAAACTAAGAAATAGTGTACCGACAATATCAATATAGGACTGCATACACATTGTTGGAAATTTACCGCCTGCATAATATCCCGCGGCGAAATTCGCCGTGCCACTATCTTCTTGAAGCGCATTGGAAATGATAATCACTGCCATTACGACAAAAAATAAGTATAATATCTTTTGCCTTTTCAGTCGTGCAAATTGTATATTTAATAATCTTATAATCATTTTTTACCTCTCTCAAAAATCTATTTTTTTTGTTCTGTATAGGGATATTTGAAAAAAAGCAATTCCGTACAGTATCATAATGGATATTCCTATAAGCAGTTCGCTAAATGGTATTTTCTGATACTCATATGCAAACGTCCAAAGATTAAGGTAATATCCAACCCATATTTTTTGTAATAAAGCAATATTGGAACTGTATATAAACTGGTCAATCAATAGATAAATAATCACAAAAAATATTGTTTTCCATGCGTTTCGGGTACAGATACAAAGTGTGAATATCCCAAGCGTTATAACCGACATATAGATACCCGATAACAGATATTTTATTATGGTTCTGATAAAGGCTGCCTGTTCAAAGATTTCATAGCCCCAACGCATAAAGGCTGTTATGTAATTGATAAAAGCCACCAGCAAAACAAAAATCATTGACATACTGACAGCAACATAGATTTTTGAACGTATCATTCTGCTGCGGTTTTCTCCATGCAATAAAGGCTGGTAAAGCATTTTGTTCCTATCTTCTTCACAAATAAACAGCGTCAGCAGAAATACATTAAAAAGAATACCTACTGTTCCGATATAAAACCGCATCATAAATTCAGGGAAATTTTTTCTCCCGACAATTCCAATATTGATATTCAGCATTTCTTCCATTTGCGGTGTTGAAATTAGAAAAGCGTAAAAGAAAGAAGCTGCAAAAAAGCAGGCAAAAAAAATGTAAATCAATTTTTGTCTGTATAGTTTTCTTGCATATAATCTTGTTAATGGATACATGACTCTGCTCCCCCTGTCAGTTTTAGAAAAAGATCCTGCAATGAGTGTTTCCGCATGGAAAGATAGTGAATATGCAAATGGCTTGCTACAAGGTTTTTGACAAATTCATCAAAACAGATATTTTCAAGTCTGATTGTAAACTGATTTCCTTTCTGTGAAACCAAACTAATTCCGTTACACCCGGAGAGGACACTCCGGGCAGCGTTTGTTTCTTCCAGTATGCAGTCCACGATATTTGTTGTTTCGGATAAAATGTTTTCCGTTTTTCCCTGCAAGATACTTTTTCCCTTATCCAAAATTAAAATATCGGTACAGAATTTTTCCATATCATGCAGTTGGTGTGATGAAACGATAAATGTTGTGTTTCGTTCTTTCGCCATATCGCAAATCAGACGGTATAGGTTAATCTGTCCCTGCGGGTCTAATCCGTTTGCCGGTTCATCTAAAATAATCAGTTTTGGCTGTCCTAACATAGCCCTTGCCAATGCCAGTCTTTGTTTCATTCCAAGAGAAAACTTTTTCACTTTCTTTTCAGCCTGTGAACTAAGTCCGACATAATCAAGCAATTCCATAACCTGCCCGTTTGGGATATTTTCATATAGATGTGCAAAACATTCTATATTTTCTCTTGCAGTCAGTTCTTGATAAAAACTAGGGGTGTCAAGTGCCGCCCCAACCTTTGACAATGCCAGTCCGGGATTTTCGTCTAATGATACGTTGTCTATGATGATTTTCCCATTATCTTTGGAACACAAATTTGTAATCATCTTTAATGTCGTAGTTTTGCCCGCCCCGTTTGTCCCCAATAGTCCCATGATATTTCCGGGTGCAAGCTCAAAGCATACATTCTGAACGGCAGTTTCCGAATCGAACCGGTTCGATTTTTTGTATGCTTTTCTTAGATTTTTTACACTGATTATTTTCTCCATTTTTCAATCCTCCCTATCATTCCAAATATTATAATTCCAATTACTTCTCCAAGGGCATTGCCTATAAATCCCTGCATATGGAGCGCGTCTTCCCACATATAATCTCCCGTGATTAGTTTTGTGACATAGTTTCCTATGATTACCAAAAATAGGAACAATGCTATGCAATCCCAAATATTCCATTTTAGAAATGTTCTTGCAAGCACTGGAAGCCAAAGGACAAAAAGCCATAACAGCAGGATAGGCACACCATAACGGAAAAGCCAAAATGTCCCTGTTCCAATCAGATAATACCAGGTAATCTGTATGACAGAAAGCAGGACAAACACCCCAATGCTTATTACTGCCATTGCAATACAGCCTTTATTCTTTTTACAGGTTGAAAGAGTATATATAAAAGCGTCTGCAAACAGGCAGGAACTTCCGACAATTAAAGACCATGTAAGTCCTTTGTTTACCGCCAAATCCACAATCAGACAGATCAGTATTGCAATAAAGCTAAGACAACCTAAGCCATATAACAGATACATTTTCTTTGTTTTATTCAAAAATCTTTTTACATCTGAAATTTCTGTTGACGGCGTTTCCATTTCCAAATGACAAGCCATATCGTGATATATCTCACTACATTCTGTACAATGCTCTAAATGGTTATCAATGCTTTTTTTAGAAACATCACTTACCATTTCGTCAATATAGAGAGGAAGTAAATCTCTGACAATCTCACAAGCTAATTCTTTTTCCCTTAGTTCCATTCTCTCATTCCTTTCATTATTTTCTGTTTTCCCCGATAATAAGTTACCCTTGCCCAGTTTTCCGTTTTTCCCAAAATAGCCGCAATTTCAGAAAATTGTAGTTCTCCTGCTAATCGCAAATACATGACTTCTCTTGTTACATCATCAAGGTTGTGCATTAGGCGGAATATTTCAATTTTTTCTAAATTGTCAAGGCTTTTACTTTCAACATTTTCTGTGGAAGGTATCGTGTCGTCCAGTGGGGCGGTTTTGTGCCTGCTTCTTTTTTTCAGTTCTTTGTACCATATTTTTTTGGCAATACCGCATAGCCAGACGGAAATTTTACAATCTCCCCTAAATTTATCAATTCCTTTAATTGCTTGAAAGAATGTTTCTTGCGTCAGTTCTTCGGCAAGTCCGCTGTCCTGCGTTAAGCCGCATAGATATTTATATATCATGGCGGCGTTTTCACGATATATTTCATCAATTTTTTCTTTATCCATATCAGCACCTCATATTGTTAGTTCTTTTCAAGTGCGATTTGTTACAAACAATTATAATTTTTTTCGTTTTTTTTAACAGTCATATATATAATCATATACGATTAGGCAGATAAAACAAGCTAGCTTTTCCATGTGCTGTGAATAGAGATATCCATTATTCCATAGCCTGTTATGCACATTTCCATAATGCTTGTTTTTTGGTCTTTGGTTCGGAATAGTGTGGTGCTGGCGGTCTATCTCTTGTTTTCGGTCGCTTGCTTCTTTACCGTACATGAGCATTCGCGCCAGGGTTGTCGTTGCCGTAACCTTCCAGCAGGTTGATAACGCCCCACACGCCAAGGCCAGCGCCCAGCGCGATAACTAGTACCTTCAAAGTGTCGATTGCGCTTGTAAAAAATTCCATACATTTTCCTCCTTAAATTTGTTGTGATTGGTTGGATAGGGACAAAAAAAGCCCGCCGGTTGAAAAGTCAATCGGCGGGTGCATCAGACGCGGGCGGCGCTTCGAGTTCACAGCTTTCAAAAACGTCGTCCGGTCGGACGGTCAATCTCCGGCTCAGATATTTTGCAATATCAAAAGCGTTCTTTTTGCTTTTTCATACACGGAATCTTGTAGATGTTCTATAAATGTGCTAAACTGAACGCAACAACAAATCGGTATTGATGGAGGGCAAACTATTGAATATAAGGACTATATTAAGCAAGGCTTGAATGGGAACGCCCCATTAAAAATAATATTATGCGGAAATATACAGGGGACGGAAAATGATAAAGTAGGTGTTGTATCAGTTGTGTATGCTACGAATAATAAGGACTTAGCAGAAGAAAAAATGAATGAATTGATTGCCGTCAATCCTAATAATTATTACATGATTTATAGTGTGCCACTAAATGTTGATTTGACGGAACTTTCTCATTATCCTTCAATAGCAATTTCTAAAAATGATTTACAATAAAAGCAATTCCAGTTTGGCATACTGGAAAATCGGGATTTGTAAAGGAGATATAAGATGTATATCAGAAAAGCAATAATAGATGATTTATCAAGAGTAGCTGAAATATATGTATTCAATAATAGGATAAATTTTTTCCCTATATTCAAAGATGAAAGTTTTTCTTTTGGGGAGTTGCAGGTTGTTTCATTAGTAGATAATTACTTCAAAAAAGATGAAATTATCAAAAACATATATGTATTTGATAATGGATTGATAAAGGGCTTTATTCAAATGGACGGAACAGAAATTTGTAAATTATATGTAGATACGTCTTTTCAAAGTGAGGGAATTGGCAATGAACTAATTGAATTTGCAATTAAAGAACTCCATGCAAATAATTTATGGGCATTAGAAAAAAATATTAGAGCAATTTCTTTTTACCAAAGGCATGGCTTTCATTTGACAGGTCAGAAAAAGTATGAAGAAGGTACCACCGAATATCTTGTTAAGTTAGAAAGATAAATTCCAGTTTATAGAACTAAATAATCGTAATTTAATGAGAGGAAAGATTAAAATGCCAATGTCAAAAAAAGATATGCAAAGGCGATGGGCAGAAAAAGAAGCAAAAATGCAGAATATTATTAAAAACTTAGATTGGAATGCCTTGTTTGCTATGGATGAAAATGATGATTTTTCCCGGACATTAGAACAAATATTGTGGTCTTTCGTGACAAAGAGAGTGGATGGGGATTTTGATTTATCTAACCTGAACCACACGCAAAAAGTGCTTTTTCTGGTATTGGAAATGGAGAGTGCAACACAAGCCGATGCTTTGCCCAATTTTTTTGAAGAAGGCTTTTCAGTCTATGGTCGTGAAGCGGTACAAGCATTGGATGAAATTGGAGCATCTCAATGTGCTGCCGCTCTTAATGCAGCAGTGGATACTTTGCCAAACGGTATTTACCCAAAAGGAGATAAAGTATTTTGGGATTCTATTATGTCAGGAAAAAATTCTGATATATGGGATAAGGCAAATAGTGTTTTAGTGGATTATACAGATGGATGGTTCCATTTGGAGATTTCAGCACTGATGAAATCAAAGAGAAGCTGGGAAAGCCTGTTATTAACTATGACAATGGGCAAGTAAATTATTTACAACAATCATTTGATGATATACATATATTTACTTTTGAATTTATGGATGACGAATTTCAAGATTTAAAGTATTTTTCAATGGATGGTTGATTTGTAAATTCCAACTTATCAGCAAGCCCCAAAAAAGGCAGCCGCTCCCCTCAAAGCGTTTGCCTTTTTCCTGTCCCCGTCCTCCTACTCGCTTCTGAAAACTTCCGCCATCATCTTTGCCCCCAGCTTAAAACCGTCAATGAACATTTCCGAGAACTCAAACGGGATTACGTCAAGCTGTTCGTCCATGATTTTAATAAACCGCTTGTCAAGGGGCGGCTCCAGCTTAGCCAATACCTCAATAAAGTCCACTGAAACTTCTCCCCGTCAACCTTTTTCACCTCACCCACCAGAATCCGGCTGATAAGGCGGTTTAAGATACCCTCGTCCAATTCCTGTATCGTGGCATACTGCCGGATTTCACGGATAAAGGTGCGGACATCGCTTTCCTGCTCATTGGAACGGCGCAAGGAGAGGGTCAATTCTTTTAGCTGCTTCTGGTTTTCCTCCTGTTCCCGTTCCATTGCCGCCGTCAGCTTCACAAACCGCTGCTCCGACAGGATTCCCTTTGCCTTGTCGGTATACAGGTTCAAAAACATATCGTCAATCTCCCGGTTCCTTGCTTCCAGCCGTTCCCGCTCCTTCTCCATCTCCGAAGCGTCCGCCAGATACCGCCGCTCCATGCGGCTGCTAATCCGCTGGTAGAACGATTCCACGTCTTTCAACGCCATTGCCGCAAGTTCCTGAATATCCTTCAATACAAGGTTATATAAATCCCTTGCTTCCACTTTATGGCTGGTGCAGGAGTTCTTCCCCAGCCGGTTATACGTCTGGCAGATATAATACGCCTTGTCTATCGGCTCCCGTTCCTCGCCGGTAAAGCGGTTCTTCCCGGTTCTGCCTACCTTCTCATAGCGTACCTGCATGGACTTCCCGCAGGTGGCGCAGTAGATAATGCCGTGGAACAGGTTGTAGAAGGGGCAGGCGTTCCCCTCCATGATGGGAGGGCGGCGGTCAATCAGTTCCTGCACCTTCTCCCAGTCCTCCGGGCTTACGATGGCTTCATGGCAGCCCTCAAGGACTTCCCATTCCTCACGGGGGATGATGTCATAGGTGTTGGAGTGACTTCCGCTTTGAAGTATTCCATAGCTGCGTCTGTATAGCGGTGCTTGCAGCCCTCCCTTGTGTCGGCTGGTCTTTCCATGTAGGGCAATAGCGGCACTTCGGCAATCCGCAAGCTGTTTATGACGATATGCACATGAATGTTGCCGCTTTGGTTATGCCCGTCCGGGTGGGTGCAGACAAGGACTTGGTGTCCGGGGAAATGTTCTCTGCAAAACTGCTCGCCTAACTGTTGCGCCCGGTCAACTGTCAAGCCGTTGTCGGGTGCGTCACGGGGGTCAAAGCTGATGATATAGTGGTGGCTCTTTACGTCCTCCCGTTTCTGGTTTTTGCCGTATTTGAGATTGGAGCGCATACAGGCGATTGCAAAATCTTCATCACCGCAATTCAAAGAAGAAATGCGGTAATCGTCACGGAGAACAAGCCGCCCATTTTTATCAAGCGTGGGCTTCATGGTAAATTCGTCATGCTCAAAGGTTAGGTACTGTTCAGCCGCCCCATAGTCGGCATTTTTAGAGCTGATATTTTTGAATGTTGCCAACGGCTTCACCTACTTTCTGCAAGACTTCAACTTCAAAGCGGCAAGCCCGGATATGGCGGCTCGTACCTCTTGGGAGAGGCCGTTATAAGGTGCGCCGTACTCGTTCAGACAGCGGGCAATCTGGTTGAGATTGCCGCCTATCTTTCCATATTCGGCTGTGAGTTTCCCAACAGCAGAAAGCAGTTCATCATTGACCGGGGAAACGGTAATGACCGGGCGTATGCTTGACTTGGTTAGGGCTTGCCGGATAAACTCGGCTTGGCTCATTTTGCAGAGGGTGACACGCTCGGAAAACTCTGCATATTCTTCCTCGGTCAAGCGTGTCTTGATAACTCGGTGACGGTGGGGCGTGTTGTACTTTTTCATGGCTGTGAACCTCCTTTCGTGGGTGGATTTTTTCAAGCGGCGCAAGCCGCAAAAAGGCGGGCTTGCTCTTAGTAACTGACGGATTCCGCTGTGCTGACTTTCGCTGTTTTCACCCGGCTTGCGTGGCAGAGATTGTGCCAGCTTTGTGGCGGTATTTTCTCCGCTGTAAAGCCGAAGATAGGCAAAATGGGCGTAAAAAACAGGAAACCTTTATCTCGATTTCCTGTTTCGTATCTTCGCTAGTAACGGCGGTTATCCTGTTGTGGTTTTCCAAAGCGATTATGTAGGCTTGTCTGTGCTTATCCGGCTCTTTTTTCAGTCAAAACGGAACTGGAATGGGGCGGAATTGCTTATTTGCGGACACTGGAAATTTCCATTGAAGATATCCGTCGGAGATGGAGAAGGAACGGGAGCGGCTGGAAGCAAGGAAGGGATTTTATCCTCCATAAGCTGTTTGGCAATCCGCATACACCCCCAGCCGTTCAGGGCAAGGTCATAGATTCTGCGGAAAATGATTTATGGCACCACCCACGAAAGTATATTGTACCGTTGATTATGTTTTTGGTTGCAGGGCTTTTCGGTATGTGGTCTATAAGTATATGGGTTTTGCTCTGCATTGTCATAGCTGAAGTTTTAAGCTTATCACTTGTCGTAAGGAGGATATAATACCATGAAAAATACAAAACGCTGCCCTAAATGCAGCTCACAAAATATTGTCCGTGTTCCCGATAACCAAAACCGCCATGCCAGCGGGAACAATATTTATACTTCGACCTTTACATTGATGAAAAAAATCCCGGTTATACGCTATGTCTGCTGTGATTGCGGATATGTTGAAAATTGGGTGGAAACACAAAGAGAACGTGGACAAAAAACTTTCCGTTACGGGGCAAAGTCTTGAAGAATACTTCCTTAGAATTACGGGAGGTGACAGCAATGTATAATCAGTTAATCATTGAAAAATACAAAGCGAAAAGATTTATTATCATGTATCTTGCGGCGATTGTTCTTGCAGCAGCAGGATTTTTCCTTGGACTTCTTAAACTCCCGGAAAATCTTGATACAGCAACGGTGTTTTCTCTTTCGATTTGCGATACATCTTTTATGTTTATCATTTCACTTGTTGCAGCTTGGTTTGCTGGAAATGATTTTCTAAACCGAACGATACATAATGAGATAAAGGCAGGGTACAGCCGTTTTTCAGTATTTATTGCAAGAACTATTACTACCATTATCATGGCAGTGCTGCTTCATTTAACCTATGTTTTTGCAACAGTTATTGGATTTGCTGTTAAGTACAGGTTTGACACCAGTATATTTTCTGTAACGGATTTTGTTTGGCTGCTGGTTGTCATATTGCAGAAATGTGCTAACATCTGTATCGTTATGTTTATTGTCTTGGCCCTCAAAAAAGTTACATCGGGAATAGCTGTAACAGTTGTGTTCAGCTTTGTGTCCTGCAATATCCTTAGAAACTTCATCAGCGAGAGTGTTTTCCGGCTGACCTGTTTTAGCCTTGCACAAACGAGCGATAGCAGAACACTGGCATTGTCGGCGGTGTTTGCAGCAGCGGTAATTGTTATTTCACTGACAGCAACACACTTAGTTTTCAGAAAAGCCGAGATAAAATGAGGATTTCAGCAATGACACTACTGTTATTTTCTTAATTATATCGCAGCATAGTCCATATAGAAAAATTATTAAATCTGCCGCACGACGGCAAAAGAAAAAAAGCCGTCGTACAGCAGCCATGTTTTAGTGCCTTGATTTTACGGTGGCTTTGGAAAACAAAGTTGCCGTTTTTATTTGGAAAATTAAAATGAAATGGGTTAAATCTGGAGGTAAATAATGAGAAAGAGGAAATTGAAAATGTCGCTCCATAGAATAAGGGAAACAAAAGAATCACGAACAACTTTACACATCAAGGTGTACTGCAAGGAAGATTAAAACTTCACTGCGGTACACCTTTTTTAATGGACGCGAAATTTGTCTGATTTTGGATTTTGATGCGGTTTCGCTTTGAAGGATTTGTATAAGAAATACGGTTGCTGCTGCCCTGTGTTTCAGCAGACATTTTGTTTTGGTCTACTGTTTCATGCATGGCTGTTTTGAGAGCATGGACTTTTGTGTATCCCACACTTTTTTCATCAGCTCCTTGACTTCCTTTACATCAGCTGCATATACGTTTCCTGTGGCGTTCATGCGCTTTGCTATCTGGTTCAGGTTGCCGCCGATTTTTCCGAGTGCGGTATTGTATTCCCGAAGTTCGGAATAGTCAATGTCATAGACAAAACCATACAAAATTTGGCGGCGCAGGAAAGCGGATTTGCTTTTCATGCCGGAGGCTTTTACTTTCTGTTCCAGTATGTACTGCTCATCGTCACTTAGATATATTTTTAACTCGTTTTTGCGTTCTCTGTTTGCCATTTTTATTGTCCTTTCTGTAATGGGATTATGAAAGGATTTTACACTATCTTCTATCCCGTTATGGGGGATATTCGTGCAGAAAAATGAGTGAAAAAATCAGAAATTCCGGCAGGACATTTTGTGATTTTTGAACGCAGAG
This sequence comes from Lachnospiraceae bacterium, assembly GCA_910574715.1. GTDB lineage: Bacteria > Bacillota > Clostridia > Lachnospirales > Lachnospiraceae > Sporofaciens. The sequence continues at coordinate 3,460 of CAJTCH010000083.1, read as the reverse complement.
GGGGTTAGGGGGAAACTTCTCCCTACAAGCAATTTTTTAAAGTTTCCGCTTTTGGGAAAATTGGAAAAATTCAGCCTGTGAGGGAACACAGGCAGTGCTTGCTATGACGTTATACCGACTTTTTCGACAACGCTGATAAATACGGGATTTATTCAAAAAAAGTCGGTATAACTTTTACCATTTTTGAAAAAATAACCAAACTTTTTTGAGGAAGGTAGCCATAGGGGGAACATTACTTTTTCTATAATAGTCACAGGAAATCAAACAGCGGAAGGAGGTGAAACATGAAGGACAACGCATTCCAGCGGCGGCGTGACATAGAGCGTATGCTGATGTCGGGGAAAAAGCTGACCACATCGGAAATGATGAAGATGTACGGTGTCGGCAGGAAAGCCATACGCAGGGATTTTGACATCATAGGCGAAGAACTCCCCGTTATCACAAAACAGGGATATGACGGCGGTTATCTCCTTGCGGACGGTGTGGGGCAGCACCAGAACACACTCACGCAGGAACAGTTGGAATGCTTGGAAAAAGTTGCTGTGACCTGTGGTTCAGAGGACAGGAGAATTGTTTTGTCAATCATACATGAATTTGGACCGTACTGTGAAAGTTTTACATAGAAAATGACGGGAGGCGTGGCATGGACACTGCACACCGGAGAATGGAAATCATAAGTATTTTATCCTCCAGAGGGCACACGACAATGAGGGAGCTTGCATGGGAACTGGAGGTTTCAAGGCGCACGATAATGAATGACGTTATCGTACTGTCTTTTGATTACCCTGTCTACACAAAGCCGGGCGAGGGCGGTGGGGTTTTCATCACAGAAAATTACAAGCCTTATACTAACACCCTCACGCTGACGGAACAGAAAACTTTATGCGGCTTATATGATAAAGCAGAGGGGAAAGAGAAAGAAATCCTTTTCCGCATCATTCACAAATACGGTGCGGACAAGCTGAAAATTTAGAACAAAAATATCAAAAACTGAATACATAATCCCACATATGATTCTGCAATTCTTCCCAACTGTTTGCAGAAAATGTTTTAAGGGATTTTGAATATTTATCATCAAACACAGCGCAAGGGCAGTCACAGACTTATGGGAAAAGTCTGGGCTGTCCTTTTTGTGCGTTTAAGGAGGCATTTATGGCAAAAAGGTATTACTGGCTGAAGCTGAAAGCGGATTGGTTTTCGGACAAGCGTATCAAGAAGCTGCGCTCCATAGCGGGCGGCGATACGCATACGATTATCTACCTGAAAATGATGCTGCTGTCGTTAAAGGACGAGGGGAAACTTTACTTTGAGGGCGTGGAGGACAATTTCGCTTCGGAGATTGCCCTTGCGCTCGACGAGGACGCAGAGAATGTGAAGCTGACGCTTGCGTTTTTACAGCGGCACGGGCTGATAGAGATTGGCGATGATGACGAGTACCAGCTAACGGAAGTGCCGACAATCATCGGTTCTGAAACGGCTTCAGCTATGCGTGTGAGGGAGCATAGGGAGAGGAAAAAACAGGCTGCCGGAAATGACAGGCTGTTACAATGTAACACGGATGAAACGGGTGGTAACAATCTGAAACAGGTTTGTAGCGTAGAGAGAGAGTTAGAGATAGAGAGAGATAAAGAGATAGAGAAAGAGGGAGAGAAAGACACGCCCGCCCCCGCCGCTTATGGGAGATTCCATAATGTTCTCCTTTCTGATGCGGAACTTGATGCTTTGAAAACAGAACTGCCCGGCAGATGGGAATATTACTGCTATCGTAATTTGGATATGCGTAAAGAAACTTAGTAAAAAGCAGTAGTAAAGTTCCAACTTGTTACCAACCATTACCATACTACAATCACAACAAAATAATTACACAGTGTCAGAGCGTATAGAAAGCTAAGGAAACTTTATGGAAAATTTAATTTTCAAAAGGCATTGTCTGATGTATAATGAAAACAGCGAAAGAAGGTGATATTTTGAGCATAACAGCGAATACTCATCAACAGGATTTAGAGCGTCTGAAATCGCTCCGATATATAGATGATGATTTTATGACTGTCTGCCTTGCAGATAATTATGAGGGCGTGGAACTGATACTTCGGATTGTTTTAGGACGGGAGGATATAATAATAAAGTCGGTTCGTACTCAAGAACTGTTGAAGAATTTACAAGGGCGTTCTGCTATTTTAGATGTCCATGCAATTGATAGCACCAAGAGAGAATTTGACGTAGAAATTCAAAGGTCAGACGCAGGAGCAGGTGCAAAAAGAGCAAGGCACAACAGCAGTCTGTTAGATGCACATATATTGAAGTCTGGAGATGACACAGAAAATATTCCCGACAGTTATGTTATTTTTATTACAGAGAATGATGTTATGGGCAAAAATCAAGCTGTATATCACATACAGCGGTATGTGGAGACCAATGAGGGAAATGAATTGTTTGGTGACGGTTCGCATATCATATATGTTAATGGGAAATACAGGGGCAATGATAAAATCGGCAAACTAATGCACGATTTTTCATGCACTAATCCCGATGATATGAACTATGAAGCACTTGCTAAAAAAGCAAGATATTTCAAGCAAGACGAGAAAGGAGTGGCGATCATGTGCAAAATTATGGAAGATATGAGGAATGAAAAAGCAAAAGAAGTTAGAATAGATAATGCGCTCCGTATGATTAAAGACGGAGAACTGCCATTAGAAAAAATAGCATTGTATTCTGGCTTGTCAGTTGATGAAGTCAAGGAGTTAGCAACACCAGTTATGGCATAGCAAGAAATTAAACAATCTTATAACAGCGTAAAGGCACATGGAATAGTAAATTGTAAACCATGTGCCTTTTTTGCGTCCAAAAGGAGGAACATGAGCGACAATATTCAGACCAACATCACAGGGCGATTAACGCCCTGTTTGCAAAAGAAGATTGATAAGACAACCTACTTAGTCGAGGTACATTTTTCTGATACCAGTACCCAAAACGTAAAGGACAAGCTAAAGCGTGTCATTCTCCACGATTTAGAGCATGGAAAACAAGGCAAGCCAAGAAAAAGTGATGAAAAATGATGAATATGTCCTTGACAAGTTGCAACAGGAAAGACCGCAAAAAGCATACTTATCTCATGCGGCGCGAGGTTAGCCCCATTCGACATTAAGGAGCTGCGGGAGCTTATGGAAACCGACGAAATGGAGCTTGACACCATAGGCGACAGAAAGACCGCCCTTTTCGTGATTATCAGCGACACCGACGACACCTTTAACTTTGTCGTGAGTATTCTCTACACACAGCTATTCAACCTCTTGTGCGACAAAGCAGATGATGAATACGGCGGGCGGCTTCCCGTCCATGTAAGGTGCTTACTTGATGAATTTGCGGTGCGCTCGTAAGCGGAACCCATTCGTTCCGCGCGGGCTTGTTTGTAATCTATCTTTAGCAAGATAGTAGGTTCAATGTGAGGGCTTCATTT
>CAJTCH010000082.1 GCA_910574715.1 Lachnospiraceae bacterium | reverse complement strand
TACATCATGTGGCTATGGATCTCATAATGGGATTCATGGCCTTTCGATTTCGAAAGAAAAGCTATACCAACAGCGTGCTGCATTTTCGGCGGTATTATGCATTTGTAGACAGCACTGCGCAGTCAATGCGAAAAAGGTTGGAAAAATAATTTGCCGTTTATGTCTCCCTCAATTCGCCGTCCAACATAAGGACTAAATAACTGCAAAACAAAAGGAACTGCATCTATCCGCAATTCCCTGTTACTGTAACCATATTTTATTATTCCTCTGTCTTAACCAGCTCCACCACATCATTCAAATTGCAATCCAGCGCATCACAAATCCGTATTAGTGAGTCCATAGAGATGTGCTGCCCCTTGTTCATGTTGGCAAGTACATTTGTGGTAAGCCCTGCTTCAATACGCATTTGGCTCTTAGTCATTCCCCTCTCTAAGAGCAAATGCCACAGAGGTAAGTAACTGACTTTCCGCATAGCAACCCTCCATTGTTCGGCTAATTTTTCCTGCCCGTTTTCTGTATCTGTTTTGTTTATTCTATCAGAGATATTGCCTTTTATCAATCAAATCTTGACTGTTGACGGTATTTCCTGTTGTTTTGCCAATCATATTTTTGCTACACCTATTTGGGTATGAAGTGCTTCATGCCCTGGCTTTTTGCTCATGTGAGATAAAAAAGTAAAAGAAGTGTAAAAAATTTTGCCGTTCCCTGTCCGGCTGACTGCCGGACGGGTCGGGCTTTAGTCGGGCAATTCTACCTTGCCGACAAAAGAGTAATAGATTTCGATTTCCTGTCTGCGGAGCTTTCCCCGGCGTTTCCCGTCAAGTGAATATTCTAATGCTTGAGAGCCACCAATTTAAAGCTTCGGAGCCACTTGTAATTTAATGTTTGAGGGTCATCTAAGAATACTAGATATAGTATGTGCTATTTTATACCGCTTATTATATTGTTCCAGAATTGCTTTAGAACTGCAAGGGTAAATGCACTGCATTGCAGCCCTTGCAGTTCTAAAGCAATTCTGGTGTAGGGTAATCAAGCGGTTAAGGATAACCTTACTATGCCCGTGGTGTTACTACATATTGTGGTGGCTCTCAAGCATTAAAATATACAAAATCGGTGGCTCCGAAACTTTAAAACAGTGGCTCTCAAGCATTAGAATAATCAATATTTTGAAATCCACAAAATTTGATATTGCATTGGTAAAACCATATTTTAAGACAATTTGCTTTACCCTGCTCCTGCCGATTGTGTTTGCTGCAATCAACCGTTCTTTGCTGACGGGGGTATCATTCGCTATGTGCTTTATTGCCATGACAACGGGATATACCTTTTCCATCACAGAAAAAAACAGCATGGATCGTCTGTTTGGTATTTTACCTGTTCGTAAAAGCGAGCTTGTAATCGGACGATATGTTTTCGTCCTTGCAATGGGGCTTCTTTCCCTGATTATTTCTTTGATTGTACAGCCGCTTGTCTTGAAAGTGCTGGGGGAAACAGTTGGTGTATTTGACATTGTGACTGCCGCTATTGCAGGAATATTCTTATTTGCACTCTATACGGTGTTCCAGATTCCGGGATATTACAAGTACGGTTCAATCAAAGGACGGGTATTTATGTATATCCCAGTGGCCGGTTTTTTGGTGACTTTACTTCTTCTCTCTAAAATTCCAGCTATTGGAAACTCAATTATTTCAGTCGTTGAATCTTTCCCGATACTTCTCGTTTTTCTTGCAGTTTTTGCTATTGTCGTGATGTATGCGGTTTCCATCATCTTGTCCATTAGGATTATGAAGAAGAAAGAAATGTGAGGTGATTGTATGGATTTCACAATTTTAGCAGTTGTGCTTTTGATCGGTGTTGGTGTTCCTATCCGTAATAAACTCATACGGAAATATCGGGATAAAAAGAAACAAGAAGATAATAAGGATAAACTGAAATAATTTATAAACAGCGCCGAGAAGAATATGAAAATATCTTCTTCGGTGCTGCTTTTTAATAGAGTCATATTTTGCTGATAGATTTTCAAAAATCCGTCCGCTGTAACATTTCGCGGACATTTGCCTGTTATACTATCTGCAAAAAGCAAAGGAAGTGAGGATATGAAACAGATTTTAATTGTCGAGGACGACAGTTTTTTGAATAAGATGTTGGCCTATAACCTGACCGCAGACGGGTACGGCTTGACTTCTGCCCTAAATGCCAGGACCGCAGCCGATGTCCTACGCCAGCGGGAATTTGACTTAGTGCTGCTGGACATCAACCTGCCGGACGGGAATGGTTTTGAGCTGTGCAAACTGATAAAGCCCCAGCACCCGGACACCATTGTAATTTTCCTGACCGCCAACGATCAGGAGCGCGACCAGATACGGGGCTATGAGGTGGGCGCGGTGGACTACATCACAAAGCCCTTTGTGATCGGGGCCTTGCAGCGAAAAATCAAAGCCATGTTCGCCATGCTGGAACACCACAAACCGGCCAAGGACATTTACGACGACGGGCGGCTGTTTCTGGACTTCTCGGAGCAGACGGCTTCCTTAAACGGCAAGTCCCTGACCCTATCCCCGATGGAGTATAAAATGCTGAACCTGTTCCGTAAAAATCCCCGGCAAGTGCTGACCCGTGGGCAGCTTTTGGAAAAGCTGTGGGATATAGACGAAAGGTTTGTGGACGAACACACCCTGACAACCTCCATCAGCCGGATTCGCAGCAAGATCGAATCCGACGGCGGCGCGCCCTACATCAAGACCGTTTACGGCATGGGCTATCAATGGACGGGAGGCGAGGCAAAATGAAGGTTAAGAACCTCTCGGTAAAGCGGCTGTTTGGCCGGGTGGCAATGGGGCTTGTCCTCTCCATGTCCGGAATCACCATAGCCCTGTTTCTTGTGACAAAACAGATTGCGGTGCTGCTGACGGGCGGGGCGCTGCTGTTGTGCGCCCTTGTGGGGATTTTTGTACTGACGCAGGCGTTTGGAAAGCGGCTGTCGCAGTTTACCGCTGACCTGTGCCAGACTTTAGACCACATGATCGCCGGGAATGAAGCGCCCCAGCGCCCGGAGGACAGCGAAACCCAGCTTGCCAGAATCGGACACCGGCTGGCAAGGCTTTACCAGATCATGCAGGAGAACCGCCGCCGGGTGGACGAGGAACGGCAGGAGTTACAGACCCTTGTATCGGATATTTCCCATCAGGTGAAAACGCCGGTAAGCAATCTGAAAATGGCGACGGACACCCTGCTGGAAAAGCCTATGACCGAGGCAGAGCGCACCGACTTTATCCGGGGAATCCGCAGCCAGACGGATAAACTGGACTTTCTCTTTCAGGCCCTTGTGAAAACCTCCCGGCTGGAAACGGGCGTGATCCAGTTGGATAAGAAATCGGGCCGCCTCTTTGATACCGTGGCGCAGGCCATGAGTGGGATCGTGTATGCAGCGGAGAAAAAGGAAATCGCCGTGTCCGTGGACTGCCCGGAGGATTTGACCGTTTCCCATGACAGCAAGTGGACATCCGAAGCCCTCTTTAACCTGCTGGACAATGCAGTGAAGTACACCCCGGCAGGCGGGAAAATCACGGTGTCTGTGGTGCTGTGGGAAATGTATGTGGAGATCAAAGTGACCGACACCGGCAAGGGCATTTCCGAAAGCAATCAGGCCGCCATCTTCCGGCGCTTTTATCGTGAGGAAGAAGTACACGAACAGCAGGGCGTGGGCATTGGCCTGTATCTGGCCCGCGAGATCGTAACGCGGCAGGGCGGCTATATCAAAGTGTTTTCGGAGCCGGGCAAGGGTTCGGAATTTTCCATTATGCTGCCTACAAAATAGAACGCGGCGGACGGCCATTTCCGGCTGCCCGCCGTAAATTTTTTTGAAATGTCCGAGCATTGTAACATTTCACCCCGATTTTCAATGAAATTTTTTGGCCGCTGTAACATTTCGCGGACATTTGGGTTTTACAATGACCTTATCAACAGGCAGAAAGCCTTGAAGGGAGTTTTGAGTATGAGCGTTTTGCAGACGATTGATCTGAAAAAGTATTACGGCACAGAGCCGAACATCACCCGCGCCCTTGACGGCGTGAACTTCTCCGTGGAGGACGGCGAGTTTGTGGCTGTTGTGGGAACCTCCGGCAGCGGCAAGTCCACCCTGCTTCACATGATGGGCGGGTTAGACACTCCCACCAGCGGAACCGTGATCGTCCGGGGCGAAGAACTGGCAAAGAAGAACGACGAACAGCTCACCATCTTCCGCCGCCGCAACATCGGCTTTATCTTCCAGAATTATAACCTTGTTCCCATCCTGAATGTGTATGAGAACATCGTCCTGCCGGTGGAGCTGGACGGGGACACGGTGGATCAGAAGTTTTTGGACGAGATCGTTCACCTGCTGGGACTGGAAGATAAACTGAAAAATATGCCGAACAATCTTTCCGGCGGACAGCAGCAGCGTGTGGCGATTGCCCGCGCCCTGATTACCAAACCGGCTATTGTGCTGGCCGACGAACCGACCGGCAACCTTGACAGCAAGACCAGCGCCGAGGTGCTGGGGCTTATCAAGCGCACCAGTGCGGAGTTCCGGCAAACTGTTGTGATGATTACCCACAATGACGACATAGCCCGTCTTGCAGATCGGATTGTCCGCATTGAGGACGGCAAGATTGTGGAATAAGGAGGTGGCAAGCTATGACATGGCCTTTTGAAAATGATACCAGCGCCATTACAAAGAAGCTGGCAAACAGAAGCATTAAAGCAGATAAGCGAAGAAACATCTTTATTATTGTAACGATTGCTTTTGCTGCCTGCCTTATGACCGTTCTTGCGCTCTATACATTCGGAAAATCACATGAATTGAAAACATTCTTACAGGGGCGCTACCAAGCGGCAGTTATTGATGTGGATTTGGAAACAATCAATGATTTAAGGCAAGATTCCAACATTGAAATGGTAGGAACAGAGGCTTTAGTTGATAGTTTCCGTGTTGATGATTATACATTGAATGTTAATTTTCGGGACAGCAATAATCTGTATTTGTATTCCACAGAATTTGTTGGGAACTTACCTGATAAGGAAAATGAAGTTGCAGTTTCGGAAGCCTATTTGAAACATATTGGCCGCCCTGTTGAATTGAACCAAGAAATCGAATTACCGTTGCAAAATGGGAAAAATGCAAATTTCACTGTATGCGGTCTTTTACATGACGATGGTGCAAATAGGCGGTATCAAGTATTGGTATCTGATTCTTTTCTGCAATCGTATTTTCAAGATCACATCCCTTATAATGCTACACTACGGATAATGGGAAGCGGATCATTCAAAGAGGACGAATTGAAAAATTTGATTAAATCTTGTTTGACCCCTTATGGAATCAGAGAAGAACAGATCGCTTATAGTTCGTCTTACTTTGATAGTGTTGATAACTCAAGCCGAGATATGCTGGGTGTAGCGGCAATTAGTATTCTAATTGTGATTGCCTGTTCCACCGTTATATACAGCCTATTTTATATTTCAGTCGTTGGGAAAGTCAAAGAATATGGCCGTTTAAGGGTAATTGGCATGACCCAAAAACAGATTAAACGCATGGTAAAAAGAGAAAGCTGGCAATTATCCCGCACTTCAATTCCATTAGGGATTGTAGTTGGCTGCTTAATAGGATATGTGCTTGTACCCAAAGGCTGGAATTGGCTTAATACATTGGCAATTATCGTTGTTATCTCCATATTGACTGAATTATCGGTTGTTCTATCAATTCGCAAGCCGATTAAAATTGCAGCAAGCATTTCTCCCATTGAAGCTGTACGCATATCAACGACAACTGAAAACGAAAAGTTAAACACCAAAAAATTAAGGAGAAAACTAACTCCTGAAAATTTAGCTAAAATCGGTTTTATGCGAAACCACAAAAAAGTGATTTTGACTTTAATATCATTGGGATTTTCAGGAATTTTACTGATGAGTGCAGCAACATTTCTGGCTTCTATTGATGAAGAAGATATGGCCCGGCAGTCATTTGGTGATAAGGAATTTTTGATTACACTTTCCGATGAATATAGCGACAATTCCTTGAAAGATAATCCGCTGGACGATAGCATGATAAATCTTTTGACAGATTCTCCATATATCACAGATGTTAAATCTATAAAGGGATGTTCCGCAGACATTTTACTTCCAGATAAAAAAGAACCGTCCTCGTTCCGTGAAATTATAGGATTGTCGGACGATGAATTTTCCAGCTTATCGAATAACCTACTATCAGAGGAAATAAGCTACCAAGAACTTGTCGAGAAAAATGGTATCTTAATTGACGACACAGCCGGTATGCTAAAGTCATGGGAAGATTATAGTGTTGCTTTAGGAGATGTGGTAACAATAGTATCTTCTTCTGGAAAGAAAATCGAATTATCTGTCGTCGGAACTATTGACATGAGCGATACGGACTACAACGGAACATATTTCTTTGTCCCGGAAAATATACTATCCGAGATATATCAAGAGAAGAAGAATTTTAATACTGAATTTGTCATAAATGCAGATGTGAACCAACTTCCTGCGGCAGAAAATGTCGTCTTAAATGCAATCGGTGACAATCCTGATATTCAATTTAATAGCTTTGATGACGCACTATCTTCCATAAAAATGCACATGACAGGGTATCAGATTCCGATCTACGGGTTAATTGTTTTTATTGCAATTTTCGGTATTATCAACCTTTGCAATACCTTGATGACGAACCTTGTATCCAGACAACAAGAATTTGGCGTATTGCAATCTATTGGTCTATCAAATAAGCAATTATATAAGATGTTGAGAATGGAATGTTTGTATTATGTGTTTGGGACAATGGCAATAACATTTATTTTCGGCACAGCAGCAGGTTATATTCTATGCCAGATATTTAATCAAGTTGGAGTGTTCGGAAAATTGCATTATACTTTCCCATTCTTGCAAGTGCTTCTATTTTTTGCAGTCCTCGTAGTAATTGCATTGATATATTCGACTTTAGCCATTCGCTATTGCCATAAGCAATCTCTTGTAGACCGCATTAAGACAATGGAATAACCTTTTGGGATCGGCGGGGCGGCGTGTGCTGCCCCGCTTTTTTCGCCATTTCTCAAAAAATTTTTGAAATGTCCGAGCTTTGTAACAATTCAGCCTGTTTTTCTGTCGAAATCAAAGGCACCTTGGACATTTGTGTAACATTTGTAGTTTATGCTTGTGGTAAATCAATATTGGGGGTGAGGACATATGAAAAAGATACTGCTGATCGACGACAGCGACACCTATACATGGTGTCTGCAAAAATACTTACAGCACCGGGGCTACCCGGTGAAAACGGCTTGTACACTGAAAGAAGCGCGGGCCGCCATCCAAGAGGAAATGCCGCTGGTGGTCTGCTGTAATCTCGATCTGCCGGATGGTTCCGGCATGGACTTTCTGAACGAGGTGCGGGCCGCAGATAAGGAGCTGCCTTTTATTCTGGCGTCCTGCCATGACAAGGACGACTACGAACAAGAGGCTATGCGCCGGGGCGCGACGCTGTGCATGGACAAAATGAAAGGACTGCTGCTGCAAGATAAGCTGGTGGAATACGCCTACCGGCAGTTATCCGGCGAACCAGATTCAACTTTTCATAAGCTGCTCTTTGTCCATGCGGAAGATACCAGCGCCGGAGTGCTGCGGGCTGCTATGCTGCAAAAGGGCCTTGACCTGATTCTGGTTTCCTCGATTGGGGAGGCCGAGCGCCGGATTTTTGAGGATGAGGAAATAGACCTGATCTTGTGCGATCTGGAACTGCCGGATGGCACAGCAATGGAGCTGTTTCATACGCTGCGGCGGGTGGCAGGGATGTTCCAAATGAAGAATCCCCCTGTCCGGCTTCTGCCGTTCTTTATCCTCACCGAGAACAACGACCTTGCCACGGAATATGAATACCGGCATGAGGGCGTGAACGACTATATAACCGCCCCGGTAAATATCCCGGAGCTGGCCCGGCGGGTTCTGTTCTTTGTGGAATGAAACGAGCCTACATATCCAAACATCTGCCTCCACAGCGGGGAAAAGAAAAAAACCGCTGACGGGCAGAGGATTTCTTGCGCTTTCCTGTATCACTGACGGATACGGCGGTTTTGAGTAGATCAAGGCCGCCGTTTCTTTTTGCTAAAAAGCAGACCTCCAGATGACCCTCAGCAATCAGCATGGGCGGTGTATAGGAGGATACCGCCATGTCTGCAATATTCATTTGTAATAGCTATGACATATATCAATTAAAAAAAGCATAGGCCCTCCTCCGGGATATTATAGTTATCTATCAGTATTATCAATCCATATAAATCAGCATAATCATGGTGTTTTTTGTTGCGCCAGTTTCTCATTGCGAGAAGCTGGCGTTTCTTATTGTCGATTTTTAGGGAAACCTCCCGATGTGTACCGCTGCCGGTCCCCGCCTCCATTCGATTCACCCGTCAACCACGCCTGAATCGAAATGGAGGAAAACTATGGGATTTCACTATGGATACGAAAAAAGGAAGTTTGATGCAGAATGGACCCGGCTGGAACAGGAATACCGCGCAGCCGGTATGGACGATAGGCAGATCGCGGCCATGAAGGAATATGACTGGACCTGGTTTTGCAGCCAGCGGACCTATCAGAACCGCGTACAGGCCCTTCCCAGCGAACAGTGCGAGGATGAGAGCGAGCAGTCCTGCCTGTTTCGGAAATTTGAATCCCTGTCCTGCACCTGGGACACCAGCGATGTGGATTCTCGGCGGTTTGGCTGGCTGTCCTCCCTGGAGGATGAACTGCTGTACCGGCGGCTCTGCAAATTGCCGGAGGACGATCTGGAACTGCTGACCCTGCTCATTGTGGACGGATACCGGCAGGCCGATGTCGCAAGGCTATGGAACTGTTCCCGGAGCGCAATCACACAGCGAATAAATAAAATCAAGATTTTTTTGAAAAAGGCTTAACAAATCGCCTTTCCCAATGCCTACACATTGAAGGGACAAGTCCTCTTGCCCCTCATTGCAGCTTGACAACTGAATATACGGCATAACAGGTACATAACCCGTATCGAAGCGGAAAAGGCGCGCCGCCAGGACGGTTGCTTGCAGGAGGTGATGACAGACAGGCAATCCGAGCGATCTACGTCCAGCCTTAAACCCGGAGATGGCGTTCCGGGCGCGATGATGGTGCGGGGGCTTAAAGATACTTCCTCACGGCCCGCCAAAGACTTGGGGGGAACCCTGCGGCGTGCGAGAAAAACGGCGCTGCGGAGTTATGACAGCTCTGCCGGGAGCGGCCTGTTATGTCCCCGTCGTCAGGGGGCGTGGCAAATATGACGAACCATCCAAACAGAATTGCAGCAGCCGTACCGGACGGTATCCAGCGGCAACCGCTGCCCTTATCTTTCGATACGGCTGCTTTTTAACCATAGAGTAAAAACAATTTTTGAACGGAGGTGCGTCTTTATGACCAAACAGACAACCCCGACAAGCTCCTACAAAGAGGTGCGGATCGGGAAAACAATTTATCGCGTCACCAGCTTTTTTTCGGGAGAAAAGGACCTGGGAAAGACGCTGGAACAGCTGGCAGTCAGACGCGCCATGTCGGAAGACATTCCAGCTGCCAGCGGTTCCAAATAACAGAAAGCCTCGCGGCCTGCCGTATCATTGCGCGGCGGTGGATTCTCCGGTAAGATATTCATGCAGGGTAAAACCTGCGGAGCCATTTTGCCGCACGAGGTATGGATTCTGAGATGGTCGGGAGGTAAAAGAAAGATGATGGATACAACATACAACGTGGGCATCTACTGCCGGTTAAGTAACGACGATGAACGTGATGGGGAATCGGTCAGCATTGAGAACCAGAAGCTGCTGCTTCAAAACTATGTCAGGCAGCGCGGCTGGAATGAGGTCGATGTCTATATCGACGATGGATACTCCAGCACGAACTTCAACCGCCCAGGCGGCAGGCGGTTAATCGAGGACGCAAAGGCAAAGCGGATCAATGTGATTCTGGTGAAGGACCTTTCCCGTTTTGGCCGCAACTACATCGAATTTGGGCAATATACGGATTACCTGTTCCCCTCTCTTGGGTGCCGGTTCATCGCGCTGAACAACGGCATTGATACCATGAGCGACAACGGAAGCACCGATGTCATGTGCTTTTTGAACTTATTTAATGAATTTTACAGCCGGGACACCAGCAAGAAGGTCAAGGCGGTCAAGAGAGCCTGTGCCGAAAACGGAAAATTCATGGGGACCTACCCCGCCTATGGCTACCGGCGCGACCCGCTGGATAAGCACCATCTGGTGATTGACGAGGAAACCGCGCCGGTTGTGCGCCGTATCTTTGAAATGCGGGCATCAGGCATGGGATTTCACGCCATCGCGGTGGCGCTCAATGAAGAAGGGATTCAGCCGCCCGGTGTGCTGTACTACCAGCGCAAGGGCCAGAGCGACCCCCGCAGGGTCAACCACAAATGGGCTGACCAGACGGTAAAAAACATGGTCCGCAACGAGGTCTACATCGGGAACATGGTACAGGGCAAAAGCGGCACTCTCTCCTATAAATCCCGCAAGCTCGTCAATAAAGCCTAAATGCGTAGAAAGGTGGTATCTTTTCCGCTGACGCTCGGCTTCTTTCCGGCGGCGCACTCTTGCGGCGCAGTCCGGGCAGTATTTTCCACGGTTTGACTTGGGGAGAAAATACCCGCCGCACTCGGTACAGCGTTTCCTGTCTGCCCGGTGGAGTAGGGCGGCTTCCAGTTTCCCGTCCAGCGGCAGCACGGCGGCAATGAACCAGCGGCATAAAAGAGAATAGCTGATACTCTGCACACATACGCAAGGCTCGCCGTTATCCAGCAGGATACAGTTGCCGTTATCGTAGTTGCAAGCTGCGGAAACATTTCTCCCTCTGATACCTACAAACCTGCAAAATGCAAAATGGACGTTGATTTGCGGAAATTTCCCCTTATTCCTTACAACACCACACAAGCCGGAATAGGCGGAGATTTACGGAAATTTCTCTTTGCCTGCCCTCCACGGACAGCTTGCGTATTTGCCAAATGGGAGAGGAAATTTCTTTCTATCCCCTTTGCACGGCATAATACTGGCGATTTTTCAAAATGCCAAAAATGGGCGCAAAAAAACAGGAAACCTTTTCTTGATTTCCTGTCTTGGTGTGCCGTTCCATGTAGCGGCGGTTATTCAGTTTACAAATAAGCCGGATTTAATTTGCCCCAGTGTTGTTCCTTTTCGCAATTACAGCAAGTAATTATTTTCCCGGTTTGCAATCTGCAAACCAACCAATTTGTAGGTTGCATATCCTCCCATAACCAGCGGCTCTGCTTTGCAAATTTCTTCTGCTTCTTCACGGCTCTCTGTTTTTAGGATATACATACCTGCCATTCCCGGATAGCCTTTAAAGACACCGCAGATTTCCAGCTTTCCCTCATCGTCCAGCTTTCTTATGTTCTCAACGTGTTCCATAACTACCTGTTTTGTCATTTTATTATAGGTCTTGCTTTTCTCAATCATCATCATATACATCAATTTTTCCATACGATTTTCTCCTTTACATTCTATGAGGATTCACTGAGGGTATTATATTATATTTATCCGGCAATAGCAATCTGTCTGTCATTCTCTGGAAACAAACTTATAGCCCACGCCTATAACGGTCTTTATGTAGGTAGGCTTGCGGTTGTCCGGCTCTATCTTTTTTCGCAAGTTGCAAATTACATTGGCAACGCTTGACTGGCAGCTTTCACTTTCCATGCTCCATACAGTTTCAAAGATTTGCGCCTTTGTAAATACCCTCCCCGGACTGGTGGCAAGGCAACAGAGTGCGCCATACTCTAAACGGGTGAGATTTATGTCTGCCCCGCCTTTCAGTACCCGGCGTTGGTGTAATCTGATTTCCAATCCTGGAAAAATCAGTGTGGGGAAGTGTGGCGGCGGCATGGCTTCCAGCGGTATTATATGGGCAAGGCCAGCTATGGCTTTTTCAATCGCTTTTTCTTCTGTGCCATTGAATGTAAGCATGACTATTTTCCCGACAAATATCACCTCCCATTATGTAGCCTGTCCGTCAAACCGAAAACGGAACAAAGCAGAGATAAGCCGCTGTTTTATGCTATCCTCGGTGTCTGTATCTATATGACCATTTTCAAGGGCTGCCATACGGATACGCTTGCTGTAATGTCGTAAAACCTCTTCCACGGCTTCCGGCTCTCCGCTGGTCGCCCGGACAATCGTTTCATAAGGCAAAAGATTCGGATTCCCCATGTGAAAGCACCTCCATTTCTTTATGCAGGAGTTGTAAAGTCCTATGGATTTGATACCCGGTCGTACTCCGGCAGCGTCCGTACATTTCCCCGATTTCCCGCTGTGTGTAATGCCTGAAAAAGTAAAGGAAAATGATTTCCCGGTTTTTCTCCGGCAGAGCTAACAGGGCGGCGGCAAGTTTTCCGTTGGTGAGGATAACTGTCTGACCGCACATCGTAATGGAGTATTCTTCATAGGGTGCTTCAAAATATTCGTCTGTTGTGCCTAAAGGGTAAAACTTTTCTTCTGTGAGGTATTCAAGGGATATTTCTTTTTGTCGCCGTCTGCTCCTGTCACGCCATGCGTTGATAGCCGCAAAGCGTATGACGGTCTTGCAAAAGCCGTTGAACGTATACATGATATGTTCTTTGTATGCTTCTGTACAAGCCATAAATGATTCCCCCTTTCTCCCACATGGGGCGTGCATGGTTTCGTTTTAATGCTATATTGCATTTGGTACATGGATAGTTTATCATAGAATAGTGACAAGGGCTGTCACCATTCGGAAAGGAGTTCAAAAATGTCAAAAGCAGAACGGCTTATCGAGATGATGATAACAATAAATGCAAAAAAAGATTTTACTGTAGGCGAATTGGCAAATGAATTTTCCGTATCAAAAAGAACCATACTACGTGACTTGCAAGAATTGGAACAAGCTGGTTTCCCTCTTTACTCCGAAGTTGGGGCGGCGGGTGGGTATCATATCTTAAAAGAACGCATTTTGCCGCCTATTGCTTTTTCAGAAAGCGAAGCAAAAGCTATTTTCTTTGCCTGTCAAGCCTTGCAATATCACCGTGACTTGCCGTTTGAACAGGAAACCATATCCGTCCTAAAAAAATTTTTGAATTGTCTGCCATTAGATGTACAAAACAGTATTACGCAGATTCAAAACAAGGTAGTATTTTGGATTCCAGACAGACATTGCGATTCGCCATTACTTAAATCAATGTTCCTTGTTGTGATAAACCGTCATGCCGCAACAATACGGTATTCGTCAACATATTCTGAAAGTACACGCACAATTATACCTATCGGCTTATATGCTATGAATGGACTTTGGTATTGCCCCGCCTATTGTACAACGGCAAATCAAATCAGAGTATTCCGGGTTGACCGTATTAAAGAAATCATAGAGGAAAAGCCCTATCCAAAAGGGAAATACCCTATTCCTACGTCTATTCAAGAATATCTTGAAAAAACAGATGTTAGGAATGATTACCATATGAAAATCCAACTAACGGATATAGGCGTTAAACGCTGTGAAAGTGAATGTTTACTTGCAAGCGGATTAACAACATTTCCAACGGGCGGCGGGATAATCGACATGGAAATAAATCATGCAGCTTTAGAATGGGTTGCCGATTATATATTGCCATTTGGGAACAACGCCACTGTGTTAGCACCATTGGAGCTAATAAAACTAATGCAGCAAAAAATATATGAATTACATCAGCATTATTGCAGTTTGGAAACAAGTATGAATGAATGAGAGGGATTCCGTCGTCATCGGCATTGTGGGAAAATCTAAACTTTTGGATTTTCCCACAAATCCAAACTTAGAAGAAATCCAAACTTTCCTCTGTAAATCCTTTATTCAAGGTATTTTCTGATATAAAAGTTTGGATTTTGTTTTGTACTTCTCTTGTCAGAAATGAGAATAAATTGATTGAAACAGAGCTAAATAGCAATGTTTTACGCATTTTGTCATAATTGGAGTATTGTACTTTGTGAAACGAAATCCAAACTTTTTTCGGCAAGAATCCCCAATTATCAAGCTGTTTTCAGAAAAGTTTGGATTTTATATAAGTTTGGATTTGTGGGAATGTGTATAACTGGCTGTCTCATGGAATTGTGGGTAACTCTGTTTGCAGGACGTGGGAAAGCTGCACTTTAGCTTTTCCATGTGCTGTGAATAGAGTTATCCATGATTCCATAGCCTGTTATGCACATTTCCATAATGTTTGTCTTTTGGTCTTTGGCTTCTTTGGTTCGGAATAGTGTGGTGCTGGCGGTCTATCTCTTGTTTTCGGTTGCTTGCTTCTTTACCGTACATGAGCATTCGCGCCCGGATTGTCATTGCCGTAGCCCTCCATCAGATTGATTACGCCCCAGATACCAAGCCCGGCTCCAAGTGCTACAACAAGGGTCTGCAAAACGTCTACTGCGCTATTGAAAAATGCCATAAATATATCCTTTCTGCCGCGTCTGCGGCTGTCCGGCAAGCGGACAAAAGGCGGTCAGCGTATGGTCGCCGCCGCATAAAAAAACCGCCCTCTGGTAAAGGCGGCTGTCCCCGCGCTGCGTAAGTCCTGCGGCGCGGCGGTATTCAGTTGTAAGGGGTGCGGCTCCTGCCGCTGTGTACTGCGCCGGAAAGTGGGGGCGCGTATCATGTAGCCGGTATGGATAGGTGTGATTGCTTCAATCGCTCCCTTCTGTGTCCTGCTGTGCTGCCGGACGTTTTTTTCAGACTTGCGGGAAGTGAATAGCTTGCGTAGCAAGGTGTTCGCTTCCCGCAAGTTCACAAAGGGGTAGCTGCCGCCAGGCAGCGTAGGGGAAGTGTAGCTTCCCCTGTCCCCCGGCGGTCTGCCATGCTGTCACTGTTGCGGGATAAGCCCCCGGCGCGTGACATACTCCGTTGCAAAACGGCGGTGTTCCGCTTCCTTTTCCCGCCAATACTCCCATAATGCAGCGTCGGCGGCTTCCGCAACATTCATTAAAAACCGTTCAAGCTGCTTTTGTTTTTCCTCTGCGCTACGTTTCCTCATGGTCTGCGCCCTCCTGTAAGTCTGCCGCGTCAATCTCGTAATAGTCAAAAACCTCGTCGGGCTTGACAATGGCGGGGCGGCGTTTAAGGTGCTTTTCCATGTCAAAGGCGTTCTTCGGGTCTGCGTCGGACAGGTACTTGTATTTCGGGTGCTTCGTTATGTCGAATTTGTCCGAAAAGAACGGGCGCACCCCGCGTAGCTGCAAGATACATTTCCCTCCGTCCATGACTGCGATTTCATCTTCCGTCATAAGCTGCTTTCCCAATTTCTGATAGTTCAGCCCATGCGAAAGCTCCCGCCCCCTTGTTTCGGAAGTGTTGAAGCTGTCTATCGTTTCCTTGCCTAAAATCTCCGATATTTCTTTGAGCGTCGTTTTTTCCTTGCCGCCCAAGAAAAGCGTGGTGTCGCAGTTGCCGACTATGGTATCGGCGTTGTCCTTGTAGATTGCTTTTAGCTGTGACTGGCTCTGCAAGATGATTGACGCAGATATTTCCCGGCTTCGTATCGTTGCAATGAGCTTTTCAAACTTTGGTATCTGCCCGATATTGTAGGCTAAGAATCCGGCGCCTTACTGCCTCACGACAGCAGGTTTCCGAACCCTCGCCCCGGAACCGCACGTACACCTCTCGATGTATACGGCTCC
>CAJTCH010000081.1 GCA_910574715.1 Lachnospiraceae bacterium | reverse complement strand
TGGCCGTAAACCCAAGCCCAAAGATCAGTATGAGCAGAAGCCAAAGCGCCCACGTGGTCGCCCTAGAAAGAATTCATCCCAGTCTGTCAGTACTCTATAGTCCGGCAGATTGGGAAAGTATTATTTGATTAACTGTTGCTTTCTTGCATCAATTATATTCTCAATCAATTGAAGAATCGCAACAATCCTTTTTTGCTCTTCCATAGATGAAAGATTAAATTCTTCATTTTTATAATCTTTAAAATAAATGTGCGGAATCGTTGCTCCTGTATAATATTTTTCCAAATGCATATGCCGAACAACATAATACAAATATTTGGGCAACACATTTTCTTTAGGTAACAAGTATTGCATTGTGCCTATGACCGAAGAATTTTCTGGAAGTAACATAACACGCCCAATTCCTGCTCCATCTTTAACAACAGCAATATACTCTTTATCTTGTTGATAAAAATCAACATTTCCTATATAGCCTGCTGCTCCATAAATAGGATAATCACCTATACAACTAATAACATCTGACTGTTTTAAGTTCGACGAACCACGTTCACAAACATCTCCCAATAACACTTTCATTTAATCATCCCCACAAATCCGAATTTATCAACTTTGTATACCCTTCCTTACAAATTCAACAACTTTTCCAACTCATCCATTTCCTTACCAATCTCCATCTCAATTTCACGAATTTCATCCATAATTTCAGACGTCGGAGGATATTCAACAGCTACATATTCAACCTCTTTGTATTTATTAATGCTGAGATCATATCCATTGTCAACAATATCCTGCTTAGGCACCATAAAGGATTTATCTGTACGTTTTCTTTCTGCTTCTTTATCTAAATTCTTAAATCGTTCAATAATATCCGAAATATCATTTTCTGCACTCGGAGTTCTCTTATCGTCTAAGCTAAAACCATCTGCCGTCATATCATAAAACCACACACGATCCGTTCCGCCATATTCCGTTTTTGTGAATACAAGAATAGCTGTTGATACTCCTGCATATGGTTTAAACACACCGGAAGGCATGGAGATAACCGCCTCTAATCTTTGATTCTCAACAAGTTCTCTTCTGATGTCTTTATGTGCCTTTGATGAGCCAAACAATACACCGTCGGGAACGATACAGGCACATCTTCCGCCTATCTTTAGCATACGAAGAAACAGCGCCAGGAATAATAATTCTGTCTTCTTTGTCTTACAAACTTTAAGCAAATCCCCTGATACGGACTCCGCATCAAGACTTCCCTTAAATGGCGGATTTGCAAGTACTAATGAATACTTATCCTTATCTGGATTCTGATCAGACAAGCTATCTCTATATTCAATAAATGGATTGTCAATTCCATGAGTCATCATGTTCATTGCCCCAATACGGAGCATAGTTCTATCCATATCATATCCATGAAACATGTGATTCATATAATGATCTTTCTTCTGATTATCAAAGAAAATTTCTTCTTTCTTCTTTTCTTTCAAGTATTCTCCTGCCGCAACCAAGAATCCCGACGTTCCGCAAGCCGGATCACAGATCACCTCATCACTGGAAGGTTCCATCATTTCCACCATCATATGAATAATGTGCCTCGGGGTTCTAAACTGACCATTACGCCCGGATTGTGCAATCTTTGACAAAAGGTACTCATACACGTCTCCTCGTACATCCGCAGTCTGAATTTCATTCATCATCTTATATATTTCATCTAATGAATCTACTACCTTTGATAGAACAAGCGGTGTGGGTAATTTGAAAATTGCATCATCCATATATTTTGAATAAGCGCTATTCTTATCACTGTGTAATGTTTTTATAAATGGAAATACCCACTCCTGTATTGCAGAATACATTCTATCGGCAGGAAAATCATGAAAGACAGACCATTTAAGCTGTGAACCATCAATCGCTCTTTCTCCAATCTTCACTTCGTCTGAAAAAATACTCTGATATGGAAGCCCAAGCATTGCACTTTCTTTTGCTCTTGTATTGTCCGAATCATCCAAATCATGAATAAACATCAGATATGTAATCTGCTCAATTTAAACTATCAATTTTATTTTTTAATTCACCTGTAATCATTTAACCCTCCGCTTTCTATACATATTTTATGTAACGGCCTTCGCCGATTTAATTATTGAACTGATCACGGCTTCTCCAAATCAATATCTATTTCGTACTTATCATCAATCAGCACATAATTTACGCCATACTTCTGAGCAAGTTCTAAAAACAATGCATTATCTTCTAAAACACTTTCCATTGTACATCCTTCATCATCCAGACGCTTTTCTATAACGCTTGCATATCTTTTTATGCTTGTAAAATGTTTTTTTATATAATCTCTGCTCATTACAAGGCAGTAATACTTTATATGTTCAAGGTATTCCTTTTCAAATCCCTTTGACCATTCAAAAGGAATATAGCACCCTTCAATTATGAGATTCTGCTTATTTTCTACGGCGGTTTTAATCATTTCACGAATAATAGGCCACAAATACCCTGTAAGTTCGTTATCGTCTTCGGGTGTAAGCTTCGTATAACCGCTTCGGATCAAACCCATTTTCAAATGGTCTATTGATAGATATGGGTATTTATATTTTTCAAGCAATTTTTGAGCAAGGGCCGTTTTACCCGTGTGCGAGGCGCCCGTTATCAATACGATCATATATTCTTCTCCCTACTATTTATTATCTCCGCACATAATTTAACTCTGTCATTCCGTTATATGAACGTATATTAAGTAATTTCAGCTTAATCTCTTGTTTTGCATTTTCAAAGAGCCGAACACCGGAACCTAAAAGCGTAGGAACAACTGTAATGTGATAGCAGTCAATAAAATCCTGATTTACTAGCTGCCGAACAAGGTTAGCCCCTCCGCATATCCAAATGTTCCTGCCATTTTCCTTTTTTAAAGATTTCAACAAATCGACAGGATCCCTGTTAACGAAACGAATTTTTTCGGAGGAAGTACGCTCGTTATGTGTAATAACATAAGATATAAAATCACGGTATATCCACTCATCCGGGGAAAGCTCGGTAACGATTTGATGATAAGTATTCCATCCCATCAAAATAGTATCAACATCTCTTATAAACTCCGAATAGGTATCAATATCCTCCCCATCTCCCTGCTCCTGCAGCCAATCCACGCTTCCCGTGCTATCTGCAATATATCCGTCAAGGCTCATCGCAATAAATAAACTGATTTTTCTCATGTTTCTTTACCCTCCCCATATCATTATTTCATTCATATCTCTAATCCACATCAGCAAAGCTAAGCATACATCCTAATTATATCATATCCTCACTGCGTTTCACCCAAAATCTTTTCATAAACGTCCCCGAATTTCCAGACCGCTTCCAGCCTGTCCTCACCCATCGTCTTCACCTTCTCTCTCACTCAAAGATCCCATCACCCTTTTCCCATCCCCTTCTCCTCTCCAGATGCTCCCGAATCCGGGAAGTCTCCCGGTACTCCTCTGCTGATCGCAAGATTAAGGCATCCTCCCTTCCACATACGCGGCCTGCGCAATCCTTCTTAATCTCTCGCATCCTCGCAGCAGTCGCCAAATGTGCATGCAAGCATGCCCGCTTGGCTCGTTACTCGCGGGAATAAATTCTTGACTTTATTTCTAAAATAATGCAAAGTTATAGTACAGCTTGCAGAAAGGAGAGGTATTCAAATTATATTTTAATCATACAAAGGAGCTTCCTGTATAATTCAAATATTGGGAATTCCAAGAAAGAGGGTTGAGAAAAAAATACCTCAGAGTAAAATAAGATTACTGACTTTGGAGGTTTGTAAAAATCTTATTAAACAGAGAGGTATCTAAAATGAATTGTAACACACAAAACGCAAAAATTGCATCCATAACTGAAAAAACTTTGATTATCGGAATCGATGTGGGAAGTGAAACCCCAGCTCCTCCCTTTTTGTTTCCCCACACATTTCATTTTCTTTTGGCAAATTTCTCTTTTGCGTATTCATAGGCTTCCCGGATGTATGGCTTTAAATCTTCAAAAGTCTCTTCCGATGGGTTCAGCACACACATCCACCCCATCCACGCATAGACCGGATGTGGCAAAAAACAGTCAGCCGCAGAAAAATCATAATCCATTTCCACAACCCCGCCTGCCCCCGGACGTTTTGGCACAGCCCCGAACAGCTTCACAAACGTATCCTTACGGACACCCAGGTTCACCCGGTAAACCCCCGGCCTGTTAAGCCTTGAGCCTTTATCATTATCCCCGTCCTTCTCCTTGACCGTCAATATGTACACGCCCCTTTTCAGCACACGTCCGGGATTATAAAAAATCCCCTTTTCTCCCCAACTCTCCACAAGGACGCTGCCCTCCAGATTCTCCAGGCAATACTTCAATATCTCATCCGACTTCATATCCCACCCCTATACTTTCCAGATTCTTTTTATAAATCTCCAATTCATAAGTTTTCCCACTGCGCTGGTCTGTCCTCCGCTCCGAATACTGATAAGTCAATCCACAGGATAAGGCCAGTGCCCTCGAAGCAAGATTCCCTGCCCGTGTAGAATAATAAAATTCCTGCCCGTCTAAAGAAATACAGTATTCCATCAATAAACGCAATATCTGTTTCCCATATCCCCTTCCCACATACTCTGGCCCCAGGGCAATACCAGTCTCATGAAAAATATGAGGCTCTGTTTCCTCCACTCCGGCAAAACCAATGGCCTGCCCGCTGCCCCTCTCATAGACCAGCCACGCATCATGGGTTTCCTGCCACGCGATCGTCCTCTGTATCCTCTCCCTGGCCCCATCCTCATCAGCCGTCACTTTCCATACCATATATTCTGCTGTTTCCGGCCTTGACCACACATTCCGGTATATCGATCTCCAATCCTCATATTTTGCCTTTCCTAGAATAATATCTTCTGTCTCCATCCTGCCTTCATCCCTCATAAACACCCCCATCATAGCCAGACCGCCCAGTCTCCGTAATCAAAAGTTCCGCTCCCATGACGCAGTTTCCCGCTCTCCTTCAATCCCTGGAAAGCATCCCTCATACGACCGATGATCTCCGGCTGGATATCCAGGGAATGGTGCGCCGGAAACACCCTTTCCACAGGAAGAAGCGCCATCTTTTCCAGTGAGGAAAGATAAGCTCCCGGATCTGTAGATGGATAATACGCAAACAAGGTATCCTTGTAGATCAGATCCCCTGTAAAAAGATATCCTCGCTCCGGTTCCCAAAAGCACATATGCCCCGGTGAATGTCCCGGCGTATGAAACACCTTTATCATCCTCCCGCCAATGTCGATCTCTTCCCCGCCGTGCAGAATCATGGACGGCCTCCCCTGGAACATCTCATAGCAGCCATAACCTTCCGGCAGTTCACAACGATCAACTACCATGCCCCTGACCGTTTCCATAGGCAAAGGAAATCCGCCCGACAGCCACCCCAGTTCCTCCTCATGGGCATAGAAATCTGGAAAATATTTATGCCCTCCGATATGATCCCAATGGATATGCGTGGCAACAGCCGTAACTGGCTGGTCTGTCAGCTTCACCACCTCGTCATAAATATTACAGATCCCAAGCCCCGTATCGATCAGCAGGCTCCGCCCGGAACCATTCAGCAGATAACAATGTGTTTCCTCCCAATGCCGGTATTCGCTGATGATATAAGTATCCTCGTCTATCCTGTCAACCGTAAACCATTTATCCATCTGTTCCCTCCTGAAAATCTTTATCCCTTTCCATCTGCCGCCTTTTCCATTGTATGGTAACAGAGATAATCCCCGCCCCCTGTCTCAATTTTCTCATAGGTTTTTATCCGGTATCCCCGTTTCAAATACATACTTTCCGCCGGAAAAGACGCATCAATATGTACTGCCTGATATTTTCTGAAAACCATATCTTCCAGGAAATCCATCAGCCTGTTCCCATAACCCTTTGCCTGGTGTTCCGGTAAGATAAACAGCCTGCAGATCTCATTCCCCCGGATGCTCCCGGTTCCCACAATTTCCCCCTGCACCACCGCAAAATAAATATCTTCCCTGGCAAGTGCTTCCCTTATCCTCCGTTCGTTATGCAGGTCCAGAAAAAACTGTACTGCCCCAGAAGGATAATAATGGGGATAGACGGCCCTTATTGTCTTCTCCACAATCTCCGCCACCTTCACCGGACATTCCGCCCGCTTTAGCCGCATACCAAAATCTTTATCCTGCATCTGCCTGCCTCCAGCTTTTCAAATCCTTTGCCATACACAATGATTCCGGCATATCCTCATACGGGCCATAATTCGGAATCACCTGAAAACCTAGCTTTTTATATACGGCACAGGATTCAGCCAATAACTCCCCGGTTTCCAGAACCATTTTCTTATATCCCAGTTCTACGGCCCATTCCATCAACAGGGAAACAAGCCTACTGCCTATGCCCTGTCCCTGATATTCCGTATGTACAAACACCCGCTTCAATTCTATCGTTTCATCATCATATCTTCTGATAGCCCCACCGCCAATTACCCGGTTCCCTTCATACACAACGATTGCTTCCTTAATTTCATCCAACTGGTTATATTTGTTGTATTTGTCTCTTTCTATCTTTTTCCCGACACGTCTGTCCAGATCCATATCAAGAAGCCTGCAGTTTTCTATAAAATCTTTATTTTTGCCATCTATTCTTTGAAATTTCATATATAAAATCCCTCCGGAAATTGAAAGCCTAAAACTCGTACCTTGTCCCATGTGAAAGCAGCAGCCCATCTGTCAATTCCACACATAAAATAACCGTGTTCTCATCCCCAAAATCAGTATGCCCGTTATCAATCCATTCAGAGAACACTTCTTTCAATCTCTTTGCAATCCTATGGTTTTCTTCCTTTCCAAAATAACCTAAATTTATCCCCCTGCCATGTGCGGTAAACCACTCACCAGCTATTGCAATCACAGGATTGTTTTCTAAATGTTTTATTTTATTTGAAAGCGCATAGGTAATAACATAAAACGCTCCATTCTCATAACAGGCATTTACATACCGTACATAAGGAACTCCCTTTTCCGCTGTCGCCAGCGCGATTACCATATCTTTTCCAAATCGCTCTGTCATTATTTTTCAGCTTCTTCACACATTTTTTTCATATGCCCATCTCCTTTACCGCTTCCAGGCCGGAAGATCAGAATTTATATTTCCTCTTTCAACAGAGAATACATTTTCATATCGATCACTTTCCCGTTTTTTACCGCATTATTTCTTAACGTCCCCTCATACTGAAAACCTGCTTTTTCCAGGACACGGCAGGATGCCATATTATACGCAAATGGCTCTGCATAAATACGGAGAATATCACTTTTCTCAAAAACATATCCACAGACCTGTTTTACAGCCTCTGTCATAATCCCTTTTCCCCAGTATCCTTCCGCAATATAATATCCTAGTACAGCATTGTATTAATTTCGAAGTAATAGGTGACTGAATTTTGTGTCAGCGCAAGGCGGAGGAAGGAGGCTATGCGGTGGCATTGTTGACTGACAACAACGAAGCGATGGCGCAAAAGGCAGGTGCATATTACTCGAAGATTAATGCAATGCTGTACTAGCTCGGCTGTCTGCCTGTGGATATTCCCCTGGCGGAAAACACCGATACTTCCCACCACCCGTCCATCTGCAGTTATGGCAAAAGCAAATGTTTCATTTTCATCCGCAGACAGCATAGCAGAAATAAAATCCACTCCGTCTTGTTCCGTATAAGGATACGGCAACCCATCTCTAAGATTATCCTGTACTTTTCTATTGGAAAGAGCCGCCGCCAAATCCGCCGCATCCGCCAAATCCCATTTTCTTATTTTACAAATCACTTTTCCGCCTCCCTGATGGATCGTCTTCCATAACAGACTCTATTATACAGCATATCGCCAGCCAATGGAACGGACTTTCTAAGAACTTACCAAAAACAAATCAATACATATACAGCTACAATGTACTTACATAAGAAAACTCCGACATATATCAATATGCCCTTTGATACTCTTCACCGCCTGCCCCAGACTCCTGGCCCTCCCATGCTGATGGTACGGCTGGGAAGCCCTGTGCTTATGGAAAATAATACACTCCCCCTCCCCCGGATACTCCGGGTTATGGATATACCAGATATGCCCCGTATTCTTCGACCGAATCGTCACATCATATTCTTCCGCCAGAATATCATTCCGCCGCCCCTGGCTGCTGACCTTCTCATACCGCTCCGCCAGCACCGCCGCCTTCTCACTTGGCAGAAGCGTCCCCGCCCCGAACCCCAGCTCTTCCAGCCACAGCCCCTTCAACATAATCGTCGGCGTCGGCTTATAATTACGCCCGCTCTGCTCATACACCTTAATCTTCCGAACTTCCTTCTTCATCTATATCACGTCCTTTCCACCGGCCCGCAAACCGGACTCTCCATTGCTTCTCCGTCACTGAACTAACCCTGGGATTTTACAGAAACCGCTCCAGGCGCAACAGCCCGTGCCTCTCTCTGTAAAACAGAACTATTTGTTTCCGAACGAAACGATATGCCATCTATAAAAATCAAAAAACTCCGCTGCACTAAAACTTCAAAACCATCACAACAATATGGGCGCTGTAAGTTCCCCGGCTTTCCGTAAATAAATCTCATTTGTTCCCATGGTACAGAAACACAGGTTTAACCCTCCCATGGCGCCCGGTTCACATTAAACCCGGCCGAAACCTGTCAACCAATATTACAACGCCCCCGTTGCAACCCGTCAGCATTTATAAGGACTTCGGACCTTCAAATCCACCACCAGAGGATGGTATGGTTGCTTTAATCGCTATCAGACTTTCATACTGCTGGCCAGCAATATATGTACGGCTCCCGGACGGAAACCAGAAATGAGGTGATTCCGTTTGCCCATTTAAGAGCAAAAATAAGGGGACAAGTTAGTGCAACCCCTTGATTTTACTGGGTTCCTCTAACTTGTCCCTATTATAACACGGGCATCTGCATCTAAAGTGTCTGGCTCTGTGATGACTGTTATCTGTAAATTCTTTACATCAATCAAGGCTTCCTGCTTGCATTTCGGACAGTAAAGAGGATAATTTTTTAAAACCGTATCTTCTCTAATTCTGTCACGGGTTTTGCCACCGCAAACAGGACATCGTATCCATTCTTTCAGCCTTTAGCTGTTCCGTATGCCCTGCGTTCGTTTCATACCCTCTATGAGCCGTTCAAAGCGTTCCTGCGCCTGTCTGTCGATGTCGGCAAGGTAAGAATTGAGCCTACCGCTTGTGAGCAGATTGGTGTATGCAACTTTGGCCGCTCGTGTTTGCCGCCCAGTTCCTCAAATAATGATTTTGCCATTTTCTGTTTCCTCCAGATAAGATATTCACTTCACATTGTTATGCTGCTGTCTTAAACAAATTTTTGAGTTTTCTCCTTATCTGGTTTCATATATGCAGAAGGGACGGCAGAGCGAGAAGACTTATTCATCATGTCAAAGGTGTGGAACGATATGCACAGAAATGTAGCGCAGGCATGCAAGAAGACGGAAGAGTTCATGGATACCTACCGCCAATGCGAAGCGCTGGCAGAAGAAGGGTTGATCCGCCACATCGGAATCTCCAATATGACGATCCCGAAGATGGACGCGGTACTTCCTATGATGAAGATAAAGCCTGCGGCGGCAGAGATCGAGATGCATCCGGCGTTCCAGCAAAGAGAGCTTAAGATATATCTGGAAGAACGGAACATCCTTCCTGTGAGATATATGCCGATCGGTTCGCCGAGAAGACCTGAGAGGGATATAATGGAAGAAGATGTCGCAGATCTTGAACTGCCTGCGGTACAAGAGATCGCGCAAAGACACGGCGTACATCCTGCGGTCATTGCGTTAAAATGGGCGCATCAGAACGGACAGCTCACGATCCCGTTCTCAACACACCACTATTACGAAAATCTGAAATGTATGACAGAAGACCCTCTGACACAAGAAGAGATGGCTGCTATAGCAGCGCTTGACTGCAATAACCGCCTTGTCAAAGGCCACGTGTTCTTATGGGAAGGCGCCAAAGACTGGCATGCCCTGTGGGACGAGGACGGTGTAATCGTCAGTTAGTGTTTTGATGAACATGCTTTCAAAAGTGCATGTGTAAAATACAGGCGCAAATAGACTGCGCTGAGGCTTTTACACATGCACTTCAGGAAAGCATGCCTGTATCCATCCCCGCGTATTATTTTAATCCTCTCATCATGCGGGAAGAGATCAGGCATTCATCTCCATTGACCATATGAATGACCCGGTTCTGAAAATCAATCTCCTTGATATTATCTTTGTTCACCAAAAACGAGCGATGACAGCGGTAAAAACGCCCGTCCACCTGTCTTTCGATCTCTTTGATCTTCCCTAAAAATTCCATCTGACGGTTTCTGCAATGAAGTATAATCTTGTGTACATTCGGAGACGTCTCAAAAAAGAGAATATCGTCATAATCTACCGTAAATACCTTCTCATTTATTTTCACAGAAAAATTCGCATGCACTTTATTATTAGCGGACGCGAATCGTTGATTCGCCTCAAGAATACACTCGTATATTCTTTTCTCAAGATCCTCCGGTACATCCTTCAAGATGAAGTCCAACGCCTCTAATTTGTATATGAACGTCATGTAACTCATCTCCGAGTGGGTTGTAACAAAAACAATAAATCCTCTTGGATCATATTTCCTGATTTCCTGCGCCAGGGTCAATCCTGTCATATCCGCACCCAGGGCAATATCCAGAAAATATATTCCAACATCTTCTGTTTCCTTCACTTTTTCGAGGATCACATGCGGATCTTCAGAAACACACCAAAGTTCCATATCAAGTTCTTCCATAAGAACTATATTTTCGATAACCTGCTGTATTTTATTTCTTTGCACTTCTATATCTTCACAAATATATATCTTTAACATACTGCGCTCCTTACGGCTGCCGCCTTACCTAAGCAAACCAAAGACTTCCGGCTGTGCCGGGGACATTTCCTGTCTGATATCATTATCACGAAAGGATTAGTATTTGTCAACAAAAAATGCCCTTCTCATTTCCAACAACGCCGATCGTTATACCTATAATATTAATTCAGCACAATCGCGTTGACAGCTTCGATAAGATCGACGGCATAGCTTCTGTTCACCAGCGACAGCGGATTCCCGTCAACGACCGCAAGACAGTTATTCCCATCATACCGGTACAGTTCGATCCGAACTTCCGGCTGATTCTCATTATCGATCTGCAGGGTCAGACTGATCTCCTCCTTCCCTGCCGGCACCTTCTCTGTAAATTCAGACACGGATAAAGAATTAAGGGCGTCCCGCAGTTCATCCGTGTTGATTTCTTTCTCCTGATAATACCAGACGTTCTCCTTCCCCTCTTCTTTTACTGTCAGCTCGTACTCTTTGTCTTCTAGGGTTATCTCCGCCTTAATGATATCATCGAAATCCGCCCATATCACCTCCTGGTGACGCAGATCGCTGCAGGATGCTTCCATCAGGTCTTCATAATCCAATCCGCTGATCTTATATATGATCTTCGATTCACCGATCCGGGCATATGCAGTTATCTCTTCTTCCTGGTCTGTATCTTCCTCTTTCTCTTTTGGACCGCGGGAAATATGAAGCACGGCCGTCCCTTCTTGCTCTTCCCCGCTCTCATCATCCGACACCCGGTATTTAAAGGACACATCCAGATCCGGTTTATCCAGTCCGTAAGCTTTAAGTTCATCATCCGTTACATTATAGGACACATAATCGGTCAGATTCAGTTCGCTGATAACCTCCATATATCTGTCAACATTTTCCGTATCAAGCGGAATTTCTTCTCCGTCTTCCTCCGCAAAAAATACGTCTTCCTCACTATAAGTAATCTTATTGTCTTCTTTATATACGGCTTTATAATTCTCGCTGCCAGCAAACTCTATCTCTGTAACAGAATCAAACTTTGGTATCTCATCATGCTGTATCATCTCGCTAAGCTCAATATCAAATGCATTCAGCGGATCCTCCTGTACCAGGTACACATTGCCGTCTCCCACAGATACATACCGTTCCTCATCCATTTCGCTGTAATTGCCCAGAGATATCTCATAGTTCTCCTCTCCCGCAGCGATCTTGATCTTGCACAGAGGATCATCAAGACCATACTGGCTTAAGTTTTCGGCATCTTCAATGATAAAAGAGACGCCGAGAGACTCAAAATTCTCCAACAGCCCGCCGATCTTCTCCTCATTTACCGGGAAATTCTCGTCTTCGTCATACAGCCATGTCTCATTCTTATGGAAAGCAAATGTTCCCGATCCGCATTCCCACGAAACAGAGGTTACGTCTTCGCTCTTAAGTTCCATGATGATCTCATCGCTGTTTCTGATCTTCTCCTTGCGTTCTTCGTATTTACTGACTCCCAGAGTCAGCACACAGCAAATCAGCAATACTCCAAGAAGCATGTATAATCTTTTAGACCTGTTCATTCTGCCGCCTCCTTCTGCTTATCATTATACAAATCCCTGTTCCGAGAAATGCCAGAGGGAATCCTCCGATCATGAGCACTTTGAGCAATGAGGCTGTCGATTCGCTGATGGTAAGATAATTATAACTTAACGATTTGCTGCGGACCGATACCGCCTCCCGTTCTCCCATAAGAGATGACAGGGCATTCATTCCCAGATCCAGATTAGCCCCCGATGAATAGGAATTGTAGGTATCGTCAAACAGATTCGAGGATGCAAACCATACGATCTGTCCTTCATTTCCGCAGTCTACAGATACAGCCAACGCAAAGGGGCCATCAATATCTCCCTCTTCCTTTTCATAGGTAGAAATGTCATAACCCGCCTTCTTGCTGTATGACGTCTCCGACGCCGTCAGAAGCTCTGTCACCGCGCCGGAAGTATCCGACACCTTTAACCCCTGTGCGATCGGCATGACGGCGTAATAATTCTCATCGATCAACGGCCTGGTAATCTCGCTTTCACAAATATCAGGAAGCAGAATATACGGCGCCTGGAATGCATAGTGCTCACGGTCGGACTCTACCACGACCCCATCCGCCGCTTCCACGTTATAGTCCTCCAGAAGACTGCCAAGATTCTCAAGCTGTCCTTCTTTTGACGGCCCCGCCAGAACCATAAGCTTACCGCCGCCCTTCACATACTCCGATAATATATCTTTTTCTTCCGCGGAAATATCACTGGCAGGCCCATAGATCAGAACACAGTCCGCCTCTTCCGGTACGGAGTCTTCATTCAGAAGTGAAAATGCAGCCGTTTCTATATTCTCCCTTTCTATCTGCTCGCTGAACACCAAAGACAGCTCCGCTTCTCCATGACCTTCCAGTATATAGAGCTTCGGCAGTTCTTCGCTCACCGCATAGTCGATGGCCGCGGTGATCGCACCTTCTCCGTCAAAGGATGTATCATAAGAATATGAAGACATATTTTCCTCTGTCAGATAAATGTCACTGTAACTGATATAACGGCTGCGTTCGCCGCATTCCACGATCAGGCTGTTGTTCGGCACTTCCTCGGAAGTATACTGGTCTGCAAAGGTCGGATACACATCCGGATTCTTTTTCACGATCTTAATATGCTCTGACAGGCTTTCATATTTTTCCAGAAGATTCTCAATCACATCATCTTCCTTGTCAGCCTGAACGATCCAGTAGATCGTCACATCCTTTTTGAGTGCATTTACGACGGCCTTCGTATTGCTTGTAATTGAATAGAGCTTCGCAGAGCTGATGTCATACTGCGTCATTGCAGCCGGAAGTATGGATGCAAATATATTCACGACCACAAGGATAGCCAATACGATTCCTGTCATTGCCAGAGAATACGAACCGCCCTTAAGCGCAATCTGATTATATTTTTGCTTCATTAGTTGTACCTCCTTTTTTCAAGGGACTGTACGGAAAGGAATAAAAAGAATATGATCACAGTTATGTAATAGATGATCGCCGTCAGGTCAAATACACCGTTTACAAATGTATAGAACCTCTCGAACAGAGATAATTTTGTCATGATATCCGGCACCATCCCTTCAAACCTGGAACTGTCCGCGATATATATGATCACAACGGCAAGCATGATCAAAATACTGATCCCATACGCAAGATTCCGGTTCTTCGTCAGATGACGGATGACAAATCCAAGCAAGACCGCGGTCACAATAAGCGCGGCTGCAGAACCGGATGCAGTCGCCGATACATATTCCGCCAGCGTTACACTGTAATAATTAAGCAGGATAACAGGGACGGCAATTCCGGCAGCAAATCCCTGATTCTCCGTCAGAGAAGAAATAAACGTCCCCGCAGCAATCATTGCCGCTCCCATCATAAAAAACGCAAACAGCGAACCATAGGACGTGGGCAGATACACCTCGCCGAACTGCGCAAATATAAGCGGATAGACGGCGACTATGCACAACGGAACCAGATAGACGGTAAGAAGCGCGAAGTATTTCCCCATCACGATCTGTGACGTCCGTATGGGGAGCGAGTATAGAAGCTGGTCCGTTTTCTGTTTCCGCTCTTCCGCGATCACACGCATCGTTAATATGGGTATGATAACCGCGAAGCCAAGGCATACATAGCCTAATACATACTCAAAATTGGCTACCGCCGACTGTATATTATAGATCAATGCCCCGATTCCCACGAATGCCAACAGAAACGCCGAGAAAATATACGCTGTCAGCGAATGGAAATACCCGGACAGTTCATGCTTAAGTACTGCGATCATTCTTCAGTCACCCCGCTTTCCCCTTCAGTCAATTCAATAAATACGTCTTCTAAATTTGCCTTTCTGGAAGATATCTCTAAAATAGCCTTTTTCCTGTCCGCAAAAGCAAAAAAGAGCTCTCTGCAGATATCTTTTACATTCTCAGACTCCGTCCTTGCAAATACCTTAGTTCCTCCGTCTTCCTGTACCTGAATCTCCCATTCCGCTATATGGCTGATACCGCCGAGCACTTCGCCGATCTCTTCTTCCGAAGCTTCCGCCATAAAGGAAATACCGTTCGATGCCAGCAGAAGCTTCTCCAAATTCTCCGGCCTGTCAAAGGCAACCAGCTTCCCCTGCGAGATAATCAGGACCTTCTCGCAGATCGCCTGAACCTCCGATAAGATATGGGAGCTTAATATCACCGTATGATTTTCTCCAAGCTGCCTGATTAGGTCACGGATCTCTATGATCTGAATCGGATCAAGCCCAACTGTAGGCTCATCAAGTATAATCACCTCAGGGTTCCCAAGCAACGCCTGCGCGATCCCCACTCTCTGCCGGTATCCTTTTGACAAGGCAGAAATCAGTCTGTCCTTCACATGCCCGATCTTAGCCTGCCTCAATACCTCTTCAATCTGTCTTTGAAGCTCCCTGCCCCTAAGACCTTTCGCCTCGCCTACAAATTTCAGATATTCCGCAGGCGTTTCATTCATATAGAGCGGCGGCTGTTCCGGCAGATATCCGATCGCCCTTTTCGCCTGCTCCGGCTCCTCAAAGATATCATGCCCGTTGATCCGTACACAGCCTTCCGTCGCCGACAGGCAGCCCGTCATAATATTCATCGTGGTAGATTTCCCGGCTCCGTTAGGTCCCAGGAAGCCGTATACATGCCCCTCGTCAATTTCAAAAGACAGATCGCTCACCGCCGTAAAATCGCCGTAGCACTTCGTCAGATGCTCAACTGTTATCATAGCAACCCTCCTGCATAAATAATTTCGGTTTTCAGTCAAGACGTATATTTCCAAAGGAAAGTATGCGATCCGTATAATTGTCATTTCTGCGGACAAGGGCCCGCACCCTTGCAATGAATTCTCTCGTAGAAAAAGGCTTCGGCAGGCACTCGTCCGCTCCTGCCCCCAAGCCCGCCACCCGTTCTTCAATCTCAGCCTTCGCGGTAAGCATCATGACCGGAATGCCTGATCTCTCTGATCGGATCGTCTCCAATACCTTTATGACGTTAACCCCCGGCATCATAGTATCCAGTAAATATTTCAGTCCCTCGGCAAGCTGTACTTCATCCTCTGCAATTAAAATACGCATAGCAAATTCTCCTTTCCCATTAAATACATTTTCGATATCTGCGGCCGCAGCAATCGAACCTCAAAGACCAATATGATTCAATTGCTCCAAAACTTCTTTTAATCTCTTCTCCAGATCCGCCTGCGTCTGCATATCATGGAGCTGCATTGCCAGACGGATCTGCATATTAAGGGAACATTGCTGATCTTTCAGCATTGTAAATTTTGTCTTCCTGATATCCAGCGAAGGACTTGCAATTTGATCATTTCCCATCTATAATTCTCCTAGTATAATAATGGTGTAGTCAAGAATGACTACTGGTTAATAGTTACAAAGTCCAATCTAATAAATCTATATAGATATAACGGAAGGAGGAATTCCCCCTC
>CAJTCH010000080.1 GCA_910574715.1 Lachnospiraceae bacterium | reverse complement strand
CTCCTAAAATTTTTCTACCAATTTTTTCCAACTAATCACAGTATTGTCGAATTCATTATCCATTATACAAAAATGGATGTGTCGAATAATCTGTGATGATTTACACAGATTATTTTACACACCCAAAGGGCAGCGGGGAATCAAATCTACGTACAACTCCAAGAAAAGTCAAACATCATTACAATAACAAGACTACACACTAATACCATTTAAGAAAGGTGGTGGTGCCAGTTTCTTTATATTCTACAATACAAACGCCATATCTAAAAAAACAGCTGATAGCAACCAAGGGGAAAGTCTGCCCTTTTTTCAGTGTATTTTAATCATTTCTATCATCTGCTATTATTGGTTTAATAGCTTAATCCTATTGTGATATCATGCCACTACTAAGTTGTTAACATTGTTTAAAAAAGGGATATCTGCTTAGCTTTAATTTTAATACATGGTGGGTCTAATTCCCCGCGGCTTGCCGCGTAAGAAACTTTATTTATCTGTAGCATGATGATACAATAGGATGCGAAAGGAGATGTGTCGATGAGCGAGAGCATCCACAAGTCGCACAATGTGTCAAATCTTATGTATCATTTTGTATTTCCGGCCAAGTATAGGCGAGTAGTTATAGATGAAAAGGTAGATAAAGTTATAAAGGAAACATGTGAAGAAATTTCCAAGAGGTATGAGATTAGTTTTTTGGAGATTGGAACAGATAAGGATCATGTGCATTTTCTAATACAGTCCGTGCCTAAATATAGTCCAACGCAGATAGTAAGAATAATAAAAAGCATAACGGCAAAAGAAGTCTTTGCAAGATGTACGGATGTAAAAAAGAAGTTGTGGGGCGGGGAATTCTGGTCAGATGGATTTTATGTAGCGACTGTAAGTGAACATGGAAATGAGAAAGTGATAGCAAATTATGTAAAAAATCAAGGAGATGAATACAACAAAATATATAGAACTGACTATATTGAAGGGCAAATGAGTTTGTCGGGATTGTTTTAGGCGCAAAGCGCCTACAATTCAGATACCCCGCTTTCGCGACCGAGCGGAGCGAGGCGAAAGGCAAGTATCTGGAGCGTCAAGGCACGAATGTGCCGTAGTCGCGTAAGATGCTTGAGGGCTCTGCCCCGGGGAGCTTCATCAAGAAAAAGAAAACCGGAATAAGAGAATTTAAGTTCAAAGATAGGACAATCATCGAAGCAATTGTATAAGCAGGCGGTCCTAAGACCGCCTGTTTGCCAACTACTTCATCTGCTCCACCCGCTCCTGCACGGTCCGATTGAAGTTCTGCACCTTCCTGTCATAAGTCCCTTCCATATATCTAGAATTCAGCAGGAAATCTGCCGTCGCCAGATTATTCGCGATCGGGATATCATATACCACCGCGATACGAAGGAGCGCCTTCACATCCGGATCATGCGGCTGCGCCTCCAACGGATCCCACAGGAAGATCATGAAATCAATCTGCCCCTCCACGATCTTCGCGCCGATCTGCTGGTCTCCGCCTAACGGACCGCTGTTATAGCCCTTCACCGGCAGGCCGGTCTTCTCCGCGATCAGCCTGGACGTCGTTCCCGTCCCGCACAGGAAATGTCCCTTCAAGATCTCCTTATTCTTATCGCACCACTCCACCAGCTCTTTCTTCTTGCCGTCATGCGCTACCAACGCGATATGCTTCGTCTTGCCAATCTCAAATGTTACATAATTCTCATTTGCCATCTTACATTTCTCCTCTCGTTACTTAATCCTCTATTCTTCATCCCCGCAGGCCATCTCCTCATAATACTTCATAAGCGCCTGCGTTCCAAGATCTCCATGTCCTTCCGCAGCCAATATCTCATAATTCGCCAACACCTGGCTTAACACCTCCAGGCACAGACCGCTTCTGTTCGCCTCCATAAGCGCAAGTTTCATATCCTTGATAAAATGCTTCATGAAGAAACCAGGCGCATAATCATCCGCCAGGATCTTCGGACCAAAGGTATCTAACTGCTTACTTCCCGCCGCCCCTGTGGACACCGAGTCAAGAAGCACCTGCAGGTCAAGCCCTTTCGACTTCGCATAAGTCAACGCCTCACAGACACCGGACAGGGTTCCTGCGATCATGATCTGGTTTGCAAGCTTGGCATGCTGTCCGCATCCGGCCTCTCCCTGATAGTTGATGTTCGTTCCCATCGCCTCAAAAAGCGGCATACAAGCATCGTAGTCCTCTTTCTTACCACCAACGAGGATGGCCAGGGTTCCCGCCTTCGCTCCGGCATCTCCGCCTGTCACCGGTGCGTCCAACACATGGAAGCCCTTCCCGCTTCCCGACTCATAGATCTTCTTAGCAAGCATCGGGCTTGTAGTCGTCATATCGATCAGATATGTTCCCGGCGCCGCGCTGTCCAGGATATTCTGTTCATCAAAATACACTTCCTCCACATCCTGCGGGAATCCGACGATGGTGATCACCGCTTCGCAGGACTCCACGCAGTCCTTGATGCACTCATGGAATATCGCTCCTTCGCCGATCACATCCTCCACCTTCGATCTCGTCCTTGCATAGATATGAAGCTCGAACCCGGCTTTCATCAGATTGCGGACCATGGACTTGCCTATGATGCCCACACCTATAAAACCTATCTTATGCATCTCTTTCCTCCTTCTCCACAACTTCTCCCTGTCTCTTATAGATACTGCCCGCCGGCACATATCCCCTGACACAGGAGAGCGGGTAGATATTCGTATTGCTTCCCACCACGCTGCCTGGATTCAGCACCGTGCCACAGCCAACCTCCACCTCATCGCCAAGCATGGCACCGAACTTCTTGATCCCCGTCTCGATATTCCCTTTGGGCGTCTTTACTACGACCAGTTTCTTATCCGACTTCACATTGGATGTGATAGAGCCTGCACCCATATGGGCTTTAAAACCGAGAATAGAATCTCCCACATAATTATAATGAGGCACCTGTACTTTATTAAATAATATCACATTCTTAAGCTCTGTTGAATTGCCGACCACAGCTCCCTCACCCACGATCGCATTGCCGCGGATGAACGCACACTGCCTCACCTGCGCATTCTTCCCAATGATCGCAGGTCCGTGGATATACGCAGATTCGAAGACCTCCGCCGACTTGGCGATCCACACATCTTCGCCCACCTTATCATACTCTTCTTCAGGCAAAGCTGCGCCGAGACGCAGGATGAATTCTCCGATCTTCGGAAGCACCTCCCACGGGTAGGTCACTCCGTCGAAGATCTCCTTCGCGATCGTCTCCTCCAATGTGTACAATTCCTTAACTGTCAATTCCTTCATGATGTCTTATTCTCCTCTCTTTCTGAGTATTATACTCACAGCTGATGAAACCTGCCATGCGTATCATGCCGGCCACAGCTGCTTACTTTGCCGACTTGCCCTCCTTCACAGGCTTCCTGTACGCCTGTGCCGCCCTGTCATAGCAGGACCGAAGCTGATCCTGATTGTACAGTGCCTTCACACCCTCCGTCCTGCTCACGATAAAATGATCCAGCTTCTTCATATATTCATCTGGCGTAATCTCTCCGTCAGCCACATAGGTAAGCCCCTTCTCCCAGCTCGCCGTAAGCTCCGGATTCAGCAGCGACTTGATGGAATGCTCCACCACGTCGAAGATCATTTCCCCCAACAGGGTCGGCGTCACAACCTGGGTCTTCTGATTAAGGGCAAGGTATTCGATGTTAAATAATTTCTTCAATATCTCGCCTCTAGTGGCGCTGGTCCCAATTCCGCTTCCCTTGATCTGCGCCCTCAAGTCCTCATCCTCGATAAGCTGCCCCGCATTCTCCATGGCAAGGATCATCGAACCGGAATTATACCGCTTCGGCGGAGTCGTCTTGCCCTCCTTGATCTCCAGAGCCTGGACCGGAAGCGTCATGCCCTTCTTCAAGGTCTGTATCTTCTGGAAAAATGCAGCGTCCGTGTTCTCATCGCCGTCTTTCTTCTCGCCGTCCTTCTTCTGCCCCGGGATTCCTGCAACCTTCAGATACCCTTCCTCTGCCAACACCTTGAAGCTGGCGAAGAAGGACTCCTCCTTCATCTTCGTCACGATCGCGGTCTTCTGATAGACCGCCGGAGGATAGAAGATACTCAGGAACCTTCTCACGATTACATCATACACCTGCGACGACAGGCGCGGCAGGGAATGGAGTGCATTCATCCCTTGTCCCGTGGGAATGACCGCGTAGTGGTCAGTGATCTGCTTGTCATTGACATACCGGGTCTTCTCTAAGCCCTTATGACTTCCAAAGCCTACGATTTCCTTAAGATATGGTACTGCCGGCTCGTATTTCATCAGACCGTTCAGGTTCTTGTGGATCTCCTTCGCCACCGCCGCAGACAAGACCCTGGCATCGGTTCTTGGATATGTGACCAGCTTCTTCTCATATAATTCCTGTACGATGCGAAGCGTCTCGTCCGGGCTGATCTTGAACCGCTTCGAACATTCATTCTGCAGCTCCGCAAGGTTGAACAAGAGCGGCGGATTCTTCTTCTCCTTCTTCTTCTCTATGGAAATGATCTGGCAGGTGAGTGGCTCCTCTGCGCTCAGATAAGCGATCAGCTCTTCTGCCTTCTTCCTCTCCTTGAATCCATTTTCCTTATAGAGGTCAAACGACTCGAACCATCTCGACCCCTTCACCGCCCGCCATTCTCCTTCGAAAGTCTCCCCCGGTTCTCCGTTCGTGCTCACCACCCGGTAGAACGGAGTCTCGACAAATTCGCGGATCTCCCGCTCCCGACGGACCACCATGCCCAGCACGCAGGTCATGACTCTTCC
The DNA here is from genome assembly GCA_910574715.1 of Lachnospiraceae bacterium. Lineage (GTDB taxonomy): Bacteria > Bacillota > Clostridia > Lachnospirales > Lachnospiraceae > Sporofaciens. The sequence continues at coordinate 12,089 of CAJTCH010000080.1, read as the reverse complement.
CACTGATATGGCAGAATACCTGGTCTTCAGATAATTAGAAATGCTGTTACCGTATTTCAGCGTCAGAAGCCGCGAGAAATTAATTCCCATCAGATAGTCTTCCTTTGCCCGAAGATAAGCGGACGCCGACAGATTATCATATTCCTTCAGATCCTTCGCCTCCCGGATGCCGCGTAAGATCTCTTCCTCCGTCTGGGAATCGATCCAGACTCTTCGGCGCTCCTTTCCTTTCACATTGGCCTGCTGTTCTACCAGGCGGTAGATATACTCTCCCTCCCGTCCAGAATCGGTGCAGACATAGATCCGATCCACGTCCTTCCTGTTCAGAAGTCCCGAAACGATCTGAAACTGTTTGGCAACCGCCGGAATCACCTCATACTTGAATTCCTTCGGTATAAAAGGCAGGGTCTCAAGGCTCCACTTCTTAAGCCCCGGATCGTACACCTCCGGATAACTCATAGTAACCAGATGCCCGACGCACCAGGTAACTACCGCCTCATCCGACTCCAGGTACCCGTCTCCTCTTCTCGCCCTTATCTTCAGCGCTTTTGCAAATTCCTGCGCCACACTGGGTTTTTCCGCAATATAAAGTGACTTCCCCATATAACTGTCAATCTCTCCCACCTGTTCTGTATTGTCTGTGCCGGCGAAATCTCTGCCTGCACACAGTCATCATTTCCTGATATTCTCCAGGAATCCTTTGATCCACTCGCTGATTGTCCTATCCTTGTCCGGCTCCTCTCTCTTGGCATGGATCGCTTCCTCCATGAACGCCGCCTGGGAATCCACCTGAGAATCCGCGGCCTTCTTCCTCACATACGACCCGTCGCTTTGAAGCACCCTTGCCTTCACATTGTCGCTTAACATCACCTTCAAGTAATGGTTGATCTGCCGCCGGATATTGTCGTCTAAGATCGGGCAGGCAACCTCCACCCGCTTCTCTGTATTCCTCGTCATCATATCAGCCGAGCCGATATAGATCTTCTGGGACGCACCCGTGCCGAAGCTGAATATCCTCGCATGCTCCAGATACCTCCCTACGATACTCATCACCCGGACATTCTCCGTATAGCCTGGAACACCCGGAAGGATACAGCAGATCCCCCGAACGATCAGGTCCACCCGCACTCCGGCCCTGGAGGCCTCGCAGATCTTGCTGATATAATCCACATCCGTCAGCGAATTCATCTTCATGATGATCCTGCCGCCGCTTCCTTTCCTGATCTCCTCATCGATCAGATACAGGACCTTCTGCTTCAGGCTGGTCGGAGCTACGATCAGATGCTCATAAGTGCCGTCCAGATTCCCGATGGACATATTCTTGAAAAACTCTACCGCGTCCTTCCCGATCGCCGGATTCGCGGTCATCAGCGACAGATCCGTGTACATGGCCGCCGTCTTCTCATTATAATTACCGCTTCCGATCTGCGTGATATACTGGATCTCACTCCGGCTGCGGTAAGTAATCAGACAGATCTTAGAGTGCACCTTATAAGACTCAAATCCATAGATCACACGGCATCCGGCCTCCTCCATCCGTTCGGACCAGTCGATATTATTCTGCTCGTCGAACCTGGCCCGAAGCTCGATCAGCACGGTCACATCCTTCCCGTTCTCCGCAGCCGCACACAAGTATTCAACCAGCCTTGCCTTCTTCGCAAGACGGTAGATCGTGATCTTGATGGTCATAACATTGGGATCCACAGAAGCTTCCTTGATCATCTTAAGGAACGGATTCATACTCTCATAAGGATAGAACAGCAGAATGTCCTTCTTCTTTACCTGGCGCATCATGCCGCCGTCCTGTACATGAGCTGAATTCTGGGGTGTAAAAGGATGATAAGTGAGCGAACGCTTCATGGATTCCGGCAGCTTATCACTGATAGCAAATATAAATACCAGCTTCATCGGTATCTTCGTTCGGAAGATCTGATGCGGCTCAATGTTGAATTTCTCACAGAAATACGCTTCCATATCCGGTTTTAGCTTCTCCGCGATCTCAAGCCGGACCACCGCCATTCTCCGCCTCTTATGTAAAGTCTCCTTCATAAGGTAACGGAAATCATCGCTGACTTCCAATGCCTCATCATCCGGCGCAATATCGGCGTTTCTCGTCACACAGATATAGTTGGCGTCCGACACCTCGTACTTGGAGAAGACAAGATCCAGATGCTCCATGATCACCTTCTCCATCCGAATATAACGGATATCATGGCCCGGAAGATACAGGACGTCCGATACAAACTGCGGGATCGGAACAAGCCCCATCATACTCTTAGAGTTCGACTTCTCCTTGAACTTAAGATTCGCCGTAACATAGACCTCCTTATTCAGCAGATGCGGAAACGGATGATTGGCATCCACGATCTGAGGAGACAGCACCGGCAAGATCTGATCCTTAAAATACTTCTTCACATACTTCTTCTCATTCTGCTCCAATTCCTTGAAGTTCATTCCGCATATACCGTAAGGACTCAACTGCTTCTTAATATCCGCATAAGCCTTATCCCGCTCCTTATAAAGCGGCGCGGCCGCCTCGAATATCTTATCAAGCTGCTCCTTGGGCGTCATACCGGAACGGCTGTCCCGTCTGTTCGCATCCGTATGCGCCATATCGAACAGGCTGCCCACACGGATCATAAAAAACTCATCCAGATTGCTGCTGAAGATCGCAACAAACTTCATACGCTCCAGAAGAGGCACCGATGTATCCTGTGCCTCCTCCAATACTCTCTTGTTGAATCTCAGCCACGATAACTCCCGGTTCTGAGTATAATTTAGAATCTCTTTATCCATATCTGTTACCTCACGTTCTTGATCTTCTTTATATTTTACCACCTGTGTATTAGAAAGAAAAGTAAGAATATGAACTATTTCTACAGAATAAGATTATATCAGATTTATAAAGAAGAGAAGATATGCGTATCTGCCCCGGCAAATTGCCGGGGCGATAGATTTACTTTACTTTGATGTAACCCTTGGCGGTCAGCGCCTCAGCGCAGAGGACCGCGCCTCCGGCCGCGCCGCGGACTGTATTGTGGGATAATCCCACAAACTTATAATCATAGATGCTGTCTTCTCTGAGACGTCCGATGGAAACACCCATCCCGTTCTCATAATCAACGTCCAGGGTCACCTGCGGACGGTTATCTTCCTCAAGATATTGGATAAACTGCTTCGGGGCGCTTGGTAAGCCGGCCTCCTGCGGATATCCCTTATAATTCACCAACTTTTCGATCAGCTGTTCCTTTGTCGGCTTCTTCTCGAACTTAACAAAGACTGCCGCCGTATGTCCGTTTAAAACCGGAACACGGATGCACTGACAAGTGATCTTCGGCAGGGCAGCCTTCACGATCTGCCCGTCTTCCACCTTACCCAGCACACGGAGCGGTTCCTGCTCGCTCTTTTCTTCCTCTCCGCCGATATAGGGGATGATGTTCTCTATCATCTCCGGCCAGTCCTTAAATGTCTTGCCCGCTCCTGAGATCGCCTGATAAGTAGTCGCAACCACTTCCGTCGGACCGAATTCCTTCCAGGCTGCAAGGCAGGGCGCATAACTCTGGATCGAACAGTTCGGTTTTACCGCGATAAATCCGCGGGTCGTTCCCAGACGTTTCTTCTGAGCCTCGATCACGTCGAAATGCTTTGCATTGATCTCCGGCACTACCATCGGAACATCCGGAGTCCAGCGGTGTGCGCTGTTGTTTGAAACCACCGGAGTATCCGTCTTCGCATACTCTTCTTCGATGGCTTTGATCTCTTCCTTCGTCATATCTACGGCACTGAACACGAAATCAACGGTCGCCGCAACCTTCTCAACCTCGTTCACATTCAGCACGGTCAGCTTCTTCACACCCTCCGGCATCGGCGTAGTCATCTTCCAGCGGCCGCCTGCCGCCTCCTCATAGGTCTTTCCTGCCGACCTTGGGCTTGCGGCCACCGTCACGACCTCAAACCACGGATGGTTCTCAAGCAGTGAGATAAAACGCTGTCCCACCATCCCCGTTGCTCCTAAGATCCCTACTCTTAATCTCTGTTCCATTCTCATCCACTCCTTAATCCTTCAAGTATTCGTTCATATATTTCCTATAAACGGCGGCAGCTTCTTCCATCGCTTCTCTTCCCGGTGCTCCCGTTGTCACCCGCTTATTGACACAAGTCTCCATACTGATCGCGTCATAGATATCCTCCTCAAATACCGCTGAGATCTTCTGGTACTCGGGAAGCGGCAGTTCATCCAGCGCAATCCCCTTCTCGATACACAGAAGCACCAACTGACCCACGATCCCATGCGCATCCCTAAACGGCACTCCATGATTCACCAGATAGTCAGCGGCATCCGTCGCATTGGTAAATCCATGCTTCGCGCTGTCTTCCATCCGATCCTTCCGGAAATTCATGGTCCGCAGCATCCCTGTAAAAAGCGCAAGACATCCCTTCGCCGTATCAATGGCGTCAAACGCCCACTCCTTATCCTCCTGCATATCCTTATTATATGCAAGGGGTATTCCCTTCATCGCGACCAAAAGCGCGTTCAGCGCGCCGTAGACACGTCCGGTCTTGCCGCGTACCAGCTCCGCAATATCCGGATTCTTCTTCTGCGGCATGATGCTGCTCCCGGTACTGTAGGCGTCGTCGATCTCCACAAACTGATATTCATTGGAATTCCAGATAATAACCTCCTCGGCAAATCTGCTCAGATGCATCATCATGATAGACAATGCCGACATGAGCTCTATCAGATAATCCCTGTCCGATACCCCGTCCATACTGTTCATAGTCGGTCCCGCGAATCCAAGCAGGTTCGCTGTATAATCCCGGTCCAGCGGATAAGTGGTGCCCGCCAATGCACCGGAACCAAGGGGACAGGTATTCATACGCTTGTAAATATCCCGCAGCCTTTCATGGTCGCGCCTGAACATCTCAAAATACGCTCCCATATGATGAGCAAGCGTCACAGGCTGTGCTTTCTGCAGATGGGTGAAGCCCGGCATATAAGTATCCATATGCTCCTCTATGATGGAAAGAACCGCCCAAAGAAGCTCTTCTATCAAATGATCAAGAATATGTACCTCGTCTCTCACATACAGTTTCATATCCAGAGCCACCTGGTCATTCCGGCTCCTTCCCGTATGCAGCTTCTTTCCCGGGTCTCCGATCCGGTCGATCAGCGTCGCCTCCACGAAGCTGTGGATGTCCTCATACTGCTCCGTGATCTCAAGCCTGCCGTTCTCTACATCCGTAAGAATCCCTTCCAGCCCCGCTATAATCTTCTCCTTCTCCATATCCGTAAGGATTCCCTGCCTCGCCAGCATCATAACATGCGCAATGCTTCCCCGGATGTCCTGTGCATAGAATCTCCTGTCAAATGAGATCGATGCGTTAAAATTATATACCAGCTGGTCCGTCTCCTTCGTAAAACGGCCGCCCCATAACTGTGCCATAGTTTTCATCTCCCTTATATTTATAAAATATCTCATACATTGTAACATCTCAGACAAGCCGTCCTGTCACATTCAGCGTGCACCGCCTGCTACGCCCTGCGCGGCACCTCAATGGAATATTCACACCCGCAGTAATCCTGCCGGTACAATCCATACTTCTTCGACAGCTCAATCGAACGCTTATATCCATTCTTCTTCTTAAAATCAGACGGCAGATAGCTGACTCCATATTCTTCTGCCAGCCGCGTCCCGATCTCGTTCAGCTTCGCCGCATTCTTAAGAGGACTGATGCTTAATGTTGTCGCAAAATAATCAAAACCAACTTCCCTCGCAAGCCTTGCCGACTCCCGAAGTCTTAATTCATAGCACCTGAAACACCGTTCCCCGCCTTCTTTCAGTTGCTCCAGCCCTTCCGCCATCTCGTAGAAACGATCCTTATCATAATTGCCTGCGATAAATGAGATCGGATGCTGTGTTTTCATCTCCCCGATCAATGTCTGCTGCTCCAAGATCCGCTTGGTATATTCACTCTCCGGGTAAATATTAGGATTATAATAGAATACGGTAATCTCAAAATAATTACTCAAATACTCCATCACATAGCTGCTGCAAGGCGCACAGCAGCTATGAAGCAGAAGCCTTGGTATCTTCTCTTCCTTTCCCAGACGCTCGATCAATTTCTCCAGTTCCCTCTGATAATTCATCTGAATGATTCTCCTCCAAAGACTATACTTTTGAATTATAACCGCTTTAGGCGCTTCTGACAAGATGAATCCGTCACTAAATTATGATATTTACATAAAATAGATATATAGTCATCACAGGAGGTTCCTATGGAACAAGTATTAGAACTTAAGAATATCCACTACGCCTATCACACCCTGGAGGGAGAAACTCTTGCACTTACAGACATATCTTTTGCACTGAACAAAGGGGAATTCGTATCCATAGTAGGACCTTCCGGATGCGGCAATGCGATGTGTCCGCAGCGGAAACAATTTGCCCGGCAGCCACCGATTTGCTTCCGCTTTTTCTATATCAATGGCTGCCATAGATAAAAATATGGGCCTGCTCTCCATCCCAGACAACCTTATCAAGAATCATACGCAGATACTCTCTTTTTTCCGGCACAGAAAGGGTATCAAACAAATTCGCAAAAGAAGAAAGCTGTTCCTTCAGAAATTCCAGCTGCTCTTTATCTCCCTGTACACTTCTTCCGTCCTCTCCTATATCTGACCTCTCTTTTTCCAACGCTGTACATTCCTCGTTGAGCTTCACGATCTGCTTTTCTATCTGGCTTATAAATTCTTCATTCCCTCCTGATTTTCCAAGCACATGGATCAGATTTTGCACTTCCTTTTTACGGCTCCTGATTTCCTGATCCAGAATGTCAACAGTTGAAATTTTATCTTCTTTCGTTTCGCTGATTCGCTCTACCGCTTTTTCTAACATCTTATGGATATTGGAATTTTCCTCTGAATATCGCAAGACCTCCCTGCAGACCAGCTCATCCAATGTATTGCCCTGCACGTTTGATACAGAACATTTCTCCCCATGTGTCAGATCCTTATACGGGCAAAGATAAGAAAATTTCCTGTCACCCTTTTCCGTCACTTGTTCAGAAGAATAATATTTCGGACGCATCACATGCCCGCAGGAACAATATAAAAGCCCTGACAAAAGAGATACCTTATTTTGCGGTTTATGCCACATATCTCCTCTGGAACGATTTCTCTCAAGGATATTTTGTATTTTTACAAATTCTTTCCCAGTCACAATCCCTTTATGTCTGCCTAACGCAATAATCCATTTTTCCGGTGAATTATCCTTTCCTTTGTATTCTGTAGAAGATGTCTTCGCATAGGAGATCATCCCTCTTGTTCCATCCGCTTCCTCTTCATCCATACAAACCTGACACCCCAGATTCCAAAAGTATGTATAAGACTCCTGATCTGCCGTACAATACACCGGATTCGTTAAAATATCCCGTATAGCAGTTGTTGAATATTCTTTACCGCGCTTTGTCCGAATATCGTGGTTCAAAAAATATTTCACAATTCCGACTAACGATTGTTTTTCTAAATATTCACGAAATATAAAACGGACAATTTTCATCTCCTCTTCGTCAACTACAAGCCGGAAACTCTTTTTATTCCTGCCGTTTATAGATACCTTCTCCTCCGCTTCTGCCGTAAAACCAAGAGGTGTATTCCCTCCCAGCCATCTGCCTTTTCTGGCAAGCATAATCATATTATCCCGTACACGTTCTGCAATCTGTTCCCGTTCCATTTGTGCCAATACTCCGGCAAAGTAAAGCATTGCTTTGCCGATCGGTGTAGATGTATCAAACCGTTCCTTGATACTAATAAACGAAACATTCAGCTTATTTAAAGTCTCTACCAGATTTGCCAGATCTGCAATATTTCTTCCTAATCTATCCAGTTTATAACATACCAGATAATCACAATTTCCTTTTTTGATTTCTCCCATCATCTTCTGAAACTGCGGACGGTTGGTATTTTTCCCGGAATATCCTTCATCCTCGTATTCTATAATCTCTGCATTTTCCGATTCAGGGATATTGTATCTGATATAATCCTTACACATAGAGATCTGATTTTCTACGCTTTCACCCCTGCCTGTCCATTTCGATTTTCTGCTATAAATAAAAATTCTCATGCCCCACATTCTCCCTTACAGATTGAAGAAAACAGGCAAGAGTATTCTCCTGCCTGTACGACTATATATAAATGGTCTTGTACTATTCGCTTTCTCTGTCAAATGCAACCCTTCCCATCAGATAAATGGGAATTGTAATAATCTTACCCGCACATCCGCCGTAAGTATCTCCCTTTAAATAGTAAATATAAGACACCTTCCCATCCCGGAGCATTTGCATAGCTGTCTTTCCCTGATTCTTTCCTGCTTTTACCTCAACCGCATAATTTACATAATTCATTCTGCTGTTTACAAAAAAATCAAGTTCTCCCTTCTGATAAGAAGCAAACATTGGTGTATTTCCCGCTATCATCATAGACTCTGCTTGTTTTTTCAAATACAGATACACAAAATTTTCATTCACAATTCCCTCTATATCACTTGGAGCAGCGCCCGCTATATTTAAAAAATAGAAAGCTGCACCCACATCACAGAAATAGAAACGACAATTAGGGGTGACATTCAAAATATTGCCTTCGTTTACCTTTCCGCAATAGCCAATAATATGTGAGCGGTAAAACCATGCAATCGCATGATTAATACTCGTTTTCGTAACCCGGTTTGTATCCTCATGAAACACAATCTTTGACAGCTCCTTAACAAGATCAGAGGAACCCTTCTTTTCTTTTAACATGAGCTGTGCAATTGCAGGCAAAAGCTGTTCCAAAAGATTCATTTGCAGAATATCATCAAAATATCGTTCTGATTCCTGCACAAAAATATGAATAATCCCTCCGATTTCTTTTTGCGCCTCCTGTATACTGCCTGTTTCAAGATACTTTTTTACAACCGCCGGATATCCTCCAATTTGACAATATATCTTATAGAAGCTTTTTACTTCTTCATATTCTTCCGGCTTACTTTCACCATACAAGTCTAACTTGTTATAAACCTCCCCCTTCCCCGCCGCATCTAAAAATTCTTCAAAGGACAACGTATTCAATGTTATTGTATCCAAATCACCCGCTGGCAGAAAATACCCTTTTTCGATTACTTTTCCCAAGTAACTGCCTGTAACTATAAAATGTGCCTGAAATTCTCTTGCAAACTGTCTAATCAACGAAAATACCCTGGCTGATTCTTGTATTTCATCTATGAATATAATTGTTTCTTCAGTATCTGCAAAACTTTTATCAAACAGCTCTAACGCCTTATGAATGGGTTTTTCTACTCTTATCTCTCCCGGTTTCCATTGTTCTGCCGTATCAAGACACGTCAAAAAATCCCTTCCTGTTGTCTGTGCCATATTAATGTAGATACAGTTCTTATAATTTTCCCTTGCAAACTTTGAGATGATATATGTTTTTCCAACCTGCCGCGCTCCTTCTACTTCCAATACTTTTCCAGAATAATTCTTTTTCCACTCTAGCAGGCTTTCGTAAATATCTCTTTTTAAATCCTTCATAATCTCCCTCTCTTACAATGTCTGCCTAAAATCCCATTTCATTTGTATTTTACCACAGAGAAATATCCTGCACAATCCACAAATGAAAAGAAAGCCTGGCTCGTACTAAGCCTCACTTTATTTAAGTGAGGCTCCTCCTACACAACAATTCTCACCTCATCCTTCTCCCTATCATAATAATACACCGAATCCGACAGCCATTGCTCCTGCTTTATCATCCCCGATTCCTCATTCACTTCACAGACCAAATTCTTTAATCCAGAGCCTTCATATACCCCGTCATCCTCCAATGCTAAAAACTCATGAATCGAACACGGCAATAAGTACAGATTATTGTTACGCTCTTTGGCAAACCTGCGAAGGATATCTTTTCTCAGAATTACTCTTGCACCATAGCACTGTCTCGCATTTGACAGAACATAAAGCGCTCCGCATTGCTCTTTTACATCCTCTTCCATTGCCTCTTCTCCAATCACATCCCCCAGCACAGACTCTATACTCTTAACCAGGAAACTCTCTTTCTTCAGATTCTCCTGTGCCGCTTCCCACAATTCTTCCAACTCGATCTCCCACTTTTTCATCAATTCCTGACTAACCGTTAGTGTGGCATGAACCGCCTCATTTTCTGCCAGAAATACTACGAATATCACCGCAAAGTCCAGATACTCCTTATATGGAACCTCTCTTAACATTTCCATATTCCATTTCTTCTTCACAAGGCGCAGTTCGATCCTGCGTTTTGCCGACTGCCAGCTCTCCGGTATATCTCCCCGGCCAACGAAGGGTTCCTCTTCACACAGATGATACAGGCCTTCCACACAGGCTTCCAGATTACTTTCCATACCGCTCTCTTCATACAGGTCTCTTAAATAAATTCTCAGATGAAGCTCCTTTCCTTCCTTTTCAATGACCAACGCATCCTCATTTGTTCCATTTAATCTTTCTACCATACTCAGGCAAACTTTTGCTTTTTCCCCCACACGCTCCTGCAAGGCTTTCTGTAACTTATAAATAAATTCTGGATAATTCATCTTTCCTACCTCCTGATCTATTTCTTTACTGATCTTTTCTTTACTGTCTAAGCTGCTACTTTTGTTTTCGTTTTTTTCAGACCGTTCAGCGCTTTCGTATATATTTCCGGCGTCATCTGCTCAAACGTATCAATCTGATATCTTGCCAGCACTGTTGCCGCCGGGATTCCTGTCCGCTCCAGTTCTTTTTCCAGCACTTCCATCTGCTGATCCGTAACCCCGGTTTCTTCCTGCGCTGTCATTGCTTGCTGCCCCGGTTCTGATTGCTGTCTCGCCTTTGATTCCTGCTTTGGCTTTGACTCTGGCTTTGTCTGCTGTCCCATGCCTGATTCCCGTCCTGATTTTGTCTGCCGATCGGACCTTGCATCCCTCCCGCTTCTGCTTCCCTGGGATAATTCAAATACCAGATATCCCTTCCCATTTACCACCGTAAACTCCACGATCTCCCGCTGTTCGTTATATGCAATCGACCGGACATAGAACCGGTCGTATGTAACATATTTGTTATCCTTTTTCTGAATCGACACTTTCTCCGCCGGGATCCAGATAAACGGAGCGGTATACAACTCCCTTCCCACTCCCCAGTTAAAACAGGCACGTTTGAAAGAATCCGATGCCTGCCCTTTTTCTTTCTCCGAATAGCTGGTCGTACCGACATCCTGTTTGGCGATCCACTGGCACTTCCCCGCATCCCATATCTCAACCGTACAGTACAGGTTCCCGTCTATGATCTGATGAGTCCGCTTCCACCCAAAAGGAGTAAATGTCTCATCCAAGATCTTCTGGTCCACACGGGCATCCTTATAAAGCAGCAGGCTTAACCCCCTCTCATTGATGGTTGACACCCTGCACTCGATCTCGTCGGCTCTCAGCAGACGGACAGATAATTCCTCGTTGTCAGACCTACAAGTTCCGCTATTAGAATTCTGTGTTTCTTTCTTATCCGATTCTTTGATATTAGACGCCCTCCGTGCTAATTCTTCCTTTACCCCTGACATAATCTACCTCCGTGCATAAAATAAGAGAGAGACATTTTCTGCCTCTCCCTTAACATTTTTTATTCTTATACTTGCTAGTTTTTCACCCAAGCATTTTACAAAATGCTTCTTCACTGACGGCTTCAATCTCTGACATATCGTTCCATACTCTCATATCTTCTGTCCAGCGCCTCCATTTTTTCTGCTTTTACATCTATCATCCGATCCACACTGCCTGAAAATTCTTCAAAAAGAAGTTTCTTTTTGAAGACAATCTGTCCGTCATTATATAAACCTTTTACTGCCAACATTCTTTTCACCTCTGTTTTCTACCATAAGCTTCTGTCCATCGTTTCCATCTCCTTGATTATAACCGATTTTTCAGCTATTATATATCCAATGTTAACAACCTAACTCAAGCAACTACAACATATAGTGTTTCTTTTAATTGGCACGGGATTCCCTGTGCCTTTCTTTATTTATAACCACTAATACGATTAAAATATTGCACAAA
>CAJTCH010000079.1 GCA_910574715.1 Lachnospiraceae bacterium | reverse complement strand
AAAAAAGCAGAATACAGGGATTTTATGGCTTAAATAAGATTGCGTTGATAAAGCAAAATGAGAAAATAAAATCCAATGTACTCTGAGAGTGTAAGTATAAATTTAAGCGTCAGAGCTGACATTCATAAGCATATATGGAAATTATTCAGAAAATTTGATATACTTATTGGCGTGTCTGTGTGGAGTCTACTGCCTTACTTGACAAAGTTTCTCGTTATCCATGGAAAATTCATATACATGACACATTGGAATGCTAATATCTAAATAAAAAAGGGTGATGAAATGGCAAACTTATTGATAGTAGAAGATGATGTCCTGACAAACGAATCTGTTTGTGAGTATTTGCAGGATATGGGCCACATCGTGTTTTCAGCATACGATGGAGAACAGGCTTTAGAGTTGTTCAATAGCAAAGAGATAGACCTGGTTGTTTTGGACATCATGCTTCCCCAAATAAACGGTCTGAATGTTTTGAAAAAGATTCGTCAGGCAAGCAGCATACCAATTCTTATGCTCACAGCGATGGACGACATGGATACACAGATTATGAGTTTTGACAATCTGGCAGATGATTATGTAACGAAACCGTTTTCCATCGTTTTACTGGGAAAAAGGATTACGGCGCTTCTTCGGCGTATTGGAAAAACGGGACCAGCAAATATTTGGAGTTATAAAGATATTATAGTGGACTTCTCCGGCTTTTCAGCAGAAAAGGCAGGAAAGCTGATTGATATTTCACCCAAAGAAGTGCAGTTGCTGAAAATTCTGGTGGATCATACAGGAGTTGTGTTGACCAGAGATCAAATTCTCGATTCTATTTGGGGGACAGATGTTCCATTGAATGATAGGACGATTGACACATATATCGGCAGACTTCGTAAAAAGTTAGGATTGGACTGTATTGTAACAGTGAAGGGAATCGGCTATAAATTTGAGGATGTGCGATGAAACTATTTCCAAAAACTTTTTGTTATACCCTTATGTTAATGATTATCATTACGTTAATTGGGCATGGGTTGATGTATTTTCTGATACCTGCTTTTTATACAAACCAAAAAGAAAGTCTTGCGGAAAGCATAGGGGAGGAAATAATACAGCAGCTTCAACAATCCTCAGAATTATCGGAAGATAAGGTTTTGGAGCGGTATGCTAAGAATAAGGCATTTGTGAACTTGACCTGCGGAGATAAACAGTATGTCTATGGTTCTTTTTATATTGAAGATGCCCTGAATGGAAACGGGAAAGATTATTCTTTTCAAGCCTCTCCCGGAGATCAAGCGAATGATGCTCAGTCTAATGTTACGGGCGCTGAACAAGGGATTGATGGCCTGGCTCCCTACTTAACAGCACAATTTGTAAAGCGGGAATTTTCGTTTCAAAATGCAGATAACGAAGATTGTACGTTGCTTATTCTTGTTACATTGCAGCCGGTAAATGAAACAAAAGGCATTGTTCTTGAGATCCTTCCTATTAACTTGTTGATTTGCTTTATTATTTCTGCTATTGTGGCGTTTTTGTATTCCAGACGGCTTTCTACACCAATCAAGAAAATATCAGAAACTACAGAGCAAATGAGGTTATTAAAGAGAAATGCTGTCTGTGAAATTCGCACAAAGGATGAGATCGGACAGTTATCTCAAAATATCAACGCACTTTATAAGGAACTTTTGACATCAATAGATCATCTGCACGCAGAAATCGCCCATGTTAGCGAAGTGGAGCAATCAAAAATAGACTTCATGCGAGCTGCTTCGCATGAGTTGAAAACGCCTGTATCGGCAGTTTGCACTATGCTGGACAGCATGATTTTAGGTGTGGGGAAATTTGAAGATACAGATACTTATCTCCCTGTATGCAAAGAAAAAATGCTGCAGCTTTCTTCTATGATCCAAGAGGTGCTTGACGCCTCTAAATTGACTGGACAGCCAGAAGAACCTATCAAGAAAGTCCAGCTTTCTGAGTTGCTCCATGAGGTCTGTAATTCCTACCGCTTGATTGCAGATTCAAAGGGAATTGTATTTTATATTGAAACAGAAAAAGCCGGGGTGGTTCATATTCCGGTCAAAGCTGTAAAGCGGGCAATCTCCAATGTTATCTCTAATGCTGTGAATTATACAAACAGTGGTGGAAAAGTCTCTGTTATCTGTTCAGAAGGCACGATCATAGTAGAAAATGAATGCGTCCCGATTTCAGAGAAAGACCTAAATCATTTGTTTGAAGCGTTTTACCGGCCTGATTATTCTCGCAGCAGGGAAACTGGTGGAAATGGCCTTGGATTATATATCACCCATAAACTTTTGGATACTTACAAAATCCCTTACTCCTTTATGCCGTATGAGCATGGAATGAGATTTACAATAAACTGCCCCACAAATAACCGCTTCGTAAAATGAAGTTATCTCAACGTACCAATACAAAGAGGACTTCATTAAACAAGATAGGGTTGACCCATTGATAAAATGGAGGTGTATGGTGTATTTATCCGCTATACAGAAGTTCTAATATAAAATAAGGAGAGATTACATTGAGATACACAAAAACATCATTAAACTATTCTGTTTGACTTTGGTTTTTACATTGGTATTATCTGCCTGTGGAAATTCCTCATATAATGACTGCAATTCCATCCTTTCTAACGAGGACAGCTATACCTATCAAAAATGTGTGGACACCGGAAGTACGGACGCTTCTCTGAAAAGAGAATTTCAAGGGTTCAATGGAAAAGATACCATCTGGATGCTCGATGTCCAAGAAGATGCTTCTATTTCCCTTGACCTTTCGACAAATCTGTCCAGCGGAAAATTCAAAGTGCTGCTTGTCTCCGAGGAGAACGAAATTACCACTCTTTTAGAAGGTGATGGTACACAGAATACATCCATTGATTTGGAGAAAGGTACGGCAAGAATCATACTTGTTGGGGATGGCACAAGCGGATCGTGTGAAATCACTTTAAGCGATATAAGCAATGTAAGTGTGGATTCACCCTCTGATGGCTTAGATTCCGAAGAATGGATGGATGATTTTTATAATGATTGGACGTAAAATAGAACGACCCATGGAGTGTTTTGACTTCCTGATTTGAATATTCATGAGACAATCAGGCTATAAGTGATTAGCTACCGCACGATGGCAAAAAAGCTGTCGTACAGCAGCTATACTGACACGCTTATTTGAGCTGGCGGTGGCTTTTTAGAGCCGCCGCCTTTTTTGCCGAAAGACCATGAAAACGAAAAATCTGTTTATCAATATACAGACAGTGTTTTGACAACTCCATGACAACTATGTTCCATACCCATGAGAAATATGCCTGCTAAAATACTGAAAAACAAAGCAAAGGAGGCACTTCTATGAATGTGGGAAAAAGGACAATTTTGTATCTTGTCCGAAAATGGAGCAAGACGCTCTTGCTGTTTATGATTTTCTTAGTCGTAGGTACACTTGTAATTTCCGGGGTATCTATTCGCAAGGCCGCTGACCAGGCGGCTGCAAATGTGCGTCAGTCTTTAGGCGGTGGATTTGTCATGAAAGAAGATCACAGCGACCAGAGCAAATATGAACGCCGTGATCTTGGGAACGGTTCCTATGCGATGGCGTATGTGGGAGAATCCCTGACAAAAGAAATTGCGGATAAAGTGGCAGAGGTTCCCGGCGTAAGCGGATATAATGCAGAGAATATTGGCCCCGCAAATCTGAAAACGATGGATGGCGAGTATTTGAAGTTAAAGAGTATTGAAGGAAGTATGTTTGCCAATGAGCCGGTACTGAGTAAACAGGCAAATATTTATGGCTACACCAATACAGCGGAAGCTGATATGTTTACTGGTGGCAGCCTTGAGTTGATTGAAGGACGCCAGATTACCAGCGAGGATCACAACGCTGTGCTGATCCATAAAGAGTTGGCGGAATCAAACAATCTGAAATTAGGCGACCAATTTGTAATCGCTATGAATCCACAAATTACAGGCGGAGATGAAGAAGCTGGAAAATTGCAAGAAACAGTTACCATTGTCGGTATCTTTGATTCTAGGATAACACAACAAGTTTCCATGTTTTCAACACCGGGAGATTTGCTGGAAAATACAGTTTTGATGGATGTGGAAACAAGCGTAGAACTGTTATCCTGGTCATCTGAGGGCTATTACAAAGTTCATTATCAGGTAGATGATCCGGCTAAGTTGGACAATATTATGGAAGATGTAAGAAATCTGGATTCCATAGATTGGGATTGTTTTACGTTGGCCGAAGAAAATAAATCCTACGAATCTGCAGCTTTGCCGCTGGACAATCTGGGAGGTTTGATTACGACGCTTATTGTGATTACTACAGCCATAAGCGTTGCCATATTAGTTTTGCTTCTGACCATGTGGACAAAGAGCCGTACTCATGAAACCGGAATCTTACTTTCTATTGGTATTAGTAAGGCAAAGATTTTAATGCAACATCTGGCCGAGGTTCTTATTGTTGCCGTATTAGCGTTCAGCCTTTCTTTTTTTGCCAGTACAGCAGTTGCACAAGGAATGGGAAATGCTCTCTTGGACACCGATACCACTAATTCTGTTACACAAGAACCGGAGATTGGTGAGGATGGTTCCTTTGGTTATACGTTGCCTGAAATCCCTACAAACACAACATCTGTCACTGAATTGACAGTCACAGTTGTGCCACAAACACTGTTTTGGGTGTTTGGTATTGGTGGGGTGCTGATTATAGCCTCCGTAACGGTAGCTTCTATTCCGATTTTCCGTTTGAAGCCCAAAGAGCTGCTTGGAAAGATGGATTAGGAGGTCACATAATGAACACTTTAAGCAGAGCCTTTTTATCAGTACACCGTAAAAAGGGAAAAAGCATTGTGTTGTTCATGGTGCTGCTTGTCGTTTCAACCTTTGTTTTGGTAGGGCTTTCGATTAAATATTCTGCCGATACAGCAGCACAAGAACTAAGGCACTCTCTTGGTGGTAGTTTTGGGTTAGTGGTGGACAAATCTAAATCTGAAAACTTTATAGCCAGTGAAAATCAAAGCAGTGGTGTTCAATATGTCGGTGCGCCGTTAGATGATTCTGTGATTGAAGAAGTCTTAAAAACTCCTAATATTGAAAGCTACAATGCTTCTCAAATTGGAGAGGCAATACTGACCAATGCCAATGGAGAATATCTGGAACTGGTAGAGACCAATAATCAATACGATGATGATGAAACATTACTTCATACTGTTACCAGTGAAATGAATACGGACTCTGAAAAAAGCATGTTTTTTTCAAAAGGAACCTTTCAGATCACTGAAGGGCGTCACATTCTGCCGACAGATGAAAATGTTGTTCTCATAAGTAAAGAACTTGCAGGACTTAACAATTTAGAAGTTGGAGATCAAATCTGGCTTCAATCTTCGCAAGAAAAAACATCCAGCCCCTTCTCTATTGTAGGTATCTACGAAATCAAGGAACCACAACTTAATGCGGGGCTTGTACCGCCACCCTCTCTTTATCAGAACCGAATTTTCATTGACGATTCCAATGGGGAATCAGGAGAATATCAACGACTGGAATTTTATGTGAAAGATCCGGCTCAGCTTAGTAATACCATTGAATCTGCAAAAGAAAACGCCAATATTGCATGGGATGATTTTGCGGTAGAAACTGCCGATGAAGAATATCAGCGAACAGCGGCACCTTTGGAAAATATGTCTGCCCTGGTATCGTCCTTGTTGACCTGCTTAATTATTGGCAGTGCCCTGGTGTTGTCTTTAATTCTAAGTCTTTGGATTAAGGGCCGTATTCATGAAACAGGTATATTGCTGGCTATGGGATACCGAAAGACGCAGATATTTCTGCAACATTTTGCAGAGGTCATGATGATCGCTGTGCTGGCATTTGGCATTTCTTTCTTTGCTGGCCAAGTCGTTGCGGATGTAACGGGTGATCTTCTCCTGCAAAATGTCTCCGCGCAAACCGAAACAATCGCCAGCGATACCGCCTCTTCTCTGGAAGTGGAAATAACTGTTCGTAACTTTGCGGCTGTTTGTGGAATTGGAACCTTAGTTGTAGCCTTCTCTGTGGGAATGTCTAACATCCCAGTGTTTCGCTTACAGCCCAAAGAGATATTAAGCAAAATGAGCTAAATGGAGGATTTAAGATTATGAGCATTTCGGAATTACCAGAATTGTCAAATTCATTTGATAAAAAAAGCAGCTCCCAAATCGGAGCGGGAAAAAGGTATGCCGTTTCCGGCCTTTCTGGATGTGGAAAGACTACTATGAAGCGCACAAGAAGAATAGTTATGCTGCTTTGTTCGGCTCTGATTTTCACATTGATCTTATCTGCCTGTGGAAATTCCTCATATAATGATCGCAACTTGATCCTTTCTAATGAGGATAGTTATACCTACCAAAAATGTGTAGACACCGGAAGTACGGACACTTCTCTGAAAAGAGAATTTCAAGGGTTCAACGGAAAAGACACCATTTGGATGCTCAATGCAGCAGAAGATACATCTATTTCTATTGACCTTTCGGCAGATTTGTTCAGCGGTAAATTCAAAGTCCTGCTTGTTTCCGAGGACAATAAAATTACCACCCTTTTAGAAGGTGATGATACGCAAAGCACTTCCGTCGATTTGAAAAAGGGTACAGTAAGAATCATACTTGTTGAGGATGGCACAAGCGGATCGTGTGAAATCACTTTAAGCGATATAAACAATGTAAGCGTGGATTCTCCTTCTGGGGGCTTAGATTCCGAAGAATGGATGAACGATTTTTTTGATGACTGGATGTAAGGAGATGTATGTTGATATGAGCATTTTAGAATTTTCCAATTTGAAATATAGTTATGACGGCAAGCAGCCTGTCCTTCGGGGCGTGAGCGGACAACTGGAACAGGGCAAACTCTACGCAATCCTGGGGCCTTCCGGCTGCGGTAAGACCACCCTGCTCTCCCTGATCGGTGGTCTGGATAGTCCCAGCAACGGCCAAATTTGTTTTGAAGGACAAGATATTGCCAAAACCGGTTTGTCTAATCATCGGAAAAACCATGTGGCATTTATCTTTCAGGCGTATAACCTGATCGACTATCTGACCCCCGCAGAGAATGTATCGCTGACCTCCAAGCTGCCGCCGTTGCCCATTCTGGAGCGCCTGGGCCTGACGAAAGAAGAAGCCAAGCGAAATGTGCTGAAACTCTCCGGCGGCCAGCAGCAGCGTGTAGCCATCGCCCGTGCCTTGGCAAGCGAGGCTCCGGTGATCCTGGCCGATGAGCCTACCGGCAATCTGGACGAGGACACTGCCCAGGACATCACGGAAATTCTCAAAGAGAGCGCCCACAAGATGAACAAGTGTGTGGTGGTCGTTACCCACTCCAATGAGCTGGCGAAGCAGGCCGATGTGGTGTTCCGGCTGAAAAAAGGTGAGCTGCAGGTGCTGGAGCGTACTCAGGATGGAAACGCCCAACCCCAATGCCGCAGAAACAATGCTCCCCGCAACGAGAGGAGGGCAAGATGATGGACGAGTTTTCTAAGCCCTCCAAAAAGGGCAGCATCCTCGCTGTGGCCTGCTACGTTTTTGCTGTGGTGCTGTTGATTACGGCCTTTATTTCCTTGGCGGCTTGTCATCAAAACATTTCCCGGCAGCTTGAGCAGGGCGTCCCTGTGCAGGGAAATGAACTGGCCATTGTGAATCTCTACTTAACAAGCTGTGTGCAGTATTTTGCCTTTGCCGCCGCCATGGTGTTTTGCGGCAAGGCTGCCCGCAGGGGGCTGGCAATCCAGAGCGAAGCGCTGGTACAGGTCACGCCCTATATGCTCAACGCCTCGGCAGAGGCCATCGGTCCCGATTATGCCGAGGAAGTTAAGCCGGAGGATGAAGATACGGATTTTGAGGCTTGGGGATTTCGGGAAAAGGAAGAATAAAAATCGACTGTAAAGAAGGATAGCTCAGATTCTTTTTGATTGACACTGAGGAACAGGGGGTGATAGTATGGGGCATTTCGCAGTATTTGATTTAACAGAATCCGGTGAAAAAATAGGCAGGAAACTATAAATGAGCAAATATAGAAATTTGCACAAAACTACCCTACCAATTTCAAAACAGCTTCAAGTGACGCACCATTTTTTATGAGCGAGTCAAAATGAAGTTTAAGAACCTCTCGGTAAAGTGGCTGTTTGGCTGAGTGACAATATCTTTTGGAAAACGGCGATTACCTGTATATCCAGACATCGGAAACCAGCTATGATTACACGCTGTACGGCCCCGACTACAAGGAACTGGACGGAGGCCAGCTTGACAATCCCGACCTGTCCCTTGCGGAAGCCGGAAAAGAAATCCTTGCCGCCTATGAACTGTCGGCTGGGAAAATGGAACCCCTGGCCGGCGACAGGCTGGATGATTTTCTGGAAGCAACCGAACAGGCCAATGCCATTTCCCAGCCGCAGGCGTGGAACGGGATCAACGGCCTTTTGAATTTAGAACCCCGTTTTGAGGGGAACAGGATAACTTTATCCACCGCCTGCCGACCATGCGGAAAAACCTTTGATTTCCGTGGACTTTTACCACCCTAAATGCGTAGACGGATACAAATTATTTATGTGATATGGCTGTCTACCATATTGACAACTGTTTTTGCGTGTGTTATACTGTATTTGTAATAGCAATACAGTATAACACAGAAATGGCGGTGAGAATTTGGAAATAGTTGTAAGCAATAAAGCAAGCCGACCACTGTATGAGCAAATTTCTTCACAGATCAAAGCGGCTATTATGAGTGGAGAACTGAAAGCTGGTGAAGCAATTCCATCTGTGCGTTCATTGGCAAAATCGTTGCACATCAGTATTCTTACAGTACAAAAGGCTTATGCAACTTTGCAGGAAGATGGTTTTATTGAAACAACTGCTGGAAAAGGCTGCTATGTGTCGGCACAAAACCAGGACTTCTATCTTGAAGAACAACAAAAGAAGATAGAGGAAAAATTTGCAGAGGCAATCGAAATCGCACGCACAAGCGGAATATCTCTCAATAAGTTGACCGATTTACTAACCCTTATGTATCAGGAGGATGATGGAGAATGAATGATGCTTTAATTATTTCAGGTCTAACCAAGACATATAAAGATTTTATGTTGAATGGAGTTTCATTTTCTGTTCCATGTGGTTCTATTGTAGGGCTGATTGGTGAAAATGGAGCTGGAAAAAGTACAACTATCAATGCAGTGTTGGGACTTATTCAGAAAGAGGCTGGCAGCATTTGTGTTTTAGGTAAAGAGCAACCAGATAACGAAATCAAGGAACAGATTGGTGTCGTATTTGACGGCAACAACTATCCTGAAATCTTTTCTACCCGAAAACTCAACCGGGTTATGAAAGACATTTATCATTCATGGGAAGAACACACATTCCTGAACCTTTTGAAAAAATTTTCTTTACCTACCGATAAACCGATTAAGCAATTTTCAAAAGGAATGAAAATGAAATTGGCAATTGCAGTCGCCTTGTCCCATAATTCTAAACTACTGATTTTGGATGAAGCCACCAGTGGACTTGATCCCGTCATACGAGATGATATATTAGACATCTTATTGGACTTTGCACAGGACGAAACTCATTCTATTTTGATTTCTTCGCACATCACTACTGACCTTGAAAAAATTGCTGACTACATTGTTTTTATTCACGAGGGGCAAGTAGTATTCTCAAAGCTGAAGGATGAGCTGATAGAGCAGTATGGTATCATTAAGTGTGGAGCCGCACAGTTCGAGGCATTGGATAAATCGGACATCATCGTATACCGCAAGATGGATTATGAATGGCAGGTGTTGGTTGCTGATCGGGCTGCCATGAAGAAAAAATATCCAAAAACACTGATTGATTCTGTTTCGATTGACGAAATTATGCTTCTCTATGTAAAAGGAGAAAGGGGGAAATAAAATGAAAGGCTTATTACTTAAAGATTATTATTTAATCAAGTCTGTGCTATATATCATACTTGTAGTTTTTGCAGTGGTTGGAATAGGAATGTCTTTTTTGACTTCCACATGGGTTTTAACTGTAATTGCAACTGTTATGCTCGGAATGATCTCTGTAACGACGATAAATATGGACAGAAACTCTGGTTGGAAAAAAGTTTCGCTTGTTTTACCTGTATCCAGAACGGCTGTTTTAGACTGTAAATATATCTTGTATTTACTACTTAGTGGGATCGGTTTGCTTTTAGGTGTCATTCTGGGTGTTGTGGCATCCATTATAAAAGGTCAAATTGACTATCAATCTATGATGCTATTTGTTGGTATCAGCATTGCTATGGCATTATTTTCTGGAAGCATGACAATACCACTCACATTCCTGCTTAGTGAAGAAAAAAGTATGTTGGCTTTAATCATTGCGTACCCTCTTTCCGCTTTCGTATTTGTAGGAGCTGCGCTACTAATTGACAACAAGTTGCTCGCTTGTGGTCTTGTAACTATTGTAGGTGTATTACTTTATTCGATTTCGTGGCTGATTTCGAGAAAACAAATTATAAATAAGGATATGACTTAAAAAGGAGAATGAATATGGTAAACAAAGAAAAGCGGTTTGAAACGATTTATACACAAGGAACTTCGTGGAGCATAGTCATTGATAATGAAACAGGCGTTAATTATCTTGTCCATGATACAAGTATAACCCCCTTATTGAATAAAGATGGGAGTATCGTTATTACTGATGTCAATAAGTAACTAATCTGGGGTCATCCTAAAAGGGCAGCCTACGAGAAAACGCCGGGCGCGGAGGTGTCAAAATCTCTGCGTCCAGCTTTTTATACTCGGTTTTGAGGGCGTACAGGTTGGGGAGCTTTGTGGTTCCCGCCTCTTTGAGCGCCTTTGCCGCCGCGTCGTTTGCCGCGCTAATCTCGGCCAGTCTGCTTTCCAAGCCCTCGGAAAAGCACTTTTTTGAAAAAATCTGTTTGTTGTAACATTTCGCGGACATTTGGGGTTTATAATGGCCCTATCAAATATGGAGGTGATACAACTATGACATGGCCTTTTGAAAATGACACCAGCGCCATTGTAAAAAAATTAGCAGATCGAAGCATGAAAGCGGATAAAAGACGCAATGCGTTTATCGTTATAACGATTGCTTTTGCAGTTAGTTTGATGATGATATTAGCATTATATAACCTCGGAACAGACCGTGAATACAGGCTTTATCTGCAAGGACGTTATCAAGGCAGCTTTATTAACAGTACCAGTGCCGTCTTTGAAAAACTGGAACATAACAACCAGATTGAAGTAGTCGGCAAAGAGGCTGCAATGGGAACGAGCCGTATCAATGACTATACTTTGGATGTGTATTATAGAGATCAAAATGCACTTGAACTGAAAGGCGTTACCGACTTGCTGGGAAAAATGCCGGAGGCAGAAAATGAAATCATTGTGGAACAGTCCTATTTGGAGCATTTAGGGCTGTCGGTTCAACTGGATCAGACCGTTACACTGGATATGCCTTTTGGAGAAAAGCAGACATATCATGTTTGCGGCATTATTCAAAGCAGTAATGCATCCCGCATTTATCAAATCATTGTATCGGATGGTTTGTATAGCCGGTATGGAGAAGCGAACTGTTACGATCTTTTGGTCCGCTTAAAAAATACCGAAAATATGGACAGCGAAACTTTGAAGCTGTCGATAGACGAAATTGCGGAACAAAGCGGTGTACCTGAACAGTATGTTATGTATAGCTCTACTTACTTTGGGTTGGCAGAAGAAAAATCTACGCAGGAGCTATTAGTGATTATCGGAGCAAGCAGTTTAATTGTACTGGCCTGTTCTTTGGTTATTTACAGCCTGTTCTACATTTCCGTTATTGGGAAAATACATGAATATGGCAGGCTGCGTGTGCTGGGGGCTACATCGGTTCAGATCAAGCGTATCGTACGAAAAGAAAGTTTTTTGTTATCCTGTGCCGCAATTCCTATCGGCGTTGTATTAGGAAGTGTTTTGGGCTATTGTTTCGTCCCGGACGGCTGGCATTGGATGACTACACTGAAATGCGCCGTTGTGATTGCCATTGTTACAGAAATTGCCTTAAAAATTGCTGTCCATACCCCTGTAAAGAAAGCCTCTATGGTATCGCCTATTGAGGCGCTGCGAATCAATACTGCTGATACATCGGCGACAGAAAAAACGCGGATCGAACATCGAAAAATCACGCCATCTTCGCTTGCCCGAATGAGCTTTGCCCGGAACAAGAAAAAAGCTATTCTAACCGTATTGTCTTTGGGATTTGCGGGAGTTTTACTGATGTGTGCAGCCACCTACCTTAATTCAAATGATGTAGAAAGCATGGCAAAACAGCAATTTACAAATGGCGACATTGCACTTTCCCTCGATCCCGCCAACACAAATGCGGAAGACCGTCCCGCCGGGATCAATGCACTTCAAACGGAAAATCCATTGGATGAAGTTTTGGAAGAAACAATTTCAGATATGGATGGCGTAAAGAATATTGAATTTATACAGGGCTGTGTTTCAAATATGGAATTTCCCACTCCTTTCAAGGATGGTAACAGCCATTTCTTTACCCAAATTGGAATTCCTGAAAATCAGTACGAGGACTTTTCACAAGGACTGATAGAGGGAACCGCAGACCACCAGAAACTTATCAATGGAAAAGGAGTTATCGTTGATAATTCAACCAGGCTGTTAAGCGACTATTATAATTACACCCCTCAAATTGGCGATATAGTCAAAGTGGAAACAACGGATGGACAATGGGAAGAATTTACTGTAATGGGGATTGGAAAAGCCCCTGATCTCGGTGGGGATTCAGCATTTTTCTATTTTCCGCAGGAACTCTTATCTATGATGAAAGAAAATGTTTCCAACTTCAATATGACCTGCATTGTAGATGTGGAAAGGGATCAGCTTACAGAAGTTGAGAATAAGATATTCCAGTTGGCAGAAAATCATGGAGGTATAGAAGTTTTCAGTATCAGCGATATTATTACTTATCTGCAAGAGGAAATGGATAACATAAAAATGCCGTTATATGGATTGGTATTTTTCATTGCTGTTTTTGGGCTAATCAGCCTTATCAATACGCTGATGACAAATATTATATCAAGGCAGCAGGAATTTGGTATTTTACAGTCTGTGGGATTGAGCAGTAGGCAATTCTCCAAAATGCTGCAAACAGAATGTTTCTATTATGTTGCTGGTACGGCTATTCTAACTCTAACAATTGGAACTTTAGCGGGATTTATACTCTGCAAAGTTTTCAATCAGGTTGGGACATTCGGGACATTGACTTATCATTTTCCAGTTTTAGAAATAAGTATATATTTTGCAGCGCTTTTCTTTATACTGGCAGCTTATTCCGTTTTCTCTGTACGATATAGCAAAAGACATCCTGTGATTGAGCGTATTAAAACAATAGAGTAAATTTTCCTTTATCAGAAAATTATGTTTTCCACAACACGGGATATTTGCCTGTTATACTATCTGCAAAAAGCAAAGGAAGTGAGGGTATGAAGCAGATTTTAATTGTCGAGGACGACAGTTTTTTGAGTAAGATGTTGGCCTACAACCTGACCGCAGACGGCTACGGCGTGACTTCTACTCTAAATGCCAGAACCGCAGCCGAAGCCATCCGCCAGCGGGAATTTGATTTAGTGCTGCTGGACATCAACCTGCCGGACGGCAACGGTTTTGAACTGTGCAGGCTGATAAAGCCCCAGCACCCGGACACCATTGTGATTTTCCTGACCGCCAACGATCAGGAGAGCGACCAGATACGGGGTTATGAGGTGGGTGCGGTGGACTACATCACAAAGCCCTTTGTGATCGGAGCCTTGCAGCGGAAAATCAAAGCTATGTTCGCTATGCTGGAACATCACAAACCGGCCAAGGACATTTACGACGACGGGAGGCTGTTTCTGGACTTCTCGGAGCAGACGGCTTCCTTAAACGGCAAGCCCCTGACCCTATCCCCGATGGAATATAAAATGCTGAACCTGTTCCGTAAAAATCCCCGTCAAGTGCTGACCCGTGGGCAGCTTTTGGAAAAGCTGTGGGATATAGACGAGAGGTTTGTAGACGAACACACCCTGACAACCTCCATCAGCCGGATTCGCAGCAAAATTGAATCTGACGGCGGCGCACCCTACATCAAGACCATTTACGGCATGGGCTACCAATGGACGGGAGGCGAGGCAAAATGAAGTTTAAGAACCTCTCGGTAAAGCGGCTGTTTGGCCGGGTGGCAATGGGGCTTGTCCTCTCCATGTCCGGGATCACCATAGCCCTGTTTCTTGTGACAAAGCAGACGGCGGTGCTGCTGACGGGCGGGACGCTACTGCTGTGCGCCCTTGTGGGGATTTTTGTGCTGACACAGGCGTTTGGAAAGCGGCTGTCACAGTTTACCGCTGACCTGTGCCAGACCTTAGACCACATGATCGCCGGAAATGAAGCGCCCCAGCGCCCAGAGGACAGCGAAACCCAGCTTGCCAGAATCGGACACCGGCTGGCAAGGCTCTACCAAATCATGCAGGAGAACCGCCGCCGGGTGGACGAGGAACGGCAGGAGTTACAGGCCCTTGTATCGGATATTTCCCATCAGGTGAAAACGCCGGTGAGCAATCTGAAAATGGCGACGGATACCCTGCTGGAAAAGCTCATGACCGAGGCGGAGCGCACCGACTTTATCCGGGGAATCCGAAGCCAGACGGATAAGCTGGACTTTCTCTTTCAGGCCCTTGTGAAAACCTCCCGGCTGGAAACGGGCGTGATCCAGTTGGACAAGAAACTGGGCCGCCTCTTTGATACCGTGACGCAGGCCATGAGTGGGATCGTGTATGCAGCGGAGAAAAAGGAAATTGCTGTGTCCGTGGACTGCCCGGAGGATTTGACCGTTTCCCATGACAGCAAATGGACATCCGAAGCTCTCTTTAACCTGCTGGACAATGCGGTGAAGTACACCCCCGCAAGCGGGAAAATCGCTGTGTCGGTGGTGCTGTGGGAAATGTATGTGGAGATCAAAGTAGCCGACACCGGCAAGGGTATTTCCGAAAGCAATCAGGCCACCATCTTCCGGCGCTTCTATCGTGAGGAAGAAGTACATGAACAGCAGGGCGTGGGCATTGGCCTGTATCTGGCCCGTGAGATCGTAACGCGGCAGGGCGGCTATATCAAAGTGGTTTCGGAGCCGGGCAAGGGTTCGGAATTTTCCATTATGCTGCCTACAAAATAGAACGCGGCGGACGGCCATTCCCGGCAGCCCGCCGTAAATTTTTTTGAAATGTCCGAGCGTTGTAACATTTGACCCCGCTTTACAATGAATTTTTTGGACGCTGTAACATTTCGCGGACATTTTGGTTTTACAATAGCCTTATCAACAGGCAGGAAGTCTTGAAAGGAGTTTTGAGTATGAGCGTTTTACAGACGATTGATTTGAAAAAGTATTACGGCACAGAGCCGAACATCACCCGCGCCCTTGATGGCGTGAACTTCTCCGTGAATGACGGCGAGTTTGTGGCCGTTGTGGGAACTTCCGGCAGCGGCAAGTCCACCCTGCTTCACATGATGGGCGGGCTGGACACTCCCACCAGCGGAACCGTGATTGTCCGAGGCGAAGAACTGGCAAAGAAGAATGATGAACAGCTTACCATCTTCCGCCGCCGCAACATCGGCTTTATCTTCCAGAACTATAACCTTGTTCCGATCCTGAATGTGTATGAGAACATCGTCCTGCCGGTGGAGCTGGACGGGGACACGGTGGACCAGAAGTTTTTGGACGAGATTGTTCACCTGCTGGGACTGGAAGATAAACTGAAAAATATGCCGAACAATCTTTCCGGCGGACAGCAGCAGCGTGTGGCGATTGCCCGCGCCTTGATTACCAAACCGGCTATTGTTCTGGCCGACGAGCCGACCGGCAACCTTGACAGCAAGACCAGCGCCGAGGTGCTGGGGCTTATCAAGCGCACCAGTGCGGAGTTCCGGCAAACGGTTGTGATGATTACCCACAACAACGACATAGCCCGTCTTGCAGATCGGATTGTCCGCATTGAGGACGGAAAGATCGTGGAGTAAGGAGGTGGCAGGCTATGACATGGCCTTTTGAAAATGATACCAGCGGCATAGTAAAGCGCATATCAAATCGCAGTATATCGGCGAATCGAAAAAGAAATATCTTTATTGTTTTAACGATTGCACTTGCCAGCGCATTGCTATCTGCTATTGTCCTCTATGGCTTTGGGGTTATGCAGGAAACGCAGAACCGCAACCAAAAAACAGCGCAGATTATGTATCATGCGATTTCTGAGGGGCAGGGACAGGAACTATACAAGCAGGAAGAAATTGCGTGGGTTGGGGAATTTTTTAACGCATTTTCTGAACAGGTAAACCATTCAACCGTGAATTTTACTTATGCAAATGCAGATATGCTAAAATCCCAAAGTATGCCCTATTCGGGAGATTTACCAGCTTCGGAGAATGAAATTGTAGTGCAGGAATCCTTTTTGGATAGTTTGGGCTATTCAAATGAATTGGGACAGACAATTCAAATTCCCTTTTCTGACGGGACTACCCATGATTTCAAATTGACGGGAATCTTAGATGTGAAAACCGGCGATATTGGGCGCTATACAGCCATTATATCGAAAGAATTAGTAAGACAGCAGTATGGCGACGAGGGCATGATTGATTATTACATTGGGCTGAAAGGCGCTCAAAATATGAGCGAGGAAGAAGCCACCAACTATGCAAACACTCTGGCGCAGCAATTAAAAATTTCCGATGATAGTGTGATTGTCCGTTCCACATATTTTAACCTGAATCCGTGAACTTCGTTTAAAGTAATACTTTGGCATGCTTCTAAAATTCAATATCTTGATATATATCGGCTAAGATATGGTGCTCACCGAATAGGTGGATAATTATTGC
>CAJTCH010000078.1 GCA_910574715.1 Lachnospiraceae bacterium | reverse complement strand
CGTAAGTAACATGAACACATCCTCCAATAGTTTTCTTTATTGTACTTGAAATTTGGAGGAAATGCAAAAAACTTTTCCGGTTTATCCGGGTTAGGAAATATGAGGGAACTGCTTAATCAGGCAAAGGGGCATGTCTGGATCTGCAAAACAAAAGATGAAGGGGAAGCGCGGGAACTGGAAAGAAGATATCATGTTTCATCAAAACAGTATGTGGGAGATGAATTGCACGTGAGATTGATAAGCGCCGCACCGCCCCGGACGAAATGCAGCCCCTGTGAGGCAACGCTTGAGGATGCTTATATTTATATCGCAAATAAGGAACCGTAATTGTAATAAGAATATGCGTATTGCGAAATGTGCATAATAATGTTATTATTATGTACAAAGGAGGTGCGTTTAAATGCCAGTAATTAAACCAATTACGGAACTTAGAGATACAAACGCGATATCTGAAATTTGTCATAAGCAGCAGCAGCCGGTGTTTATTACAAAAAATGGGTATGGAGATTTGGTGGTCATGAGCATAGAAGCTTATGATGAATTGATTAACATGAACAGAATTGACAAATCAATTCTGGAGGCGGAGCAGGAGGTGTCAAAAGGGACAGAACTGTTAGATGCAAGAGAGGCCCTAAGTGAATTGAGGAGGAAACATTTTGGATAAATATACTGTTAAGATGTTTCCGCAGGCTTATCGTGATATAGACAAAATCTATGAACAGACACTTCTTAATGATAATTACGGTGACAATGCATTAAGGCTGGCACAACGGCTTGAAGATGCGATTTTCAGCTTAGAAGAGCAGCCTTATCGTGGAGCGGAACGTAAATATGGGTTCTATGCTCATAAAGAATATCGTCAGTTATTTGTTTCTGGTTACATTATTATCTATGAAGTATTGGATGCTGAAAAAATAGTTGCTGTGCTCACAGTTAAATATAGCGGAAGTGAATTTTAACCTTTCGCTATATTTTTTCTATGGGAATTTCAATCTGGACAACGGCGTCCTCCGTCCGGCCGATCACATTTTCATTGATGATGACCTCATAGGAAAACCCGGATAATATAAATCCGTTTTCACTGGTAAAATCAAATATTTTCTGGTAGCATGTGATTGCGTTTTCGGGAGACTCCTGATAGAACGCTCTTATATATCTTCCGGCGGGCTGTATATGCAGCCCCTTTTTCTTTATGGGAAAAGGGATCTCAATAAAAAGGCTGGAATAACCTTCATAATTTCCACGGCGCAGGCTTTCCACGGCGATCATGGTTCCATAAGAGGCATCATGCAGACGGCGGAGTTGATATTTCTTTGTTTCCCCAATGATCATTTCCACCAGTTTGTCAAATGGGGTATCTATCTCAATATCTACCGTGACCAGGCAGCGTTCTTTTTTCTCTACCAGGCTGATCTCGGATAAATCCATGGTCTTAAGTGTCTGCATATTCTGGCAGTGATAAGACAAGGTTTTCCTGACTGCTTTCAGATGCGCGATTTGTTGATCTACGTCTTCTATCTTTTCCAGCAGGAGCTGTTCCATACTGGCAGCGGAACGATTCTGCATAAATATCCGTATTTCCTC
This sequence comes from Lachnospiraceae bacterium, assembly GCA_910574715.1. Lineage (GTDB taxonomy): Bacteria > Bacillota > Clostridia > Lachnospirales > Lachnospiraceae > Sporofaciens. The sequence goes on along the minus strand of CAJTCH010000078.1, from coordinate 15,323 downwards.
CGTCGAGACATTTAATTCCCGCAGAAGCAGGATAGTTTCCAATACAGAACTCTGGTGATAATTATAATACCGGTATCCGTTTGCCGGATCGATTGCCGCCGGATGGAAGAGCCCGATCTCATCATACCACATCAGAGTCTTTTTATTAATGCCATGTAGTGCCGCAAATTGGCCGATAGTAAGCAGTTTACTCCTCTTATCCATTTTTTCATTCTCCCTATTGACCGTACAGTTACTGTATGGATTATTATAGGGCATATAGCAGAGAAAAGCAAGAGGAGGAGTACTATGAAAACGAACAAGATGAAGATTTGGATTGGCTGTGGGATTTTTTGTGTCTTGAGTTTGTTTCTATCGACATGGTATGCGCTTACATTCAATGATTCCCGCCTGGTAGTTCCCATGGATTTTAAAGATTATGTATTTCGCGCAAAAGATCTGCCGATGATTCTTTCGATTTCTCTCATTTGCATTTATGTAATCTCTCTGTTTGTCATGCTTTTTGTCTATGCGGGTGAAAAGCAGAGACAGGTGGAAGAAACAGGCGTCACGCGCAAGGTCAATCCAAAGTGGGGCTGGTTAGGAGTACTGGGGTTTTTGGGTTTTGCTGGTTTCTTTACATACTCTGCGGATGGCTCTGTCTTTCCATTTGCCTTTTTCCTTTTCTTTGGCTTCTTTGGTTTTTATTATGAGGGAAGGATGTCAGGAACATTTATGGATGAGCGCTTCCGCGAGAATATGGTTCGCGCTAGGCTGAAAGCATATAGAATTTCGTTTTCTATCATGCTTGTTGCACTGATCATTCTCTGTCAGGGAAAACTTTTTGGAAGTCTTGAATATACTCTGATTGCTACAATTATCACCCTTTCCGTTGCGTTAGCTCTGGGGATTTTCCTCTCTGAATATTTGCTGTACCGGTATGACCATGACGACCTGGCAGATGAAAGTGAGGAATAAGATATGGCAGAATTTGAATGCAGATTAAAAAAATACCGGCAAATGAAAGACCTGACGCAAGGGCAGCTGGCGGAAAAAGTAGGCGTGCGCCGGGAAACCATCATGCGCCTGGAAAAAGCGCAGTATAACCCGTCTTTGAAGCTGGCGGTTGATATTTCCAGGGTTGTAGAAGCTCCGATTGAAGAAATTTTTATTTTTGAATAAAAATCTGTCCGCTGTAACATTTCGCGGACATTTTTTTGTTAAAATATAATGAATGGCAAAATAATGTCGTAAAGGAGAATGGACATGAAGAAAATTTTACTGGTAGAGGACGACGCCCTTTTAAATAAAACGCTGACTTATAACCTGATTTCGGAGGGTTACGATACGGTATCGGCTCTGAATGCAGATACAGCTACCGAAGCTTTAGCCCGGACGGAATTTGACCTGGTGCTTCTGGACATCAACCTGCCGGACGGTAATGGCTATGACCTGTGCAGGCTCATAAAGCCAGAGAGTCCGGATACGCTGGTGATTTTTCTGACTGCCAATGACCAGGAGAGCGACCAGATACGGGGGTATAAAGCCGGGGCGGTAGATTATATCACCAAGCCCTTTTCCATTGAGGCGCTGCTTCGGAAGATACGGGCAATGTTCGCCATGCTGGAACACCGGGGGGTTACTAAGGATTTTTATGACGATGGCAGGCTGTTTCTGGATTTTTCTGAACAATCTGCTGCACTCAATGGAAAGTCCCTTACCCTTTCTCCCATGGAGTATAAGATGCTGTATCTGTTCTGCAAGAATCCGAAACAGATCCTCACTAGGCAGCGGCTTTTAGAAAGACTGTGGGACGCAGAGGAAAATTATGTGGATGAACACACCCTGACAACCTCCATCAGCCGGATCCGGGGCAAGATTGAGGCAGAGGGCGACACGTATATTAAGACGATTTACGGAATGGGATATCAGTGGATGGGAGGCGAGAGAAAATGAATCTGGGGCGGATCTCGGTAAAAAGGACATTTCTTTTGCTCTGCGGGGGTATGACAGCTTCCATGCTGTCGGTCTGTGCAGTTCTCTTTGTCATGACAGGCGAAAGATGGGTGCTGACAGCCGGTATCCTGTTAACAGCCTGTGCCGTCATCTGGCAGTTCCTTCTGATGTTGTTTTTCAGTAAACGGCTTTCTGTCTTTACAGGAGAGCTGTGCCGGGTAATGGACCGGATGATAAGCGGGAGCGAAGAGCCTGTGCAAGTGACAGACAGTGAAACACTCTTTGCCCGTATCAGTTACCGCCTGTCGCGATTGTACGGTATCATGCAGGAGAACCGGCGGAAAGTAGATGTGGAACGCCAGGAGCTACAGATGCTGGTGTCAGACATTTCCCATCAGGTGAAGACACCGGTAAGCAACCTGAAGATGGTGACGGACACGCTGCTTACCAGGCCGGTCCCAGAAGAAGCGCGGCGGGAGTTCCTGCAGGGCATCCGCAGCCAGACAGACAAGCTGGAATTTCTCTTTCAGGCACTTGTGAAGACTTCACGGCTGGAAACCGGGGCAATCCGGTTAGAAAAGAAAGAGGCTCCGCTGATCGATACGCTGGCGGTTGCCTGCAGCGGTGTTGTATATGAAGCGGAGAAAAAGGACATTTCCGTGACGGTGGACTGTCCGGATGGCCTTCGCCTTTCCCATGACAGCAAGTGGACGGCGGAGGCTTTATTCAATCTGCTGGATAACGCGGTAAAATATACTCCGAGGGGAGGGGCAATCCGAATTTCAGCGGAACAATGGGAAATGTATGTGAAGCTTAATGTATCCGATACCGGTAAAGGTATCCCGGAGAGTAATCAGGCGTCTATCTTCCGGCGTTTCTACCGGGAGGAGGAAGTGCACGAAGAACAAGGGGTAGGCATCGGCCTTTATCTGGCACGTGAGATTGTCACAAAGCAGGGCGGTTACATGAAAGTAACTTCGGAAGTCGGCAGGGGATCGACGTTTTCGGTTTTTCTTCCCAGCAGAGCATAGAAATTTTTTTGTCGCTGTAACATTTCGCGGACATTTGGGTTTTACAATGTCCTTATCAACAGGAAAAGTAGTAAGGAGGTGGCCGGCTATGACATGGCCTTTTGATAATGACACCAGCGCTATTATTAAAAAATTAGCGTCTGCTCAATTAAAGAAAGAGCGTTTGAAGAAAATTTTTACGATTATTGCAATTTCATTAGCAACATTTTTGATGGCATCCGTATTGCTTCTGGTTTCTGGAATTATTACAGTGAACCAAAATGGAGGCAATAACATAACAGGGTCTTATCATGCTCTTATTTCCGGCATAGAAAAAGAACAATATCAAGAATTGTCTGATGATGTGCGAGTGGATTTATGCGGATTCACAGCTTCTATTGGCAGTGTTAAATCTGGAAATGATCGTCTTAATATTTCATATTCCAACAATGATGCACTTACATTAAATGGGCTGTCTGTTGACCAGGGGAAAATGCCAGAGAAAGAGAATGAAATACTGATTGAACAAGAGTATTTAATTCGACAGAAGATAAATGCAAAAATTGGAGATACCATTCTATTGCCAGATCCAAACAACGCCCAGGAAAAATCCTTTATTATAACAGGATACTTGAAAACAGGGGCGAAAGGCACTGACCGTTCATTATATGGGGCTATGGTTTCTGAAGAATACTTTTTAGAAATGGATGGATGGAATCACTTTTCACCGGCAGTAATGCTTCGTGTAAATTTAGATGCAAAGACGAACTCTGGGGATGTAAAAAACTTAATATCAGAGATAGCGGCTGATGCAGGCTGTAAAGCGGCTCCTTCTTATAATGAAGCGTATTTGAATCTTAGCCAGCCTTCGGTATCGATGGTTCTGGCGGCTGTTGCCGGGCTGGTTGTTATCGTAATCGCTGGTATTTTGGTAATATACAACATTTTCTATATTTCCATTATCAATTCAATTAAAGAATATGGACAGCTTCGCACAATAGGGATGACAGCAAAACAGATTCAAAGACTTGTTCTTAGGGAGGGAACTTTGCTGATGTTACCTGCAATACCTATTGGACTAATTGCGGGAATTGTAGTGGCTTATATTTTAATTCCACATGGATTTGGGCTATGGAATGTACTATGGATATGCCCAATTGTTGTTGTGTTAACCTATGCCACTGTACGCCTGTCCATCAAAAAACCTGCTAAAATAGCAGCGACCGTTTCACCCATAGAGGCTTCACGCTATGAACAAAATAAGTTGCCTAAATGTAAACATAGGCAGCACAAACTAACGCCGGGGTCTTTGGCAGTAAATCAAGTTTTGCGTTATAAGAAAAAGAATATACTGACAGTCGCCTCTCTTGTCTTGACTGGCGTTCTGCTGTCAGGTTTATCCTCTGTCCTTTCTTCTATCAATGCAAAAGATATGTCTTTATCTGGATTTGCAAGAGGACAGTTCGTTTTAAAAATCTCAAATCAGGAGCTAATGGAAAATCCTTTAGAGATTTTGCAGGAATCAAGTCCTTTTACGGAGAAAGTAGAAAAAGAACTCTCGCAATTATCAGGTGTGCAAAAGATTATGAATGATCAGCATCTCCCAGTCTCCTATGATCTGCAGGCTCTGGAATCAGATGCTGAAATTGTAGGATTTGAGAAAGCAGATATGACTTTGCTGCAAAGCTGTCTCTTAAATGGAAAAATATCAGATTATGAGCAAATGGCATCTAAGAATCAGATGGTGATTGGCAGGCCGGGTGACTTTGAGAAGTATTTTGGTATTCATCCAGAGGCTGGCTTGTCTGTAACGCTGAAGATTTTTGATGGGCAGCATACGGAGAACCTGGAATTTGAGATTGCGGCAGTTCTTGACGAAAGTAAGATTGGAAATAATGGCGATAAAATAGATATGCTGTTATTGCCGGTTGATTCCATGCAAAAAATCGCACACAACAATTTAACATATCAGTATGTGATTCGTGTAGAGGATTCTTTTGGACAGCAGGCAGAAAATGAAATAGACCAAATTGTATCAGATAACCCGCGGCTGAGTGTGGATTCACTTTCTGCTGCGATTGCCCAGAATGAAAACTTCCTGCAGGGAACACAGTTAGCCCTTGCAATAGCCATTGTTTTAATTGGTTGTTTTTCTGTGATGAATTTGTTAAATACAATTTTGACGGGAATTATCGTAAGGCGCAAGGAATTTTCTCTCATGCGTTCAGTGGGAATGTCTCAAAAACAATTATCCGTGATGGTTCATAAAGAGGGATTGATCGTAGTCGGCATGGGACTTGTATTATCTGTGATAATTGGTGGAGGAATTGGATATGTTCTTTGCTCATTTTTGAAAAACAACCTAATGAGCTATTTGAATTATCAATTTCCATTGTGTATTACAATCTTGTATTGTGCGATTGTTATTTTATGTAGTGTGCTGATTACAACAGGCGCCTTAAAGCAGCAAAGCAAGTTATCAATGATGGAAGCTCTGCGATAAGTGTATTTTTTTGCTGCTGTAACATTTCGCGGACATTTGAGTTTTACAATGTCCTTATTAACAGGAAAAGGAGTATTTGATTATGAATGTATTACAAACAATCGACCTGAAAAAGTATTATGGCAGCGAGCCCAATATCACCCGCGCCCTGGACGGCGTCAGCCTGTCTGTGAAACAGGGGGAGTTTGTGGCGGTGGTAGGGACCTCCGGAAGCGGCAAATCCACCCTGCTCCACATGATGGGCGGGCTGGATACGCCTACCTCCGGAAGTGTCATTGTCCGCGGGGACGAGCTGGCGAAAAAGAATGATGAGGAGCTGACCATCTTCCGCCGCCGCAACATCGGCTTTATCTTCCAAAACTATAACCTTGTCCCGATCCTGAATGTCTATGAAAATATTGTCCTGCCTGTGGAACTGGACGGTGACACGGCAGATGAGAAATTCATGGATGAGATTGTGGAGATGCTTGCATTGGAAGATAAGCTTAATAATATGCCGAACAATCTCTCTGGCGGGCAGCAGCAGCGCGTCGCTATCGCACGTGCCCTGATTACCAAACCAGCTATCATTTTAGCTGACGAGCCGACCGGCAATCTGGATTCCAGGACCAGCGCCGATGTGCTGGGGCTTCTGAAACGCACCAGCATGGAGTTCAACCAGACAATTGTGATGATCACCCACAACAACGAGATAGCCCAGCTTGCCGACCGCATAGTCCGAATTGAGGATGGTAGGATTGTTGGAGGGGGAAGGCAAGCGCGAAGCGCTTTTAAAATGCCTTCCGACGACTTGCCCTCGAACGCTAGTAAGGGGGCGCAGCCTTGTAAAGGAGGAAGGCAGGCGCGACGCGATTTAGGAAAGCCTTCTGACGAAATGCTGCCAGGAACCGGAAAGAGGGCGCTGCCTCGCAGGGGAGGTGGCAGATCATGACATGGCCTTTTGAGAACGACACCAGCTCTGTTGTAAAGAAACTGGCAAACAGAAGCATGAGGGCAGATAAAAGAAGCAGGCTGCTTTTGCTCTTTACGATTGCGCTTTCTGTCTGCATGGTCTTTTCCATCATTTTAATTTCGTCAGGTTTACAGGAAAAATATAAAAATACCCAGAGAAACAAAGCACAGATTGGCATTTTGGGAATTACAGATGAGCAGTCGGATCGGCTGCTTGAAAAGGGAGATGTTTTATGGATTGGCGAGTACTCTGCAATCGGACTGTTTTATGTGGATAGCAAGACCATCACGGTTGCATATGGGAACCAGGATTATTTCCTGCATCAGGAAGAAAAGACTTTGCAGGGGAATACTCCGCAAAAGGTGAATGAGATCATGCTGCCGCAAAATTATATTGATTATCTGGGAAAATCTTATCAGGCCGGCGATACGGTTTCGCTTGACCTGACCGGAACAGGTCAGGAGGCAGAATATATACTTTCGGGCATCCTGAATGATACAAAAGAGAGCGACGGATATTTCATCTATATAAATAAAGAACTTGCGCGCAGTTTATCAGAAGATATGTTTCAGGTAACCGCATATACAAGGCTGAATACGAAAGCCATAAGCTCAGGAGCGATTCTTGATTTTGCCGAAGAGGTCATACGGGATACAGGCATTGTAAAAGAACAGATCAACCTTACAGAATATTTTGCGGTTATGTCGGGGGCAATAAAATCCGGGATTCCCATTCCGGTTCCGGTTCTGGCTGTGCTGACGGCGGTTCTGGCCGCGACGATTGTTTATGGTGTTTTTTATACAAAGATTGTAAAGAATGTTCAAATGTTCGGACGGCTGCGGACGATTGGAATGACAAAAAAGCAGATGAAAAGGATGGCAGGGAAAGAGGGGCGTTTGTATGCCCTGATGGGGATCCCGATGGGGCTTGTATTTGGCATTCTGATCGGGTTTGCCGGCTGTCCCGATGGATTTCGTGTGAAAACGGCAGTTCTTTATGCCGTTCTGGTTGCGGCGGCAGCTTTTTTGACCGTGAATATTGCGATTTTTAAGCCTGTACGGGTGGCAATGCATACGTCCCCGGTAGAGGGGGTGAGGTATCTTGCGTATACAGGGAAGGTTAAAAACAGCCGGGGGCTGCACCGGAGATTTACACCGTTCAATTTAGCCAAAATGAATATACAGAGGAATCGAAAAAAAGCAGTTTTGACACTTTTCATGCTTGGGATGAGCGGGGCGCTTCTGCTGGTCACCTCTACGACTGCAGGTTCAATCGATCCGGAAAAGCAGGCGAACTTCAAATACTACCCCTATGGGAACATCCTGATACAGATAAAAAACACGGTGGGAAGTTCGTTTGATAAGGAGTCGGAGCCATACGGAAGCTCAAAGCTGCAGCTGGAGGGAAATCCGCTGAAAAGCCAGATATTGCTTCAGGAATTGGAAGAAATAGATGGAATAGAGAAAATTACGGAGTGCGATTGTATCCATATGACCATAACATTTCCGGGCGGAAGCGGGTCAATTACAAGCATTACCGACTTTTTCCCGACCTTAAACCGGGAGCAGGTAGAAGAGAAGCAGACCGTTTTATCTGACGGGACGGCGGATTATGATGATATGGTCGCAAGAAACGGAATATTAGCGGAAGAAGATACGGCCAAAGTCGGAGATACCTTAAAAATCGGCGGAAGGGCTTCAGATGGCAGCAGCTTTGATATAGAAGCTGTCGTAGTCGGGACATACGACAGGGCTGATCTGATGGAAGACAGCCCGGTTGTTCCGGGAAGCCCTTATTTTATCATGACGTATGATACGGCAAAAAAACTGACAGGAATCACAGAGCAGACAGGCATCCTCGCCGTGAAAGCTTCCGACGGATATTTTCAGGAAGTTTTGGATGCAGCCCGCGAGATGGCGGACAGGAACGGGACAATAGAGGTAAATGCGGTTGAGCAGACGATTGCCAACATTCAGTACAGATATCATTCGTCTATCAGGGCGATGTATATGATTTCAGCCATTTTATTTATCTTTGGAAGTATCAGCCTGATGAACATGTTTCTGGTTGATTTCCAGAGCAGAAAATGTGAATTTGGTCTGTTTGAGGTTGTGGGAACAACGAAGAACCAGCTAAATAAAATGCTGGACAGAGAAATTGGGATCTATCTTGGCGGTTCGTTGGCAATATCCCTTATTTGCGGCAGCATTTTAAGCGTCATTGTATGCAGACAGCTGGATATGATGAACCACTGCATTACTCTGAAACTGCCATGGATATTCCTGCTGGCCCTGGCAGCTGTGTTGGCGGTCATATATTTGACTTTTTCTGTATATGCCAGGTCAGAATTAAAGAAAACAAGTATACTGTCTGCGATTAGGGAAGATTGAAAAAAGGAGGTGGAGATCATGACGTGGCCTTTTGAGAACGACACCAGCGCCATTACAAAAAAGCTGGCAAAAAAAAGCATGAGAAGCGAGAAACGCCGGAACCGGATGGTGATCATCGCGGTCGCTCTGGCGGCGTTCCTGATCTGCTTTGCGGGAACTGCGTCTGTTTCTCTGGCACAAATACAGCGTAATCAGGTAGCAGATACGTATGAGGCGGTCTGGCAGGGGATTGACGAAGCGGATCTTGAAATCCTGAAAGAACAGCCGGAATTTGCCCGCGTGGGCGGCTACTATCTGCTTGACCAGGAACCCTCCAAACAAGGGTATACAGCGTCCTATGTGTATATGGACAGGGAAATGATGGATACTGCCCGTGGCCAGATGAGGCTGCTAGAGGGCCGGGTTCCTGAAAAAGCAAACGAAGTTGCTGTAAGTAAATACTTCCTTTCCACCTATGGAGATAATGCTAAGGTTGGGGACACGGTGACCTTAGATACAGAGAGTTTTCATGGCGGTTATATCGTTACCGGAATTATGGACAGCGCAGGCGAAAAGGAGATGAATACCTGTCCTTTTGTCCTGTCAAAGGCTGCATTGACAGAATGGGCAGGATTCGACCCTGCGGGATATCGTGCATATGTGCATTTTGAGAATGACACGAAACTGGATGAGGCGGTCATGACGGCTTCCTGCCGCGAGATTACGGAAAAATACGGGCTGCCGCCTGTGGGAATGAACAACAGATATTTTACTTATTATAAAAGAACCATAGATTTTACGGTCGTCGGCGGTATCGCATTGCTCGTCCTGATTGGCGGGTATGTGGTAATCCAGAGCATTTTCCGTATCTCCGTCAACGACAAAATACAAAGCTTCGGGCAGCTTCGGATGATTGGCGCAACGAGGAAGCAGATCAAACAGATCGTGAAGTGCGAGGGGAGAAGGCTTGGCAGTATCGGGACTCTGATTGGAACAGTGTTGGGAGTGTCTGGTAGCTTTCTCCTATTTCCGAAAGGATTTCACGCCCTGTATTATGCGATAGCCGCTGTTTTAGCGGCAGTAATCTGTTGGTTTATGGTGTTCGTCTCCATCCGCAGGCCGATGAAAATAGCTTCCGGCATTTCTCCCGTGGAGGCAGTCCGGTTTTCGCCGGAGCCAGACGCCATCTACAGGCGGAGGAAATACATCAGGCTGGATCCCGTTTTTATGGGAATCGCAAACTTCATGCGTGACCGTAAAAAAACAATCGCTATTGTGGCTTCTTTAAGTTTAGGCGGCATTTGTCTGCTGATCATTGATTCTGCTCTTTTAACAAGATCGCCCAAGCAGTATGCGCGGCAGTTTTTTCCTGACGGGGATTATGAAATTTATCTGGATTCCGAAAAATCCGAAATTGAACTTATGACCGGGGGAAATCCGTTCGATGACCGGTTGAAAGAAGAAATTTTGTCTATTGACGGAGTGACTGATATCATTGAAAAACGGGAAGCTTTTATAGGAAAGGCTGCTGTTTCGGAGGTCACGCCTGTTGCCAGTATGTGTGATATTCTGGATGAGGAAAATGAACAGGAGGCAGAACTGGCTTTGGTCAAAGGCAGTATGCCGGCGGATAAGGATGAAATCTTAATAGCTGAAAGTGTGTATCAATACCTCGGACGATTCGCAGATGTCAAGGTCGGCCAGACGATGGAACTTACTGTGGAACAGAAGACCGTTTTGGTTACTTTAGCAGGTACTTTTGATACAAAGAAGGTTACAAACGGGCATGGCAGTCTGGCGATGGATTCTACGCAGGTTTTTCTCTCCAGAGACCTTGCACAGGGATTATTCCCTGAAATTGAGAATTTCGATTATTCGTGGAATATAGTAAGCGATCCCCAAAAGGCGCAGAGTGTGGAAGCCGGTTTAAAAAGTGTGGCTGCAAACCACAGAGACCTTGCATTATGGACATTTGCTGAAAGTCTGGAATATGAGAAAATGCAAAGCAGGATCATGTTCGGCAGTATGCAGGCGCTTTCGTGGCTGATATTCCTGTTTGGTGTGATCAACCTCATAAACACGACCCTTTCGAACCAGATATCCAGAAAACGGGAAAACAGTATTTTGCGCTCCATTGGCCTGACTGGAAAACAGCTATGTAAAATGAACATCTGCGAGGGCCTGTGTTATGCGCTTTTTACAGCATTGGCAGTCTTGCTTGCGGGGCTTCCGATTGCCGTTGTAGTTTCCAGGGAAATAAGCAAAATAGCCTTTGCGGGAAAGATTGTGCCGTATCAATTCCCGGTTTTGGAAATGGGGCTGTTCCTGCTGGCGCTGTTTGTCGTGGAACTGATCTTGTCTGTCTGGATGGTACATAGGCAGAAAAAACAGTCCCTGATTGAACAGATGCGGGCGCTTTAGTAATTCACATTCCACAGCATTCAGAAAGCATTTCACAGCAATTCGATTGTTTTGGCGCTTCAGGCAGAATATAATAAAATGTCTACCTATAGCAATGGCAAATTATATTTGATTTAGCCATTGGCTGTTGTGTACGGGGAGGTGGCACATTGATTCACATTGCAATCTGTGATGATGAAAAATATATGTCCGATCATATAAAAACTTTGGTCTCCGATTTTTTCCGTAAAAAGAACAGGGAGATCCGTCTTAGGATATTTTCAAGCGGCGAAGAGCTGTTAAGCGGCGGCAGGCAGATAGACATCTGTTTTCTAGATATCCAGATGAAGGGTATGGACGGCATGGAAACCGCAAGGAGACTGAGGGCAGATAAATTCCAAGGATTCCTGATCTTTATCACGGTACTGAAAGAGATGGTATTTTCGTCTTTCGAAGTGCAGGCGTACGATTACCTGCTCAAACCGGTGGAAGAAAAAAAGTTTGAGAAAACCATGGAACGCCTTTATGCTTCCATGCGCAGTGCCGGTGAAGACAGTATGCTTATACAAAAGGGGTATGAGGGACGCATTGTCCAAAAAGATGAGATTATTTTCTGTGAGATCATAGACCGGAAAATATATCTGAACCTGACCTCAGGCGAGGTTCTTGATTATTATGAGCAGATTGAGAATCTGGAAACGAAGCTGGGCAGTCATTTTTTTCGGTGCCACAGGAGCTATCTCATCAATCTGAAGCATTTAAAAGGATATAAAAACGGAACCGCATATATGGATAACGGCAGGGAGGTTCCTGTATCACGGCTGCGGAGCAAAGAGTTTTCCGGTGTTATTATGCAGTATATGAAAAATAGGTAAGTTGTGTATAGCTATGAAGGTATGGAATGGATACAGAAGTTATACATATGGGGGCAGGTAAAATGGCTGAGTATTTAGATTTTTTTAATGTATATGTCATGGGTGTCATTGAGATGGCTTTCCAGCTATATTTTTTGGGAAAAATTTTGAAAAAGAAAGGTGTTAGTCAATAACTGTGTTGGTAACTCTGTTTGGCGGTTTATGCAATCACTTGAACCTCTATATTTATGAATATTTTGGGTTTACCAACATCTATATATAGTGCTATAAATGTTACCAACACACTTGTTGACTAACACCAAAAGAAAATATCGCTGCCTTTTTACTTCCTTTTTGCAGTCTGTGCGGTGATTGTCTGCGATTTTGTCCCGACTAGCACGATCACAGGCTTTGCGGCGCTTGTCTTTCTGCTTACGGCATGCGGGATTTTGGTGTGCCATGCGGATGTTAAGTCCTCCATTCTGTATGCGGCCCTGACGGTTGAAATCATGCTGCTCTGTAACGGAATTGTGAAATCCATACTGGCTCTTTTACGCCCATGGATGCCTGTGGTTTTCCATGATATGGACGGTATTGCGGTTATGCTGGTCAGTGAGGCGGCTTCATTGGCGCTGTCCGGTTTTTGCTATTATGTGGTGTACCGTTATTTTTCCTGCTATTCTGCGGCGGAGATGCAGCAGATGTTTCTGGTTATCATTCCAATCCTGATGATATTTATTATGAGTGAGTACATCAATACGGTTGAATTTGAATGTCAGTTTGAAGTTTTAGCGGAGGGCGGGCCTTCCGGAGACCTGTTCAGCCACTGGCATCTGCTTGTTATACATCTTCTGGGGCTTTTAAGCCTATTCTGCATCCTGTTCTCTTATAAGAAACTGCAGCAAAACTTCCGTCTCAACACAAAAATTTCACTGCTGGAGCAGGAGGAACATACCCTGAACCAGTATGTGGAGGAAGCGAAGACCCGCTATGACAGGACAAAGTCCTTCCGCCATGATATCCGCCTCGTCCCGGATGCATACATTTGGGATTTTGGATTCCATTGTCTGTCCTGCCGGAGGGAATATAAGTTCATTTTTATCACGCAATTGCTGTCCGGCGACACACATTCTTCGCCGGGAAATATTTGAACAGTGTGGAGGATATGATGAATCCATGCGTTCTGGTTTTGAAGACTGGGATTTCTTTTTAAGCATGATAGAAACATCTCCGGAAGCATGGATTGGGATTGTTGATAAGCCGCTGATCCAGTATCGTACAGCTCCTGCTTCATCCAATATAAAAAGCATGGATAAACGGCTGGAGATTATGCGTTTTATGATTGAAAAGCATATTAGCAGCTATCACGACCATTTAGCAGATGCATTGTTGGGAATAGAGACCATATCAAATTTAAGGTTATATCATTGGGAAAATGAAGTAACTCACGCATTAAGAAGTCATCAGGAAATAAGCCGGTTGTCAAAGGAGTTTTTGGAAAGTCCGACATATGGTGACGGAGGAATGGCTTCAGCCGTTCGGATTGCTTCGATTGGAGAAGAGAAATGAATAAGAAAAAATGGATCCGCATCGTATCGATTTATTCGATTATATATACAGGAATCACATTGTTAAGCAGCATTTTGTATCTTTGTGACGGTATTTATGAAGATCCAAGCGGTAACTGGCACGAATTAGACAGGGCTATGATCCTTCTGATAGGGGTAGCGGCATTTGAGTTGTGTACGAAGCTGCCTGTTAAACCCTTGATTCTCAGATACGTAACCGCGTATATTCCATCCCTGTTGCTGGCGTTTGCATATGTCTGGTCTACCGGACTGCGGGAGCCTTTGGCGAAAACAGCATACAGGGATATCTGGATTAATTTTACGAGTCTTTTTGTGCTGTTATGTATCATCAATACCGTCACTCTTGTTTATAGGAAAAAGAAATGGCAGAAAGGAAAGGTGAAAAGTGATGAGTAAATACAACGCATTATGGGAATATGTGCAGAAAAGCGGAAAGGAATCTTTCCGGCTGACCTTTGAGGAGATTCAGAATATCGCGGGGATACCGATTGACCACTCTTTTCTGAAATATAAGAAGGAGCTTGCGGAATATGGGTGGCAGGTTGAGAAAATATCCATGAAAGAACAGACGGTACACTTTCATAAGATTGACTGACCGCTTAAAAATTGTGAATAAATAACTTTACAAAGGGAGTAAAAATGGATGAAAAAATTTTAGAATGGCTGTTAGAAGAGGACACTCCTGAAGTCAGGCTCCGGACATTAAAGGAGTATCTGAAACTAAGTGATGATGATACAAAAGTCATCGAATGTAAAAATAAATTACTTCAAAGCAAAGTATATGAGCGGGCATTAAAGAAATTAGAAAAGGAGAAACCCTGGGCGAAATTTGACGCAATTATGGCATTTGCCGAATGGGGATTAACCAGAGCTGATATCGGAAGTGATATCGACGAAGAAGTGTTTTCGCTGATCCAAAGCACGGGATTTAAAATGTTATGCGGCGAGCCTTATTTATTAAGGAACCTTGTGAAACTGGGATATTACCAGGTGGATATCGTGAAAGAGGAGATAGGATGTATGCTTGGTAGGATCAAAGAAGACGGCGGGTTTGGCTGTATCAGCAGTAATAAGAAAATCAATGACCCAAAGAAACCACATAAAAGCTGTGCCAGGCTGACGGTTGAGTATCTTCTGCTTGTTGCAGAACTTCATCTTTTAGGGATTGAATGTGAGTGTGAGAGCGCGTTAGTACATTATTTCACCAAAAGGAATATTTTTTACCGGACGGATAACATTGAGGCGCCGATGGTGGATGTGATGCTGGAGACATTTTATCCGTCAGATCCAATTAAAGTCGGCGTTCAGAATATTGTATATGCATTAAGAGTGTTAGGGTGTCCAGGGGAATCTGAAGCGATGCAGGCCGGATATGAGGTGTTGAACCGGCACAGGCTGGATAATGGGAGATACCTGTTAACTGCATCAAAAAGTGTCCCGGCATTTAAAGCAGGAAAAGTTGGCGAAGAGAATAAATGGATTACACTTTATGCGTATATGGCACAATAGACAGCAAACCAATATTTTTTGGGAGGTAATCATATGGCAGATATGCTTGTTAAATTATATAACCTAAAATCCCGTTCAAATTATACACATGTTTAAGGTGTCAGCCCATATAACTCATATATGTCTTTTTGAAATGGCGTAAGTTCCGTTGTGTATTTTTTTCGTGTTCCATTTATACTGACACTACGGACAGTTTTCATTT
>CAJTCH010000077.1 GCA_910574715.1 Lachnospiraceae bacterium | reverse complement strand
TAAATTCCTTTTTGCCCATAAAATCACTCCCCATAGTGTAGTCTCGAAATTTTTGTTTTTTCGAGCGTCTACTCTATGGGGAGCATATCAACCCTCTGCCGCCTGTCTGTTATGCGTAGATTATTTCCTCATTCACAATCTCCATTGCACAAGCCCTTATGTTATTCATTCTTCCTGAAATCCAAACTTCAAAGAAATCCAAACTTTTACTCATAACCTCAATGAATACAGTGTTTTGAGGGGAAAAAGTTTGGATTTCTTTTTTTCTTCATCTCCAGCTATCATAATGATGGAGGTGATATAGATGAATTTATTTCATTCAGACAAAACTTATGAAGATCTTCTTCAGGACATGCAGAAGGATGGATACAGCCAGAATTATATGAAATGTGTTAGACGCGAAATCCGCTGGTTGGAAAACCATCAGAACATTTATCATTTTGCTTCTTTTGAAGCTGCCTGTCAGATAAGGGTGGCGCAGACTTCGTCCCCGGAAACACAGGCAAACCGAAAAACGATTTATAATCTTTTTCACCGTTACAGCAAATATGGTAGCTTATCAGAAGGGAAACGTAATCCGCTTTTCAGGTTCGGGGCATACACACAGTTGATCGAGGAGTTTAAAAGCCTGCTTGATATTTATGAAAAAGAAAGCTACAGGCGCGGCCTTAAAACGGGGACAGTAAGGGCCAGTATCTCTGCCTGCAGCGGCCTTTTATTAGCTTTGCAGTCCTCCGGCTTCCGGTCACTGGAGGATGTGACAGAGCGGGGTGTCCTGGATTATTTCTCCCGCAAAAAGCTCAGCAGCAGCACAAAGGTTAATATCGCATCTGTATTTGAAGCACAGACGGGCAGTTATTTCGATTCTGCCAGGCGCATCCTCACATACCTTCCCAATCTGCATCGCCGGCGAAAAAATATCCAGTATCTTACGGAAGAGGAAACCCAGGCTGTTCGCAGCGTACTTTCCGACAGTGAGGGTGGGCTTTGCCTGCGCAACCGTGCCATTGGCACTATCCTTTATTTTACAGGGATGAGATCCAGCGATGTGGCCGCCCTGAAATTTTCCGACATAGACTGGAAGAAAGAGGAGATCCGGATCGCCCAGAAAAAAACTGGTGAAGAACTGCTCCTCCCCCTCACGGCAGCAGTCGGCAATGCTATTTTTGACTATGCCACACAAGAACGCCCCGACAGCAACGATGAACACATTTTTCTCTGTAGAACAACACCCTGTAGACCGATCAGCCCGGGCACAGTGGGAAATATAGCCCAAAAAGTATATGAAGCTGCCTCCATACGCCAAAACAAAGGTGACAGGAAAGGGGCGCATCTGTTCCGTCATAACCTGGCGGCTTCATTTGCAGGCTCCGGCATCCCAGCCCCTGTCATCAGTTCCACTCTTGGACACAGCGATCCAGACTCGCTGAACCACTATCTTTTGGCGGATATCAGCCATTTACGGGAATGCGCAATCGGCATCAGAGAGTTTCCTGTCAGTGAGGAGGTGTTCCAATGGTGAGTTATCAATCCGGGTTTGCTGACCTTATAGAAAAGTATGTGTTTTACCAGGAATCGTCTGGTTCCTGGAGTGAAGTAAGGGCGCGAAATCTAAGGTACTTTGACCGTTTTTGTGCGGAACGTTTCCCAGGCAGGGCCTTATGCCAGGAAATGGTTGATGCGTGGTGTCAGAAACGTGATACAGAAACAAAATCCTCCTGTATTACACGGACAGGGGTAATCCGCAGCTTTATCAGTTATCTTCAAAAGCGCAGGATGACAGACGTCCTGCCTATGCCGGTTCCGAAAGCAGAAAAAAGGACCCGAGTTCCACATGCATTCACAAGAGAAGAACTGCAAAATTTTTTCCATGAATGCGACAGCATAGTCCCCTATAAGCCCTCTCCCAAATTTCTCCTCCCCAAAATGACGTGCCCTGTATTTTTCAGGCTTCTATACAGCAGCGGCATACGGACAACAGAAGCCCGGAAACTGAAACGAAGCGAAGTCGACCTGGTACATGGGGTTCTTAACATTCATGAAACAAAAGGATACGCCCAGCATTATGTGGCCCTCCACGACAGCATGACAGACCTGCTGAAACAGTACGACCGGGAAGTGGAGAAAATTTATCCCGGGAGGACATATTTTTTTGAGAATGCGATGGGCAACGGTTATTCCAGGCAATGGGTGGTCTATATATTCCGAAAGCTGTGGGAAAAAGCAAACGGTAAAAACAACAGGCCCGTGGCGTATGAACTTAGGCATCATTATGCGGTAGAAAACATCAACCGGTGGGAGGAAGATGCCTTCGGGTTCAGCGAAAAGCTCCTTTATCTTTCAAAATCCATGGGGCATAGCGAAATAAACGCGACGTTATACTATTATTCCATTGTGCCGGGAATGTCTGATATCCTTCGGGAAAAAACGGAAACCGGCTTCAATGAGATCATACCGGAGGTACCCGATGAAAAAGAATGATGAATCTGCCAAAATCGCATACTTTATTTCTGACTTTTTAAATACATATGCCCCAACTTTCCTCACAAACAGCAGACACACTTTGAAATCATACAAGGACAGCCTGGTTTTATACCTCTCATTTCTGGAAACGGAGAATATAAAACCCGACTGTTTCAGCCGGGAATGC
The DNA here is from genome assembly GCA_910574715.1 of Lachnospiraceae bacterium. GTDB lineage: Bacteria > Bacillota > Clostridia > Lachnospirales > Lachnospiraceae > Sporofaciens. Next base: position 15,270 of record CAJTCH010000077.1, on the reverse strand, counting down.
TTTGAAAGGGCATGGCTTGAAAAATGGATACTCTGGCTGAAAGAAACCCGCCAGTGCAGCGCGGACACCTGCAATGTACGGTTGGGGTCACTGCGGGTATTCCTTGAATATCTGGGAGAGAAAGATATCGAATACTTATATCTTTATCAGGAAGCGAAAAAAATCAAACGGCAAAAATGCACCAAAAAGAAAGTATGTGGTCTTACACGGAATGCTGTTGCGGCAATGCTCTCCGCGCCGGATCTCTCAACAAGGACAGGGAAACGGGACGTTGTATTTCTGACTGTGCTTTATGCCACTGCAGGACGTCTTGACGAGATACGGTCCATAAAGATATCCCATATCCATTTGGATGAGCCAAAGCCCTACATTATACTTTTGGGAAAAGGCGGAAAAATGAGGACAGCGTATCTTCTTCCGCGTGCCGTTGCAAATATCCGTATATATCTGAAAGAATTCCATGGCGAGAAGCCAGAACCGGAAGCATATCTTTTTTATTCCCGTGTGGGAGGACGGAAAACAAAGCTTTCTGAACCCGCACTTGATAAGCGGATTAAGCTGTGTGCGAAAATCGCCCATGAGAAATGTCCAGAGGTGCCACTTGGCGCACATGCCCACCAATTCAGGCATGCGAAAGCATCCCACTGGCTTGAGGATGGCATTAGTATTGTTCAGATCAGCTTTCTGCTTGGCCATGAGCAGTTAGAAACAACAATGAAATATCTTGATATAACAACGGAAGAAAAAGCAAGCGCCCTTGCCACTTTGGAGATGGAGAGAGAAAAATCTCCGAATAAAAAGTGGAAAAACAACGATGGAACATTGTCTGGCTTCTGCGGCCTGTAAGTATACGTCCAAAAAAAAATCCAAACTTTTTCCCCTCAAAACACTGTATTCATTGAGGTTATGAGTAAAAGTTTGGATTTCTTTGAAGTTTGGATTTTAAAAGAAATCAAAACTTTTGGATTTTTCCTGTCCATTCTAACGCATTTTCAGCCTTTAGCTGTTCCGTTATGCCTTGTGCCTGTTTCATGCCCTCTACGAGCCATTCCAAGCGTTCCTGCGCCTGCCTGTCAATGTCGGCAAGGTATGTATTCAGCCTGCCGCTTGTGAGAAGATTGGTGTATGTAACCTTACGGTACTGTTTCAGATAGTCCAAGTGCCGCTGTCCCCATGTGCCTATCAGCTGTTCTTCTTCGGCTGGTAAAGCTATACATGGAATTAGATAATCTCCCTGCTTTTCGTATCTGCCGCCCATTTCCTCAAAAAATGATTTTGCCATTTTGTAATTCCTCCAAATAAGATTATTCTCTCCACCTTATTATGTCTGCTGTCTTAAACACAATTTTAAGTTTTCTCCTTATCTGGGTTCATACATAATAGAATTAACCACAAAACTATTTTTTCACACACCCATAAAAGAGGTTACACACTATGAAGAAACAGACAGAGAAAGACAAACTCACAGCCCTATACGAAAGACTCTCCCACGACGATGGAAACGTCGGGGAGAGCATGAGTATCGGGAGCCAGAAAGCGATCCTGAAACGGAAAGCAGAAGAGATGGGAATCCACCGTTATAAATTCTACGTGGAAATGTAAACCGCTTAATTGATACAAAGGGAATAAACAGAATATGGGGGAAACCGCTAAAAACAAGGGATTCTGGCACGCTGGTTGTTGTTGGAATCCCTTGTTTGCTTTTGGAGCTGTGCCAGGGCAGCATGGGAGCGGCGGATGTGAACAGCCACAGTGGTCATAAATCTGACCCCTCTGAACGTTATCGAAGAAGCCGCTCAGATACGCTTGAAAAAGAGCAGATGCTTTAGTATAATGGAAGCATGGCAGAGACAGGAATCTGATAGGATGTCTGCCATTCATGAGAAAGGCGGTAGATGCCATTGAAAGCAGATACGATCACAAAGGATTATGTTAAAGATGCAGGCGTGTTTGCCGATATTTTTAATTACTATATTTACGGAGGGCGGCAGGTGATCCTGCCGGAGCAGCTTACAGAGCGTGACTCCACTAAGATCGCGCTGCCATACGGTGCGGACGGCGCAGTGGTTCCTGTCCAGAAATTCCGTGATGTGCAGAAGTTGTATGCGGCAATGACGGACGGAAAGATTGAATATGTCCTTTATGGAGCGGAGAACCAGGCCGAAATTCATTATGCCATGGCTGTGAAGAACAATCTTTATGATGCGTTGGAGTATGCAGGGCAGGTGGAAGAGGCGGCAAAGTCACACCGGAAGGAAATGAAGCAGAAAAAAGAACAGGGAAAAACATCCGCTGATGAGGATAGGAAAACACCAAGTGCAGGTGAATTTTTAAGCGGTTTTTGGAAAGAGGATAGGCTGATACCATCCATTACGGTGACTATATTTTTCGGCCCGGAAGAGTGGGATGGGCCGTTAAGCCTGTTAGAAATGATGGATGTGTCAGATCCGGATGTGCTTGCCTGCATGGATAATTACCATGTGCGAATGATAGCCCCTGCACAGATGTCTGATGAGGAGATTATGAAGTTCCAGTCCAGCCTGCGGGAGGTCATGCTGTTCATCAAATATTCAAAAGATAGTGAGAATTTAAGCAGGATATTGGAAGCCAATGCGAAGCGTTTTATGGAAGTGGAGCGAAGGGCGGCAGATGTGATTGAAGCGATCACAAATTCTGGAATAAAATATGATGAAAGTGAAGAGGTGGTTAATGTGTGTCAGGCGATTCAGGAAATAAGGAAAGAATCTGAGAAGAAAAAAGCTCAAGAAGTAGCTGGAAACTTGTACAGAATGGGACTTGATATTGAAAAGATAGCACAGGCGGTTGGTTATGCTGTGGAAACAGTAAAAGGATGGATTGGGATTGAGGGAAGTACTCCTTAAGTTAAGGCATCTTTCCTGTTAGCAGGAATAGAATCAGTTCATTGAGAGAGGCTGATATTAATGTACATTAAGAATAGAGAAGAATACTGCAAGATTCCGATTTCTGCACTGAACTTTTCTACAAGAACGTTCAATTGTTTAAAGCGCGCTAATATTAGCACGCTTTATTTGCTTATTGAGAATATTGAAAATCTAGAAGAAATCCGCAACATGGGATCAAAGAGTATTGCTGAAATCGATGAACTTCTCCATGTAATAGAGGCAAACGGAATATTACAACTTGATGATTTTAAAGATAAAATGAAAAGATCTGGATTTGCCGTTGGGAAAAGACCATCACTTCCAGAAGAAATATTACGTCGTCCCGCATCAGATTTGGATGTTTCGGTACGGATTTGTAATTGTTTTATCATAGAGCATATTGAGACAATAGGTCAAGTGTTAGATTTTAGACCATGCAGATATTCTGCACTTGAAGAATATGGGAACCCTTTCGCAGCAACAGCTTCTGGAACAGATAGATCTTCTTTATAAACTGGGAGAAGACTATTTTAAGCCTGCTCTTATTGAGTCCGAATCGGATGAGGATGCGATGATAGAACATCAATTTGCCGAAAAGGGATTTGATTTTCCAGTAATTGACAAACTTGTTGAGCAGTTTGCTTTTAAAATTGGACATATGACAGAGTGGTTCAATCTATCTCGTCAAAGCATATATAATGTAATTGATAAAAGGTCACCAAAACGAAAATGTAATCTGTTATTGCATGAATGATCGACAGGGTGACTTAAGCTGTATCTTTGTGTATGAAAATGAGATTAAGTGCTTCTTCCTTGCGGACTTGCCAGAAAGCTTACAGCAGGTGATAATGGATATTAATTTCCACAGATTTTCAGAACGCGAACTTTCGGGCGAAGCGGATGGAGATATTGTTTATTGCATTAAAAAACCTTATTTTATGCCCAAATATCCTGAAAAATTCAGGATAAATGCACAGCTTAGAGGGCTTTCTGCTGATGAATATGCAATTTATTTGTCAGGTTATCCCATAGTTGACTGGCTCGTCTGTCTTTGCTATTTATCAATTCTTCGTAACAGAATACTACACATAACAGTAGCTAAAATAAAAATCAAGAGCAGTGGCAAAAGGCTTTCAAATTTAAAAGCATTTTCCGCCAGTAGTTTATATCCCCATGTAGCCGGAAATAGTTTTCCTATTGTTTCAAACGTTTTTGGAAGTAGTTCAATAGGAAACATAATTCCAGAAAGCATGGTTGACGGCAAAAAAACAATAATAGAAAAAGAAGCAATAATTATTACAAACAGAAAAAGAAAATAGTATCATGTCATGAGAAGATTACAAATACCAGGAAAGATTATCTGCATAAGGTTTCCCATGAGATTATCAGCGAAAATCAAGTGATAGTCTCAGAGAACTTACAGATAAAGAATATGGTAAAGAATCATCATCTGGCAAAATATGCCTGTGGAGATAGTAGGTAAGTGTCCTATGGGTATACGAGGTCTATGAAGCAGGAAGCCTATTGGCTTTAGACAATGGGTAGTTTACAGAGAGGAATGGCTGATATGGATTATTTTAGTATAGGGCTTAATATTTTTTGCCTGATAGCTCAAGGCATTCTGCACGTTTACTTTTGTGCCAGCCTCACCGGGAAAAAACAGAAGGCATATCATTTTGTCATATACATTTTCATTTTCTGCATTTTGGACTGGATTGCAAGTTCAGATAATCCGCTGCCGCCAACAGGCACCGGTCTTTCCATTATCAAAGCTGTAACAGAGAAATATCACGGTGTGATGCTGACAGAGAAAATTGAACGGCGGTTCTCTTTGAACGTGTTGCTGAACCTTTCAATACATCCAGAGAGCCTTTCAATACAAAAGCCTTGAAATTCCTTTTTTTCGGGGTAAACTGATAATAGCAATATCAGTTACCTATCTTGTGGATTGGAGGAATATATTATGCAGTCTATTTCTGGAATAAATTTAGGCGCGGCGCGGCCGTCTGTGCCGATTGCTGATGTGGATGAAGCGAAAAAAGTCCGGCGGCCCGAAGATGAAACCCAATTGCGCCATCAAAAACCTGTGATGGATGAATATGTTCCGGAGGAAAAACCGGAACCAACAGGGCGTTACCGGCTGGGCAAAGACGAGGACGGCAAGCCTAAAATCTATTTCGATGACCCAAAGCGGGCAGAGGATACCCCAGATGTTTCCGATTCCTCTGGTCGGGACAAAAGTGCAAAAGGACCGGAAAGAAGCGGCTCTGACAAAGAGGGGCAAAGCTGCACCTGCAATACCGATAAGGTTGACCGTGAGATTGAAAAACTAAAAAAGCAGAAACAAGAGCTGGAGCAGCAGATCAACAGGGAAACAGATGAAAGCAAAATAGAGGATTTGAAAGCAAAATTGGCACAGATAGAAAGAGAATTGAGCCAAAAGGACAACGACACATATAGGCGTCAGCACGCTGTATATACATACGCCTAATGTCTGCCGCACGACGGCATTCTCTACTCAAATATGAAAAAATAGTCGTTTTTTGACGGTTCATACTGTTATGCCCCATGCCCGAATGGTCTTGTACTGTTCGGGCGCTTTCTTATTTCCGGATCCAGTGACACTGGCTTCGCTGACGTTCCCCGCTCCCCGCCCCCATCTGTTCAGACTCCCAAAATCTGAGCCGCTTTATGAACATTCTGTAAATAGTATAAAAAAGGACTTGACAATTTGTTTTAGGGTTTGAAAAATAAAACTAGCAATTATAGTATTTAGGTGAAAAATGAATAAAAAATGAATAAATTACAACAAAAAATTAATAGTTTTCATAATAAGTTAGTACCAATACTTGAAGAAATTTTGGAACTTCAGACACAGACTGTTTATGTTCTTTGGCATATTGGCTTTATATTTACGGAGATAAAGAGCTTGCGTTGAAAATTTGTGAAATTGCCCATGGGGTAGAGTTTTCATTCGAATTTAGAGATTGGAATAGTGGTATTCAAAATATTTATGGGCTGGAAATTCGTATAGCAAGGGAATTATTAGGTGAAAATCGAAGAAATAATATTCCGCCGCATTTATTAGAGTATTGTTTCTCAAAAAGAGTTATAAAGGAAGTCAGCTATCCGCAGATTCTAAGAGAAGATAAGATTGCCGCCTGCAATAGTAAATTCTTAAATACTGAATTGTGTCTGGCGCTTTACAATATGATTGGACTTGGCGAGACAGGATTATATACTGAACTTAATAAAAACTGGGGAAAAATTGAAGAAACCATAGATATTTATATTGATTGTCTCAAAGATGAAATCTTATTTGGAGAACCATAGGAGAGGAATTTATTCGGGATTGCTGTTATCAGGAGATTGAAGGCTAATGCCGATTTCCCCTTTTTGCTGTGCGGAAGTAGTGACAAATAGTTTAGAAAAGGTTATAATAAGCTATCTGGTTCATGAAATAAGTAAACAGACAGAGACAGATATTATGGTAAAAAACAATATAGAAAAAGATGAAAAGAGAACTTATTAGTATGTATAATATAGTAGGAAGGAGAACGATATGAAACGTGAAGAATATATTTCTGATGATGCAGTTGTGAAACGTGCAAATGCAGCGGTAAAAATTGAATTGGAAAAGAAAAAAGCATTAGATATTCCTATAGTTGTTTATGATAGACAGACACAAACGATATATCATGAGAGTAGTGATGGAACGAGAGTAGAGATCGGAACAAGAATGAGAAAGGGGCGTTACAGTGAACGTATTGCTAAAAAAGCCTGAAGTAATTGTATTCGCCGGACCTAATGGCTCAGGAAAGCAGCGATTGGTATTTTGAAGATATTCAGGCGCTGACAAGTATAGAGGACATGGAGGAAATAAATTTGAACTGATATGGAGAAAATAAGTGAAATCCTATTAATTTATTTGTTCTAATTCTCATATAGTGCAGAAATTTTTTGTATTCTGCGTTTCATTTCTGTGCGGATGTGTAACGGCTCTAAGCATTCACATTTATCCCCGAAACTAAGAAGGATATTATAGTAGTATTCATTCTCTATGAAAGGGAAACTGACGATATAATATTCTTCACAGTCTGGCGAAATGTGTTCATAGGTGCAAAAATCAAGCACTCTGTCCAGGATGGACTTATGAATACGGATTTTGATTTTTGTTTGCATGGGTTCCAAGATTTCTGCAAAGTCTAATGCCGGTTTTTGATATTCTCGCGGTGTAAAAGTTTCTTCTTGCATTTGCAGATTTGACACACGGGACAGCCTGAACATGCGAAAATCATTTCTTTTGCGGCAAAATCCATACAAATACCAATGACTGCTTTTCAATACGAACTGATATGGCTCAACCGTTCGTAGTGTTTTATTTCCATGGTGGGCAATATATTCAAACGAAAGCAGTTTGCTTTCCTGCAAAGCTGTTTTAATGATCTCTAAGTACGGCTGTATGTTCTCGTTTCCCATCCATGGACTTAAATCTATACATATTTGATTTGCTTTTAATTCAATCTCTTCTGCTTTGTCAGCAGGGATGAAACTCTTTACTTTCGCAAGGGCGTTTACCAGTTCGCCGCCGTGTATCATGTTGGAAAGGCTGGAAAGCCCCATTAAGATTGCGGCAAGGTCAGCAGATGAAAAGACCTTTTTATCAATCTTATAGTTTGGCATGATTTCAAAGCCGCCGCCGACTCCTGGTGTTGCATGGATGGGGATACCTGCTATATTGATAGCGTCTATGTCGCGGTAGATTGTGCGGGGTGATACTTCAAACATATCGGCTAACGCTTGAGCGCCTATACGTTCTTTGTTAAGAAGTACCATTATAATACTGACAAGCCTGTCAACTTTCATCTAAAAGCCCTCTTTTTTATCCGGATTGCTGCCATATAGATGTCAACAATTATATGATACGATAATAAAGCAGACAAATCAATAAAACGATGAAAAAGGAGGAAATTTATGTATACGATCTATGTTTATGTTCTTGATACGTTAGCTGACTGGGAAATGGGGCATGTTATTTTGGAGTTGAATTCTGGCAGGTTTTTAAAAAAGGACTCACAGCGTATTGCTTTTGCCGGGCGCAGATACGTGGAATGCCCCAAAGCATAGAGCTATTATTAAAAAGGCTGAGGAACTTCTCGATGTAGGTGCAACGGTGTGTGCAATCTGTGGTGCAACGGCAGCGCTTGCTGATCATGGGCTGTTGGATCAGCGTCGGCATACCAGCAATGGACCGGGATTTCTTGAAATGCTTTCTCCCGGCTATCAGGGGCAGAGTTTATATGCAGACAAACCGTCTGTGACAGATGGCGGTCTTATTACGGCAGGTTCCACCGGAGCATTGCTGTGGGCGAAACAGATTATTGAGCGCTTAGGTGTTTTCGAGCCAGATACATTGGAAGCGTGGTATGAATATTTTAGTACCGGTAAGCCTGAACATTTTTTTGCGCTCATGCAGACTTTGCCGGCTGGTAAGGATAATTAAATTTGTCCGGAAGTTTAGCAAAGCCGCAGAGATTTTAATATGGTGCTACTTGATAATAATACGATGCTGAAACAGCCAGTCCGTAAATTTTAGGGCTGGCTGTTTCTGTATCCGTGCGGTTTGTTTTTCTACTTATCGGGATGGTGTGATTTACACAACAGCTTCAACAATGATCTTATCACCAAACCGGATCTCTTGGATACCGGTTTTTTTGTTCTTATTAAAGTTAAAACTGATCATATAACCCTTGTCCTTATGGTAATATTCCAGGTAATCAGTTAACTGTGCCTCACCCCTTGCGTTATATTCATTACCATACCATTTTTTTAGTTCAATAATGAATTGCTCCCCAAGATAATCTACGATAACATCGGTTCGCCGTGCATCTCTTGTCTGTGCCTCGATATAATAATTCCCTGTGCCATTGATGATGGGTCTCAAAAACATCAGGAAGATTTATTCTACAAATTTTTTCAGAGTCATATCCATGTCAAGCCGGCCGTCATGAATGAAGTAACTTTTATCCCGCTGTGCCAGGGCGCCGATTTTGCTTGAAAGCTCCTCTTCTGAAAGAAAATAATTATAAAGACGCATTTCAAAGATGCGGTTTGCGATCTGTACTTTTCCGTTCTTATTGACCGCATATCCGAACATATGGGAAAGATTGATTTCCTTAGTGTCCGGGTTATATGAGAATTCATTTCCCTGGAATAAAATAGCCTGAAACATCTGTTTCATTGACGGATATTCTTCAAGATGCCGGATCATACTTTCGAACAATGGGACGGAATTAACTAAGAGCCTTTTTACGGCTTTCTCGATTCCGGCTTTCCCCCATGCGTCTGCCGGATTTTCACATTCATTGCCCGGAATAAGTTTTTCATCGATAAATTTGCATATTGAAGAGACCAGAACGGGATATCCGGCGGTATACTGATATATTTCTTCTGCCATAAGAGGAACATTCATTCCCGTATGGCGGTCAGCCTCATATTCCTCCAGCATGGACATGATCTGTGCGGGTGAAAAACTCATATCCATATCAAAGTCTGCGGCAATATTCCAGGGACTATTGTATAGATGCTCCGTCTCGGGACGCAATTTTAATTTCAGGTTTTTAATGTCATATACGCCCGCAAGGATCACCGAATGGAAGATCGGCGTATTCTCACGTTCCAGATAATATCCGCGAAGCTGTGCCAGGAAATCAATAAATACCTGGTTATTGCTTGCGCTGTCAACTTCATCGATCATCAGCACGACAGGACGCGGACTGATCTTGCACATATCGCTTAAGCAGCCAAATAATTCGATCATGCCTGTGCTTGGAGCATCGATTTTTAAAGCCGATAACCGCTCCTCCAATTTCTCAGTATCTTCTGACGGGATCATACGGAGGGCTGCGGACAGACTTTGGGCGAAGGCTCTTGAAAATGCGGTTTCGTTTTCAAAGTTGGAGGTTGCAAGCTTTTGAAAATCCAGTGAAAAAATTATATAGTCTTTTTCTAAATACTTAGCCAGAGCCTTAAGCGTTGTGGTTTTTCCGTATTGACGCCCCCGGTTGATGATGAAATACTCCTCATTGTCAACATAAGTTTCTTTTATGATCTTCAATCTGTCGTCAAGTCTTACCATGTAGTGTTTTTGCGGATTACAGAAACCAGTGATGTTAAATCTGCGTGCCATTCGACTTCCCTCCGTTAAATCTGAACTGTCACTTAAGAACTGCAATCTAATTTTAACATCATACATCCGTCTTTGACAAGAGAGGGTTCCCAAATATCAGCAATATCAGCCGTCTCTATATCTTTCCCTAAATCTTTCCATTATTAGATATTGACTTTCCCGTTATGTGTAAAGTGTATAATCAAAACAAATTCTGGAATCTATGAACAGAACGGAGGGTGCGGATGAAAGGAAAGGTTGATATACAGGAATTTTACAGCGTACTGGACAGTTTGTATGAGAAGAAAGAGATGGACAAGGCAGAGCCTTATATGCTTGAGGTTCTTTCAAGAGCCGGTAATCTTGAAGACCTGGAGGGCGTGGTTTCAGTCTGCAATGAACTGGGAGGGCTGTATCGTGCTATGAGGCGCACAGACGAAGCGCTCTGGACTTATGAGAAGGTGATGGAAGGGCTAGAACAGATGGGCTTGGAGGGAACGCGCAACTATGCGTCGGCGCTGATCAACCTCGGCAACGTGCATATTGCCCGGAAGTCTTATGAGAAGGCATACGGCATCGACCGGCAGGCGCTTGAGATACTGGAAAGGCTTGGAGGCGAGGCATATCAGAGAGCCGCGTTATACAACAATATGAGCGCCGCCCTGCGGGAGCTTGGCAGGACGAAGGAGGCGCAGGATATGGCGCTTAGGGCAATAGAGATCATAAGAGAACTGCCGGAGTGTATGGGTGAGCTGGCGACTTCTTACACGAATCTGGGTCAGGCGCAGGCAAAGGAATACGCCTTTTCCGACGCCAGGCAGAATCTTATGCACGCATTGCAGTTATATGAGAACAGCAGCGGAGACAGGGATATTCATTATGCGAACGCGGTGTATGCCCTTGGGAATCTGGACGACGCGCAAGGGTACTATGAGAACGCCGAAGAGAGGTATATCCGGGCGGCGAAGCTGATAGAGCGGGATTTTGGGCATACCTGCGATTACGATCAGATCATGGAGGATCTGCAGAGAGTCAGAAGGAAGGTGAAGAAGGTTGAAGGGAATGGAATTATCCCAGAGTTTTTATGAATTCTGTAAGGAGCAATTATTTGCCGGCGGCTTGGAGGAGCTTCGGGGTTATGCCGCGGCAGGGCTGGCCGGTGAGGGATCGGAATGTTTTGGCTATGATGATGATATATCACAGGACCATGATTTCGGCCCGGATTTCTGTATCTGGATCCCGGAGCGGATCTATCAGGAGAACGGAGGCAGGCTGGAGGCGGCATACGACGCATTGCCTGAGACATACCGCGGATATCAAAGGAGCAGTTCAAGACAGACGCTTATCAGACGCGGTATCATGACGGTCGAGGGATTCTACAGGAAATATACCGGAATCCTGCACATTCCGGCTGACACAAAGGAATGGTTCCAGATTCCGCAAGGTTTCCTTTCCGTTGCGACAAACGGAGCGGTATTTGAGGATCCATACGGAGAATTTACACGCAGACGGGAATATCTGCTTGCCTATTATCCAGAGGATGTGATCCGGAAAAAGCTGGCGGCAAAGACGGTAGCCATGGCGCAGGCAGGGCAATACAACTATGTACGCTGCTGTAGGAGAGGGGAATGGGAGAGCGCATATCTGGCAGGCGGAGAGTTCGTCAGAGCTGCTCTTTCTGTGATCTACCTGCTGAATAAGAAATATATGCCGTTCTATAAATGGGCGTTTCGGGGAGTGGAGACGCTGACAGAGCTTCGGAATGCAGCCGTCGATCTGAAAGCCTTTGTCCGGCTGGAAGATTCATCAAAGAATGCTGTACAGAAAAGAATCCTGATAGAAAGTATATGCGATGAAATCGTCTGTGAACTAAGGAAAAAGGGCTATTCTACAAGTAACGGCGATTTCCTTGAACCCCACGGGAATTCTATAATGAGCGGTATCCAGGACGATTGGCTTCGCAGCCTGCATGTGATGGCAGATTATGGATAGAGTATCCCGATATATGAAAAAAGATCTTACGGCGAAAAGGATAGAAAGAGAAGGAAAGAAAATGGCAGAAAACAGAGAATACAACTCAAAAGACGAATTGATTAATCAGATCATCTCAGAAGAATACCGAATGTTTTCTGAGGTACAGAACATAGGCGGCCGCGCTTCCTGCCAGGATGATTATGACACGTTTTATATTATGCGGTGCGCTCAGCACAGCATTTTTGCGGAAAATACGCTGAAAAGCTATCTGCAAGACATAGAAGACGCACAGAAGGCAGAACGAAACCTGATAACAGAAAAATATTCCTGGATGATGGAAGAAACCGATCCGGCATGGTTTGAGGAAAAGTTGAGTCCGCATCTGCCCCGGCTTAGTCCGCGCAAGATGCGTTTGGTGGAAAGTATGACGGTTACTTTCATGAACTGTTATGAGGACGTGAAAAAGCAGTATCCCAATATGCTCGCCTGGGGACGCGATCCGTATGACAATCAGGGCGGCGCATCTATCCGGCTGTATTTTTCCGGTGAACTTAAGACATGGTCGGAGGGGACCTTGCTGCTGGCTTGCCAGGATATCATTTCGCATCTGGAGAAACACGAAAATCCGGTGCGTATGATCTACGAGAAAATCATGGATTTTTACAGCCGCGTACTGATGTAAGAAGACAGAAGAAGTACGGGGCAGAATTCCCGTTAGGGGAAAGGGGAAAAATCTGTAAAAACAGGAAAAAAAGGGCTGTAAGTTTTTTTAGAGCGCTGGATAGAAGGTTAACAGGGATTTTCATTATAAAAACTGCACAAAAATGCAGATAAAAATAAGTTGAAATGTACAATATTGACTTTGACCGATAGGGAAATGATACCTTATAAAAGGAATAAATAATGTAACTGCCGGATATCAAAGACAATATCAAAGACAGTTACGTTCAGGAGGATCAAGAAAGGAGGAGACAATGAGATATTACGGCGAAGAGGCTTTGGGAATGGTTGAGACATTAGGCATGGTTCCTGCTTTAGAAGCGTGTGATAAAATGCTGAAAGCAGCTGATGTCGAATTGGTCTCGTATGAAAATGTGGGCTCTACCCTGGTGACGATTATGGTCAAGGGAGACGTTGCCGCATGCAGGGCGTCCGTTGACGCAGGAAAAAGAGCCGCGGAACAGATAGGCAAGGTGACGGCGGTGCATGTGATACCTAGACCGATTCGGATCATCGGTGACATCGTATCCTGTCACGATGTAGACATTTATTAATACATAGGGAGAGGGAAGACTTATGGCTAAATATAATGCTTTAGGCATGATAGAGACGTTTGGTCTTGTGTTTGTACTGGAAGCCGCTGACGCTATGGTAAAGGCCGCTGACGTGGAGCTGGTGGGCTATGAAAACACAGCTTCCGGCTATATCTCAGTACTGGTTGCAGGAGACATTGCCGCCTGCCAGAGTGCGGTAGATGCCGGCGTGAAGGCGGTGAAGGATATGGAAGGCAATCTGTACAGTTCCGTGGTGATCGCAAGCCCGCATCCGGATCTGTACAAGATCACAGAGCGTTACCGGTTGGATAAACTCCTTCCGCAGATCGATTAGAACGCTTAAGGGAAGGAGACGACATGAATATTATCGACAATGATCTGCTCTCCATCCAGGAAGCCAGGATATTAGCTGAAAATGCAGCGATGGCAAAAAAACAGCTTGCCCAATTCTCTCAGGAAAAGCTCAACACCATTGTGGAAGGAATGCTTGACGCAGTAGTTATGCATCTGGGAGAACTCGCCTTATTGTCCCATGAGGAGACCGGTTACGGGAAGGCAGAAGACAAGGCTGCAAAGAATTATTTTATCTGTGAATCGGTAAGACGAAAGATCCGCAATATGAAATGCGTCGGATTTATAGAGGAAGATGCAGATAACTGCACGGCGAAAGTGGGAGTGCCCTTAGGAGTGATCGCGGCGCTGGTGCCGTCTACCAATCCGGTATCTACCACCATCTTCAACGCGGTGATCGCAGTAAAGGCGGGCAATGCCATTATCTTTTCCGCGCATCCAAGAGCAGTTAAGACAGTCGGAAGAACATTGGACATATTGATCAAGGCCGCCTGCGAACACGGTATGCCGGAATATGGGATCTCCTATCTGCACGCGGTGGACAGGGAAGGGACCAATACCCTGATCAGGCATCCTGAGGTGAATCTGATCCTGAATACCGGAGTTCCTGCATTTCTGGATGAGGCGAACCGTTCCGGCAAGCCGCTGATCTACGGCGGAAGCGGAAACGGACCTGCGTTTATCGAGAGAACCGCCGATGTGAAGCAGGCAGTCAGCGACATTATCGAAAGCAAGACTTTCGATTACGGAATGGTATCTGCCGCAGAACAGTCCGTCGTAGTGGAGCGGTGTATCGAACCGGAAGTCCGGCGGGAACTGACCGCGCAGGGAGCGTACTTTATGACGGAGGAAGAATCCGTCAGATTAGGCAGGCTGCTTTACAACAGCGACGGAAGCATCAATGCGGAATTCGTCGGGATTTCTGCAAAACGTCTGGCGTCAAGAGCCGGATTTTCCGTAGACGGGCAGGTAGAATTGCTGATCGCCGAAGGGAAATACGCGCTGAGCGACAATCCATATAACAAAGAGAAGCTTTGTCCTGTGCTTGCGTACTATATCGAGGATGACTGGCAGAATGCCTGCGAGAAATGCATCGAGCTGTTATTTGCCAAGAACGGCGGGCACACGCTGGTGATCCATTCAACGGACGATTATGTGATCCGGCAGTTTGCACTCAAAAAGCCGGTGGCGAGGGTGTTGGTCAATACCCCGGCGTCGCTTGGCAGTATGGGCGTGACTACGGCTCTGTTCCCGGCGATGACGCTTGGAAGCGGCGTGACAGGACAGGGTATCACGTCGGAGAATGTATCGCCGCTGAATCTTGTGTATATCCGCACGGTCGGGGCAGGTATCCGGGACAGCGCATATATCAGGAGATATTGCGGTGATCAATTGGCGGAAATTAAGGAGAAACGCAAAATGGAACGTGAAGAGGGGATGCGTCTGATCAGGCGTCTGATCGGTGAGGCGGTTTCCTCTGCATCGTAATAAATGAAAAACAAAAGGTAGTGTCAAGTAATCTATGAAAAAATGAGCTGAAAAAAATAGGCTCAAATGAACCTTGAAAACTGCAGATATTGATTCCGAAAAGCTCTCCGAG
>CAJTCH010000076.1 GCA_910574715.1 Lachnospiraceae bacterium | reverse complement strand
TTTTTTCTTTCATCAAATATACTATTTGTTATATTCCGGTTAATTTAATGCTGTATTTTCGCTACTGATACCATACCACTACTAAGTTGTTAACATTGGTATGGAAATACGAAAACGGAAGGAAAATTGCCTTTTTAAGGATAACATTCCATTGGCTGAATTTGTGTTGCGCACTATCACAGATAAACTTGATTTAATTATTACTGATTGTGAAACACAGAAAGATATGAAAAGACTGGCCGGGGCACGTTCTATCTGCTTGGACGCATATGGAACGGATTCGGTTGGAAAAAAATATGATTTAGAAGTCCAGAGGCAGGACAAAGGAGCAGACCCGCACAGGGCAAGATACCATTCAAGCGTAATGGATATAGAGAATCTCCATTCAGGTCAGGAATTTAAGGAGTTGCCGGACACATATACAATCTTTATCATTGAAAAAGATTTTTACGGTCAAGGCGAAGCGGTTTATCCGATTGAGAGAATCAACCTTGCAACGGGTAAATCTTTTGAAGATGGGGAGCATATTCTTTATGTGAATGGTGAATATCGTGGAGATTCTGCTATGGGAAAACTCATGTACGATTTTAATTGTACCAAAGCAGATGATATGAATTTTGAATTGATGGCAAACCGAACACGGTATCTAAAAGAGAATCCGAAAGGAGTGAGCGAGATGTGTAAAATTATGGAAGATATGAGAAGTGAATCTTTAAAAGAGGTTGCTCTTCGTATGTTGTCAGCTGGAAAATATGCTCTGGAAGAAATTGCAAATATTTCTGGACTTTCTCTTGAAGAAGTAAAAAAATTGAAAGCTGAAAGAACAGTGTAAACAAAACTGTAGGCCGGAAATCTAAAAACAGGTTCGTTTTCTATATTGAACCTCTGTTCACAATATGGTACATTAGTTAACAAAAATAGAGAAAAACGTTTATATAAATTCGTCAGCACAAAGGAGGTTTACAAAATGGCTTCAGCACAGCGGCCTACTTATACCATTGATGATATCTACGCCCTCCCAGACGGGCAGCGGGCGGAGCTGATCGACGGAAAGATGTATATGATGGTGCCGCCAAATGCAAGACATCAAGACATTATTTTTTCATTATCAAGAAAAATTGCAGACTATATCGACGCGAATCAAGGATCTTGCAAAATATATCTTGCTCCTTATGCAGTATTTTTAAATGCTGACGATAAGAACTATGTTGAGCCTGATATATCTGTTATCTGTGATAAAAGCAAACTAGAAGATAAGGGATGTAACGGGGCTCCAGATTGGATTGTAGAAGTTATCTCTCCATCAACACAACGGATGGATTATAGTATCAAGCTATTTAAGTACCGCACTGCCGGGGTTCGGGAATACTGGATCGTGAACCCGATAACAAAAACGGTTCAAATATATTCTTTTGACAACGAAGAAGATTCCAGCCAGTTTTCTTTTGATGATGAAATCCCCGTCCATATATTTGATGGTTTGACTATCAAACTCTCTGATTTATTATAGAGAAAGAACCGCAAAAGGCTATCTGTTATGTAGATGACTGGTATAAGTAAAAACCAGGAATCGCCTTTTAGATTCCTGGTCCCTAATCATTTTCTTCACTCAGACCACAGCCTCGATCAACGTCTTATCTCCCACCTTGATCTCCTTTACTCCGATCTCCTTTTTCTTATTGAAATTAAAACTCAGCATATATCCTTTCGTGAGATGAAAATATTCCAGATAGTTGGATAATTGTTCTTCACCGCGCTCATTATAGGCATTCCCCCGCCAAATTTTTAGTTCGATCACATTCTGCTCTCCCATGTAATAGATGACAAGATCCATACGTTCATTATTCCTGGTTCTTGACTCTACACTATAATTTCCGATCCCATTTATAATGGGCTTCAAAAAGAGAATAAAATAACGTCTGCCAACATCTTCAAGAAATGTATCATCTTTATCTCCATACAGATCAGAGAATGCCTCCACGAATTTTTCAAGCACCTTCCGAATATCAAGATGGCCTCCGACAATAAATTGATTTCTCTCCTGTACACCCATACGATACATTCTGCTTACAGAAAATTCCTCGGTTATAAAATAATTGTACAACACAGATTCAAAGATCCGATTAGAAATAGCCGCTGTATCATTCTCATTCCGAATAATTCCAAACATGGCCGCAGTCTTCATGTAACTGCTCGTCGCATTATACGGAATCGGCTTCCCGGTAAACAAAAGCTCATACAAGATCGACCGAAGTTCCGGGTAAAGTTCAATTTTTCTTATAAGAGACTGATACAGTGTGTTATCTTCTTTTACAATCATCCTTTCTGCTTCATAGAACCCGGCTTTTGTCCAAGCACTGCTCTTATCCGGGAATCCCTTCATCCCTGCGACCCTCTCATCAAGATAATTACAGAATCGAGACACCAGATACGGATACCCGGAAGTGTATTCATGGATCATACCAGCAATCAGGTTCAATTCCATACCAGTATGATGATCATTTTCATACTCTTTTAACATTCCCTCAATATCATCTAATGAAAAACTCATATCCACAAGGAAATCTGCCGCAATGTTCCATGGACTGTTCTCCAGATGATCTTCATCCGGCCGAATCTTACCGCGTACACTGCGCACATCATAAACTCCGGCAAGAATCACTGATTGAAAAGCCGGTGTTCTCCCTCTTCTCAGATAGTAAAAACGAAGCTGAGCAAGAAAATCTACAAACACCTGGTTATTGGATGCAGAATCCACTTCATCGATGATCATTACGATCTTCCTCTCAGATTTCCTGCATAATTCCGACAGCAAGACAAACAGTCTTGACAAAGTTGCCCCTTCTATTTTTCCCGCTGAATATTGCTTAAGCTCTTCCTCTGCTTCATCCGGTATATGTTCTGTATATAAAAGTATCTGTCTGGAAAATGCGGCGGCAAAGCTGTATTCCGATTCGAAGTCAGCATAACTTAACCCCTGAAAGTCCAGGCTTATGACTTCATATTCTGTTTGCAGATAATCCGCCAAAGCTGTCAGAACTGTCGTCTTCCCATACTGTCTTGCCCTGTTGATGGTGAAATACTTTCCGGCATCTACCATTGACTTGATCTCCCTTAACCGGGTATCCAGATTGACCATATAATGCAGCTTTGGATCGCAATATCCATCGGTATTAAATGTTTTACCCATGAAACCTCGACTCCTTCAAAATCTCTCAACTATTTAAAAATGCCGGATCACCTCGAACCTTTCAAGCCTAACTTCTTCCTCTGCCCCGATCCCCGCCTTCTGCTTTGCGATCGCGATCTGTTCCTCAACCGTATCCACCCCGGGAAGGTTCGGAAGCAGCAGCCCCCGGCGATATCCCTTCGTCACTATCACTCCGTACCGCTTCACATCCAGTTGTTTTGGCGAATCGACAGCTTCCGTATCTCCCAGCACATCCACACTGATCGACAGCTTATCCAGTTCCTTCGGCTCTATCGGGGAGAATCTGGGATCCTTCGCGGACGCGCTGACCGCGTTCTCAATGATCTCTTCTGCCACGGATGCCTGCACCGCCTGAATCGTGCCGATACAGCCCCGAAGCCGTCCTTCCTTCTTGACAGAGACAAATACTCCCGCCCTGCTTGTATACATCTCCCCGGGGAGGTTCTCAGGTATCTCCATCTTCCTTCCGGTACGGACATACTCCTCGATCGTCTCTCTGGCAAGCTGCACATATGCGTCTTCCTTCGCCCTCTGATCCATGATCCGCCGCTTCTCCTTCTCCTCATACCGGTCTTTCAGATTCCTTGTAAGATCCTTTTCGCCCGTCTCATAGGCACAGATCCCATAGCCGACCCCAAAAGGCCCCTCATAAGACAGAAGTTCTGCCCTGACAGCGGTTCTGTCCAAAGCTCCCGCCATCATAACGAATGAACGGTGTCCGCACTCCCCCGCCTTCTCGCAGAAATCCTCCGGGAATTCCAGAAGCTTCTCAAAATCACCGCTGCCCATCACATCCATGATCCGTCTGTCATACTCCGGTCCCTCTTCCTTGTAACCGTAAGGCCCCGTTTCCAAAAGCCTGTGTGACAGATCGCCGCTGGCGATCACCGCCGTGTTCCTGTTAAGCACCTCTGCCGTCTCCTTGATACGCCGCCCAAGTTCATAATGTTCCGTAAGGGAAAGCCCTGACAATCCGATCCTTACCAGCCTGTATTCCCGCCAATACTGATTCACAAAATAGAGCGGCACCATGGTCCCGTGATCCAGCCGCCTGTCCCGCTCTCCAAGCGGCCCCGCAGGTATCTCTCCCGCCTCAGAAAGCTTCGCAAGATTCTCTGCGAATTCCGTATCATAACTAACCTCCGTCTTCACCCATCCTGCGCCAAACTGTCCGAAATCACCCTTCGCTCCCTTTCCCGGTGAAATGTGGAAATAATCCGCATACATGGTCTGATGCGGCGAGATCAGCACGATCGTATCCGGCCTGAGAGCGCCGATCCGACCTCCGATCTCATGATATGCGTCAATCGTATTCTGTATCTTCTTCTCCTCGCCTCTGCCGATCTCCGGAATGATAAGCGGCGGATGAGGTACCATAAATGCTCCTGTAATCATGACCTGACCTCTTAAATAACTTCTTAATCTTCCTTTTCTTACTCTTATCATACCATCTTTTGATTTTTCTGTACAGGCAATATCACGCTCACGAAACAAAAATACTTCAAAAGCTTCATCAGCAATTCCCCACAAACACATGCTCTAAGTATCTTCCGGCCGTCTCTGCAAGACGGTATACCTGCCGCACATCCGTCGCCTGCCTGTCCGTCATGTGATATCTTGGATAGAAACGTGTAACATGAAGAGGGATCTTCCTTCCCGCTTTATCTTCCACAGAAGCGATCCACCCTGCTTCCTCCTCCATCTCCCCTACATCATCATTCATACCCGGAACGATCAGAGTCGTCAGCTCCACATGACATTCTTCTGCCGCCCGTACTATGAACCTCTTGACCGTATCAAGATCCCCTCCAAGCTCCCGATATGACTCCCTGCAAAATGCTTTCAGATCAATATTCATTGCATCTATATAAGGAAGCAATTCATCCAATACCTCACATGACGCCGTCCCGTTCGTAACCATCACATTGACCATACCGGCATCTCTCACAAGCCTTGCCGTATCACGCACATACTCCCAGCCCACCAACGGCTCATTATAGGTAAATGCAACTCCGATATTGCCTGATGTCCTGTATTCCAGCGCTTTATCTGCCAGTTCCCGGCAAGAGACACAGACCGTATCTGCCCTCCCCTTTAAAATCACATTTCCCTCCGACTGCTGCATCGATGCCATAGATATCTCGTAATTCTGACAGAACGGACATCTCAGATTACATCCGAAGCTTCCGACAGACAGGATCAGACTTCCGGGTCTGAACAGCCGAAGCGGCTTCTTCTCGATCGGATCTAACGCCATGGACGTAATCTGTCCGTAGCTGACACAGACGATCTTCCCCTCCTCATTCTTCCGGGCTTTGCATATGCCTGTCTGTCCGGGATTTAGATTACACTGATGCATACATACTCTGCAAACCTGCTTCATACGATCCTCCTAATATATTTCCGCCTGTACGGCTGCTGTTATTTCAGATACTCGATCAACGGCTCCAGATACTTCTTATCTGTCCAGTCTGCCGTCTGTCCCACTGCGCTCATAAGGCCTGCCATCCATGGTTCATATGTACTCGGATCCTTTTTTGCCACAGACTTCTGCAGCAATGTGCACAAAATTCTGTCCGCGAATCTCATCTTACTCATATCCCACGCACCCCGTCCATAGAACAGCGGGATTCCTCTAAGTTCACCCGTCAGATTGTGCTCCCTGATCTCTTCAAATGCTTTCTCGTCATAAGGCGAAGCGCCTACGCATAATACGGCCGTCTTCTTATTCTTCAATCTGCCGATATTCTTTTTCAAAAATGATAATCCCGCGATCCCGGAAGCATAGATGCCTCCGCACAGTATGACCGTATCATATTGCACCACTTCACTTGGTGCCGCCTTCGGCGTCTCCACACAGTCAAAACCCGTCATCTGCCGCAGCCATCCGGCATATTTCTTCGTCGCTCCGTATTTGGACTGGTAAATAATGATTCCCTTTTTCATCGTCTTTACGTCTCCTTTCTGCAGTCTGTCTCTGATTTTAAAAAAGCTTCATAAGCAATCTCCTGCTGCTCATAGATCTCATCCGCCGAGATCCCCGGCGACGTTACCGAAAATACAGTGCCAAGGCCGATCGTATAGATCAGCATATTCAGGTGCAGACGTCTCGCCGCCGGTATGCTGATGTGCAGATCTTCCGCTATAACTTCTGCAAGCTCCCGGCTTGCTTCTGTCCGGTACAGATCATCCAGGGAAGCGATCCCCTCTCTCTTATGCAGGATAAATATCCTGAACAGATTCGGTTCCTCCTTCGCCAACTGAATATAGTTCCTGCCGATACTGCGGAACAGATCGTCTTTGTTGATATGCGCCGCGATATATTCCTGTATGAATATCTTTACCTTTCCTGCCACTTCCATGCGCAGACCGTCCATATTCTTACAATAACTGTATATAGGCTGTACGGAACATCCGATCTTATCTGCAATATTTTTCACCATAACCTGTTCCATACCGCCGTCCCTTGCGATCTCAAAGGCTGCATTGACAACCATTTCCTTTGTGATCCTCTGCTTTGGCATAATCTCACTCCCTCTTCATTTACATAATCATTTTATATAATTAATTTATATAAAATGATTATACTTCTGCCCTTACATACTGTCAATCAAAAACTTTTCAACCGTACATTGGAAACTTTTCGGCATTTCTTCCGTCAGCTTGACTTTTTGCGCAAGGATGTCTATTATTATGAATCATGATAGAATTGTATAGAGACAACACAAATGAGGTGAGATTATGCACAGAGAATTTTTAATGGGCAACGAAGCCATAGCCATGGGCGCGATTGCCGCCGGAGTGAATCTGGTATCCGGCTACCCCGGAACTCCTTCCTCCGAAGTGCTGGAGACAGTGGCAAAGCACAGGACCGACACCACCTATGTTGAATGGTCCGTCAACGAGAAATCTGCTCTGGAGGTCGCCGCCGGAGCCGCATATACAGGCGCACGCAGTCTTGTAACTATGAAACAGGTCGGACTTAACGTCGCATCCGATCCGCTGATGAGCCTTGCCTACATCGGGGTCAAAGGCGGAATGGTCGTCCTTGCAGCCGACGACCCCGGCCCGATCTCTTCACAGACCGAGCAGGACACCAGGCATTACGCCGCATTCTCCAAGCTTCCCTGTTTCGACCCTTCTTCCGCGCAGGAAGCATACGAGATGATCCAGGAAGCCTTTACATATTCAGAAGAATACGGCACTCCCGTCCTCTTTCGGCCAACCACAAGAGTCTGCCACGGATACGCGTCCGTTACCGTTAAGGATCCGGCGGAATATACGGTGCACCGCCCGGAAGGCTTCATCAAGGACAGCTCTAAGTGGGTGATCTTCCCAAGGCTTTCCTATCAGAACCATAAGCTGATCGAAGAGCGTAATGTCAGACTGGCTGACGAGTTTTCTGCTTATAAGCGAAACCGGATCTTCTACGCG
The DNA here is from genome assembly GCA_910574715.1 of Lachnospiraceae bacterium. GTDB lineage: Bacteria > Bacillota > Clostridia > Lachnospirales > Lachnospiraceae > Sporofaciens. The sequence goes on along the minus strand of CAJTCH010000076.1, from coordinate 10,340 downwards.
GCAGACAGCACATCCGATCCTGCCCCTTCCAGGGAAGACACAACCAATCCTAACCGGTATAAGAAACGGCTGGGAATCGCATCCGGCGGCGTCAGCTTCCCCTACGCTATGGAAACATTGGCACAGACCGGCCCGGTCCGCCTTCTTAAGATCGCCACGCCCCATCCCTTCCCGGAGAAGCTGGCCCTTGAATTCCTGACCGGACTAGACGAGGTTCTCTGCATTGAAGAGCTGGATCCTGTCATTGAGCGGGAACTGACTTATCTGTGCGGGAAATATAATCTTCCGGCGAAGATCTGCGGGAAACTGACGCACCACACACCCAATGCCGGGGAAAATACACAGGACAGCGTCCGGCAGAATATTCTGGATTTCCTTAAGGACAGCCCGGATACAGAGCATGGAAATACATTTTCAGATGTTCCTCCTGCTCTTCCTGTACGTCCTCCGGTACTCTGCGCAGGATGCCCTCACCGGGCCTCCTTCTACGCAGTCAAGACAGCCATGAAGGGCAGGAAGACCATTTTCTGCGGAGATATCGGGTGCTACACCCTCGGCAACGCTATGCCTCTCGACATGGTAGATACCTGTCTGTGCATGGGCGCCGGCCTTGGGATCGCCCAGGGCGTCGGACATATAGAACCGGACACCGTCTGCTTTGCATTCGTCGGAGATTCCACCTTCTTCGCGTCCGCGATCCCAGGCGTGATTAATGCCGTATACAATCAGGCAGATATGACCCTGATCATACTGGATAATTCCACCACCGCCATGACCGGACATCAGCCCCACCCCGGCACTGGACGTACGATGATGGGCAGCGTAACAGACCAGATCGATATCGAAGCCGTCCTTCGGGGAATCGGCCTTAAGACTGTAGAGACCATAGATCCGCTTAACCATGAAGCCGCCGTCGCCTGTGTGAAACGGACAGCAGGAGAGTCAGGCGTTAAGGCGATCATTTTCAGATCACCCTGCATTGCCGTCACCAGACCGTCCGGCAGTATGCACGTCACTTCCGGGAAATGCATCAATTGCAGGAAATGTATCCGGGAACTTGGCTGTCCTGCGCTGATCATCAAGGATGGTTCTGTAAGCATCGACGCCTCTCTCTGTACCGGATGCGGCCTGTGCAGCCAGCTCTGCCCGGCAGATGCGATCTGTGCAGCCGGGGCCGCAGATAACATTTCCCATGATACGGAAGCTTTGAAGGAGGGAAACGATCATGAATAAAAACATCGTATTATGCGGAGTCGGCGGACAGGGAACGGTTCTCGCTTCCAAGCTGATCGCTGCCGCCGCCATGAAAAAAGACATTCCCGTCATGAGCGCCGAGACCATCGGCATGGCACAGCGGGGAGGCAGCGTGTTCAGCCATATCCGTATGGGTGAAGGATTGTACGCTCCTATGATCGCCAAAGGAACCGCCGATATCATCATCGGCTTTGAACCGGGAGAAGCCGTCCGGCAGCTTCCTTATCTGAGAGAAGGCGGTCAGGTCATCGTAAGCCAAAGAGCCATCATGCCCGTCACGGCGACCCTTTCAGGCACACCTTACAGCGGCGGCGAGATGACCGCATACCTTAAGGAACGCATACCGAACCTGATTATCGTCGATACAGAGAGAGCCTGCCGCAAGATAGGTTCTCCCAAGGTACTAAACCTGCTGCTCCTTGGCGCCGCGATCCACAGCGGTGCGCTCGGGCTTAACGAAGACGAGATCAAAGACGCCGTCCGCGAGAGGCTGCCTGAGAGATTCCACGAACTTAACTTCCGGGCGCTTGCGTATGTCCGGGAACACCCGGCACAGGACTGAGTCTCTTTTCACAGATTGTCCATCTCCCGACCCCATCAGACAGGATATACTTAGAATCAGACAGAATATACTTAGAAAGGATACACACATGCAGATATCAGAATTACAGATCAGTCAGACAAACCATCAGATACAGGCGCTCATCAAAGCCGGAAGCTTCTACGGCAAAAAGCTGGAAGAAGCCGGCATCTCAAGCATATCCTCGCCGGAAGATTTCGAGAATCTTCCTTTCTCCGAGAAAAATGACTTAAGAGAAGCCTATCCCTTAGGACTTATGACCGCCCCCGAAAAGGACATCGTAAGGATCCACTCTTCGTCCGGCACCACCGGCCTTCCGGTTATCATCCCGTATACCGCCAAGGATGTGGAGGACTGGGCCGTCATGTTTGCCCGCTGCTACGAGACGGCAGGAATCACCAACATGGACCGCATTCAGATCACACCGGGATACGGGCTTTGGACCGCCGGGATCGGGTTCCAGGCCGGCGCCGAGAAGCTGGGCGCCATGGTCGTTCCCATGGGGCCCGGCAACACGGATAAGCAACTGCAGATGATGATGGATATGAAGAGCACCGTTATCTGTGCAACCTCCTCTTACGCCCTTCTTCTTGCCGAAGAGATTGAAAAGCGAGAGATCAAGGATAGAATCCATCTGAAAAAAGGCGTGATAGGATCCGAACGCTGGGGCGAGAAGATGCGCCAGCGGATCCGGGAAGAGCTTGGAATTGAGCTCTATGATATCTATGGACTTACCGAGGTCTACGGCCCCGGAATCGGCATCAACTGCAGCTATGACACCGGAATGCACTACTGGGACGACTATCTCTATATCGAGATCATAGATCCGGTTACACTGAAGCCCGTACCGGACGGCGAACTCGGCGAGATCGTGATCACGACCCTGGTAAAGGAAGGGGCTCCTCTGATCCGTTACCGGACCCACGACCTGTCCCGCATCATCCCGGGCGCCTGCCCATGCGGCAGCAAATATCCCCGTCTGGATATCATTATGGGAAGAACCGACGATATGATGAAGATCAAGGGCGTTAACGTATTCCCAAGCCAGATCGAAGAGATACTTAAGGAATTCCCGGAAGTTTCAAGCGAATACCAGATCCGTATCTCGCATCTGGACGGCAGAGACACCATGCGTCTCTATGTGGAAACCAACGGAAGCGTTGATTTCCTTGACCTGGCGAAACGCATTGCCGGCACGGTCAAGAGCCGAATCGGTTTCACACCGCTTGTCAAGGTTGTGGAATTAGGACTGCTTCCAAGGAGCGAGAAGAAATCCAAACGCGTAATCGATGAAAGATATGAATAGATGAAAGATCAAAAGGTATAAAGCCTGTATTTGGGCCTTATACCTTTAATCTTCTCCTTGCAAAGTCTTTCTCTTTATTCCTTCATATATTTCCTCTTAAGCCACCTGATCTTCCGCCCGCAATGAATAAACAAATACAAATATAAGCCAAAAAGTATCGTAAAGAAAATGACAAACCCTTTTGCAAACGGATCTCCTCTTTCATTCCAGTTTAAAAACTGAATGACTAGCTGCGGCATCACACAGCTAAAGAACACCATCAGAAGCGGTATCATCCGGCGTTTGAATACCCGCTCTACCATCTCGATCCGGGACTCATTGTCACTGAATATCTCAAGCTCCCTTTCTTCTGAACCCGCCCGCTTCCTGAAATAACTAAAACCGTTCACATCAAAGAGATATTCCCACCCATAATCATTATATAACTGCAGATACTCCGTCTTTTCACTTTTTTCCGCCTGTTCAAAGTCAAGCCTGTACACGACATCCTCCGGCACACATTTATCAAAAAAATAAATCCCCGGAAGCCAATATTTGCATAATTTCCACCCTTCCTTATGCTGTTCACTAAGGAACTTCTCTTCTTCTTCATAATCCGTCACAGTCATAAACCGAAATAATACTCTATCTGCCATAAATATATTCTCCTTTACTATTCTTGTATAACCGTTCAATCCGACGAAGCTCTATCTCCAGAACCTCCCAGCCAAGCTCCGTGATCACATACAGCTTCCTCTTCTCTTCCTCTCTTACGAATCTGATCAGCCCGTCCTTCTCCATCTTAGACAATGTTCCGTACATGGTTCCCGGACTTATGGTTACTTCTCCGCCTGTCATCTGCCTGACCTGCTGGCCGATGTTGTAACCGTGCATCTCTTCTCTCAGACAATATAAGATATAAAAGCCCGTCTCCGTCATAGGAACATATACTCTTTTGATCCGCTCCAGCATTCCACCACTTCTCCTTTCCTTAAGAATCTGCTTCGATATAATGCAGTTCAATACATTGCATCTCGTTGTATCGCGATTCGATATATATGTTTATATCACACCTCGATATATATGTCAATACATTTTTAAGAGGCAATTGCAGTGTAAAGTCGACTATGATACAATATAACATATTGTACAATGTGAAGATATTCAAGGAGACCTGCATATGGAGACTTTAAAAAACATGAATCAATCTGACAACACAATCTTAAAAGAGCCAAAAAGGCGGAAGATAACAGATAATATACTTGTCCTCTATCTTCTTGCCACCTTACTCATCTTATTCGGACAAACCGCAGGGATGCTGCTGGGCTTCCTCCCCTTTATGACAGGATCAGACGCTGCGATAACCGTCTACATGTATATAAGTTTTATCGGGCTGTGGGCCGTTGCCCTTCTGTACATGCGGTTCACGAAGAAGAACCGCCCAATCCTTCTGGCGATCGGCAGCAGAGCCTCCGGCAATAACGTGAGAAATCTTCTGATCGGCTTTATTATCGGTTTTGGCTTGAACGGCATCTGCATTCTGGCGGCATGGCTGCACGGAGACATCACACTATACTATGATTCCTTTCAGCCGTTATCCTTCGTCCTCATCTTCGTATCTGTCTTCGTCCAATCTTCGGCAGAGGAACTCATCTGCAGGGGATTTTTATACCAAAGATTACGGCAGAGCTATCGCAGCCCCGCCGTTGCGATCATTGGAAGTTCCTTGCTGTTCGCCATCCTGCACCTTGGAAATGAAGGCGTTACAGCATTATCCGTGTTAAATATATTTGTTGTAGGGATCCTGTTCGCCTTCATGGTCTATTATATGGACAGCCTCTGGTGCGCCATGGCAATGCACGCAGCATGGAATTTTACACAGAATATTCTCTTCGGGCTCCCCAACAGCGGCCTTGTATCACCTTACTCCGTCTTCCGCCTGGACGCTGCTGCAGCAAAAAGCAGCTTCGCCTACAATGTAGGATTTGGAATTGAAGGAACCTTATTCGCAGATGCGGTTCTGATACTGGCATGCGTCTGCATGTATCTGTGGGGCAGGCGGAAGTCTTTTTGACTGCTTCTGCCCGTTCTTTAACTGTTGGATTTACACCACCGTCTCAATCGAATCCACAATACTCATCTTCCCGACCGCTCTAAGCGGAATCGCCGTCGCCGCAAGGCATGCTGCCACGGACACCGCCGCCGCTTCAAGAACCGGTATCACCGGAAACGCCATAAGTTCAAGGCTGTCTGTCGCCGCCGCTCCCACAAGAAACGTACAGATATATCCCAATACCGCTCCCAGTACCGACGCGGTCAGGCCATAATAAACCCCTTCCCACAGAAATGTCTGGTAAAGGCTTCTCTCGCTCATCCCGATCGCCCTCTGCATCCCGATCTCACCGATACGGGTATGAATGTTCACATAAACAGTATTGACGATATTCAAGATACCGATCAGTCCGATAAACAGGATCTGTCCCCAGCACAGAAAACGGATCTGCTCAAAGCTCTCTGCCATCTGCTCATACGCCTGACGGTAGGACAGCCAATAAGTCCCCGGATTCTCCCCGCACCATTCGTCCAACCATTTCTCAAACGTCTCCGCGTCTGCATCTTCTTCAAGAGTCGGGCAAACCTCTGAGAACCTGTCGTCTCCGGTCAGCATATCATAGAGTGAATCCGTGACGATCACCTGCACACCATTGTGAAAATTACCGCTCCCAATACAGACCGGATTCTCTGTAATCCCCACTATCCGAAGGCGTACACCATTCACCGTGACCGTCTCATCCTTATGCAGTTCTGTTTGCGGTATTTCCTGCCCCTCATAGGAAAATGGGATCGGATTCATGACAAGGCATGCTGTTCCGGCCTTCCATTCCTCTAAATCCTCCTTCGGCAAGCCCGGCGCATATCTGCTTATGCTGCTTCATCAACCGCAGCAATCTGAAAATTCTCACTTGGCTTAAGATCAATATCCTGTTCAATCGGCACATTTCCTTCTTCATCCTGCTCATAGTATTTTAACTTCGTTGCGGCAAGACCTGCCACTGACTCGTGATCTTCAAGCTGTGCTACGGCTTCCGGAGGGATTCCTGCCGTCTCATTTGTCACTGCATAATCGCCCTTATACATTTGCTGTACATCACGGCTGGTATCCAGCAGGGATCTGAAACTCTGCAGCGCTACGAAGACTGTAATACTCATCACCATCAAGAGAATCGTGATTACCGTGCGCCCGCGGTTCCACTTCAGGTTCAAGCGTGCATAAAATGCCTCAAAACTACGAATCCTTTTCTGCTGCGGCGTCTGATCTTCGTACTCCTCCCTCTCATGGCTTCCGTTGGCGAGATCTGGGCGGCATACCGCGCAGAAGGAAACGACGCCAATATGGTAAATAATAATGTCGCCAGCACACTGACAAGCAGCAGCAGGATATCGGCATCACTGCCCGCGATGGAAGCATCCAACGCCTGGGCGCTGTCAGCCAGAAAAAGCTTGGGATTCAACCATCTGGTAGCGGCAATCAAAATGCCTTTGGCTGATAACATGCCAAAGACCAGTCCAATCGGCAGCCCCAGCCCGCACAGTATCAGGAGCTGAACCGTCACCAACGCATAGAGCTGCCCCTTCTCACTTCCAATGGCACGAAGCGTTCCATACTCTCGCACACGCTTCGTCACGGCAACCTTGAGGATATTGTAGATGACCAGACCGGCCGCCAGCAAGAGCAAGACTCACACCAGGATACATGCCGCCGTCATAAACGGGAATCCCTTATCTTCCCCTTCTCCCTCTTTCTCAGCATAATCAATGCCAAGTGCATTTAACAGGACCCAATTATACTGAATATTCTCTTCTGGCACGCTGACATTAAGCGCCAATTCATCTACTACAGACTGGAACTGCTCTCTATCGATCGTTTTGAAGTCTGCCGAAAAGAGATAATACCACTGCGGTAGCAGTTGCTTTGCGGTTTCTTCTCCCACGACACCATCCAGCATGCCGTTGGCATAGCCCTTATAATGATTCTTAAGGATACCGGGCAGAACAAAATCAGCCGTATATTCATAAGCAGAACGGGCATCCCTCATCCGCATAACACGGATGGGCTGAGTGCTCACCGAACCCACATGTTCCCTGACTCCAAGATATTTCAGCGTATCTCTGGAGAGTGCGATCTCTCCCTTCCCCTGCAGAAGTCTCCCCTCTTCCACCGTCCCAACGTCCGGATATGCCCTAAGCGCCTCCCCCTGGTATTCCCGAAGATGCAGGGTAAGCCCGCTGTCCTTCAGTTCTACGAAGCCCAGATTGATTAGGCTCCCCACATCCTTAAGCCGTGGATCCGAATGCAGCTTCTCATTCTGCTCTTCCGATAACTGATGGAAGGTTGCATAACGGTCTCCGTTCAGACTTGCGGCCTGCTCCGCACGCATAGACTGCAGGATACCGATCGACTGTCCCAGGGCAGCTCACAGTCGTTGACAGGATCATCGCGATCAGGATCAGAACAGAAGTTACCTTCTGCGCTTTTATTTCTTTCCATGCCAGAGATAAATAAGAATTCATCATGCCGTCACCTCCGTAAGAATCCCGTCGATGATCATGAACTGCCGGTCTGCCCGATCCGCGATCCGGTTGTCGTGGGTAATGACCACCAGTATCTTTCCCAGCTCCTTTTGGATGCTCTCAAGCATATCCATCACTTCACTGCCGCTCTTACTGTCCAGATTCCCCGTTGGTTCATCCGCAAATATAATCTCCGGCTGTGCGGCCAGCGCCCGTGCGATCGCCACACGCTGCTGCTGTCCGCCGGACAGCTCATGGGGCAGATGCATCAGACGATCCCCGATTCCCAGAAGCTTCGTCAGCTGATCCAGATAGGCAGTATCCGGCTGCTTCTTGTCAAGCAGCAGCGGCATGATGATATTCTCTCTGGCAGTCAGAACTGGAAGAAGGTTGAACTGTTGGAAGATGAATCCGATACATCAGCGCCGAAACGCAGATAACTCTTTATCATGGAAGCTATAGATATCCCTTCCATCATAGGTTAAACTGCCAGAGGTCGGGTGGTCAAGCCCGGACAGCAGATGCAAAAGGATACACTCCATACCCTCCTTGAGCACGGCAATCGGTGTCTTCAACTTGATCCGGTAAAACAGAAGCCCGGCAATTCCAAGACCTGTGACAGGAAACAGAATACATGCCAGCATCCAGATAACATCAAGCACCCACGGAATCCGCTGCTGTTTCAGTGTAAACTCGTACCTTATCGGCCCTTCTCTTTCTACAAGCCCATACCCGACAGGTCCCTCTTCCATCTCCATCACAGTCCCAACATAATGGTTCTGGATATCTTTACAGATGTAAATTACCAGCGCAACAAATACCAGAGAAACCGCCACACAACAGATTGACAATACGAAGATCGATCTCTTAAGACTCATATCTTTAAAGCTAATATTCCTAATTCTCGTCCCTCTCAGCCGTTCCACCGGTAACCGCACCCCCAGACTGTCTCTATAAGGCTATGCAGTGTATATACCGCAAGCTTTGCCCGAATCTTCCGTATATGTTCCATGATCGTATCGCTGCTGCCGTCCCCGTCTATTCCCCACACGATCTCGTAGATCCTCTCCCTGTCGAATACCTGTCCGGCATTCACCGAGAGCAGTTCCAGTATATCGAATTCCCTCTTCGACAAGGAAACCTGCTCGCCGTTCACAGAAACCGTCCGCCCTGTATAATCAACTGTCAATTCCCCCAAGAACCGTACCGCCGAATTCTCCTGCCACCTTTGTTCCCTTCTGAGATGCGCGGCAACTCTCACCCCCAGCTCACAGAGGTCAAAAGGCTTCACGATATAATCATCTCCTCCGGCCTAAAACCCGCGGATCCGTTCACAGACCGTCAGGCCGTCCATCCCCGGCATATTGATGTCAAGAAGTATCAGATCCGGACCGCACGACGATTTGCGAACCGCTTCTTCTCCGCTCATAGCGGTCATCACATTATAAGTATCGGCAAAATAACTCTTCATCATCCACAATCAGCAATGTCTGCTTCATCCCGCTCATCTCCCCTAATGTACTGACAGTACATCGAATAATAAGTTTCTGGTGCTCCATCCGGACAGTAATCAAACTCCTGAATTGGATGGAACACCAGTATAACAGGAAAATCTCAAGAAATTCTCAAAGAAATAATATTATTTGATCATGCCCGGATCGCCCACCTCATCTTCGTTGACCGCGCTCTCCCGTTTCTTGCGCACTCTTCTGCCGACGGCCGGATCACTTCCGTGGATATCTCCTGATAGATTCCTGCTTTCTTCATCTCCTTGAAGGACTTCTTCACCAACCGATCCTCTCCCGAGTGAAAGGTAAGGATCGCCGCACGCCCTCCCGGCGCCAGCACATCCGGCAGTTTCTCCAGGAATTCATATAACACTTCAAACTCCCGGTTCACATCGATCCTAAGCGCCTGAAACGTTCTCTGGCAGGCCTTCTTCACCGCATCCTTCTGCTCTGCTGCCGGAAGAAATCCAAGCGCGGATTCAATCGCATCCTTCAACTGCAATGTTGTGTCGATCTTATCCCCTTTCTTCAATCGCGTCATCACCGTTCTTGATATCTCGCCGGCATACGGCTCGTCCGAATTCTCCTTAAGCATCCCCGCGAACTCCTCCTGAGTCATCTCCCGTATACGTTCAGCCGCACTGACTCCCTTGTGCGGATTCATGCGCAGATCCAGAGGGCCTTCTGCCTTATATGTGAATCCTCTGTCGGGATTATCGATCTGCATGGAAGAAACGCCTAAGTCCGCCAATACAAAGTCAAATCGCCCCGCTTCAGCGGCAACCAGATCGATATCAGCAAAATTCTGAAGCCTCACCGTCAGTATATCCTCCCCATATCCCAAGCGTTCTAACCGCTCCTTCGTCTTCGCGGACTCGATCGGATCGACATCCAACGCATAGAGATGCCCCTGTCCCTTAAGACGTTTCAACATCTCCTGTGTATGTCCTCCATAGCCCAGCGTCGCATCAAGCCCCCTTTGTCCCGGCTTGATCTGCAGGAAATCAAGAATCTCCTCATACTTCGCAACCTGAATTTGTGCTGTGTTAGTTGAAAATACAGAGAAAATCAAAAATAAAAAGGTATAAGCACTCTGTTTTTGTTATAATGGAATTAGCCGAAAACCATTTAAAAACGGAGG
>CAJTCH010000075.1 GCA_910574715.1 Lachnospiraceae bacterium | reverse complement strand
GGGAGTACTCCCCATTTTACAGCATTCCATCTGCATTTGGGAATAGAAATCCCCCCTCTTTTTCTTAAGTTGATAGAAAATCTGGTCGAAAACAACAGATCACATTATTATTAGAAGTTAAGTAAATGACATTGTTTCACACCCACGCCATCTGCAAAATAAAGAAAAGGTTGCTGCTTTGGCGTTAAGCTTTAGCAACAACCTTTTCCTGTTTTATTTTGGGCGGGCGTTTCCGTTCATATATTTCTGATATCTTCTGATATACATCCAATGTTAACAACTTAGTAGTGGTATGACATTACAACAGGATTAAGCCATTGAACCAACAATAATAGATGATAGGAATGATAAAAATACACTAAAAAAGGGCGGACTTCCCCCTTGGTGCTATCAGATGTTTTTTCATATAGTGGTTATATTGTAGAATGTAAAGAAGTTGGCATCACCACCTTTCTGAAATGGTATTAGTGTGTCGTCTTGTTATTGTAATGTAAGTAGGAAATAATCCGTACCTGTTCATAAATCTACGCATTTGGTAAAATATTCCTTAAAGATGAATAGAGATTCATCCGTACTTTGACAAAAAAATCCACCTAACAGTTTCTGCTAAGTGGATGTCCCCTCTGGTCGTTTGGTACGACAGTTTTCCGGTATTGTTTCTGACCAGGGCAATAGTGGAAGAATGTCTTCTTTTGTCGGAAATGGAGCCAAATCTTTCATCTTTTCCAATATGTAGGTCAGATAATTATAGGGCTTGAGTCCGTTCAGGATCGCCGTTTCTGTTATGCTGTATACGGTTGCGCTGGCCTCTGCTCCTTTGATACTCTTAGAAAACAGCCAGTTGCGGCGTCCTACCGCAAAGTTCTTAATGGCTCTCTCAGCGGCCGTATTGTCGATACTCAAATGTCCGTCATCCAAGTATCTTCTTAAGTATTGTTCCTGGTTTATCGTGTACAATACCGCTTCTCCTATTTTCGATGATCTGTCTACTGCATCCTCCAGGGAATGCAGCCACTCAAAGAAGGCATCTAAAAGCGGTTTTGACTGCTTCTGACGCTCGGTATATTTTTCCTCCGGCGATTTGCCTCGGAGCATTTCTTCTATCTTATAGAGCATGCCGATCCGCTCCATTGCCTGATATGCAGTTGTTTCTTTCAGCTGCTCTTTGGTGAAATCCTTTTTCAATGTTGTAAGGGCTTCATCAAAACGCCGCCTTGCATGGGCCATACACCCTGTCACGGTGATCTTCTCCGGGAGACTATGGTACGCCTGGTATCCATCACAGGTAAGATAACCCTCAAATGTATCTCCCAGAAACTCCACCGGGTGGTAGCCGCCCCGGGTTCTCTCATACTGGAAGAGTACCATTCTCGGAGATCCACTATTCTCATCCGTAAGATACACCCACATCCAGTTCTGTGTCGTACCTTTCTGCCCCGGTTCGTCTATGACCTGGATCCGTGTCTCGTCGCTATGGACATACCTACTGCAAAGGAATTCCTCCTTCATCAGGTCATAGACCGGCTGGAGATACCGCCCGGCACACAGGATGATCCAGTTTGCCATCGTTTTGGTTGACAGATTCAGATCATACCGCGCGAATTCCCGCTCCTGGCGTGCAAGCGGCATCCCATTTACATATTTGGCATTCATGATACCTGCAACCAGGGATGGTGTGGCGACACTCCCTTTCATAAGTGCCTGGGCCTTCTCTGGCCGCTGCATTTTTCCGCATTTTGGACAGCTGTAAATATATGTGACCTCTTCTACGACTTCGAAACGGGCCGGTATAAATTTCAGATATTTTACTTTCTCTGTCGTCACTACTTTGTATTTCGTCCCGCATTCCGGGCAGAACCGTTCTTGCCCTTCCAGCTTATGTTCGATCACCTCTGTCGTCTCAAAAGAAGAAAGATCTTCTTCCTTTTTTCCAGCAGGTTTTTTGCGTTTGTAAGATTTCGGATGGATCTCTTCCATTTCCGGTTCCGCTGCATTCGGATCCGCTTCCTGCTCTGCTTCATTGAACAGATCCATCTGCGTATATCCATCCGCGTACTTTTCACTGGAGGCACCAAACTGTTTCCGCTGGGCAAGCGCCAGCCTGTCAGAAAGCAGCGCATTCATGAACTCCAGCTCCTTCATTTTTTCCGTCAGGAGCTGGATCTTAGTTTCCTGCTTTTGCTGATGCGCCTGCATGGTTGTAAGCAGTGTGATCATATTTTCTTTACTCATTTCCTGTAATTGTTTCTTAGAAAAAAGTGGTTCCATAGTCCGGTGCTCCTGATTGTTTTAAGCTAAGAAAAGAATACCATAAAACCGTGCTGTTTTCGAGGGGAAATGCGTCAGAAAAACAGAGGAAAAATTGCTGAAAATCCTAAGATTTTCAGCTTTTTGCGAATTGACAGACTCCGTTTTTGGCTAGATGACAATCTTGGGATGGTGCTCCTTAAAAGCGCCCTTGGGATCCAGGGATAATCCGTCACACAGCCAGTGTATTTCTTTTAACGTAACTTTTTTCAACTCATCTGGTGTATCCGGCCAGTGAAAGGAATGATGGTCCAGCCGCTTCATTAAGATCCAAAATCCTGACCCGTCCCATTGGAGGATTTTGATTGATGTGCGTCTGCGATTACAGAAGGCAAACATACAACGGGAATACGGATCCAGATGGAATTTTAGTTTTATAATAGCCGCCAATCCCTGGTAGCTCTTTCGTAAGTCCGTGACACCACATGCAAGATACACAGTTGTTCCGCCGGCCAGATCAAGCATAAGCACTCAGTGTATGGATCAAAGAAGCCATAAGTCCGACAGGACACCCGGCACCAATTTCAATCCGGATGCTTCCGGGAAGATAGATCGTTACAGGCACACCGCCGACTGAAAGATCAGATGAGATTTCCTGTTGGGAAGGAAGTTTTGCAAAAATAGGTTCATCTGGCTGTTCTTTTGTTTGCTTCCGGATCCAATAGCCAAAAGTTGATTGTGGAATTTGATGCTCCTGACACCATTCTTTCTGGGATAAACCACTTTCATGAAAGTCCTGGATACGTTTTGTCCAGAGTTCTGTCTTTGTAAGTTCATTTTTATCCATAGGCAATACCTCCATAATTTGAAGTGATTGTATCAGAAATACACATGAATTGACAGATACGGATTATTTCCTACTTACGGATGAAGCGGAGATAAGGAAATGCCGTTGCTTAGGTTTTTCCATGCAACGGCATTTTGGGTGGTTCTTATTCAATTTTCAATACATAAGCCGGAAAGTCCGTGGTGGTGCGCCCTTGATTCGTAACAGAATTTCTATGCGTTCTTCTTTTTTCTGTTGCGCTGTGCCACGGAACACCTGAACGCCTTAAACATTGCCGGGGACAATTCAGGAGAATCTTCATCAAATTGAATTTCCCGCTTTGCCGCTGCCCTGACTTCCTCCAACTGCTCCTGCGTAGGAGCCTGGCCATCCTTAATTGTAAAAGTTTTGGTCATAGTAAAGCCTCCTTTCACTTTCTGTTGCCAATCTTGCAGAGATTAACCGGATATTTTCCCCTCGCTCGGTAAATACAACAAACAATAAATCGCCAACCATACCGATTGCAATATAACGGTCTCCTTCCATACTATGCTCGAAATCATACATCTCTATGTAATATTCATCACGAAAAACGTATGAAGCCGTTTCAAAAGATATGCCGTGTTTTTGGCGGTTAATACGGTCTTTTTCCTCGTCCCATTCAAATTTTAGTTCCATAAATTTTTCCTCTCTCAAGTAAACAGGACACCGTTTGCAGAAATACGTCCTTTCTTTAGTAGTAGGATTTCCAACTTCCCGACAAATTGGAATTGCCTTTATTGTAAATCATCTTTAGAAATTGCTATTGAAGGATAATGAGAAAGTTCCGTCAAATCAACATTTAGTGGCACACTATAAACCATGTAATAATTATTAGGATTGACGGCAATCAATTCATTCATTTTCTGTTCTGCTAAGTCTTTATCATTTGTAGCATACACAACTGATACAACACCTACTTTATCATTTTCCGTCCCCTGTATATTTCCGCATAATATTAATTTTAATGGGGCGTTCCCATTCAAGCCTTGCTTAATATAGTCCTTATATTCCATAGTTTGCCCTCCATCAATCCCGATTTTTCGCTCTGTTTATCTGCTCAATAAACTGGAATTTTCTAAGCGAAATTATCATGATAGTTACTCCTCTCAAAAACCCGATTTTTTCATTCTATTTCTCTTACCAGCAAACAGAAATTGATCGTGCGAAAAAACTACTTTAATTTGCAAACCAAAATTTCAATTTCTGTATCTTTAAATACATTCTTTATTTGGGTTGCAACATCTTACCATTTCAAACGATCAAGCCCTGCGCCAATAGTCGGCATTGCAATTTTATAGATACTTTCTCGTTCACATATCTCTTTCATTTTTTGTAGTGCAGCTTTCATGGCTGCAAGGGTTGGTTTATGAAAATATCTCTCTTTTGTAATGAGATTCAATACTCTGCCTTCTAAAATACAATCGCCGCTGATTTTGCAATCCATAAAATGTTTTGCGTATTCGGGATATTTCCTCTGTAATATGTGTTTCATATCAAATCGCTTGTTAAATTCAACAACGATCCCTTTCCCCATGCCAAAATCCGCACTGATACAGTGTGCAAAATAATAATCTTCTGAAACCGAAAATAGGTCTTTTACTTCTTCCTTGTATTTCATACCTGCCCTTTCTGCATATTCAAATCCCGATTTTTCGCTTTCTTTATCTACTCAATAAAGTGGAACTTGAACTTTTATATATTTACATCAAATACCGCCTTTATTTGTCCATTCTCTATGAAAAACTCTATTTCAAACCAAAAATCCAACTCTTCACCAAAACTCGTTGGCCTGTAACACACTATATCCCTATTATCAATTTCAAGCCTTGCTTCATCCATAGCATCTATATCCTCCATACAGGATTTTTGAAAATGGTCTACCACAAACTTTTTATCTTCATATTCTTCCCACATAGCCAATTGCTCAACTAACCATTTTCCAAATCCCAAGCAGGCATTTTCTGATGTCTGTTCTGTGTCAATAAAAGAGGCCCATGAAGATTTCGGTGGAATACTGGATACAAGTTTTGTATATTCTTTGTCTGCAATCGTATCTACCATTAACTTAATCAATTCCTGTGCTTTTGTTTTAAATTCCGATTCTATCATTTTTATCCCTCATCCTTAAATCCCGATTTTATTGCCCAAAATGATTCTACCACATTTCTATAAATAAATCATCTCACTTTTTATGATTTCCTCCGCCCGGCTGCGGTATTGTTCATCCGTCCTAAAATCCAAACTTAGAAGAAATCCAAACGTTCCTCTGTAAATCCTTTATTTAAGGCATTTTTATCCAAAAAGTTTGGATTTTGTTTTGTACTTCTCTTGTCAGAAATGAGAATAAATTGATTGAAACAGAGCTAAATAGCAATGTTTTACGCATTTTGTCATAATTGGAGTATTGTACTTTGTGAAACGAAATCCAAACTTTTTCCGGCAAGAATCCCCAATTATCAAGCTGTTTTCAGAAAAGTTTGGATTTTATATAAGTTTGGATTTTAGGCCAAATCTAAACTTTTGGATTTGTCCTACCCATTCAAGCTGGTTCCGGGCTTTTAGTTCCTCGGTCACTTCCTCGGCGGCTTTCATCTGCTCTATAATAAGGTCAAGCCGTTCCTCTGCCTGCTCGTTCAGGTCGGCAAGGTATGTCCACAATTTCCCGGTCAGGATAAGGGAGCTGTAGCTTGCCGGGTGTTCCTGTTTGAGATATTCCCGGTGCAGCCGCCCATAGCGTCCGATGGGGCGGTTCTCCTCCGGCAGTTTCAAGTCCGGGATGTAGTAGTCGCCTACCAGAATATAGTCAATGCCGTTCTCTGTGATTCTTTCTTTCAGTTTTTCCATTGCCGTTCCCTCCTGTGGTGGAAGGCTCGTCACTGGCCAGCTCAATCACGTCCATAATGCCACAATCCAGAGTTTCGCAAATACGGGCAAGTGTGTCCATGCTGATATGTTTCCCTTCTTTTCCCATGTTGGCTATCATATTTGTGGTTAGGCCAGCGGCAAGCCTCAAATCCTCTTTCCTCATGTTGCGCTCTATCAGTGTGTGCCAGAGCGGTTTGTAGCTGATGTGCATTTTTCTCCCTGCCTTTCTGCCCCGGATGGGCGTTTGTACCCATTATATCAGGATTCTTGCTAACTCACAAATATTTCTTGACGGTATCGCCGGTTCCGTCTGGATTGTGCTTTTCCTTTCCTCTTTTGGTTACCTCTAATTAGCCGTGACCTGCTTCATGCCTTGGCTTTTTGCTCATGTGAGATAAAGAAGTAAAAGAAGTGTAAAAAATTTTGCCGTTCCCTGTCCGGCTGACTGCCGGACGGGTCGGGCTTTAGTCGGGCAATTCTACCTTGCCGACAAAAGAGTAATAGATTTCGATTTCCTGTCTGCGGAGCTTCCCCCGGCGTTTCCCGTCAAGGGCTTCCGATTCGTGGATAACGATTTTCTCCACAAACTCCCGCAACAGGGTAGGGGTGAGTTCCTCAAAGCTGGTGTACTTGCGTACCACTTTCATAAACTTTTCAGCGTTTGCCGTGGCTTCCAGCGTCTTAGAAAGCTCGCTCTGCAAGGCGGCGGCTTTCTCTTTCAGTTCCTTTTGCTCGGCTTCGTAGTCTGCCGACAATTCCGTGAAACGCTCGTCCGATATGCGCCCGGTCACGCTGTCCTCATACAGCCGTTTGAAGATGGCGGAGAGTTCCGCAATCCTTTTTTCCGCTGCTTCCAGCTCTTTCTTCTTGGCGGCGTTCCGGCGTTTGCTCCCGTCCTCGGTCTGCTCGGTCAACAGCTTCATAAACCGGGCTTCGTGCTTGGCGGCGTAGCTGGTGACTTTCCGTAGGTTCTCGGTCACTCCCTCGGTCAACAGGTCGGTGCGGATAAAGTGCGCCGTACAGTCTGCCGTGCGCTTCTTGTAGCTGCCGCATATGTAGCAGTCCTGCCGCCGTTTATCCGTCTGATACCTCTGCTGGTACATGACGCTGCCGCAATCCGCACAAAACAGTATGCCGGAGAACAAGCCCACTTCATCATAGCGGTTAGGGCGTTTGCGCTGCTTGCGTAGCTCCTGCACACGCTCCCATGTGTCACGGTCTATGATGATTTCGTGGTGGTTCTCGAAAACCGCCTGTTTGTCCTCACTGTTGTAGATAATCTTGCTGCACTTGTAGGATTGTGTGGTGGTCTTGAAGTTCACAAGGCAGCCCGTGTATTCCCGGTTTTCAAGGATATGTACCACGGTATTCGCCGCCCATTTGCACTCATAGCCGGGGTGGTAGCGGCGGGTTCTCCCTGTCCGGCGGTATTCCAGCGTTCCCGGCGTGGGGATTTGCTGTTCCGTAAGCATACGGGCTATCTTGGTCGGACCGTTCCCGGCAAGGCAAAGGCTGTATATCTGCTTTACCACGGGGGCGGCTTCCTCGTCAATGATAAAATTTTCGTCCTCGTCCATGAGGTAGCCATACACGGGCTTGCTTGTGACAGGTTTCCCACTCATGCCTTTTGACCGCTTCACGGCTCTGATTTTCTTGCTCGTATCCCTCACCAGCCATTCGTTAAAAATATTTCGCAAAGGCGCAAAGTCATTCTCGCCCTGTGCGCTGTCAACGCCGTCATTGATGGCAATGAAGCGGACGTTTTTCTGTGGGAAAATCATTTCCGTGTACATTCCCACTTGCAGATAGTTTCGCCCTAACCGTGACATATCCTTTACGATAACCGTTCCCACAAGCCCCGCTTCAATGTCGGCAAGCATGGACTGGAAGCCGGGTCTTTGGAAATTTGCCCCGGAGAATCCGTCGTCCGTGTACCATTTGAGGTTGGAAAAGCCGTTCTGTTTTGCGTAGGCTTCCAGAATCCGCTTCTGGTTGCTTATGGAATTGGATTCCCCGGAAAGCTCGTCCTCGTGCGACAATCTCGGATAAAGGGCGGTAATGAGTTGTTGGGTGGTCTGTCTTAACATAATGTCCTCCGTTTCCGACAGCCAGTCCCACTATTCCGTAGGCTTAGTATACCATAGGGCGGGGCTGTCTGTACAGTCCTTTTTGCTTCTTTATGTCGAAAAATATCACGGTTTTTTGTTACGGTTTATAGCAAGTAGCTTATTATAGAAAATATCAAATTTTTATGCTATACTTTAGTTCGTTACAAAGTGACAAACTAAATCTACGGGGGCAACACATGGACGCACAAGTTTTTTGGGATGTTATCGGCAATTACAACAGACAAACATGGATAATCCAAATTGCATTACTCATTTTTTTACTCATAGCGGTTGCTTTGTCCTATACAAAAAAAATAAAGTGGGCGGCAAAATTCTCGCTTGGGATTATTAACCTCTTTATAGGCATTGGATTTTTCGCTTGGTATGGAACAGAGCCTATTCAGAAATTTTTTGCATTTCCGTTGTATATCACTTGCGGTGTTCTGTTCCTATACGAAAGTCTGCATAACAAGGACGATATACTCAAAACACCTACCGCATTTCAGATGTTTCTACTGGTGCTTTATTTAGCGTACCCTTTTGTTTCCATTCTTTTAGGTAATTCTTTCCCGCAAATGGTAACATACATCATGCCTTGCCCCGTAATCAGCATAAGCATGACGGTTTATGCTGGCTATAAAAGAAAAAACAAGCTGCTCCTCGCTTTACTGACCATATGGGGATTGACCGGAATAAAATCAGTCATCTTCAATGCCTATGAAGATATAATTCTACTGATTTGCGGTTTGTATGGTATCGTGCTGCTGGCAAATGAAATACGGCAATCAAGCAAGAAATAAACATGGTGTCATTTATTACTATTCCAGCGGTCACGCTCCACGGCATGACCGCTTTTCCATGCCACAACTTAGGCGGTAAAAGGCGGCTTGTGTCCGGCTACGCTTTCGGCTTCCAGCACTTTCATCATCTTGTCGGCGGCGGTGGCGGTAGTGCCTTGTTTGAAGTAGCCGGAAACCACAAGGACGGTGTTCCCCCGGCGTACCTCGGTCACGCAATCCGGGCGGCGGGCGGTGGTGGCGGTGCTTTTCTTGGGCGTGTCGGTCATAGGCAAATCTCCTTTCCGTTCAGCAGCTTTTTAAGGCGTTCCATTTTCTCCCTTGCTCTGGCTTTCCTGAAATTCCCCCCGGTAATGCAGACGGGGGTACACATTTCCGTAAGGCGGTCATAAATGCGGGCGTGGGCGGTGTCCTCCGGGTTCTGCAATTCTTCCAGCGTCAAATTTGTTGTCACGATTAAGGGCTTGCCGCTTCGGTATCGGCTGTCTATCACGTTGTAAACCTGTTCAAGCCCGTATTCCGTGCCACGCTCCATGCCGAAATCGTCAAGGATAAGCAGAGGGAAGCTGCAAAGGCGGGCTATGTACTCGTTCCTGTCCTTATAGCTGGCGGCAAGGTCGTTGAGTATCAAGGCAAAGTTTGTCATGCACACGGAAACCTCTTTCTCCATGAGGGCGTTGGCGATACACCCGGCGAAATAGCTTTTGCCTGTGCCTACCATGCCCCATAACAGATAACCGATATTCCCGGCTTTCATTTCCTCCCAACACTCCACATAAGCATGGGCTTTGTGCATTTGGGGGCATTTCCCGTTGTCGTTTTCAAACGTCCATTCCCGCATAGCCGGGTCTGTAAATCCCTTTCGTTTCAGCCGTTCCACTTCCTCCCGGTGCTTATATTCCCGGTGGCTGGCTTCCAGCGTTTCCCGGCGTTTTCTCTGGCAGTCACATTCTTTGGGGTGGCGGTCACGTCCAAAAAAGGTCTTGCCCTCCGGGAAGTAGGCTTCTTTGGGCTGGCGGCAGCTCGCGCAATATAAAAGCCCGTCCTCCCCAATATAGTCCTCCAGCTCTGCTTCCTGTGCCGTGGCAAGCCGGAAAATGGCGTTATCGTAATCACTCATAAAATCGTCCTCCTTGTTCATGGTCTTTTACGCCCTGTTTACGGGGCGTTGTGTCTATGCGGTCAAAGGCTTTCGCCCTCCTTGTAGGAATAATCGGGGATTCCTTTCTTTCCTGTGCCTTTCCTGTCACGTTTTGCCCACATACGGACAGCGGCGGCATGGTTGGCGTACACTTTCCCGTAGACGGCTATGTACTCGCTCAATTCCTCAATGAACCGTTCCAGCCTGTCCGGGTATTCCCCTTTCAGCTCCGCATACTCGGATTCGGAGAGGAAAAGGTTTTTATATCTGCCAAAGGGTGCGGGCTGCTCCCCACTCACTCCTTTTCGTTGGTTCTCTTTTAGTTGGTTTATAGTAAGTTGGTTAGGGGTCGGTTTTCCGTCCAACGCAAAGGTCGGTTTTCCGCCCTTATGAGGGTCGGTTTTCCGGCTATCAGAGGGTCGGTTTTCCGGCTGTATGGCTGTCATATGGTCGGAAAACTGTACCACTGGCATTTGCGGTATTTTTATATAAAGGCGGTTGGGTGCGGAGAAGCCCCGGCGTTCCCTCACCAGAAGCCCGGCAGCGTCCAGCTCGTTCAGTGCGCTTTTTATGGCGGTGCTGCCTTTATCCAGCATTTCCGTTATCTCCGAAACGGGATAGACAATATACGTCCTGCCCTCGCTGTCATGCCAGCCGTTCTTCTGTGAGAGGGTGGAACGGTCAAGAAGCAGCCCATAGAGCAGCCTTGCGGTATGCGACAAGTCCATTTTCAGCAGAAAATAG
The DNA here is from genome assembly GCA_910574715.1 of Lachnospiraceae bacterium. GTDB lineage: Bacteria > Bacillota > Clostridia > Lachnospirales > Lachnospiraceae > Sporofaciens. The sequence continues at coordinate 7,370 of CAJTCH010000075.1, read as the reverse complement.
GGATAGGGCAGAAAACGGGGCAATATGGTGTCGGCTGTGATGTATTCGGTTATGGTTCTCACCTCCTGTCTGTGGCTTCTTGTTACGCAGTTAAAACGACATTTTCGGGGGTAAAGGATAAATGTATCGGCTACCTGTTGAGGGCGGTCAAAAAAGCCTTGATTTACGGGCTTCTTTCATAGCCTAAATGCGTAGAAAGGTGGTATCTTTTCCGCTGTCTGTCGGCTTCTTTCCGGCGGCGCACTCTTGCGGCGCAATCCGGGCAGTATTTCCCCCGGTTTGACTTGGGGAGAAAATACCCGCCGCACTCGGTACAGCGTTTCCTGTCTGCCCGGTGCAAAAGGACGGCTTCCAGCTTCCCGTCCAGCGGCAGAACGGCGGTAATGAACCAGCGGCATATAAGCGAATAACTGATACTCTGGACGCATACACAAGGCTCGCCGTTATCCAGCAAGATACAGTTGCCGTTATCGTAGTTGCAGCACTCATGCACAAGACGGCGGGCGGCTCTGTACTGCTGGTAGTCCATGTAGGGGCGTTTACCGTTCATTTTCCCGCCCCTTTCCCCGTTCCGGCTCCCGGCGCAATATTTTGTCAAGGTTGCCCTTTACGGTCTGCAATTCCCGGACGCTTGCTTTCTTCTCCCGGTACTCGTTGTAAAGGGCGTTTTTCTCTTTGGTAAGCTGCTCAATCTCCGTTTGTAAGGTCTTGGAAGCTGGCAGTTTGGTAATGCCCTGTGCCTTGAAATACCGGGCGGCAGATTCGGAAATGATAAATTCGCTTTCGTGCTGCTCCCGGTAGGCTTTTCGGGCTTTCTCCGTTTTCTGCGCCCGCAGTCCGTCACGGGCTGGCTTGGTCTTGATGTACGCCAATAGCTGTTTCTGCAAGTCCTTTTTCTCCTGCAAGGTGCTTTCCACGGTTTTCAGTTTCCCGGTCACTTCATGCAGTCCGGCACTGGCAGCGGCAAGGGCGGCTTCCAGTTCCTCCGGGGAAGAAAAGCCGGATTCCTCGTAAACGCTCATGGTAGCCGCCATTTGCTTCAAGTTGTGCAAGGTCGCCCATTTCTCACAGCCTTTCCCCTTGCCCTCGGCTTTCTTGGCGGCTATGTCTACCATGCGCTGTACAACTTCCCGTTGGGAAGCGTCTTGTTTCGGTGCGTTTATGGCGGTTTTATTCCGCTGTAAACGGTCTTTTATGCTGCGGGGGCATTCCTGTCTGGGTGCGGACGTTTCGGCGGCTCTGGCGGCGTTCTGTGCGTTTTGGGTGAGTGCTTCCAGTATGGCGGCATGGTCAAAATCATCACCTAATTTCCGGGCTGTGATTGGCTTCGTTCTGTCCGGCGTGAGATAGGACAATCTCCCCCGGCTCTCCTTGACGGTCACGCCCTGTTGCAGCAGCTTCCCGGAAAAGTCCTCAAAGGAAACGGCAGAGGACAGGGCGGATCGGATTGTGCGCCGTAGCTTCTCCTTGTCGGTTTCAAACTTGGTCTGTTTGGGCGGCTCTCCTGTGGCGGCTTGGGAAGCGTTCTCTTTATCCAGTGCGGCTTGTCCTTTCCGTTTCGCCCAATACTCACGCTCGGTAACTCGGTTCTTGCTCCCGTTCAACAAGTCAATCTGATAGAGGTTTTCCCGGTGGCACATCTCCATGACTTCCGCTTTGAAGTATTCCATAGCTGCGTCTGTACAGCGGTGCTTGCAGCCCTCCCTTGTGTCGGCTGGTCTTTCCATGTAGGGCAATAGCGGCACTTCGGCAATCCGCAAGCTGTTTATGACGATATGCACATGAATGTTGCCGCTGTGGTTATGCCCGTCCGGGTGGGTGCATACAAGGGCTTGGTGTCCGGGGAAATGCTCGTTACAAAACTGCTCGCCCAACGCCTGCGCTTTATCTACGGTCAAGCCGTTGTCGGGTGCGTCACGGGGGTCAAAGGAAATAATATAGTGGTGGCTCTTTACGTCCTCCCGTTTCTGGTTCTTGCCGTATTTCAGATTGGAACGCATACAGGCGATTGCAAAATCTTCCTCACCACAATTCAGAGAGGAAATGCGGTAATCGTCACGGGGAATAAGCCGCCCATTTTCATCAAGGGTGGGCTTCATGGTAAACTCGTCATGCTCAAAAGTTAGGTACTGTTCAGCCGCCCCATAGTCGGCATTTTTAGAGCTGATATGTTTGAATGTTGCCAATGGTTTCACCTACTTTCTGCAAGACTTCAAACTTCAAGGCGGCAAGCTCCGCTATGGCGGCTCGTACCTCTTGGGATAGGGCGTTATAGGGTGCGCCGTACTCATTCAGACAGCGGGCAATCTGGTTCAAGTTGCCGCCTATCTTGCCATACTCGGCTGTGAGTTTCCCAACGGCAGAGAGTAATTCATCATTGACAGGGGAAACGGTAATAACCGGGCGTATGCTTGACTTAATGAGGGCTTGCCGGATAAACTCGGCTTGGCTCATTTTGCAGAGGGTGACACGCTCGGAAAACTCTGCATATTCTTCCTCGGTCAAGCGTGTTTTGATTACCCGGTGGCGGTGGGGCGTGTTGTATCTTTTCATGGCTGTGAACCTCCTTTCACTTGCCGCAAAAGCGGCGGTAATCATAAGCGGCGTAAGCCGCAAAAAGGCGGGCTTGGGGTGGCAACCCCAACAAGATTCCCATAGGACAAAATGAGCGATAAGCGAATTTTGGTACTGTGGTAGAATCTTGCTCTTAGAAAGTGGCGGCTTCCCCTGTGTGGGCTTCCGTCAATACCTTTAGTGCCGCAAGCGGGGATTTTGCCAAAGCAGCGGCGATATTTCTCTCCCTGCTACCTACAAAACCACACAAGCCCGAATAGGCGGGAATTTGTGAAAATTTCTTTCTATCCCCCCTTTGCACGGCATAATACCGACATTTTTTGAAAATGCCAAAAATGAGCGCAAAAAAACAGGAAACCTTTTCTTGATTTCCTGCCTTGGTGTGCCGTTCTATGTAGCGGCGGTTATTCAGTTTTTAGCTGGCTATAATTCCACAAACCAGAATTTCTATTTCTTTTTTTGTGATTTTATGGAATATACAATGGTGCTGATTAAGGTACACAATATGAGAATATGCAATATAGCATGATATACATCGGGTATATATTTGCCTTCTATTTGTAACCACTGTATTGTGCCTGAAAAATATTCAATTTTTCTTTCTAATGTACCCATAAATCCTTTATTAAAAATAGTGTACCATTCATGGCAGATAAACTGTATCGCAAACCACATCGTAAGCCATACAATTACAAACCATTTACCAATTTGTTCTTTAACAATGAACAATATCACTACTATTAAATAAATTAGAAAAAATATACCATCATCTTTATATGACCTCGAAACTAAACATTTATTTCCAAAGCACAATCCTGTCATAGCAAAAAAAAACCATAGCAACAATATCAACTGTGCTATAATACAATATATTTTTTTCACGCTAATACCTCCAAATCTCGATTGAATTTGTTGCTGCTTTATTATATATCCGTTTTTCAAAAAATGAAAGCGATTTCTTATACTTTCTGTTCATCAAAACGGAACTTAAACAGGGCAGCGACAAGACACTGTTTTATGCTGTCCTCGGTGTCCCTGTCTATATGCCCGTTTTCAATAGCGGCGATTCGGATTCGCTTGCTGTAATGCCGTAAAACCTCGTCCACGGCTTCCGGCTCTCCGCTGGTCGCCCGGACAATCGTTTCATAGGGCAAAAGATTCGGATTTCCCATGCGAAAGCACCTCCATTTTCCTTTGCAGGAGTTTTAACGTCCTGCGGATTATATACCCGGTCGTACTCCGGCAGCGTCCGTACATTTTCCCGATTTCCTGTTGTGTATAATCCCCGAAAAAGTAAAGGAATATGATTTCCCGGTTTCTCTCCGGCAAGGATAACAGGGCGGCGGCAAGCTCCCCATTGGTGAGGATAACGGTCTGACCGCATATCGTTATAGGGTATTCTTCATAAGGTGCTTCAAAATATTTGTCTGTTGTGCCTAAAGGGTAAAACTTTTCTTCTGTGAGGTATTCAAGGGATATTTCTTTCTGTCGCCGTCTGCTCCTGTCACGCCATGCGTTGAGTGCTGCATAGCGTATGACGGTCTTGCAAAAGCCGTTGAAGGTATACATGATGTGTTCCTTGTATGCTTCTGTGCAAGGCATAGGTGATTTCCCCCTTTCTCCCACATGGGCGTTTTATGGTTGACAGTTACATTTAATAATTCAGAGAAATAACAGCACGTAGTCTGTCATATCTTGAATATTGCAAAAAATATTTTGTATAAGCCTATAACCAAAAGCAAACTTGAATTTAACAGCAATACAATGAACAAGTCTTTTACAAAATACCATACTACCCATAATGGAATACCTACCATATAGGGCAAACAGAGTAACAATAGTGGCAATATGCCATGCCTTGTAATGTCAAAGAGTATCAGTCTTGTTGTCTGTTTCTTTTTCTTCCATTTTCTTATTGTTGCTATCGGATATACTGCCACTGCAACCAACGCTAAATATGCTCCATTCAGCAACAGGTGTCTTACAATATACGGGCTGCCAGATATATCATATTGTTCTCTGCCCAAAAGAGCAAATATCACATTTTGGGAGATAATATCTGCCAATTGATTCGTGACAAGATAATCGTTCATATTGATAAGGAAAATGATTCCTAATCCGCTTTCCGGCAATAGATACATATTAGACATATAATTCTCAACCAGCCCTGAATGCCCCAATACAGGCTCTGTATATTCTTCTGTCAAAGTCCACCCCATTCCGTAATAATAGGGAGTGTTATCATCTACATATACATTGTCATAAAGCATAGTATTTAAACTATTCTGATTGACTATTCCCATTCCTCCATTTAGATACATTTGCAGATATTTTGCCATATCTGATACACTGGAACTTAAATAACCTGCCGGAACGGTAGACCATGAATGTTTATCGGGATAGTCCGGCTCTCCCGCAATCGGAAGTCCAAAATAATTTCGATATCCTGTTATCAATCCGTTTTCTTTGCTTTGTACAAGTGTTGCTGCCGTATGATTCATACTTAGTGGAGAAAAAATGCTTTTATCCATATACTCTGAATAGCTAATTCCGCTGACTGTTTCTATGATTTCTCCTAACAATCCATAATTGATATTTGCATATTGATGTTGTCCGTAACTTTCTGTTATTTTTGCATTTCCAAAACGCTGATATGTCCCTAAACCGCTTGTCTGATTCAAAAGCTGTCTTACAGTAATTTTATCTCCGTCGGACACATTTATAAAATAATCAGATGTATCAATATAATCAGATATTGTCGTGTCTAAATCTACTTTTTCTTCTTCCACAAGCTGCATAACAGCTAATGCTGTAAATGATTTGCTCAATGAGCCTATAATAAAAGGCGTATCTAAATTATCGCAATTTCCATAAGCTTCAGAAAACAGAACCTCTTTAGAGTCTACAATGGCTATCGCCATTCCGGGAATATGTAATTCCTTTATTTCTTTTTTTATCTGGCTGTCAATATCGCTATAATTGCTACTTTTTTCATATGCCAAAACAGGCTTATCCCATATAGCAATAACACAAATTAGTGACAGTATTACACAAATGATTTGCCTGATTTTTCGATTCATAAAACCTTTTCCCTTGTTTTTTTCTGATATACCATGCGCTATCATTTCCCCTCTAATTTTTTTGCTCCCTCAATTAAAATGTCTATTGATAATTCAAAACTATCTTTTATCAACTGTGTATTACCAAAGGCGTTATGATTTTCAAGTAATGCAAAGCCCTCTAAAAAACTTCTAAACATTCTGACTAAATGAATGCAATTATCTTGTGAAATATTTAGTGACTTAGTTATTTTGAAAAAAATTGAAAACATTTTTGAAGTCACTTCATTCATCTGTTCATTCTCAAATTGATTGTACCAAAGCATTGTGCTAAAAACTCCTTGATTCTCTATTGCATATTCATGAAAAGCGTAGCACATAGCTCTAATCGCATCATATCCAGAAAATCCTATTACAGATTGAATAATTTTGTCTTCTAATTCTTTCCAACCATATAGCATAAGCTGCTGTTTTAGGTCGTCAAGCCCATCTATATGGTTATAAAGCGATGGCGACTTAACGCCTAATTGCGATGCAAGCGTTTTTAAAGATAGGTTTTCTATGCCTATCGTATTTGCTATATATGCAGCTTCCTTGATAACCGATTCTTTATCAATTTTTATTTTCGGCAAAATAAAGCTCCTCCTTTTTTAATCCAGTTTGTATTTTAACAAATTCAATTAGTTATGTCAAGATATTAAGAATTGACAAGGGCTTCCGTAGTAGTCGGCATTGTGGGAATGTATATAACTGGCTATCTCATGGAATTGTGGGTAACTCTGTTTGCAGGACGTGGGGAAGCTGCACTTTAGCTTTTCCATGTGCTGTGAATAGAGTTATCCATGATTCCATAGCCAGTTATGCACATTTCCACAATGCTTGTCTTTTGGTCTTTGGTTTCTTTGGTTCGGAATAGTGTGGTGCTGGCGGTCTATCTCTTGTTTTCGGTTGCTTGCTTCTTTACCGTACATGAGCATTCGCACCAGGGTTATCATTGCCGTAACCTTCCAGCAGGTTGATGACGCCCCAGATTCCAAGGCCGGCTCCGAGTGCGATCACGAGGGTCTGCAAAACGTCGATTGCGCTGTTGAAAAATTCCATACTTTAATTTAGCCGGAATCGCTTTGTGGTTAGTGTTGGTTCATAGGCATACAAAAGCCGGACAACAAAACCGCCCTGCGTTTTGGGCGGCTCGATTCCGGCTATCCTCCTTCTTCATTTTTTTGTTGAGCTGTCCGCTTTGTACGCCAATGGCCTCAACCGAGGCAGGTTTCAGGGACCCTGGCGGGTAGATAAGATCACTCCTTTCTCGCGGAACGGGATTATTCGCCCTCGGTGTCTACGTCAACTTCAAACACATCGTAGACCTCGTTGGGTTTTGGTTTGAGCCGGGTGGACAAAAACGCTTCAATGTCAAAGGCGTTCTTATCGTCCGCGTCGGCGGTGTACTGGAAATTGGGGTGCCTGGTGATGTCATACTTATCCGACAAAAACGGGCGGACGCCCCGCAGCTGGAGGATACATTTTCCCCCGTCCATCACCGCAAGCTCATCCTGGCTCATCAACTCTTTGCCACATTGTCAAGTGAAGAATTCATTCATTTTGCTTTTTCAGTTACCATTCACAGCCATTTTAATTTCTGATGTTTCATGAATTCCCATTGTGGCTTTTTTATTGGCATAATGCACTGTTTTTGGTGGTTTTATTTATTAATAAATATAGCCACTACATATTGAC
>CAJTCH010000074.1 GCA_910574715.1 Lachnospiraceae bacterium | reverse complement strand
TTATGCTCTCTGGACTGCTCAAGCCCCATAATCATCCATCCCTTATCCCTCTCATTTCTGAAAATCAACCCTTTCCTGCTTATTCTCTATTGAGTTTCCGAGAGTGCTCTATTTGTGAAAAATAAACATAAATTAAGAATATCACTTTTCAAAGAGGAAAACAACCGTAAATTTTATGATTAATTATATCAGACTCAAATATGTAATTAAAAGACAGCCGTTCTGGAAGCATCCCTCAAGCCTTTGATCGAACCTGCGCCTAATTCTTCTTATTTAAGCTTATTGGGAGTCCCCAAAAAACAGACCAAAATATTTCACCCTATATTAACTTCCCTCGCCCTCCCATAAAACGTCGATAACGGCATACTGCAGAGTCTTGCCGCCTCTTTCCCCAGAATCTCGCCACTTTTCCACCGATAACAAACCTGTTCAAAATTATCCGGCAGATCACGTTTCGGCCTTCCGAACTGCACTCCCCGCATCTTTGCCGCCTCGATTCCTTCCTTCTGTCTCTCCCTGATATTCTTCCGCTCATTTTCTGCTACAAACGATAAGACTTGTAAAACGACATCGCTTAGAAATGTTCCCATCAGATCCTTCCCTCTCCTGGTATCCAGAAGCTCCATATCAAGGACTACAATGTCGACTTTCTTCTCTTTAGTCAGAAATCTCCATTGCTCCAGTATCTCCTCATAATTTCGCCCCAACCGGTCGATGCTCTTCACAAAGATCACATCGTCTTCTCTTAGTCTTTTGACCATCCGATTATACATCGGACGTTTAAAATCCTTACCAGACTGTTTATCCATATAGATGTTCTTTTCCGGCACCTCATTCTCACTCATTGCCTTCATTTGCCGTGCCTCATTCTGCTCCCTGGTACTTACACGCACATATCCGTATATCATTCGTTTCGACCTCCTCTTTGGTGTGCAGTATCTATTTCCTGCTGGAAAATAAATCTATGGCGATATCGTACATATATCGCTTTCAAGATTATTTTAATCTGACACACGCAAAGAACAAAGATGTTGAATTCTGACACACTATATTTTTCTAATCACAGCCGCCTGCTCAACCACCAGTTCGGCTGGTGGTCTGAGATTGCCCCTCTCTTTGGGTAAATCGACACATACATACGCGGATGATAGGGTAGTTGAGATTTATTCTCTTCTACCCTATTTTTAGATTTTCTTACGAATTTTATTTTTTAGCAATTATCATTATGTTTAAGTCAAAGCCCCCGCTGTAGCCGCCAACTGTGCATGCAAGCATGCCCGCTTGGCTCGTTGCTCGCGGAAATAAAAAAAGTATTTAGATAAATACACAAATAATATTTATCTAAATACTTTTTTAATTTAATTACACTCTTGGCTATGCCACTCTTCCATAGAGTGTTTCTGAAGCGACAGACGGGGTTCGAACCCGCGACCCCGACCTTGGCAAGGTCGTACTCTACCAACTGAGCCACTGTCGCATCTCTTATGTGTTCCTTGGAACAATAATTATATTACTACAACTTCCTTAATATGTCAACAGTTTTTTTTAATTTTTTTTTTAATATTTTCAATCCATTTTGTCATTGCATTAACCGCGGAATTCTCGGCATCGATTCTCCGTAACTGTGCCCTTCCATTCATAATTAATGCAATGACAACTGCTAGCACATCATTGCATTAATTCTCGAGTAATAAGCACTATTACTTCAAGATTAATGCAATGATGCACTAGTATAACCTAACTTAATTAACCGTATGTTTCGCTGGCCTCTACTCTTCCCCGCTCACGACCGCAAGCCCCAGTTCTTCCAATTGCTTCGGATCTACAGCCGTCGGCGCCTCTGTCATCAGATCGGAGGCGTCCTTCACCTTCGGGAAGGCGATCACGTCACGGATACTCTCCTCCTTCGCCATCAGCATCACCAGTCTGTCCAATCCATATGCAAGCCCTGCATGCGGCGGCACCCCATACTTGAATGCCGTCAGGAGGAATCCAAACTGCTCGTTAGCCTGCTCCTGCGTGAACCCAAGCACCTCGAACATCTTATTCTGAATCTCAGGGTTGAAGATTCTGACGCTTCCCCCTCCGATCTCATTTCCATTCAGCACGATATCATAAGCCTTCGCACGCACTCTGCCCGGATCGCTGTCGATATATTCCAGATCTTCCTCCATCGGCATGGTAAACGGATGATGCATCGCCGTATAGCGGTTCTGTTCTTCACTCCACTCAAACAGCGGGAACTCTGTCACCCACAAAAACTTATACTCGTTCTTATCAAGCAGATCCATCTGACGGGCAAGCTCCAGACGAAGCGCACCTAAGACATCCCACACGACCTTGTTCTTATCCGCCGCAAAGAGCAGAAGATCGCCCTTCTCCCCTTCCATCGCAGCAACCAGCGCAGACATCTCCTCATCCTTCATGAACTTCGCAAAGGAAGACTTAAGCGAACCGTCCTCCTGAACCGCGATATATGCAAGGCCTTTCGCGCCGTAATCCTTGGCGAAGGACACCAGCTTATCAATCTTCTTACGCGGCATGCCGCCCTGGCCTTTGGCATTGATTCCCCTGACAGAACCGCCGTTTTCTACCGCGCCTTTAAATACAGCGAACTCGCAATCCCTCACCGTATCCGTCACGTCATGAAGCTCCATACCAAAACGGATATCCGGCTTATCGGAACCATAGCGGTCCATCGCCTCCTGCCAAGTCATCCGCGGGATCGGAAGTTCAACATCAAGGCCCAGTACCTCTTCAAAGAGCTTTGCCAAAAGCCGTTCATTCACCTCGATCACGTCGTCCACATCCACGAAGGACAATTCCATATCGATCTGGGTAAATTCAGCCTGACGGTCAGCCCTTAAGTCCTCGTCGCGGAAACATTTTGCAATCTGGAAATACCGGTCATAGCCGGAGCACATCAAGAGCTGCTTGAACAACTGCGGCGACTGCGGCAGCGCATAGAAATGCCCCTGGTGGATACGGCTTGGCACCAGATAATCCCTTGCCCCTTCCGGCGTGCTCCCGATCAGGATCGGGGTCTCGATCTCGAAGAATCTCTCGTCCGCCAGAAATTGACGGGTCAGGGTCGCCACCTTGCTTCGCATCATCAGATTCCTCTGAAGATCCGGCCTTCGAAGATCCAGATACCGGTATTTTAAACGCACCTCTTCCTTCGTCCTGGAATTCTCCTCAATCGGGAAGGGAGGCGTCTCCGATTCCGAGAGAATCCGAAGCTGCTCCGGGATGATCTCGATTTCACCCGTCGCCAGGTTCTCGTTCACCGCGCCGGAACGCTTCTCCACCTTACCCACGACTGCAACTACGAATTCCGCGCGGAGCCTGGCTGCCTTCTCGATCAGCTCTGCTTCCGACTTACCCTCCTCGAACACTACCTGGATAATTCCGGAACGGTCCCTCACATCTACGAATACTAATCCGCCCTTATTCCTGTTCTTCTGTACCCAGCCCATAATGGTCACTGTCTCGCCTACATTAGCCGCGGACAGTTCTGCACATCTGTGGGTTCTCTTTAATCCCTGCATTGACTCTGCCATATCGTTCCTCTCCTTTTGCAAATATATTTTATCTCCAATAATCTTATCCCAACACAATCAACTTATTAGATGCTTTCCCAAGAATCCGCATAACAGTCGATGATCTCCTCATACCCTTCTTCCGTCAACTGCTCCTTCTGGAACTTCTTATTCTTCTTCATATTTACGATCAACACCTGACGGCCCGCTTTGCGGTCTGCCTTTGCAAGTGCCAATACCTTAAGAATCCCCTCTCTGGGTATCTTCTTATCCAGCAGGTAGGCCTTCCTGCCGCCTTGCTTCGGAACCTGGTATCCATTTTCCATCAAAAGCATGACAATTCTCTCGAATCCGATAGAGAACCCGCATGCCGGAGTATCCTGTCCGGTAAATTTCCCGATCATCTTATCATAACGGCCGCCTCCAGCGACAGATCCGCCGAAATCATCCATCCGCACTTCAAATATCGTTCCGGTATAATAAGACTGCCCCCTCACCAGCGTCGGGTCGAAGCAGATCTTGAACTCACAGTCCTTCGCCTCTTCCACGCTTGAAATGATCGTCTCCATACCGTCTGCCGTCTCTGTACGCAGACAATCTCCAAGCTTCTCCTTCAGATAACGGATCCCCTCTATATCAGGAGCCGTCTCTTCAAAAAGCTTCAGATAAGCGTCTACATTCTCCTTGTCATATCCCATTTCCTCAAGCTCAGAAGCCACGCCTTCGGCGCCGATCTTGTCCATCTTATCCAGGATAATGAACACCTCATCATAGTCTTCCTCTTTGAAACCACAGAACGCCGCCATCGCCTTCAAGATGTTGCGGTCATTGATACACACTGTAAAATTCTGAAAATCCAGCCTGCCAAGCATTGCCGTCGTCGCCAGTATCAGCTCGATCTCCGCCAGATTGGACGGTTCTCCCAGGATATCTATATCACACTGCATGAACTGGCGGAAGCGCCCTTTCTGCGGGCGGTCAGCACGCCACACATTCCCAATCTGCAGCGCCTTGAACGGGGACGGCAGTTCATTGGCATGATTGGAATAATATCTGGCAAGAGGAACCGTCAGATCATACCGAAGTCCTCCGTCCACCAGATCCTCCTCCCCCTTCGCAGCCTCGATCTTAAGCTTCTCTCCGCGCTTCAAGATCTTGAAGATCAGCTTCTCATTATCTCCGCCCTGCTTACTGCACAGATTCTCAATATGCTCCACACACGGTGTCTCCATAGACAGGAACCCGTAAGTCTTATAGGTATCCTTGATCAACTGGATCACATAATCCCGGATCTCCATCTCCCGGGGCATCATATCCTTCATACCGGTGACCGGTTTCTTCTTTAACGCCATAGCCATTCTCCTTTTCTTGCTGTCATCTCATCGATACGGGCGATATACGCATCGATTGCTTTCACATTCTCTATCCTCATCAGGTATGTCATCTTCTTCTTTTTACTGCCCGGCATGGGAACCGGTTCTTTCAATACGATCTTGGTAGTCGCGCCGGCTCCGCAAGCTATGATCGACTGCTTTTCCTCCATAATCAGTATATTGTATATTCCCGCTTTGTTAACCTTCGCATAGCCGACATTCTCGAAATTCCCCGCAATATTCTTCTGGCGGTACAGATAATAGGGATACATATCCATCTGCCCCGCTGCGCCTGCCGCGGCCTGTATCATCCCCTCCAGAGTCTGCGGCACCTCTGCCGGATCTGAAGCAAGATCCGCAAGCTCCATCTTCGCCGCCCTCTTGATTGCCAGGGAATGCACGGTAAGGCTGTCCGGCGCAAGCAATCTAATCTGCCTTAAAGTATCTTCCATATCGGCGATACTCTCTCCGGGAAGTCCGGCGATCAGATCCATATTGATATTATCGAAACCAATCTCACGGGCCAGCCTATATGCATCCACGATCTCTTCTGCCCTGTGCCGCCGCCCGATCGCATCAAGCGTCTTCTGCTGCATGCTCTGCGGGTTAATAGAGATCCGCGTCACCTTATGATTCTTCAGCACCCGAAGCTTCTCTTCCGTGATGCTGTCCGGCCGTCCTGCTTCTACCGTATACTCTAACAGATGTTCTCTTGGAAAATGTTCGTCTATACAGGACAAAAGACCCTCTAGCTGCCCGGCTGTCAATGTGGTCGGCGTACCGCCGCCGATATAGATCGTATTCAGTTTTCTGTCCTTCGACTGCCTGGCAATGAATACAAGCTCTTTCTTTAACGCCCCCAGATAATCCTCTACCCTATCCGCCCAGTCATCAAGCGCACCTGAGCTGAAAGAACAATAGGTACACACCGACGGACAGAATGGAATCCCCACATAGAGACTGTATCCTTCCTCATAATCAAGCTTCCCAAGCAAGGCCTTTTCCCGCTTGGCGATCTCCCAGGAAAGCCTGGCTTTCCTCTCGCTCACCTTACACTCGGCCTGGAACCAGGGGACGAAACGCTCCTCCTCCCAGCCTTCCTCGGCCTTTTGCATAGCGATCTTCGTTGGCCTAACGCCAGTCAGTATCCCCCAGTCAAGAGAACGCCCCGTAAGCTTTTCAAGTTCGTGATACAGGCAGATGTCTATCCCGTATTTTAGTTCTTTTACCTTAGCCGGGTCTCCTCCCGCATTCTGCTGCGAGATTCCCTCCGCCCGTTCTCTAAGAATACTTTCCATCTGTTCCCTGCCAATCAGGATCCTCTCTCCTTTGGCTGTCTCTACTTCTATATAACAAGAGGCCTCCTCCTCCATCCTACTGATGATTTCCTCAGATGGGAAAAAGGCCTTCACAATATGATACACATTATACGTATATGCTTCGCTCTTACATATTACCCGAATCATTTCTCACTCCAAAATTCTAAAGAAATGGATTATTCACCCTCTCATGTCCGATCGCAGTCTCCCCCATATGTCCCGGATATACGCGGGTCTCATCCGGAAGCGTCATAAGCTTCTCCTGTATGGAACGTATCAGCGCCGAAGTGCTGCTCCCCGGGAAATCCGTCCGTCCAACCGAGTTCGCGAACAGAGTATCCCCGCTGAACAGCACGCCTTCAGACCTCACATAATAACAGCATCCTCCCGGCGTATGCCCCGGCGTATGGAACACTTCAAAATCATAACCGGCATAGGTAAGCACCTGTCCGTCCCGAATGAATCTAGCATCCGCAAATGTATATCCCTTCGTATAGGTGGAGGACTGATTGAGCTTCGGATCCACCATCAGCTCCTTATCGTCCTCATGTACATACACCGGAACATCGTATTCCTTCAGGAATCCGTCGATTCCCATAATATGGTCAAAATGTCCGTGGGTCAAAAGGATCGCCTCAACCTTAAGCCCCTCTGCCTTCAAATGTCCCATAAGAGAAGACGGACTGGCAGCCGGATCGATCACCACCGTCTGTTTCGTCTCTTCATTGATCGCCAGATAACAATTCGTACTGATGATCCCCGTTACAAATCTTTCTACTTTCATCCTATAATTAACCTGTCGTCCTTTCTATATCAATTACATCCTCAAGCTGAAGAAGCTTATTCACGATCCAGTCAAGCTCATCTCTTCCATGTACGATAAACCCTGTGTCTATAGTGGCTGTTCCCTGCTTCTTGCTGGTACGCACATTCATAGACTTCACATCCACATTCGCTTCTGTGAAGATTCTGGACATATCCATCAGAAGTCCCCTTCTGTCGTAGGCATACATCTTGATCTCAGCCAAATACTGTCCTCCGGCTTTCTCCGCCACGTCGCTCTCCCACTCTGCATCGATCAGGCGCGCTCGCTCAGCCTCCGTCAGATGAATCATATTGACACAATCAGTACGGTGAATAGACAGGCCTCTTCCTCGCGTCACGAAACCGACAATCTCATCTCCCGGCACCGGATTACAACATCTTGAGAATCTCACTGCCACATCGTCGATCCCCTTCACTAAGATTCCGCTCTTTGACTTGGCTATATGGACCTTGTTCTTCGCCGCCTCCGCAACCTTCTCAAGGACTCCTTCGTCCGTAAGCTCCTGCTTGTGCTCCTTGCTGTACTCCTCTACCAGCCGGTTGACCACCTGACCTTCCTTCAGGCCTCCGTGCCCGATCGCCGCAAGAACAGATTCCCAGTCCTTGAAGCCGTATTTCTTCTGTACGATCTCCTGATATTTGGAGACCATGATATTACTTGGAACAATGGATTTGGCTTTGCAGTAGGACGCGATCAGTTCCTTTCCTTTGACGATATTCTCCTCTTTGAATTCACGCTTGAACCACTGGTTGATCTTGTTCTTCGCCTGAGTGCTCTTGACAATGCCAAGCCAGTCACGACTTGGTCCCTTGGAATTCTGAGACGTCAATATCTCGATCCTGTCCCCGTTCTGTATCTTATAATCTATGTTGACAAGCTTGCCGTTCACCCTTGCCCCGACCATCTTGTTGCCCACCGCACTGTGGATGATGTAGGCGAAATCAATCGGCGTAGAACCATTGGGCAGATTCTTCACATCTCCCTGGGGCGTAAAACAATATACATCCTCAGCGAACAGATCCAGATCACCCTTGATCAGGTTCATGAACTCCCGGTTATCCGACATGTCTCTCTGCCATTCCAGGATCTGCCGAAGCCAGCTTAGCTTCTCTTCTTCCTGGGCCTTCACATTCTTCTTGCCGTCGTTGGATTCTTTGTATTTCCAATGGGCGGCGATTCCATACTCAGCTGTCTTATGCATCTCCTCCGTGCGAATCTGGATCTCAAAAGGCTGCCCCACGGAACTCATCAACGTCGTATGAAGAGACTGATACATATTCGGTTTGGGCATGGCAATATAATCCTTGAAACGTCCCGGAATAGGAGTATACAACTCATGGATCACTCCAAGGGCGGCATAGCAGTCCCGCACAGATTCTACAATGATCCGCACCGCGAACAGATCGTAGATCTGGTCTACCGTCTTATCCTGGTTCACCATCTTCTTATAGATACTGAAGAAATGCTTCACCCGGCCGCTGACCTCAGCCTTGATATTAGAATTCTTCATATGGTCAGACACTTCATTCACGATCTGCTCTACGAATTCTTCCCGCTCTGTCTTCCTGGTATTGATCTGATCTACGAGATCAAAGAACACCTCCGGCTGAGAATACTTAAGCGCCAGGTCGTCAAGCTCTGTCTTGATCTTGGAGATACCAAGACGCTGAGCGATGGGTGCATAGATATCCATCGTCTCTTTCGCCTTCTCCTTCTGCTTCACCGGCTTCATGAACTGCAGCGTCCTTAAGTTATGAAGCCGGTCGGCAAGTTTGATAATGATAACACGGATATCCTTCGCCATGGCAAGGAACATCTTCCTTAGATTCTCCGCCTGGACATCTAATTTGTCCGAAGAGTAAGAAAGCCTCCCTAACTTCGTGACACCGTCCACCAGAAGAGCCACCTCATCCCCAAACTGCTCTCTGATATCCTCCTCACTGATCTCCGTATCCTCTACCACATCGTGAAGCATCCCTGCCGCGATCGTCTCCTTATCCATCTCCAGATCCGCCAGTATGATGGCAACCCAGAGGGGGTGGATGATATACGGCTCCCCTGACTTCCGGCACTGGTTCCCGTGAGCTTCGGCAGCCAGACGGTATGCCTTCTCTATCAATGACACATCCGTAGATGGGTGGTACTTGCGTATACGGGCGATCAGCATACCATACAGGCGGTCCGGTTCTTCATAATCCCCCGGTGCCTTGACCGCATGACCGTCTACGATCTCCAGCCCTTTCGCATGATCGACCATGATCGAATCAGCCGCGATCCTGTCATCAATTGCTTCATAAGTTGTTGTTCCTGACATGCTCATGCCCCCCTCCCTCTATCATTCTTTCTCTCTTGCGAACATCACAATCAGCTCTTTCCTGAAATGTGCAATGCCTGCTTCTGTCTTACTTCCCAGGATACACAATCACAGATTCCACATTGTATCCCGCAAGCTTCTCTCTTCCCTTAAGCCCTGCAAGCTCCATCAGGAAGACCGTTTTCACGACCTTTCCCCCAAGACCTTCGATCAGCTTGACAATCGCTTCGTTCGTTCCGCCTGTCGCAATCAGATCGTCGATAATGACCACCCGCTGTCCCGGTCTGATAGCATCCTTGTGGATCTCCAGCTCTGCCGTGCCATATTCCAGTTCATACTGAATGGAAGCCGTCTCTCTTGGCAGCTTTCCCTTCTTACGGATCGGTATAAATGGCTTGTGCAGATTGTAGGCAATCGGAACGCCGAAGATAAACCCCCTGGACTCCGGCCCTGCAATCAGGTCAAACTCCACACCTTTAAGCTTCTCCTGCATCAGATCTATCGCAAGCGCCAGCCCTTCGGCATCCTGCAGTACACTGGTCACATCCCTGAATATAATTCCCGGTTCCGGAAAATCTGGTATACTTACGACGTACTCTTCTATTGGCTTCATAACGTTCCTCACTCCTATTTTTCATTCTTTTTCAATACTTTCATTAGTATAGCATTAGTTTCCCGGTTTTTCAACATTTTCTAACGGTACGGCTGCAATCTGACCTTGTTACTTATAGTGCGTAATGGTAATCTGAGGGGTGACCCGCCCCATATATTCGTTAAGCCCCGGATAATATGTGATAGACAGCGTCATCCGCGTACTCCGCCCCATAAGCATCCTTTCCACCGCTTGTTTCCCGTACCGCTTCGCAAGCGTCCCAAGCAATTCATCTGCGTACTTAAAATATAGGGCGTCTATCGCCGTCTGGGATGCATCCTTAAGCCTAAGCTTCAGCGTATCGCGGTTCTTTCCAAGAACTCTGCCGCTTAAGACTTCTGCACTTCGAACCGCGAACACCGGCTTGGTATTCCCTTTACCGAACGGCTCTATCAACGAAAGTTCCTGGATAAACCTCTCCGTCACACATGAAAAGGGAAGCTCCATATCGATCGACACCTTCTCAGTCAGTTCCTCCTCGCTCAAGCTGCAGTTCTCATTGATCCTGCGGCGGAATTCTTCCAGATTCTCTTTCTCTAAGGACAGTCCCGCCGCAAGTCTGTGACCGCCGAATTTCGTAAACAGCTCCTTGCACTTACTGAGTTCCTCGTACATATGATATGCGTCGATAGACCGTCCGGAACCCTTGATCCCTTCTTCCGCATCCGTCAGCACGAATACCGGCTTGTAGAAGCTCTCCCGGATCCTTCCGGCGACGATCCCCGCCAGACTTTCATGGCATGAGGGCAGATAGATCACCAGCACCTTTTCGTTCTTAAGCCCGCCGTTCTCCACCTGCTCCTTTGCCTGGGCGACCGCCTCTTCCGTCAGGTCTTTCCTGCTGTCATTCAGAGCTTTCAAATCTCCCGCAAGCCGATCCGCATCCTTAAGATCCTTCGCCCGAAGAAGTTCAAGCGCTCTTTTTGCCGTATCCAGCCTTCCGCTGGCGTTCAGGCACGGCCCCAGGATAAACCCGATATGATATGCCCGGATCTGGGCCTTATCAAGCTTCGTACATTCTATCAGGGCCTTAAGTCCCTGATTCTGTGTCGATTCAAGCATTCTTAAACCTTCCTTTACGAAGATACGGTTCTCATCCTCCAGATCCATCACATCTCCCACAGTAGCGATCGCAACATTTTCAACCAGATGCTTCAGCGCTTCAATGTCTCTCCCCATTGCCTTACAGAGCGCCTCCACAAGCTTATACGCAACCGCCGCCCCGCACAGCCCCTTGAAGGGATACGCACAGCCCGGCTGCTTAGGGTCGATCACCGCGTCCGCCGCCGGAAGAAGATAATGCCTCTCCTCTTCCTCCTCATCATAGGGGACCTCGTGATGATCCGTCACAACCACCGTCATCCCCAGGCTCTTCCCATAAGCAATCTCTTTGGCCGCCGCAATCCCGTTATCGCAGGTAATGATCGTATCGATCCCCTCCCGGTACGCCCGCTCGATCAGATTCACATTCAACCCATAACCATCCGCGATCCTATCCGGAATATCCATATCCACATCCCCGCCAAGCATCTCCAGGCCCTCCATTAATATGTAGGTCGCATTCACCCCATCGATGTCATAATCTCCGATTACACGTATCTTCTGCCGTCCCTCTATCTTCTCCTTCAAGATCCCGATTGCCTGATCCATCCCTTTCAACAGCTTACCGTCATAGAGATCTGCAAGCGTTCCATTCAGATACCTGTCAACCGCATTCTCCCCAATTACCTCCCGATTCCTGATCAGACAGGCAAGCCTGGGACTAATCCCAAACCGTCTGCCGATCGCTTCAAAGTCTGCACCCTTCCTTAATAATACCCACCGTTCCATGCTATATTCTCCTATATCAAAAAGCAGCCATGTCATACCCCTACAACAATGGCTGCTCTATTATTATTTCTTCTTTACGATCTTCGTCCGCATCACATACCACAGAGCACCCGTGATACATACGGAAGAATATGCTCCGCAGACAACTCCCATCATCAGAGGTGCTGCGAACTCACGGATAGAGCTTACCCCCATGATAAAGAGGATCGTTACCATCACAAACGTCGTCAGAGAAGTATAGATACTTCTGGTGAGCGTCTGTGTGATACTCTTGTTCACCACATTCATAAGATCCGTCTTCTTCGTCTGATAGTGCAGTTCTTCACGGATACGGTCAAATATTACAATAGTCGCATTGATCGAATATCCGACGATCGTTAGCATACATGCAATGAATGTATTGCCCACTGAGATGCGCGCGATCGCGTAGAAGCCGATAACTACCAACACGTCATGCAGCAGCGCGAGGATCGCACTGGCCGCGAAACGGATATCCTTGAACCTGAACCAGATATACAGCAGCATACAGATAGTTGAGATAATCACCGCAACAACCGCATCCTGACGCATCTCGTTACTTACGGTAGAACTGATATTCTCGGCCGTGATCAGAGAGTCATCTACCTTAAACTCATCCACCATCGCCTGGTTCAGAGCTTCACGCTGCTTAAGATCCAACGTTATCGTCTTGATAATGATCTGGTTGGTTCCCGCAACTTTCTGAGTCTGTACGTTATTGTCACCTGTCACTTCTTCAACTACAGGAACGATCTTCTCGTCGATTTCTTCTATAGAATAATCCTCCTTGAAGGTTACATTCGTAGATGTACCGCCCTCAAACTCCAGACTGTACGCGAATGCCCCCTTTCCTCCTGAGGAATTGATTCCCATTGCGGCCAATCCCGCAACGATCAATACTGCTGAGATAATGAAGAACACCTTCCTCTTCTCGACGAAGGCAATCGGCTCTCTCTCCTTCCTTGGGCGGTAATAAAGACTTTCCTTGCGTAAGCCTACCGCATAGAAGGCGAATACGATCAATCTTGTAACCACAAGGGCTGTAAACATAGACACGATAATACCGATCGCCAATGTCTGGGCGAATCCCTTAACCGGTCCTGACCCTCTGAACCACAATACCGCCGCCGCAATCAGAGTCGTCACATTACCGTCCACGATTGCCGACATAGCCTTCTGGAAACCTGTCTTCAGAGAATTCTTCACACTCTTCCCGCGTGTCATCTCCTCGCGCACACGGGCAAATATAATAACATTCGCATCCACCGCCATACCAATGCCAAGGATAATACCGGCGATTCCGGGCAGCGTCAGTGTAATGTTGAATGCATTCAGGATCACCAGTACCAACTCTGTATAGATCAGAAGCGCCAGGCCTGATGCAAGTCCCGGAAGATAATATACGAAGATCATAAAGATAATGATCAATACCAGACCAATCGCACCTGCCTTCAAACTGGTGCTGATGGCCTGCTCTCCAAGCTGGGCGCCCACTACATTGGAGCGCAGTTCTTCAAGTTCCAGCTTCAATCCGCCGATTCGGATGGTGGAAGCCAGATTATCTGCCGATTCATAGGTAAAATTCCCTGAGATATATGCCAGTCCGTCCGGAATCTCAGACTGTACGATCGGGCTGCTGATCTCTGCCCCGTCATAGATAATGCTGATCGGCTTATTGATATTCTCCCTGGTAGCCTTGGCAAACTTCTCTTTTCCATCCTCATTCAGGCTCAGTTCAATACTGTACTCACGATTCCCCATCTTATCCTCGCCGGCTTTCGCGGTTGCAGTCTGCACATCCGCACCGGTGATCACCGTCTCGCCGTCCTCGGTCTTGAATTCCAGAGAACCTGGCTTACCAAGTTCATCCAAGATCTCGTTGGCATCCGTAACACCCGGGATCTCAATATTGATCCTGTCGTCTCCTTCCTGGTAGACACTGGACTCTGTACTGTACTGCTCCACACGTCTCTGAAGCTTATAGATAGTGTCGCTCATCTCCTCATCCGACGGATTCTTATCCTTTACCTGGTACGTGATACTGACACCGCCTGCAAGATCAAGGCCAAGCTTGATATTCTTCATCGCGCCGGTCCCGGTCTTGCCAAACCCGACGATCACCGTGAAGCCCATCAATGCGATCAGCACCACTGTCAGCACCAGGCTGATGATACCTTTGTTCTTCTTCATGATTGGTTAACTTCCTTTCTACATCCTTAAGTATTCCCGGAAAATCCTGCCATGCCGATTTCCCCGAAGCGCTTCTTTTGTCTGCAGCTATTCTGCAAGCGCTGCTTTGATCATAATCGCGCATTCCACGCGCTTTCTTTGCATCTTGCATCCTATATCATAGGTGTCATAGATCGTGCCGTGGAAATGATACGCATTCGCCATACAGCCTCCGCTGCAGTAGAATTTCGCGAAACAATCCCTGCATTTCTCCTTCGAATATACATTGCAGCTTCGGAAATCATCTGCAATCTCCGGCTTTATGATACCGTCTTCCACATTTCCCATCAGGAATTCTTCCTGTCCTACAAACTGATGACACGGATACAAATCCCCCCATGGCGTCACTGCCAGATACTCCGTTCCCGAACCGCACCCCGACAATCTCTTCGCCACACAAGGTCCACCGTCTAAGTCTATCATAAAATGAAAGAATTGAAAACCTTTTCCTTCTTTTTCCCGCTGAATCATGACACGGGCAAGCTTATCGTACTCTTCCATAATCTTAGGAAGGTCTTCTTCACGGATGGCATAAGGGTCGCTTGCATCCCCCACCACCGGTTCTATAGACATCTGTGTAAAGCCCAGATCGGCAAAATGCAGAATATCTTCTGAGAAATCCAGATTCTCTCTGGTAAATGTCCCCCGGATGTAATATTTCTCCTGATTACGGCTATCGGCAAGCTTCTGAAACTTCGGAACGATCAGATCATAGCTTCCCTTCCCGTTACGGAACGGACGCATCCTGTCGTTAACCTCGCGGCGCCCGTCCAGGCTTAAGACAACATTATCCATCTCCTGGTTGATGAATTCCTGTATCTCATCATTCAGCAATACGCCGTTGGTCGTCACCGTGAACCGGAAATGCTTGTCATGGAGCTTCTCCTGCTGCCTTCCGTAAGCCACAAGGTCTTTCACCATCTGCCAGTTCATAAGCGGTTCCCCGCCGAAGAAATCCACCTCCAAGTTCCGTCGGCTTCCGGAATTGGCAATCAGGAAATCAAGCGCCTTCTTTCCCACTTCAAAGCTCATCATTGCACGCCTGCCATGATACTCCCCTTCTTCTGCAAAGCAATATCTGCAGGCAAGGTTACAGTCATGGGCAATATGGAGACAAAGCGCTTTCACCACCGTCTTGCGCTTCTTCACCTCGCCGATCATGCTCTCATATGTATCTTCTACAAACAATTGCCCTGCCTCTGTAAGCTCTGTCACGTCTGCCAGGGCATCCTTAATATCGTCCTCGCCGTAGCTTACGCCAAGCTTCTGCACCAGTTCTTCTAAGACTTCCGGATCCCGAAGCTCCGCCGCCGCTGGTTCCTTCACACCCTCGGACAGCGCGGCGATCACGTCGTAACACAACTCGTCCACCACATGGACCGCGCCGCTCACCACATCCAGAACGATATTGTATCCATTATTCTGATACTGATGAATCAAGGTTATGTACCCCTTTCATTGGAATGTCAAACGACAAGAAACAGCGACCAAAAGACCGCTGTCTCAAGCTTCTCTATAAATCTGATTATTTCTTCTGTTCGCAGGTCTGATTCCCTACCGTGCAGGATGTCTTGCATGCTGACTGGCAGGACGTCTGACACTCACCGCATCCGCCCTTCTTCAGGCTGTTATTCATGGTCTGTGTATTTAATGTCTTTACATGCTTCATGGTCATGTTCCTCCTTATCTTTGCTTAACTTCTGTTATTATAGCATCACATCTGCATTTTCGCAATAACTTTATGTCTTTGATTTACGATAGCATTCCGCCTGCCATCCCTCCGCCTGCGCATAAGACCATTGTGGTGATCAGGTTCGCTGCATCCCCGTTCAGGGTGCGGTATACTCCCAGCGTAATCAGAAGAAGCAGTCCAAAGTACCCGATTCCAAGACCCAGCCCCCACAGGTATCTTCTCACCCTGGCGAACTTACCGATGATAATGCCGCCGATCAGAGTCGCCATAATATAGATTGCGATGATGGCAGCGGACACTGCCTTCTCGTTCAATTCAAACTTATACAGCGCCACTGCCAGAAGCAGCAGAAGAATCCCTGTGATGACATAAGAAGCCAGAAGTGATTTCAATATCCACATGACCCATGAATCTCTCTTAAGCTTCCTTTCCATTTCCGTCCCTCCCTTGCATATAGACTTCGTATATCCCTGCACCCGCAGTATAATGATATACGAGTCCTCTACCACAAGATATGACGGAACCTTCATGTTTATTCTATTTATTCTTCTATTGCTCCATCTGGCTTCCCAGGAATGCCGCCGCACAGGCGGCCATCTTCTGCTCCAACTCGCCGAGTTTCTTCTTAGCGTCGCGGGACAACAGGATTACTCCTCCGATCACATCTCCCTCGCAGAGGATCGGACTGATCACCTCGTGTTCATAATCCTCATCCTGTGTATCCACGATCGGAATATATGCCTTCTCCCCCGCTGATGCCGCAAGCTGCGTTCTGGCGCCTAAGTGCCGCTCCAACTGCCTGCTGATATATTTGTCTTGGAGTTCCTTCTTCCCGTTTCCTGCCGCCGCAATGACCTGGTCCATATCGCAGACACATACCAGACATCCCACCGTCTGCGACAGGCTCTCTGCATACTGTCTGGCAAAGGTTGACAGCTCGCCGATGGGCGAATATTTCTTCAGGATGATCTCGCCCTCCCGATCAGTGAAGATCTCTAGGGGGTCGCCCTCCCGGATCCTTAATGTCCTTCGGATTTCCTTTGGGATCACTACCCTTCCCAAGTCATCGATTCTCCTTACAATACCCGTGGCTTTCATATATCAATTCCTCCATCTGTAGATTTCATATCACTCGTTACGATGATACTATTATCTGTAAGCGAAGGAATTTTATACCGAAATATGGGAATATTTCATTCGGAATTATTTAATTTAATATTACATCATCCAGACAACCGCCCGTTCCTGGCTTGCACTGTCTGCTACTTATCATCCGGTGTATCAGCCTTCCGCCGCCTCTTCCTCCAGACAAAGATTCCTCCCGCAATCAATATCACAGCTGCCGCCGTCAATATAATCACCTTTCTGATATTGCCAAGGATCGTACGCCCAATACTCTTCCTGGCCGGCTCCGTCTTCTCTATTTCTTTTTCCGGCTCCCCCATAAAACGCCCGGTATCAATCTTCTCCATCGCAAGCCCGGCGATCAATCTCTGTCCCTCCTGATCCGGGTGCAGTCCGTCCCTCTGGGTATGCTCACAGATCTCAGATTCAAACAGATCCACCACATGATAATCGTATTCCTCCGCGTGATCATACATAACCTGGTTCATATTCTGGATCACCTCATCTACTACCATGTTCATCGTCCCGGGAAGTTCAAACTGGTTGACTGGATTATAGATATCCGTCACCACAAGCTGAGAGCCGTCTTTTCTATACTGCGAGATCGTCTTCATCGCCGCAACCCATTGCTCATCAAACGCCGCATAATCCCAGTCTTCCAGCATTCCCAATACTCTCATTACCAACAGCGGATTCCCCTCTATCCCTTCCTGCAGCGCATCAAATGCATCATATGCACTGGTGAATCTCTGATCCGTCTCCAGAATCTCCCGTACCGTAAGCTTGAATTCCTGCATCAGATCATTGGCGCCGATCGTCAGCGTAATGATGTCTGCCCTCTCAAGAGAGGCAGCCGTTTCTTCCGTACTCAGGACATCTGAATTCAGCCTTACCGAAGTCAGCCCGTTCTTCGCATAATTCACATATTCCGTTGGAATTCTGGTCTCCTCCGACACTGCGTCCGCAATCAACTGCGGATAACTCTGCAGATCTTCTTGCTTCTTTCCTGCATAGCCCTTGGCAATACTGTCACCAAATG
Source organism: Lachnospiraceae bacterium (assembly GCA_910574715.1). Classification (GTDB taxonomy): domain Bacteria; phylum Bacillota; class Clostridia; order Lachnospirales; family Lachnospiraceae; genus Sporofaciens. Next base: position 1,192 of record CAJTCH010000074.1, on the reverse strand, counting down.
CAGCGCAGTATATCTTCTCCTCCTTCTTCTCTTCTGCCTGACCTTGCAGAACAGGCAGACAGCTCATTACAAGAATCGCACAGATCAATATATATAATCCGTTCCTTCTCTTCTTCCACCACTCACATAACATATGAACACTTCCTAATTAAAATTCTAACATGTTCCTAATACCGATTATGCACATCCTCCGCAAAACACATCAAGTCCTTAAGCTCAATCACTTTCTCGTCGTCCAGCACAGCCTTACCGCTCATCCGTCCGAATACCTGATGCTGGTCCGTCTCTATGATTACCGCCGCGGTCCTCGCCGCCCGGTCAAGTACCGGAACAAAATCCATCTCGAACCTTCCGTCGCTGGAGGTGAATCTCCACTACTGGATACCCAGCGGAATTTCCGTCTGCTGACATTATCCCTTCGTATCTGCAAGCCCTGAATCCTTCCTATCCGGTCTCTGACTGGAATCAGAATACCCCTTTTCTCATGGATAAATGTCCACGCTCCGCTTTTGTCCCTGTAAAAACCTGGAACACCGGCAAGGTGCAGGCCATCCGACTGCAGCTGTTTTGCAATCGCTGACATGCCTACAACTGGCGTCGTTTTATATTCCAGAAGTTCAACATCCTGTTCTGTCAGTCCGCGGTTCATAAGGTTTTCTTTGTGGTCTGCCGCCAATGACAGCTTATCAAGCAGCGCCGTATAGACGCTGTTCCGCGATTCAATGTCAGCAAGCGGGCATTCCTCTTTCTGCTTTTCCACAATGTTCTTCTTCGGACGGACCATAAGCTCTGGAGATCCAATCCGTTCGACCAGTTCTCTTCTGACCTTATCCCGCGGCGCTCCTGTGTAAAGTGCATATAAATCAAAAATACCTCCGGATATCCCACATCTCGGACAGCGAAACACTTCTTTTTTCAGATTGATATTTAGATGCTTTTCTCTCGGATTTTCGTCACAGCACGGGCATTGTATGTAATACGAGCTTCTGCCTGCTGTCGGCATAGGCAATCCAAGCAGCGAAATAATATCCCACATGTGAAATATCTCCATACGTCCTCCTTTCCTTAACCTGAGCGGTCTCGGAAACTCTTTAAGCCCGAATTTCCGCTCTTTTTTCATGTTCTTCTTTTTTGCTTTCCTCCATATCCCGGAAAACATTTTTGTTAAATTTTCAAAAAAGTATTGACATAT
>CAJTCH010000073.1 GCA_910574715.1 Lachnospiraceae bacterium | reverse complement strand
TAATCTCCCCTGTCCAGGTTTCTATGCGGGAACCATCCCTGAAAAAACATCTGTATTCCAAAAACAACACCCCCTATCCAAGATTCTGGCTGCTGACGGAGGCAAGTATGGATTCATGGCCTTTCGATTTCGAAAGAAAAGCTATACCAACAGCGTGCTGCATTTTCGGCGGTATTATGCATTTGTAGACAGCACTGCGCAGTCAATGCGAAAAAGGTTGGAAAAATAATTTGCCGTTTATGTCTCCCTCAATTCGCCGTCCAACATTCAGCGCAGGAAACGCTTTGTTTGTTATCATCACAAATTGCTATATGTATCATTCTGCTTTTCTCCATTTTCCTATATTCCATTCGATATTATACTGTACTTTGACACGGTTCTCAATGGTAATCTTAAAGAAGATAGGAATAGGCGATCCTACTCCCATACTGTATGTTACTGCATAAGCATGGAAACGTTTTATTCTGTAAATGTAATCACATCTTAAATACTTTATAGTTTGGAATAGTGTGGTTCTGGCGGTCTATCTCTTGTTTTCGGTTGCTTGGTTCTTTACCGTACATGAGCATTATGTTACTGGTGGCCGCTTAAAAGCGGCTTCTGTTGTACTTACTTTGAGGGCTCTCCTTCCAGTCGATCCCTCTCATACTGCTCTTTGATATACTTTGTTATCGTTTCTTCATTTACATTACCGACTGTCTCGCAATAATACCCTCTTGCCCAAAAGTGACGGTTATATCGGTCTCTATACTCCGGATGTCTGTCGAAAAGCATAAGGCTACTCTTCCCCTTAATCCTACCAACTACCTTCGCCACGCTCGCCTTAGGCGGAATCGACACGTACATATGCACATGATCCGGCAGTGTTGCTACCTTGATAATTTTGACTTCTTCCATCTTGCATATCTTGCTAATGACTTCTCCTACCTCTTTCCTCAAATCCCCAAACATCACTTTTCTACGATATTTCGGGATAAATACTATGTGATACGTGCAATTATAGCGACTATGTGATAAACTTTGAGTATCCATGAATATACCTCCGTTGTGTTTTGTGCGGTTTGCCAGACCTGCATCTATTATACAACGGGGGATATTCTGGTACTCTGTTTATCGCCACTTGCGTCTGCTAGTACACTGAAAAATAAGTTCCTAGTACAGCATTGCATTAATTTCGAAGTAATAGGTGACTGAATTTTGTGTAAGCGCAAGGCGGAGGTTTTTATGGTTCAAAAAGAATGGGATATGCAATCCCTCAGTGATGTTTTCCTACAAACCGTCAGAAGTTACGGCATTAAGGAAGTAAGCCTGGAACAGTATGAAGCTGTCTGCAAAAAGATCATCCGCTTTTCATCAGAGAAGGGCTTCCGTACCTACTATCAGGGACTCCGGGCGGATTATGATGCATGGATTGATGAAAAGATCCGCAATCAATCCATCTGTTACGAATACGGAAGGTTTCAGCATCGGGTTATTCGAATGATGGAATCTCTTGCTGAAACAGGGCAGACAGATTTTTCCAGCCGCTTTTATTCACCCAGAGAGTATGTGGTTTCCGGCCAGTCTGGGGAACTTATTGAAAAAGCACTTGATTATCACTCATTAAAAGGGGAATCCAGGACAGAAATGTCAACGGTAATGAGGCATTTCTTCAAATACGCTGAAGATAAGGCAGAAACGGATGGCGTGAAAGTAACGGATGACCTTCTGATGGATTTTTTTGTAGAAGTGCTCCCAAAAACTAATAAAGGCAGCATGGGAAGGTCATTACGGACAATCAAATATCTTTCCGTGTATCTCAAAAATAATAGTAATTCTGACCTTGTGCTTGATTTTACACAACTAAATGCAATCAAGTTCTTAATGAACCGAAGTATATAAGAATTATAAGTTCAAAACTGGAAAGGCTCATAGAATCCTGGAGCTATTCATTATTAGAGATGGAGGACTGTGGGAGGTGTCCTTCGCATTGAAAGAATTTAAAAAAAGGTGTTGACTCCTACGTTGCGTAATAGTTTATATTGATATTACCAAGCGAATGGAGGATATGCCAATGATGACAGTACATGAAGTGAGCAAGCTTGCAGGGGTGAGTATACGTACTCTTCAATATTATGACAAGATCGGTCTTTTGCATCCGACGGGATACACCGATGCGGGATACAGATTGTATGACGATACGGATCTGGAACGCCTTCAACACATATTACTGTTTCGTGAGTTGGAGTTTCCGCTGAAGGACATCAAGGCAATTATTAACAGCCCGGATTTTGATAGAGGCAAGGCTTTAGAGCAACAGATAAGACTGTTGAAGTTGAAGAAGGAACATATTGAAAACCTGATGAATTTTGCGCTTGGAATAAAAATGTTAGGAGTAAGACACATGGATTTCAAGGTATTTGATAGAAGTAAACTGGATGAGTATTCCAAACAGGCAAAAGAACTGTATGGAAATACACCGGAATACAAAAAGCTGCAGGAGAAAACAAAGAATCGTACCAAAGAAGAGGATAATCTTCTGGCTGACCGTTTCATGCTACTATTCAGGGAGGCAGGAGAGATAAGGAACACAGATCCGGCATCACCTGAAGCACAGAGTATTGTGAGAAGGATACAGGATTTCATCACGGAGAATCTGTACACCTGTTCTGATAAAATTTTGAGCGGATTGGGTAAGATGTATTCGGGCGGTGGAGACTTTACCAAGAATATTGATGAATATGGTGGTGAAGGAACGGCAGAGTTTGTTGATAAAGCAATTCAGATTTACTGCGAGAAAAATGAAGAAGTAGAATAAACACTACTTCATATGGTTTTAGGGAGAGTCGGTTAGATCGGCTCTCCTTTTATGTCTGGAGGGAGGTGATCTGGTGTATCCGGTAAGTGCGGTGTTTCTGGAAGCCGTGAAGGCAAATACAAGAAAATATTATTAGACAGGCAGATCACTACGACTGCCGGGACGGTTTATGAGCTTGAGCAGGATGATATGGTTAAGGGCAGCGGATATATCACAAGCCAGTGTTGTGGAAGTACAGAAATCGAACTGGGGACTGTTTACGCTGCAGAGATGGGAATTTCGCTTTTCTCTGAGATAGACAGATATATGCTGGAGGATGCGATGGTTACATTGTCCTATCATCTTCAGGTCAAGGGCGGAAACTATGAAGAGATTCCGATGGGAATCTTCGAGGTGTCAGAGGTGAACCGTAAGGCGAAGTGCCTAGTACATCATTGCATTAATTATTGAGTAATAAGCACTTGCTATACATGCCATCTGCACGCCTTCGAACCTAGATGTAGCCCGCTACACCGTCGGTTCGTAGACGCACAGCTGACACGAATATCAAGCACTATTACTTCAAGATTAATGCAATGATGTACTAGAGATCAAGGCGTATGATTATATGCTTCGATTTGAAAAGAACTTCAATGAGACTGCTGAATACTATGCCTTGGAAACCGGTGACGGGCTGACCATGAATCTGGGAGTGAATCCGCTCCTGCAGATTGGGCTGGATGAGACAAGGCGTGATCTGATCTCGAATGTCCTGAATGACATAGCGGCGGTGAATGATGTGCCCTTTGATTCAGGCACGATAGGAAATCCGGCGCTTGATCTGGGAGATGTGCTTCAATTTACCGGAGGTCAGGCGGATGCGGAAAAGATATCTGCGGTCACTTCCATGAGTTGTAAGATTGGCGTCAAGATGAGCCTGAAGGGTGTTGGTAAGAATCCAAGGCTTGCCAGGGTGAAGAGCAAGAACGATAAGAACATCTCCGGGCTCCTGAATCAGATTGAGGCAGGAAAGATTGGGATCCATACCTTTACTAAGGTATCTGCCTTTACAGTGAATGATAAGGATGTAAAGATTATCAGCATTCAGTTTGCTTTTTCAGAACAGAATCATGCCCAGTTCTTTGGTCAGAACAGGTGTCAGAACGGGTGAGGGGAATGTCTGTGATGTTTTTAAATACCCGGTGTTGGTGCAATTTTATTTCCAATCCCGGAAAAGTAAGTGCAGAGGAGTGGGGAAACAGGGCAGCGGAGAATCAAATCCACGTACAGCTCCAAGGAAAGTCAAACATCATTACAATAACAAGACTACACACTAATACCATTTAAGTAATAGACAGTTATTATTTAACATATTGGCGGTATGTATCCAAGTTGAATGGCTTTTGTTACGGCTTCTACAACAGAGGAAACATCTAACTTTTCAAAAATGTGTTGCAAGTGATTAGAAAGTGTCCTCTCACTCATATATAGCTCATCAGCGACACATTTCCGTTTTTTACCGCTACTAATAAGCTGTAATATCTTCTTTTCCATACTTGTTAAATTTTCAATTATTATCTCGTTACTTTCGGATGGAAAGCAAGTGTTTCCGCGAGAAACATGAATTAACGAAGAAATTAAATCATCTGGGCTGATATTTTTGTTAAGAAAGCCGCTGATACCGGTTTTCTTTGCTTCGTGTCTATATACAGGCAGGTCATATCCTGTAAGAACAATTATCTTCACCATAGGAATTGATTTCAGTAGATTTGATGCTATTTCCAATCCATCTGTATCGCTTAAATTGCCGAGATTAATATCCATTAAAATAATATCTATGTTTTTATCGCGAACCATTTTCTCTATGCCTTGAAGGTCCTGTGTTGAATAGAAATGTTCAATTTCATTATACTCATCTAAAGCAACTGAAAGACTTCTGGCGAAAAGTGTATGGTCATCAACTAACAAAATATTGATAAGAAACATCCCCTTTCATTGGTAGTGTAATTTGTATGCAAATGCCGTGTGGCGAGTTATCTGAAATAGTTATTGAGCCGCCCATATTATTTACTTGCTCGGTAATAGAAGCAATGCCTTTATGTTTCGATTTGTCAATTGCAAGTAAGCTGTCTGGGACAGCGTTTCCATCATCGCTGACACATAACTCAATAATGCCATTTTCCTGCGTGAGCATCACCCAAGCTCTATTGCCTGCTGAATGCTTAAAAACATTTGTGAGAAGCTCCTTGAGCAACCGATATATCAGCATATTATATGGATCGACTAAAAACAAGGAGTCGGAACAATCAAAGGATACCACAATATTTCGCTGAGGAAAAGACTGCGAAATAGCTTCAATTAGATTTTGATAGTTTTCTCTAACGGTTAAGTTTTTCAAAATAACAGGATGGTAGTCCTGCATTTGTTCACGGATATGCGTGTTCAAATTATCAAGCGTTTCAATAATAATGTCCTGTATATCTGGACGATGAGCTTTCGTCATCATATTTTTAATTGAGAGAAGGTCTTGAAGTACATCATCATGAAGATAATTTGAAAATTCTGTTTTTAACAATTCCTCTTGCTGCAACTGCCGCAAAGAAAAATTGTATTTACTTTCTTTGATTATTCTGCTTTTACCTTGTTTTAAGCTCACCCCCAATATGATATTGCAGATATAGATAAAAGAGAATAGTGCATTTACCACAACAAACAGTTCTTTATCACTTCCGCCTATTAACGCAGCCATCAGCCAAAGAGCAAGTAGTGACAGACAAAGGATTAGTGCTGTTTGTCTTTTGGTGAATACGGTAGAAAGCGGATAACTGCCATGTTCTTTAACGACTATACCATGAATGCTCATAAGAAACAGAAGCATGGGCAGATATATCCCAAAATTGGCAATGTGATTTTTCACATTGATTGTAGCATTATAATATGCAATGAAAAATGTTGTAATGATTACAACGGAAAATAGAATACACTTCCATTCGCTCTTTAAGACAAATGCAACTCTTTTTCGGTGACAGGTCAGAACCAAGAAAAAGGATAACCATCCCGCCAAAAACTGTATTCCAAACAAACAGGCGAACGCCCTGTCAGATATGGCAATGCCGACAAGAGAGCCAACGCAGGTTATAAAAAGCAAAAGATTAGTTACCTTTCTAAATTTATATCCGCTTCCTTGAAACAAAAACATCAGAATAAATTTAATGGACAAATAACATATGACAGGATGTAGTGCGGTAAGAATGACCTGTGTGGCTTGTCCTTCTTCAAAGGACAACAGCAGATACCAACTGTCTAAAGCCAATAACCCGCAAAACAAATTCATTACTTTGCTTTCTCTGATATTGCAGGAACTGATGTAGGTTACATCAATCAGCATCAAACTGGATATAAGAAGTGGAACACCGCTGCCTATGACAGTCTGTTTCTCATTTATATTCCAACTCATATAAAAGATAAGCAACAGGTAATTCGTTAGGAATAGTGATTTTGATACCAAGCTTTTCATTTTTATCACTCCCTTATGAGTTTTCTGTATTATACAATATTTTCACGATAAAAAAAAGAGTATCAAGCTGCCGACACTCTACCGACAGCTTGGTTATGGTTAATCCTTTAGCGCTGTTTTATAGCAAGTACGAACAGTAAGAAAATAGTATATCAAATATATGAGAGTTGTCAGAGCGACTGCAATCATAGTAGGGAAATAAAGAGTAATCGTATTTCCAAGCAAATCCTGCATGAGCCCCGTTTTATAAACAATCGTTGCGAATATACAATCTATCAGACCAAAAAGGAATGGGATGCCGAAAAAGGTCAAAATCTGCTTTCTGAGAATCCTCATCAGCTTTCTGTTTGAGTATCCCATTTTACTGAGTATTTCATAATCTGCTTTTGAATCCGAAACAGCAGAAATATTATTAAAATATAAGATACTGCCTGTTGCAATGAAAAACAGTACAACCAAAAATCCAATTAAAAGGAAAGTTGAGCTGTTTGCTGACATAATTTCATTCACTCTATGGGAATGTCCCTGCAAATATGGGCTATTATTAAGCAGATTACGCATGCCCTCGAACAATTTTTCGTTATCTTCAATGACCTCACCGTTTATACTTATAATACTGCTTTCTAAAGCTGTATTCAATTTTATCTGCTCATAGACATTATCGTTTACAACCATTGTCCCTACACTGTTCGCAAAAGAAATCGGATTGTTGAGTGTTGTTGCCTTTACGGTAAGCGGTATGCTGCCGTTATTGATATTCAAGGAATAGATACTGCCAGTTTCATCGCTCCCGTCAGCATTTGGCTGATACTTTACCAAAATACATTCATCACCCTGCAATACCGATAGCTTACCCGCAATATCATTTCTCCCTTGAGCCTGTAACAGGGAAATATATTGCGAATATGAAATGCACTCAAAGCCCGCTTCCCGAAAGATATTTTCATTTTCAGCGCTACCTTTTGAAGTTCCCACACTATATTCCATAGGGAGTTTTTCGGCAGATGCAGTTACTTTATAAATATCAGTTTGAATATAAGTTACGGAATCATCGGGTGCATATTGGCTGATAAGCAGTTTTGCACTGCTTAGTTGTCCCTCTTCCTCAATTCTAAATTCCAATTCAGAGGGAGCTATCCGTGCAACTGCGGCAATAGGATAGAAAAGCGATAGTGCCATTACACTTGATACAGTTAATGTCGCCGCTGATAAAAGCGTAAGCATTATTAAAGTCTTAGCATTAGAGCGTATGCGATAAATAAAATTGGGAGCGGTCACAATCTTTGTTTCGGTATAAAATGTTTTCTTGTGCTGCTTGCTTTTCTGAACCGCATAAGGAAGAAAGGATGCAATGAACAGAACAGTTCCCGCCGCAATTAACATAGCAGTCAATAGCCCTGTTGGGTAAAATCCAACAGTAAACCATAAGGAATCAGAACCACGGAAAATATCCAATGCCAGTCCATACCCGATAATAATTAGAATAAAGCCGAATATGGCAGGTGTTTTTTTGAATACCATCCTTTTCTCCGCACTTTTTTCAAACCGAACTAAATCCATGAGCGAAGTTTTGAAAAGAAAAAGGGCATTTGATATAGCCATTACAAACATTATCAAAAAAATAAAAACGACAGTGTTTGTAATAGCGTCAAAATTAAAGAAAGGGATTTCCGAATTGTCTATTGATAAATTCAAAAGAGCTGTTGTCCCATATACGATACCCTTATGCATAATGGCTCCCAATACCAAGCCTACAATAAGAGAGCCGCAACCGATTAAAATATTTTCAGATACAAGCAGGGAAAGCATCCTTGATTTTCTGTAACCTAATAATGCATAAATCCCAAGTTCCTTCGTACGGCGTCTCAAAAAGAAGCGATTTGAATATGACATATAAAAAATCACAAAGGCTACCAGAAATACAGAAATGACATTGCACATGGATTCTACCCGACCATCACCTGATATTTTCTCAAGCATTACACTGTTCATTGAAAATGATGTAAATGCAAAGTAGACCGTAATAACAAGGGATACAGATAGCAGATAAAGAGCATAAAACGAAAAATTTTTCCTTAAATTCTTAAATGCCATAGATAAATTGTTCATAGTTTTCCCCCTTATCTTTCGGTATCTAATCTGGTAACTTCCGCCGCAATTGCTTCATAGAAGTCACGCCTGTTACTGCCGCGTTTGGTAAGTTCCCTGATTATGCAGCCGTCCTTAAAAATAAGAATGCGGTTTGCAAAACTCGCTGCATAAGCGTCATGCGTAACCATCAATATGGTAGTATGCAGTTCTTGGTTGGCTTCATACAAAGTATTCAACAGTTCAGTAGCTGAGCTTGAATCTAACGCTCCTGTTGGCTCGTCTGCAAACAATATGCTTGGCTGCTTTACAATTGCCCTTGCTGCGGATGCCCTTTGCCGCTGTCCGCCAGACAATTCAAGGGGATATTTGTCTAACTGCGACGCTATGCCGAATCTCTCCGCCAAACTTCTTACCATATTTTCGATTTTTTGGGGTGGAAGTTTTTGAAGGGTAAGTGGAACGGATATATTTTCACGGATAGTAAGGCTGTCAAGCAGAAAATACTCTTGAAAAATAAATCCTAAATTGTCTTTACGGAAATCGGCAGCACTTGTATGGTTGAGATTTTTCAAGTTCACGCCGTTAATCCAGATATCTCCGCTTGTAGGAGTATCTATCGTGGAAAGAACATTGAGCAAAGTGGTCTTCCCAGAGCCGGATGCTCCCATAATGCCAATAAATTCACCCTCGGCAACACGAAAGGATACCTTGTTTAAACTGGGATGTTCCGCTTTACCATAGATTTTTGTTATTTCTTTTGCTTCCAATAATGTACTCATAGTAAATCTCCTTTTCATTTTGATACCCACATTCTACTCTTGTGAATGAAAAAGCGAATGAGTAAATCAAGCAATTGTTTTTCCTTGTGATTTGAGTTTGCGGATCAGCTCGTGAAGTGAAACCCTGCCAAGGGCATCAAGCCCCGCAGCCGGCTCATCGAGAAAAATGATATCTGTATACTTTTTAAAGTTGACGGTCTGTATTTGCAGCACTTCTTCTTTTAACTGTTCTATCGCTGTCAAGGAAGCGGTTAGCTGTTCGATCTTTTCCCGTATGCTGTCTGCCTGTTCGGTAAGGGCGGTTGCCACATCCGTCGGTGTTTCCAGAGAAATTAAGCGATGCTTAATATCATCCAAAGAAAAACCCAGTGATTTCAAAGATATAATTTGATGAAGCATTACTAAGTCTTTATCTGTATAAAGTTTGCGTCCGCCTTCGCTTGCTGCTGAAGGGGATAACAAGCCTTCTTTGTCATAGTATTGCAATGTACGGACAGTAACTCCCAGCTTCTTAGCAGCCTCTCCTACTGTCATAAACCCAAGCGGTATTGCTCTGTGCTTTGCCATAATGATCTGCCTCCTGTCATGTATTATACATTATTACGCTGCGTCACATACAAGACCTTATTAAAAAAATTTGCGGCAGAGATTTCTCCCTGCCGCCTTTTTACTTATACATATAGGGAAAAATCGAATTGATATACTGCGCTGTCTCTGTTATGATAGGTCTAAGAAAACGAGGCAAAGATAAAAGAAGGTTATAGAAGGAGAAGATGAATGAAAGATTTAGTACAAAAAGCAATCGAAGATATCACGGTCAGATCAAAGAGATTCCCAGAGGAACCGTTCCGGATCATAAGCGAGAATCAGGAGCTTGCCGTACCGTATTTGAACTCTGCAATTGAGAAAGCAATCTTTGAGAAAGATGATCTGGACGAGGATTATCAGCTTCATTTTTATGCATTATATCTACTGGGTCAGTTTCGGGAGAAGAAGAGTTTTCCAAAGATTATGGAATTAATATCGCTTCCAAGTGAAGTGGTAGATTATTTGATCGGTGATGCGGTGACTTCTAATTTGTGCGACATTCTTTATAATACATATAACGGAGATATGGAATTGCTGAAAGAGTCCGTGAAGAATCCGGATATTGACGATTATGCCAGAAGTTCAATGATGAAAACAATGGGGCAGCTGTATCTGGACGGAAGCTTGGAAAAATCGGAATTTCAGGATTTTATCAGACAGATCGTCTATGAGAAAGAAGAGATCGGCGAATATATTTATACCGAACTAATCTATATCATATGTGAATGTTCTTTTGTTGAGATGTTTCCAGAGATTCGGCGTCTTTTGGAGGACGGACGGGTTGAACAATATACGATAGGGGAGTATGCGGAATGTGTGGATATGATGTTTGATGACAAGGAGGATATCTGTAAGACTCCGATCAATGCGGCGGATCTGCTGCGGGGATGGGCAATGTTTGAACAGCCGAAGAAGAAAGAATTCAGCAAAAAAGATATGAAAGCTTTGATCTCTGCAGTAAATGCGGAATATGAAAGACCCCAAAAGAAGGTTAAAATAGGGAGAAATGATCCTTGCCCTTGCGGGAGCGGGAAGAAATATAAGCATTGCTGCCTGAACAAGCCCAAAGAGCTGACAGATGAGGTACAGGCAGAATCAGAACAGGAGAGGAAGAAATGGCTGAAGTATTATCCTGTCTCGGCCAGTAACCGGGAGGAAGGAAGAATCTATCTGGAGGATTTCTTTGATTCAGAGAGTATTGAGATTGACAAGCTGCTTTATCTGGCTTTGAGGCATCGCCCGATTCCGATGTGGCGGAGGGAAGAAGAAGAATTGGCAGATAACAGGAAACGAATCTATCTGTCGGAGGCTTTCGCGAAGTTTGGAGAGAAGGTAGAGAAGGAAGATATTAAGACATTTCGAGAGTACGATGAAAAGCATTCTATCCATTATCAGTGCAGAGAATGGATGGGGGTTCTTCAGATGTTATTAGAGAAGAACGGAGACTGTGAACTTTTAGAAGCTGTTTCACAGTGCCGTAAAAATATGAACGGCTGCGGTTAAGAAGGAATTGAGGAATGGATAAATGTAAAATACTGATAATAGAAGATGACAGCGACTTAAGAGAAGGGCTATCCTTCTCTTTTTCCGGTGACGGATATGACGTCGCGGAAGCCGGGACGAAAAGGGAAGGATCAAGAGAGATCGCGAAGGGCTGTTATGATATCGTGCTTCTTGACTGCAATCTGCCGGACGGAACAGGCTTTGAATTATGCAGAGAGGTTCGCAGCTACAGCAATATACCGATGATCATGCTGACTGCCCGCGATACGGAGATGGATGAGATTAAGGCGTTGGAGCTGGGAGTCAATGACTATGTATCGAAGCCGTTTTCTCTCGGCGTGCTGAAGGCGAGAATGAAGAGGATCCTTCAAGACAAATCAGAGACGATGAAGATCGTCTCCGGTTCTGTCACTATCGATCAGGATATGTGCAAAGTATACAGGCACGGAGAGGAAGTTAAGCTCAGCAAATTAGAATACCGCCTGCTTCTGTATCTGATCGAGAATAAGAACCATATTCTTTCTAAGGAACAGATTTTAGACAAGATCTGGGACAGCGACGGCAAATACGTGGATAACAATACGGTGTCGGTCAATATCAGCAGGCTTCGGACCAAGATAGAAGATGATGCGTCAAGTCCGGTACGGATCAAAACCGTACACGGGATCGGATATATCTGGAAAGAATAGGATAAAGAATAGAATCATGTGGATCACGATAATTTTGGCGGTACTTTTGTGCCTGTCGGCGGGCTGCTGCATTTACCAAAAGAGAAAGACCTACCGTATGATCGACCGTCTGTTGGACAGTGTGTTAAGCAGGGAGACGGTTGTTCATTCTGATGTGGAGGAGGGGGAATATTCCGCCCTTGTCAGTAAGATCAACCAGATACAAAGGGTGCTTGACAATCACGCCAAGAGCGCCGAGAAGGAAAAAGAACAGGTAAAAAGCCTGGTGTCCGATATGTCCCACCAGCTGAAAACGCCCCTTGCCAATCTTTCGCTTTATGCGGATATATTGGGAAGAGGAAAGATCGAACCGGGGCAGAGGGAAGAATTCGCCGGTAAGATGCACAGACAGGTGGAGAGGCTGAACTGGATCGTGGAATCTCTGTCTAAGATGGTAAAACTGGAACAGAATATTGACGGTTTTGAAGTCAGAGATACGCAGATCAGGCAGACGATCCTGGATGCGGTTGATACGGTCTATGAAAAGATGGAGAGCAAGAAGATCGATTTTATCCTGGAACCGTTTGAGGATATGAAGCTGTATCACAACCGGAAGTGGACGGCGGAAGTATTTGTCAATCTGTTGGAAAATGCGGTCAAATATACGGCAAAAGGCGGAGCGGTTTCCATCCGTGTCCGTTCCTATGAATTATATACAGAAGTTATGATCGCAGATAACGGGAGAGGAATCCGCCGGGAAGAGCTGACGGATATATTTAAACGGTTTTACAGGAGTCCGGAAGTACAAGATGCGGAAGGCTCCGGCATTGGCCTCTATCTGGCCAATCTGATCCTGGAAAAGGAGAAGGGATACATGACGGTAGATTCTGAGTATGGGGAAGGGAGCTGCTTTTCTGTGTTCTTACAAAACTGTAAGAACTGACCATCCGTTTGTAAAGAAATTGCAAGATACGGCAGTTATACTGATAGACAAACGTATCAGGAAAAGGAGTGATGACGGATGAGTATATTAGAGCTGTGGCATGTAGAAAAAATATACGGAGAAAGGGAGAATCAGGTAAATGCGCTGAAGGATATCAGCCTTCAGGTGGAGGAAGGTGAATTTGCCGCCATTGTAGGAACGTCCGGTTCAGGCAAGTCTACGCTGCTCAATCTGATCGGCGGCCTGGACAATCCGACGAAAGGGGAGATCTTCGTTAAAAACAGAGAGATCGGTTCACTTTCGAGGAAGGAGCTTACCATATTCCGCAGAAGGAATATCGGTTTTGTGTTTCAGAATTACAGTCTGATGCCGGTGCTGAACGTGTATGATAACGTGGCGCTTCCGGTGACATTTGACAGGGGAAAGCATATCAACCGGGAATATATCGAGGAATTGCTGCGGGAGCTTGGTATCTGGGAGAAGCGCGGGAAATATCCCAATGAGTTGTCAGGAGGGCAGCAGCAGCGGGTAGCGATCGCAAGGGCGCTTGTGAACAAGCCTCATATGCTGCTTTGCGACGAACCGACGGGCAATCTTGATTCGGCCACAACCATTGAGGTGATGGGATTGCTGAAGGCAAGCAGCAGAAAGTATAAGCAGACGATTCTTATGGTGACCCATAATGAAGCGATCGCGCAGACCTGCGACAGGGTGATCCGCATTGAGGACGGGCGTATCGTCACGGGGAAGAGAAGATTCCCGGCAAAAGGCGGTGATGACGCATGTTAAAGCTGGCATGGAAATATATGCGGTATTATAAGAGCCAGACTGCGGCGATCTTCGCGGGCATCCTATTGACGGCGTCGCTGCTTGCCGGAATCAGTTCGCTTATCTACAGCAGTCAGAAGAGCGACCTTCTCAACAGTAAGACCATATACGGAGACTGGCATTACTGTGCAGAGACCGATAAGGAGCAGTTTCAGAAGACCCAAAGCGGGGAAAAGGGCGAAGGATATCATCTGAAGCGGTGCGGGAAGATGGAGATCCGGGATGTGGCTGAAGAGGAGTTTTTGATTTATTTTATCAGTACCGATGAGACCTACCGCCGGATGGCGCATAGAGATCTCTTAGAGGGGACGTATCCCAGAAGAGAGGATGAGATCGCGGCGGACGGATTCGTATTAAGCAACCTTGGATTTTCCGGTAATTTGGGGGACTCTGTTCATATCGGAGCACGGGATTATACGGTGACAGGAGTGTTAAAAAGCGAATGGGCGGCAAGTGCGGGCGAGATGGAGGTCTTCGTAAGCGATTCTTTTGCGGGACGGATAAGTCAGACGTTTCTATATCTCGGGTTCGATGAAGATGAGAAGCTGTACAGACAGTTGGACGCTTTCCTAAGAGAGCACCGGATATCTTCTGACGCGGTTGAGGGAAATGATGAAGTGACAAAGTATCTTGCAGGCGAGGAGCCGGGCAGTATCTATGATATCGTGAAGTTTGGCCTGACCGATGAAGAAGGCAACTTCACCTACATTGTCCTGAAGTTACAGAGCGACTATAATCTGGCTTATAACGGAATGCTGGTCCTTCTATGCCTGTTCAGCATATTCGCCGTGTACAGTGTCTTCAATATCTCTGTGGCAAAGAGAACGTCCGAGTACGGGATCTTGCAGACCTTAGGAATCAGCGGGAAGCAGATCGGTATAACATTGCTTCTGGAACTTTGGATGCTGTTTATCGTTGGATATCCGCTGGGGTGTTTATTGGGAAATGGCTTCTTAAGCCTGGTATACCGCAGCTTCGGCGGGGTATTCGGCGGGAAGGGCGCAGGAGTAACGGGAAATGGCCTGTCGGCTGCGGACCAGACGCTGGCAGAAGGAACGAATACCCTGCAATTCTATCTGGCGTGGGACGCTATGATATTCGGTTTTGTATTCCTGCTGGCCGCGTTGGCTGCTGTCGCGTTTCTTGTTGTCCGTTCGCTTGGGAAGCAGACCTTAAAAGAGGTTATGGGCGGAGACACTTCATTTACGGCAAAGAGAAAAATATATGCCCTGCATCATGTGAATATGGCGGGAGTGGTTGTCCGAAAATTCATGTTTGCGAACAAAAGGAAAGTGATCGGGATCCTGTTATCCCTATCGATGGGCGGCAGCATCTTCTTATGTACGGTTTATATGGTAGAGAATCTGAAGGTCCATGCAGAGCTTTCGTTAAAATCAGACGACGGTCTTGGCAGCGAATACCGCATTTCCTTAAAATCCAATTCGCTTAAAGATACGATCCCGCAAGCGGCAGGGGATAAGATCAAAAATATGCCGGAAACAGAGAATGTCTATCCGACGAAATTTACTCTCGGGGAAGTGACTCGTATCGAGTCGTTAGAAGAGTGGGATTCCTTTTTTGATTACCAGAATGCGGATCATTATTTTGTCCGGAGGTACGGGGGGATCTGCCTGCAGCAGGAGGACGGCACGTATAGGATCAAATATGACGTATATGGTTATGAGGACGGATTGATCGAACAGCTTAATGAATTCATCCTGGAGGGGGATATTGACCCGGCGGCGCTTAAGGAGGGCAATAAGATCATTGCGGTTGCCAACATGGACGGACAGGGGAATTATTATTTTTACGGCAAGAAGCCTGGAGATACGATCAGTCTGCGCGTACCTAAAATGGACGGTTATGCGGATGAGCTGCTGAAGTTCCAAAGCGGCGAAGAGAACTATATAGAGAAAGAATTTGAGATTGCAGCTATTGTAAGCCGTACGCTGGCGCGGGAGCAGGGATTTCTGCAGGAGGGATTCTATAAGGACAGCGTGATGCCGGGCCTGATCATGACGAATGAGCAGATGGAGGAGAATTTTGGAATCACCGATTATAGCTTTATCAATGCTTCGCCGGCAGAAGATGCAGAAGCCGGGAAGGTGAGCGGCCAGATATTGCAGATCATCCGTGATGTTCCCAAGGCGGTATTGGTGGATTACAGCGCTGCGATCAGGACACAGAAGAACTACTTAAGACAGCAGCAGATATTTTTTTCCGGTATCGCGGCCATTCTGCTGGTCATTAGTTTATTCCATATCGTGAACAGCATGAACCATACGATTCTTGCGAGGAGGAGAGAGTACGGGATCATCAGGGCTATGGGTATTACGGACATTGGTTTTTACAAGATGATCTTACAGACCGGTATCTTATACGGACTGCTTGCGGATGCGGTGATCTATTACATTTACAATCTGATTCTCCGAAGGGTGATGGATTACTATATGGCACATATACTGCAGTTTTTACATGTTCAGACAGGGGTTCCCAATCGGGTCTTATTCGGCATCATGATCCTGAATATGGTGATAGCGGTCGCGGCGGTCATGTTCCCCGCAAGGAAACTGGTAAGGGAAAATATCGTCAGTGAGATTACACGGTAGACAGCGGGGAAAACAGCGATTTTAATAATGTCTTGACTTCAAGCTGATAATATGATTTCATAGAGGAAACAGCATAATATATTTATGAAAACCAGGAGGGAATAATGGAGAAATCAACGGTATATTTTACAGATTTCAGATGCCCGGTAGGGACGAGCCGGCTTGAAAAGCTGAGAAAGCTGTGTATCGCGGCAGGTATCAAGGATATCGATATGGAAGGGAAGTTCGCAGCGATCAAGATGCATTTCGGAGAACTTGGCAACATGGCATTCTTAAGGCCGAATTATGCGAAGGTTGTGGCTGATCTGTGCAAGGAGCAGAAAGGTCTTCCATTCCTGACAGACTGCAACACCCTTTATCCGGGAAGCAGGAAGAATGCTCTTGAACATCTGGACTGTGCGAATCTCAACGGATTCAACACGGTGACTACGGGGTGTCAGATCATTATCGGAGACGGACTTAGGGGAACCGACGAGGTAGAGGTTCCGGTGGAGAACGGAGAATACTGTAAGACTGCTCTGATCGGAAGAGCGGTCATGGATGCGGATATCTTCATCAGCTTAAGCCATTTCAAAGGGCATGAGGCGACCGGATTCGGCGGTGCGATCAAGAACATCGGAATGGGCTGCGGCAGCCGCGCCGGTAAGATGAAGCAGCATGCCGACGGGAAGCCTGCCGTAAGTGAAGAGCTCTGCCGCGGATGCGGCCGCTGTGCGAAGGAATGCGGAAGCGACGCAATTACATATGTGGATAGGAAGGCTGTGATCGATTATGATAAGTGCAAGGGCTGCGGCCGCTGTATCGGCGCATGCAGCTTTGATGCGATCGATAATCCGAACAGCAGCGCCAATGAATTGCTCGACCGTAAGATGGCGGAGTATGCGCAGGCAGTCTGTCATGGCCGCCCGTGTTTTCACATTTCGCTGGTGCAGGATATAAGCCCGAACTGTGACTGCCACGGAGAGAATGACGCGGCGATCCTGCCGGATATCGGAATGTTCGCAAGCTTTGATCCGGTTGCGCTGGACCAGGCATGTGCAGACGCCTGCCTGCGCGCTAAGCCGATTGAGAACAGTCAGCTTGGCGAGCATCTGGCCGAAGAGGGATGGCATTGTCATCACGACCATTTTAAGGATTCTAATCCAAACATCGAGTGGAAGGCTACCCTTGACCAGGCTGAGAAGATCGGTCTTGGGAGCAGACAGTATGAGTTAAAGGAAATCTAATCAGCGGCGGATGAATTGGGGAAGCTTTCGGGCTTCCCCTTTTGCAGGCTTTGTTCTGATTGATAAGACAGCTTATTTCTGCTATGATGGATAGTACAAAAAGAGTACAGTTCTTGAAAGGCGGTATGATATATGGCTACATCGAAGGAATTTCATGATTATATTGTAGAAAATCTGCAAAAAGCCGGTAAGGTGACTACAAGAAAGATGATGGGAGAATATTGCGTTTATTATCAGGCAGAGGAAGATCTGGAAGAAGGATGCAGGAAACTTATAGGGGATATCTGTGAGAACTGTCTGCTGTTAAAACCGACAGAGACGGTGCTTCGGCTGATGCCTGATGCTAAGAGGGCTTATCCTTATGAAGGTTCCAGAACGTTGATGGTGGCAGTTGAAGACGTAGAGAATACAGAGCTTATGACAAAGGTGTTGAATGGGATGTATAAGGAGCTGTCGAAGCCAAAAAGGAAATAAGATGATAGGGATTATTGAGGATGACAGATTGCTGAACCAGGCGCTGAAACTGACGCTGGAAAAAGCAGGCTATGAGACGATGACCGCGCACACGAAGAAGGAGGCGTTATCGCTGCTGGGGAAGGGAGAGGAGCTGCTTCTTGTGGATATCGGTCTTCCTGACGGGGACGGGATCAGTCTGTATCAGGAGCTTCGGGGAAGACAGAAGACTCCTGCGATCTTCCTTACTGCCAGGGATGAGGAGCGGGATATGCTGTCGGCATTCGATATCGGCGCGGACGACTACGTGGTAAAACCATTTTCCATGAAGGTGTTGTTGAAGCGGATCGAAGCGGTATTAAAGCGGAACGGTGAAGCCAGCCCGCTTACTTTTCGGGAGCTGAGTCTGTATCCGGCAAAAAAGCAGGTCTTCATGAAGGGGCAGGAGATCAGGCTTACGGCAAAAGAATATCAGTTATTGGAATATCTGATGCTGAACCAGGGACAGGTGCTCACGAAAGAAAATATTCTGGAGCGGATCTGGGGAATTTCCGGTCAGTTTGTGGTGGATAATACGGTCAGTGTCACGGTTGGCCGTCTGCGGAAAAAGATTGAACCGGATGTGAGACAGCCGGACTATATTAAGAATGTGTTCGGGCTTGGATACCGGATAGGGGATTAATAGCATGTATATGGAAGCTGTGGCGGCTCTGGCGGGATTAGCGGCAGGTGCGTCTGCCGTATATGTCCGGCAGAGAAGATGCCGGGAACGGGAATTAGAAGAGATTGCCGGGCTTACGGAGAAGATATTAAACGGGCAGAGGATCGAGGCGTCATCATCAGGAGAAGAGACGCTGTATGCGAAGATTGAGAATCGGCTGGTGCGGGTGCAGGAATCGATGCAGGGCAGAACAGATGCGGCAGAGAGAAGCCGGGACGAGATCAAGAGGCTGATCTCGGAGATCGCCCATCAGATGCGGACGCCGCTTGCGAATGTAGAGACGTATCTTGGACTTATGTTAGACGGGCTGACAGAAGAAGATCTGACAGAGGAGACGGCGGCAGAATATGCGGATGCGATGAAGAGAAGCGCTGAGAAGCTGCATTTCCTTGCGGAGAACTTCATTAAGATGTCAAGGCTTGAGCATCATATCATACAGATCAGGAAGGAAGACGCGGACATATTAAGGACCGTTCGGAATGCGCTTGGACAGATACACAGCCAGGCAGAGGATAAGGGGATCGCCTTCGAGGTAACGCTGTCAGGCGCAGCGGCCTGCCTGCACGACCCGAACTGGCTTGGCGAGGCGGTCTATAATCTTCTTGACAATGCGGTGAAGTATTCTTTGCCGGACGGCAGAGTGGAAGTGACGGTGTCAGTCAATGAGATGTTTCTGAAAATCCAGGTAAGAGATTTTGGAATCGGTATTGAACCGGGGGAAGAGAACGCTCTTTTTCAGCGTTTCTATCGGGGAAAACGTGTCACGGCCCAGGAAGGGTTTGGGATCGGGCTTTATCTGGCAAGGGAGATCGTGAACCTTCACGGAGGGTTCATAGCGGTGAGAAGGATGCGGGAAGGGATCATGATGGAGATTGATCTGCCGGTTGGGAATCTGTTTTAAGGGAGAGATTGTTAGAAGTTTGTTAGATTTATCCTGTACAATAATTGGTACAAGTATTAGACAGCATTCTGGTGATATGTCAAGAACTTTTTTAAAAAGATTTTGATATGTTTTTCAGAAAAAAGGGTAACTTTAACAGACCTTCGGTATATTTTACGAAAAACCGA
>CAJTCH010000072.1 GCA_910574715.1 Lachnospiraceae bacterium | reverse complement strand
CCTCCGTTTTTAAATGGTTTTCGGCTAATTCCATTATAACAAAAACAGAGTGCTTATACCTTTTTATTTTTGATTTTCTCTGTATTTTCAACTAACACAGCACAAATTCAGGTTGCGAAGTATGAGTCATTTCTATCATCTGCTATTATTGGTTTAATGTAAGTAGGAAATAATCCGTATCTGTCAATTCATGTGTATTTCTGATACAATCACTTCAAATTATGGAGGTATTGCCTATGGATAAAAATGAACTTACAAAGACAGAACTCTGGACAAAACGTATCCAGGACTTTCATGAAAGTGGTTTATCCCAGAAAGAATGGTGTCAGGAGCATCAAATTCCACAATCAACTTTTAGCTATTGGATCCGGAAGCAAACAAAAGAACAGCCAGATGAACCTGTTTTTGCAAAACTTCCTTCCCAACAGGAAATCTCATCTGATCTTTCAGTCGGCGGTGTGCCTGTAACGATCTATCTTCCCGGAAGCATCCGGATTGAAATTGGTGCCGGGTGTCCTGTCGGACTTATGGCTTCTTTGATCCATACACTGAGTGCTTATGCTTGATCTGGCTGGTGGAACAACTGTGTATCTTGCATGTGGTGTCACGGACTTACGAAAGAGTTACCAGGGATTGGCGGCTATCATAAAACTAAAATTCCATCTGGATCCGTATTCCCGTTGTATGTTTGCCTTCTGTAATCGCAGACGCACATCAATCAAAATCCTCCAATGGGACGGGTCAGGATTTTGGATCTTAATGAAGCGGCTGGACCATCATTCCTTTCACTGGCCGGATACACCAGATGAGTTGAAAAAAGTTACGTTAAAAGAAATACACTGGCTGTGTGACGGATTATCCCTGGAGCCCAAGGGAGCTTTTAAGGAGCATCATCCCAAGATTGTCATCTAGCCAAAAACGGAGTCTGTCAATTCGCAAAAAGCTGAAAATCTTAGGATTTTCAGCAATTTTTCCTCTGTTTTTCTGACGCATTTCCCCTCGAAAACAGCACGGTTTTATGGCCTTTTTCACCTGCTCAGAATCGACCCTCGGTCTTCCCCCTGTTCTCCCTCTGGCTCTGGCAGACTTCAACCCCTTGCCTGGGCCTTCTCTGGCCGCTGCATTTTTCCGCATTTTGGACAGCTGTAAATTTTATCCACCTTAAGGTTATTGAGGGCCACCATATGCAGGATGCGCCTGGCAAGACTGGATCCCCTCTTGGACATGTGGACTTTGTCACCATTGAACTTGCCGGACTGCTTCACGGCAGGATCCAGGCCGAAGTAAGCATAAAGCTTCTTTGGGGAAGAAAACAGGTCAAAGGAGCCCATTTCAGCGATCAGGACGACTGCGCTGAGAAAACCGACACCACGCAGGGACTGGAGAAGGAAGATGCGGTCATAAACCGGTGTCCCTTCCAGCTTATCAACAGCCTTATGCAGTTCCTCAAGTATCCTGTCCAGATGCTCCTGGTATTCCCGGTAGGTTTTGATATACAACTGGATCCGGAATGCATTGCTTTGAAGCGCGCGTCCGAAAACAGCGGCATCCTTTGCGGCAGCACATATGGCATCATATTTGGAAACGGCATATTTTTCACCGAAACGTGCGGTTTTGCGTATGGTTTCCACAAGTTCGTCTTTTGGAGCGGCAAGCATGTCAGCGGCAAGGGGGTAAGCTTCCAGAAGCTTTAAGGAAGTCTGGGTAGTGACCTTGCTAAACACCTTCCGATATGCGGGAAAGGACACTTTCAGTTCCGACGTAAGCTTCAATCATGGCTTTCCACGAAATGATGTACGCACAACGCTCTGCCGAAACGGAAAAGGAAATGAAGCGCAGAAAACGGGAAGTCGGACAGGCAAAAAACGGATTGTAGAACTTGACCGTATCTTCAAGCGGATTTATGAGGACGACATAAGCGGCGCAATCAGTCACGACAGATTTTTGAAGCTGTCCGCAGAGTATGAAGCGGAACAGCGGGAACTGGAAGAAAAGGTCAAGGCAGACCAGCAGGAAGTCGATACCTACGAACAGAACAAGAGCGACTTTGACAGCTTCGCCGCGATTATCCGCAAGTATGTGGGGATAAAGGAACTCACCCCCGCAATCGTCAATGAATTTATCAAGAAAATCATAGTCCATGCGCCGGAAAAGGTGGACGGGAAACGGGTACAGAAAGTAGATATTGTTTTCAACTTTGTAGGGGAAATCAATTTCCTTTCTGCCACGCAACCGAAACGGCAAGGCGCATAGGAACTCGAAAAGACGGTACAGCCCTTGTAATCGGGGCTATACCGCCTAATCTGAAATTACTTCCCTCTAACCGTAAACTCTTCCGGGGTAATCTCGCCGGGGACAAAGGACTGCCGGACATGGTAGGCAAGTACATCGTCCGCGCCGCGTACCCGGCCAGTGGTGGAAATGTACTCCCGTTTCGCTAGCAGAAACTCGGCGTCGGCTACCCGGCTGTCACACGCAAAGCCGGTGACGAGCCTGCCGTTATCTGTCTTTTGCGGGTTGGATACATAGTCAATAATGTCACTGACCGCTTGGCTTTCGGTGCGGCCCTTGCCGGTGTGCAGCGGCATGATGCGTGTGGCGGGATGTGTATTGTTAAATCGGGGTTTCCTCCTTTTCCAGTATTCCTTTTTCTACATTGATATGTTATAATAGTAGTGTCTATAAAAACTACTTTATATATAAAGCACTACAAATACACCACAATGTCAAGGAGGAAAAATATGCTGTCCAAACCTGCTACAATGCTTTTAGGTTTCATATACGAAAAACCACTTAACGCATACGAGATAATAAAACGCTTAAACTACATGAACGTGAAATGGTGGTTTAATATCGCTGATTCAACGGTATATTCGACCTTAAAAACCCTTGAGAAAAAGGAATTTATATCTGGCACTACCGAGAAAGTCGGGAATATGCCAGACCGCACCGTTTACAAACTTTCTGATAAGGGGAAAAGCGAATTTATAAACACTTTAAAAGCATCCATCCTGCAATTCAACTACGATACAAACATCTTTTCTATTGCCGCTTTTTTTCTAAGTACATTTACACCTGATGTACAGCAGGAACTTTTGCAGGAACGGCTTAATATTCTGCAAAAGTACCGTGCAGGGATTGAAAAACAAATCAATCCGTTATGGGAAAATGAAGTTTCTTCCGCCCATTCTGCAAATGTAAAAAGAATGATTGACCTTGTAGATGCTGAAATAACGGGAACAAACCGTTTACTTGAAAGCTGCAACGCCAACATATAACATAAATCTGTGAAATGGATAACAGACTGTGAAGTGGCTCTACTCTATGACACGTTCAGCGCAGTGAATGCGCAGACCTGTCTGAACTGTTACGATTTTCTGCAATAATTCAACTATATCCTACCCGTTGCATAATCACGTTTCCGTACTGACAATCGGAATCATACTGGACGGCTTCGTAATCCTTACAACAAATAAAAAATCAAGGAGTTATAAACAAAACGAAACATTTACAATATTTCCGTATGAGCCGCCCAGTGCATTTTATTTTGTACCTGCAAAAAATATAATTGAACTTTCTGCTTTTGGGTCATAATCAATAAGAACGAATATCACGGATACGAGCTAACAATTCATCAAAATACTTTCCGCCTCCGAGATTCTTAAGCCGATCATCATCTAATGCGAACCCTTTTTTCATATATTCCTTCAAAATAGAAGCAGCCCATATTCTAAACTGTGTTCCTCTCAGGGATTTTACCCGATAACCAACGGAAATAATAACATCTAAATTATAGAAATCCATCTGATAGGTCTTGCCGTCAGAAGCAGTGTAGGCAAATTTTGCCCAAACTGCTTCTTTTTCCAATTCTCCTTCTTTAAAAATATTTCTTACATGTTTTCCAATTACGCTTTTATCCCGTTGAAATAATTCGGCCATTTGATCTATAGAAAGCCAAACTGTATCATGGTCAAATGTAACTTCTATTTTTATGACTCCATCTTCTGTAGTGTACATGATGATATTTGATTGCGTCATAATACAACACGAAATATCACACGGAATAGAAAAACCGACGTATATACGTCGGTTTTTAAATCGGGGTAACAGGATTCGAACCTGCGACCTCACGGGGCAACAAGCAACGCATTTACGGGCTTTATAAGGGGTATTTTATAACCCCAACCAAAAGCCAACCAATGACAAATATAAACAAGCGACCCAAGGGTCTGAAAGGAGAACTTGTATATCCGTTTAACAGAAAAGCTTATTAAATTCAATTGATTAGTGAAAAACTACTAGCCATAGATGTTTGTCTATGGCTAATTTTTTGCCATTACACCAACTAAGATTATGTATTCTATTTTGAAAAACTGGCACTTGTCGGCAAACTGAAAGTTGTCGAGTTTTATATATTGACCAAAAGTTTGATTTAAGAACTATAAGACTTTTTTCAAATAATATCTATAATGCTTTTCTGGACAATTTTCTAATATACCAAATACAATATACCCTTGCTTCTCATAAAATTCTTTGGCTTGAAAATCAAATGTATCAAGATGAATAAGTTTAGCACCTTTTGATTTAGCATCATTTTCAACTTCTTCTAAAAGTAAGCTACCAAGTTTTTTCCCTCTATAACTAGAATCGACCCACAATGTATCAACATAAACCACATTCCAACAATACATCCTTGCTACAATACCAGCAACAATCTTATCATCCTTACCGATTTTCTTGCTTAAATCTATGAAATTTTCTTTCTGTTTAGCCTCAACCTGAGATAGATTATATTCCACCAGTCTATCAATGATATAATCCTGTTCTTTCTTTGAACATACATCAATTTTCATAATATAATTTCCTTTCATATAATAAATCGGATTTGTCTAGATTTACAACTTCTAACTTTTCTTGCTGTCAAACTGGAAGTTGATTTTTATAATTTTTTATCTCCTTCAACGCTTTTTGAATGTCCTTATAAACCAACGACTGCATACTATCGTCATAAACAAATGTATTCGCCTTATGAAGTGCGGAAAGAATATCATTCTTTAATTCCGGCTTACATTTTGCGATAATCGGCAACAGCTTGATACATTGTCGTGCTGTAATGGGTTTGACATCTGTGATGTGCTTCAAATATTTATCAATGACTTCATCAATCTTATAATCTTTATCCCATTTTGCATTATAGGCAAGTAATATAAGCCCTCTTGTGCGAATATAAGAATTATCATTGTCAAGCATATCGCTTAACCTATCCATATACGGATAAACACAATCCGTTTCTTCACTTTCTTTTTGCAAATCTTGTAATGCTTTGTATGCAACATTATTATTTTTATCGAACAACAATTCAAATGTTTCTGCTATATTTGCTGACACAATAATCCCCCTTTAACTTCTGATTTCACGGCTTTGCAAACTGGAAGTTGTCTGATTGTCTTATATCAAATACTCATTAGTAGTACAGTGTTTTTGACGGAGGACATTTCTTTGACAATGACAACGCCTTTTTAGGACAATGGTGAATACACCTATAACAATGTATGCACTTTTCATTATTAAATAATGGGTATCCAATATCGTCCCTACATATACATTGTACCGGGCAATTTACTAC
Source organism: Lachnospiraceae bacterium (assembly GCA_910574715.1). GTDB lineage: Bacteria > Bacillota > Clostridia > Lachnospirales > Lachnospiraceae > Sporofaciens. Next base: position 14,739 of record CAJTCH010000072.1, on the reverse strand, counting down.
ACATTTTCCACACGAAACACAATTCTTTTTATGAATGTAAATTGGGGGAGAAAACCGTTGTCCAAAAAATTTATTGGGATAGTTCAAAATGCTGTATATCTTAAAACGTGGAATGTTGGCGATTATTGGGTCATTACAATGCCTGATAAAAGCGCTGACATCATGCTCTACTTTTTTGTCTAATCGTTTCTCATGACAAAACCATATATTCATGGTGGGGGCAATTAAAACGCCGTCAGTAGCCGCACAGCGATAACTCTTGCTTAAAATCGTAATTATATTTTTCTTCTCACACTGTTTTCCGAATATCCTTAAAGTATTTGCTGAATATAATCCACAGGTTGTAAAAAGGAAAGCCGGAATAGATTTTTCAAGTCGCTTTATCTGTTTGATAAAGGTAAGTATGGGCTGTGCAGGGGCGGCGTGAATGGTGGGAAAACCTATCACCAAACTATCATAATTATCTATAGCTATATCCGTTGACAATTTTTCAATAGAAACCAGAGTAGCTTCATGTGAGCCATGCAGTAAATCAAATATTTTTGTAGCAACCATTTTAGTGTTACCTACGCCAGAATAATAAAGAATTAAAATGTTCATAGCCCACACCCCTTTTACAAAATTCTATTCGCTCCATCTGGCTAAGACAAACAAATTCTAATTTTGTTTGACTTTCACTACTCACAGTATAATTTGATTTTATAAAATACACAAGTAAAAATGTATGAGAGACTTTCACACCTCCGCATACCCTTTTATCCATTCCATGCTAATAACAGCAACAGCTCGTTATTCTTTTACGTAACAAATCAATTCGCCAACTTCACAATCAAAATAATCACATAACTTACAAATCAAATTTGCGTCCAGCCTTTGAAATTCATTTCTGCAATATCTGTTAAAATTTGACCTCGGAATATCCAACTCTTTGCAAATGGTATTCTTACTAATACCTCTTTCTTTCAACAATTCTTCTATCCTTAACTCTAAATGTCCATGATTCATATGCATCACCCCTACACAAAGTATATTTAATAAATCTTTATGCAGTAATTCACTATATAGTGAGGCACTATATAGTTATCCCCGTAGGGAACTTAGGAAAGAGAGGTCATACACATGAAAAGAAAAGTCATAACTACACTTTTATTGCTCTGTTTAATTGCCGGAATCTGCTATTACATCAGTCTGCCCGATTATCATGTCCGTAACAGCATGTCATTCAGCAATCAAGGCACACGAGACACGGAGCTAACTGTTATTGTTTACAAATATTGGGGAATTGATGAGACTATTCGTAAAATCGTAACAGAACACAACAAGATTAACAGCACTCCTACTACCCTTGAAATCAATCTCTATTATTCTGCATGGCTGATTCGTTATGGCGAGAAACCCTTTAAAACCGTTGTTTTTAAATATGACTAAGAAAAAAGAATAACAGACAACACTTTTGCAATCGTGCTGTCTGCTATTCTCTGTATACTTCCCACATCTAGTTCTTTCTTGTTCGTGTTCTTTCAAAAACCAACGTTCCGAAGGATGCCCAGAGCGACGGTTCCTAACAGGGCGGCGGGTCGGCTGGGCAAGTGGACGCCTTAGATTACTTCTGCTATTTCGTCACATATTTGATTGGACTATCTTCAATTCCCTCATATTTCTTTGTAGTAAGAAGATTGTTAATAAAGTCTAATACCTTGTTTGTATCTTCATCATCCAGTAAGTCCAATTTAGTCAAAATGTCAATGTCTGTTTGATTTTCCACTTGTATTGATATGGGTTCAGATATATCCACAACCGCTTTAAATTTCTTCTTTTTATGAACTACATCAATATCTGTAGTCAATCCCATAACATGACTTTTGCTTACGCCAAACAGTTGTGATAACCTATCCCATATAGAATCATCCCTTGGAGTTCCATTCCCATTTTCATAGTTAGTCAGCATACTTTGTGAAATTCCCAACTCTTTTGCCAATTCCGCAACTGTGATGTTATTTTCTTTTCTCAATTCTTTTATTTTATTCATCGCAATCCTCCTACTACGAAAGAAGTGTATTTCTATGAAACTCCAATTTACAGCCATTCAAATTCAGATTCAAAAACAAGTAATACACAAGCACATAAACGTAAAGTATTTGATGAAATGTCGGCTCACAAACAATATGACAGCTTAAAACGCAAGCAAAAGCACTACGAACAAACCCGTTGGGAGATTGCCCGTATTGTTGACTGCAATTTTGATAACAAAACGAAATTTTTAACGCTGACATTTAAAGAGAATATTCAAGACATCACTGAATCCAACAAAGAATTTAAGTATTTTATCCAACGACTAAATTACTATCTGTATCAAACCAAAGTCCAGACATTGAAATATATTGCAACGTGGGAGAAACAGAAGCGTGGAGCAATCCACTACCATGTTATTTTCTTTGATTTTCCATATGTGGCAAAAGAGAAGTTACAGAATTTATGGACTCATGGTTTTATCAAAATAAACCGCATTGATGTAGACAGCATGGAGAACAGAGGACGTTATTTAAGCAAATATTTTGGTAAAGACCTAGAGTTAAAGGAACATAAGAAAAAGGCATTTTTCAAATCTCAAAACCTTAAAATGCCGATTGAACAAAAGTTAATGCTTACGGATGATATTCTACAGGATTTATCACAAGAGAATATTGTCTTTCAGAAAGAATATACCAGACAGGTGTATGATGCAAAATCTATAATTACAAACGGCTCACCCCTTAAAGACAGCAGTGTTACATATCTAAAAATTAAAAAGGGGCGTGATTGTACTGGCTAAACTGAACGCCCTTGAAATCCTGCAATATGAGAAAGCTATTATGTCGAGAGCCGATTCAATAAAGACATTGTATCAAGAATTAAAAGCTGGTATACTTTCGCTAACGGATATACAAGAACAGGTTGATATGAATAAAAAACAAGTTCTTGATTTACACAAAAAAATGTATAACTACTGGCAAGGGAAAAATGGTAAGTGGTACAGCTATTTACCGAAAGAGAGGGTTGAACCGCCAAAAGGAAAGCAGATTGAGAGTGTCAATGAGGAAAAACTGAATAATAAAATCATAGAGTATTATACCAATGAGGAATCTCGAAAAAAACAGAAAAAGGCTTGCCCTACTTTCTTAGAAGTCTACTATATGTGGCGGAGTCTAAAAGATTTGGAATTGACTGACAATTCTATTTACAAATATAATACTGACTGCAAGCGTTTTTTTGAGGATACAGATTTTGGAAATATGCCAATAAATCAGATGACCGAAAACACCATACGGCTGTTTCTTTTACAGACTGTAAAAGAATTAAAATTATGTAAGAAGTCATGTAGCAAACTTTTTGGTTACATCAAAAACACAATTCGTTATGCAAGAGTTGAAAAGATTATCCTTGATAATCCTATAGAGTTTCTCGAACCAAAAGACTTTACAAGACATTCTGTAGAAGTAGAGCGGACAAATGCTTCATACTATACCGACAATGAACTTCTGACGCTTCTAAATGGCTTGCATTGCCATTATAGTTCTGCTCCTACATATATGCCGGCATACGCTGTTGAATTGGCTATATACAGGAATGAGGGTGAGTGAGCTATGTACACTTAAATGGACGGATATTGCCGATAACTATATCAGTATCAACAAATCTGCCAAATTCAATCGAGTACATAAAGTATATTCTGTTGGTAGCACTAAGACGAAAAAAGCACGAGTATATCCGATGGACGCACAAATCACAACGTTGTTTGAAAGAATCAAGCAAGTACAGACAGAATACAGAATTTTGTGTGAATGGATATTCACGGATGGAAATGGTGGATATGTCCATGCAGGAAATATTACCAGCTATATGACTAGATTATGCAGAGAATATGGTTTAAGCGGTGGTGGTATCACCAAGCTACGCAAAACGGCTTCTTCTGACTTACAGACCAGCGGTACACCAAAAGCGATTGTTGCAAGTATGCTGGGTCATACTACAGAAGTCAATGAAAAGTATTATACTTATGACACCTCAAACCTCGACCAAAAGAAAAAGATTATCCAGAACAGAAATGTTAAATTCAAAGAATTAACACCTGCCGGATAATCCCAACCAAAGCCAACCAGCTTTTTTAACACTTTAAAAATCAAAAACCCGCATAAAATGCGGGTAAAGTCGGGGTAACAGGATTCGAACCTGCGACCTCACGGCCCCCAGCCGTGCGCTCTAACCAAACTGAGCCATACCCCGATAGTATTATTTTACCGAATCCTGACAGATAATGCAAGCATTATTTTTAATTCTATGTTAGAATATATATACCATATGCGAAAGGAGTTCAAAAATGAAAATAATCGTAATCGGGCCGCGGGGCAAGATGGGACGATTGATCACTATGGCCGCCGCTTCCCGCGATGATATGGAACTGGTCGCAGGCGTTGGCCCCAGAGGGCGCAGTTATATCGGACAGGATCTCGGAATAGCAGCCATGACCGGTTCAGAACTTGGCGTGCCGGTAACTGACGATCTTAAAAGCGTGATCGACAACTGCGATGTGATCGTTGATTTTTCCACAAAGGAAATGGCGATGGAAGTCTTGGACCTGGCAATTGCACATAAAAAGGCGCTGGTATGCGGAACCACTGGATTTGGCCCCGAAGAGATACAGCGATTCCAAGATGCCTCCAAGAAGATCCCCATGCTCTATGCCGCCAATACCTCCAAGCTTGTCAATGTCATGAATAAGCTGTTGGAACTGGTGACCTCAACCTTGAAGGACGAGATCGACATTGAGATTCTGGAGATGCATGACCAGTGGAAGAAGGACGCGCCCAGCGGAACATCCAAAGAGATGGGGGAGATCATGGCACATGCCCTTGGCAAAGAATTGAGTGATATCGCGGTCTATGGGCGCGAGGGGGCGGCTCCCCGTGAACCCGGAACCATCGGTTACCATTCTCTTCGGGCAGGGAATATACCCAGCAGCCATACCGTATTCTTCGGCGGCATGGGCGAGCGGCTGGAGATCACCCACCACTCTTATAATTGGGAATGCTTCGCGAGAGGCGCATGTGACTGCGCTGCATTTCTTGCAGATAAGGAACCTGGATTCTATACGATCAGAGACGTACTGAATCTATAATCAGCACAGCATAAGAAAGATTACAGATAGGAGGAATTATCATGATTTTAGTTAACACAGATTACATCACAGGAAGAAAATTCGAGATGATCGGTCTGGTACGCGGTACCATGATCCAGTCCGTACATTTTGGCAAGGATATTATGAACAGCTTCAGGACTCTGGTGGGCGGCGAGCTCACTTCCTACACAGAGATGATGAACGAGGCGCGGGCAATCGCTACCAAGCGCATGGCGGAGGACGCTCAGGCAATGGGCGCAGACGCAGTCGTCAACATCCGCTACGCCTCAAGCTCCATCGTACAGGGCGCCGCGGAGGTTCTTGCTTACGGAACCGCGGTAAAATTCATTGACTAAATAAAGGGAGAATAATAAGAAAAGATGATATTGACAAAACCTGCAGTAGAAATTATTGATATGGATGATTATCCGGCAATACTTAAGAAAATCGAGAAGATCGGAAGGGTCTGCTACAAGAGCGAAGACCGGATCACACAAGACTCCGCCGAGAAATTTATCGCCAATATCCTCAAGAGAGGCCACGAGTCTGTAATCGAACATGAATCTGTGACCGTTAAGGTAATCTGTGACCGCGGTGTGACGCACGAGATCGTAAGGCACCGGGTCGCAAGCTACAGCCAGGAGAGCACAAGGTACTGCAATTATTCCAAAGATAAATTCCAGAATCAGATCTCCGTGATAGACCTGTCAACCGGATTCTCCTATGATCTGGACGATCTTGCCGACAGCAGGAAGTATCAGATATGGCGCGACGCCATGGAAGCGTCTGAGAGATATTATTTCCAGATGCTGGAAGCCGGAGCCTCCCCGCAGGAAGCAAGGTCTGTCCTGCCGAACTCTCTGAAAACAGAACTGGTCATGACCATGAACTTAAGAGAATGGAGACATTTCTTCCGGCTGCGGATCGACGGCGGCGCCCATCCGCAGATGCGTGAGCTGGCAATGCTGATCCTGGAGGTATTCAAGGAGAAGCTGCCCGTATTTTTCCAGGATATTGATACTGCGGACTGTACTGAATGATACTGTCAAATGCGCAAAACCCATCTCGGCTGCACCTGCCTTGATGGGTTTTATCTGTTATATGCTGAAAATGCAGTCGCATCCCGTCTGTCTCAGGAATTCTTCTTCCACACGCCGCCTTTGTCCTTCATCCTCCAGACCATTTGTCTTCAACTGCACCGATTTTCTCTCTGGAAGATAAGACGGATTCTTAAGAAGCGTTATCCCGCATTTCATACAAAGCATCTGCACCGTCTGAAACAGCATATTCTGATTCACCTTATCCGCAATATGTATCCTCCATCCAATCTGATCAGCCAAACCCTGCAGCACGTCCTGATACTGGCGGCCGATCATAGGCGATACGAAGGCAAGCTCCAGATATTTCCCTTCCTGATCTGTCTTAAGGCTCTTCTTATCCGGTCTGTGCGGCAGTTCTTCAAATGTCTGGTCTATACAGAAGAAAGCCAGATTCTGTTCCGCCATCTCCGTCTGGATATCCCGCGGAACGAAGAAGTCCTCAGGCAGTCCAGCCGTCCCGGACCTCTGCATCACCGCATCCGCCGTTCCCCGGCCCGCGGCATCCGCCGTCTGACCGTTGACCAGCAATGTCCAGCCGGTTGCCTCCCGGAACTTCTCTGCCGCCTCTGATACCATATCGTCCCCGCCGTTCCCGGTGAGCGTAACGGAATAATACTTCTTATCCTGATAATAAGACGTCTTGGCGATCCGATCTCCCAGAAGTACGGTGAGCAGCAGCGCCGCCGCACTATGGTTCATAGACGGGCTGACCTGTATCTTCCAGTCAGATGAAGTACAGAATATATCCGCCGATTTGCGAAATCCCTCCGCGTCAATGCTGTCCGGATAATCGAACTGCATCCATACTTCTCTCTTATCCGGATAATAACTGAGCTTCCGGTATTCATAGCCCGGAAATGCCTTTTGGACCCGCTGTTCAAGTTCCTGTATCGTCAGTTCCCTGGGCGCCGTCGCCTCCGCAACTGCCTCCGGTGTATTTGCCTCAAAGAGGAACAGACGGCGCACATTCGGTGTGAAATACGGACTGCCCATTAACGTCTCCTGCATATTCTGTAGTATCTGATCATCCGTAACGGCTCGTCCATACCAGATCTGCGCGATCTGAGACACTGGAAATATCTTGCCCTGATAATGCTCCCGCCAGTAATCCCAGAGCCGCTTCGCACCTTCCGCGGTAAATTCCTTCTGCATCTGCATAGTATGAGACGGTACATATGTCAACTGCTTTCTCTTGTTATGGAGCAGCACCTCATATTCCTGCCCGCATTCCGGCAGATAGATCTGACGCCGATAATCCTCGGCAGCCAGCTCATTGCCCAATTCGTCTATAGCATCCCGGTTCCCATGTACCAGAAATACACGCCGTGAAGATAACTGTTCCAGAAGCGCCACGATCTCTGATTTATCACCGTGGGCGGACAAACCTACCTGTTCGATCCGGCACTTCACCGGAAGCGTACATCCGTCAATAGTCAGCTTCCGCTCCTTCGTCTCTTCCAACAGATTCAGAAGCTGCCGTCCCGGCGATTCCTCATCCTGATACCCGGTAATGATGATGCATGCATCTTCCCTGGAGGCCAAAAGCCTGGCATACTGCGCGCTTGGCCCTCCGGTAAGCATACCGGAACTGGACACCAGGATCACCGGCTCTTGCCCCGATAACAACTCCTCTCTTTTCTGCGTGGGCGCCACAGGCTGGATCTCTTTGGTATAGAAAGGCTCATTCCCCTTAAAGATCCGCCTGCCAAGGGCATTCTTCAGATAAATGGGATTCCGGGTGTATATGGTATTGATGTCACGCACCATACCATCCACATAGACAGGTACAGACGGAATCTCCTGATTCTGTATCGCCGCGCGCAGGATCAGCAGAACCTCCTGCGCCCTTCCCAACGCAAATACCGGGATCAGTATCTTCTTCTTCTGCCCGACACATTCCCGAACTAGCTCAACCAGCCGCCTCTCTTCTACCATTCGGTTCGAGTGCAGCCGATTGCCATAGGTGGTCTCCACGATTGCCGCGTCCGGCCGAAGCCTGGGGATCCGTATCCCCTCGATCGTACGCTGGGGAAACGCCGAGAAGTCTCCCGAATAGAACAAGCTTCCTTCTTCCGTCACAAGATAGACACAGGCCGCTCCCGCGATATGCCCTGCCGGGTAAAATGTCAATGTAAACTTATCAAATATAGGAAAAGGAGTCTGGTAGCCGATCGGATGCACCCTTCCCAGCATGGCAAGCACATCCTGCTCCGAATAATGCGGAATCTCATCTTCTCTATACTTCATGATCTTCAGGCTGTCATAGAGCAGAACCCGGGTCAGCTCCGCAGTCATGGCAGTCATATAGATCCGCGCATTCGGATAGGCTTTGCTGATGATCGGAAGTGTCCCGATATGGTCCATGTGGGCATGGCTGATGATGACGGCATCCACGCCGCCCTGTTCCTGTACAGTCCGAAAATCCGGAATCGGATCCTTGGTTGCCGTCTGCCGGATCCCGGAATCCAATAAGATCCCTCTGCCTGCAATCCTGATATAGATACAGCTTCCGCCAATCTCCATGGCGCCGCCGAGAAAATGTAGATTCATAATCGTGACTTCCAGCCTTTCATTAGAAATTTGTTATTTAATTATAGCTATAATGGATTGCATAGTCAACCATAAGCGCCCGTCATCTAACGCCATCCGTTATCCCTAGAAGTTTCTTAATAACCCTCTGTATTCTCTCAAATTTATTTTTCCGTCGCTATAACTTTCTTCCAACATAGCTGCAAATTCTTCTCTTGTAACCTGATTTTCCCCAACTCCGTCAGCGTCCTTTGGGACATATTTGCTCAAGTTCTTGAATTCCTCCTCATCTATATGCTCCTCCTCCGTTCTATCCGAAAATACAACTTTTATTCCTGTCTGCTTAGCTTCCGCCGAAGACTCTACAACCTCTATATTCTTTTCATAGAAATCTTTGACCAACTCCAATTCCTGCTTCCCCTGCGCGGGATACAGACCTTCTTTCAGAGTCCCATCAACCAGTCTGACACATTCCTCCAGATATTCTCTGAGGACTCCGGAATACCTCTGTGAATAACCTCCAATCGGCATCTCCAGCTTGAAGAAATCGTATCTCTGCAAATATCCCTTTTTCATGGCATGCTGTGAATATTCTCTCAAGAAATCACGATATGCTTTCTCCCCATTCATATTCCCTGTAATCTTAAGATTCCGGAAACGTTCTAAGACCTTGATAAAAATCTTGTTGCTGTCAATGCTGCAGTAATTGAATATCACAATTTTATCAAAATCCAGCTCATCATTATCGCTAAAGGCAAAATAAAAATCCAGCGCTCGTTCTATGATATCTTCCTTGGCTGACTGAGCAAACGTATCTCTGTCAACATATATATTCAATGCTCTAAAGAGCGATACCCAATCATTTTCTCCCCACCGGAATACTGTTCTGTTGTCCTTGAAAAGATCCCCCTGACGCGCCCTGACAAGGAAATCCCGCCATCTTTTTTCTCTTGGTCTCTGATCTTCTTCCAGTACATCCGATATGAAAACCTGCGCTATCGCTTCTGCATTTGTGAATTCTGACCGTCCATTTGCATACAGATTTTTAATAAGGCGGCTGATCTTCTTATTATATTCTATGTTCTTGATCAACTCTTTATCTTGATTCAGCAATACATTGCCAGACCGCTTTCCTGCCCCTGCGTTAGCGGCGTCTCTCTGCATCAATATTTCCTGGTCCGCTTCATCCTGCTGGAACTTGAACTTATACCCCATCAAGATGAGCAATCCTAGCTTATCTTTGTTCTGACGCACGATCTGATTCTTTCTGGCCGATCTGCCCTCAAGCAACATCCTCTTGATATCCTCAGACACAAGACCATACTCGACCCGCTCCTCTTCCCCCGGTATCGTAGTTGACCGCGCTTCTCCAAGCTTACAGCCTGCCACCAGCTCCATAACTGTATATGACATTTCCAAATCTGATTCGTCAGACGGCAATACCAGACGGATCTCATCAATCATATCTCCCTCAAACGCAAGCTCATCATAGATACCGCGGAAGAAATGCTTCATAAAATAAAATGCTATCACCGTCCGCCAGTTCTTTTTATCCGCATATTGCCCAAATCCCACCGTACTGTTGACTTCTGATACGAACTGCTTGACCTTCCTTGGCGTAGGGTTATTCATTGACAACTGCAGCTTCAATGGAAATCCAAACGTCTCCTGAAGTAACCGTTCTATCGAAAAATGCACAAACAAATAGTCAAAATCTTCCGAACGCAGATCCTTATTCACGTTATCCATCTCTGCCAGAGCCTTCTTGATCAGCTTCTTCTCGGATACCGGCGTCAGGTTCATTGTATAGGGAATATACTTTTCTATGTAGTCATACCCGTAGCCTAATACCGCCATTTTCTTCAGATCAAACTCATAGATAACCTTCACATTATGCTGCAAAAGCTTCGACGTAAGATCCAAGAGCTTCGCTATCTGGTCTTTATTCTCATTAGATATACGGTCTAGATCCTCATACACTAACAGAATCGGATTCTCTAATTTGTCCAGATCCGCACAAAAACCTTCAAACGCCGTAAGATCACTCGATGCGTCCGGGTACAACGTCTCATAGATCTTATCTGTCCATCCGCTGTTCGCCATCAACCGCTGGAGCCTTCGGGAATATTCGGGATATATACGGTTCCTCCACAATACGTTCTCAAGCTTCTTGAACAGATAAGCATCGATCTTGTCCATATTGCAGGTCAACGGCTCAACTTTGATGACCTCATATTTATCCCTTTCCTTTCTGGTAAATTCATCCACCAGAAATGTCTTGCCGCTGCCCCAGCTTCCATTCACACCAACCACGCCGAATGTTTTCAGATATTTTCTTAACCTCTCCAGATCATCAGTACGCTCTGGAAATAATTCTAATCTCTCACCTGGCTTCCTGTGCAATCTTCTCTGCTGCTCCATGATTGCAGACGCATGCCATAGCCAAAAGATAATCATATATTCTATCAGTATCCCGATGAGCAATAGTATCCTGACAAGAGTCATATGACTGATCATGCTCTCTATAGCGCAGCCGCAGGCAAGCTTGGCAAGAACATGGCCGGCCATGATACTGATCCCTGACAGAATGGACGAAAGAAGCATCCGTATATTCTTGCATGTACCGACAGAAAGAAGGATAATGGCTATTATTACGGTGTACACGCCCAGAAAAACATCGACGGGTGTCTTGTTCAATATGAAATAAAATGTTATGAAGCTGATCAGAGCCAGAGTAAGGCCTTTTGCTGATGCTGTATAGCAGGTATTGTTCCTTTGTATCATAGCCGTCCGCGAATCTCTTTTCCTTATCATTTTCCATTTTTCATTAATTTGTCATAATACTACATAGCTTTCTCTTCCGTAAGATTATAATACTTTTGAAGATTTATAAGCGTTCTTTCCTTTGGAATCTGCTCTGCCAGATTATTCAGAATCAATACTTCTATTGATTTATCATTTTAAAATTTTATCGGATGAAAACAATGTACTTCTCCATATTTAATTTCTTGAATTCCCAACGATTTCTTACTCATATACTCCGCCTACTCATTGTTACTTTATTAACAATATCCTCTTAAAAAAGGTAAGCAAATAAAGAGACTATTAATCTCCTAATTCCTTACCTCTGATAAACCACTATTATTTTATCACACTACTCGCCCTGAAGTAAATCTCTCATAATACTGCTTGGCCTTCTCTTCCGTAAGATCAAAATATTTCTGAAGCTTTACAAGAATTCTTTCCTTGGCAATCTTCTCTTCCAGATTATCCAATATTAATGCCTGTATCCCTTCTGTCCTTCCCTCTTCCCTCCCCTCTTCTCTCCCTTCTGTCCTCCCCTCTTCTCTCCCCTCTTCCCTCATTCCTTCATACTTAATCTGCTCTATCGTACTCACATGTATTACCTCCTTGTGCAACGCTTCATTATCAGAGAAATCTATATACTCTGATACCGTATCCATAAAGTCATCCTTATGCGGATACATGATTGTATTCAGGAAGCGTAAAAGCTCGTATTCTTCGTCTTCCTCATCCCCATTATACACCGTATTTCCCAATTTGATAACCACCAATGTCATCAAATCATAATTTTCTTTGGAAACTGTATTGGGTGCTGTATTCCTGGTATTGACCATCTCATAGACCGATATACTGTACTGGTCCTCCTTAGGAATATCGTCCCTGCAGATCCATATGCTGTAACATTTGGACAGTCGATTATAATCCGTTACGTTCAAGGCAAGGGATAACTGAGAGGATAAACGCCTCGCAAGGTAATACATGCCTCTCTTCTCAATCGGATACCCTACGTCATATGTCTTCTGTGGTTCTACGTCTATATGTAAGTTAATCTGTATATCTTCTGTGGAAATCTGTGGATTCCTGGCTCGAAATGCCAGATCGAAAAGAGACGTCTTCTCATTTAGATTATTATACTCTGTCGCATCACTTCGGATCTTCGTATTCGTTCTTCCCGGAGAAACCTCCATCGTACTGGTTATCGAGTCCACCTCTATAAACTCGGCAACCTCTTTCCAACTATATCCTTTGTATTCTGCGATCGTATCCCGAAGTATAACTGCTAATACTTCTGCGTATTGCAATAGTGATTTACTTTGAGTATCTAACCCCTTCATATCTTCCGTAATCTGGAGCGCGCTGAGCGCCTCCGCGCTTCCCTGGAGTCTATTCATGCTTTACCACCTCACAATGTAGAATATAATGCTATTTATGCCAAATCATGGCAAGTTTCTACTTTTTATGATGGTACAGAAACGAAGAAATGTCAATCAAAACCATTTGACAATTTTCGACTCAAGACTTATAAAGGCAAGGAACTAAAGAAATTCTTCTCCCATTCCTTACCCTTTGATAATTTTTTAATATCTATTACTATCCATCACTATACAGTTATGATATTTTGTTCTCCTGAAGTAAATTTTTCATAATGCTGCTTAGCTTTCTCTTCTGTAAGATTGAAATATTTCTGAAGCTTTACAAGAGTTCTTTCCTTAGGAATCTCTTCTTCCAAATTATCCAATATTAATGCCTGTATCCCTTCTTCTCTTAATTCTTCTGTCAATTCCGCCGTTAACTCTTCTGTCAATTCCGCCGTTAACTCTTCTGTCAATTCCGCCGTTAACTCTTCTGTCAATTCCGCCGTTAACTCTTCTGTCAATTCCGCTGTCAATTCCGCCGTTAACTCTTCCCTCATTCCTTCATACTTAATCTGCTCTATCGTACTCACATGTATTACCTCCTTATGCAACGCTTCATTATCAGAGAAATCTATATACTCTGATACCGTATCCATAAAGTCATCCTTATGCGGATACATGATTGTATTCAGGAAGCGTAAAAGCTCGTATTCTTCGTCTTCCTCATCCCCATTATACACTGTATTTCCCAATTTGATAACCACCAATGTCATCAAATCATAATTTTCTTTGGAAACTGTATTGGGCGCTGTATTCTTGGTATTGACCATCTCATAGACCGATATACTGTACTGGTCTTCCTTAGGAATATCGTCCCTGCAGATCCATATGCTGTAACATTTGGACAGTCGATTATAATCTGTTATATTCAAGGCAAGGGATAACTGAGAGGATAAACGCCTCGCAAGGTAATACATGCCTCTCTTCTCAATCGGATACCCTACGTCATATGTCTTCTGTGGTTCTACGTCTATATGTAAGTTAATCTGTATATCTTCTGTGGAAATCTGTGGATTCCTGGCTCGAAATGCCAGATCGAAAAGAGATGTCTTCTCATTTAGATTATTATACTCTGTTGCATCGCTTCGGATCTTCGTATTCGTTCTTCCCGGAGAGACCTCCATCGTACTGGTTATCGAGTCCACCTCTATAAATCCGGCAACCTCTTTCCAACTATATCCTTTGTATTCTGCGATCGTATCCCGAAGTATAACTGCTAGAACTTCCGCGTATTGTAATAGTGATTTACTCTGGGTATCTAACCCCCTCATATCTTCCGTAATCTGGAGCGCGCTGAGCGCCTCCGCGCTTCCCTGGAGTCTATTCATGCCTTACCACCTCACAATGTAGAATATAATGCTATTTATGCCAAATCATGGCAAGTTTCTACTTTTTATGATGGTACAGAAACGAAGAAATGTCAATCAAAACCATTTGACAATTTTCGACTCAAGACTTATAAAGGCAAGGAACTAAAGAAATTCTTCTCCCATTCCTTACCCTTTGATAATTTTTTAATATCTATTACTATCCATCACTATACAGTTATGATATTTTGTTCTCCTGAAGTAAATTTTTCATAATGCTGCTTAGCTTTCTCTTCTGTAAGATTGAAATATTTCTGAAGCTTTACAAGAGTTCTTTCCTTAGGAATCTCTTCTTCCAAATTATCCAATATTAATGCCTGTATCCCTTCTTCTCTTAATTCTTCTGTCAATTCCGCCGTTAACTCTTC
>CAJTCH010000071.1 GCA_910574715.1 Lachnospiraceae bacterium | reverse complement strand
AAAAAAGCAGAATACAGGGATTTTATGGCTTAAATAAGATTGCGTTGATAAAGCAAAATGAGAAAATAAAATCCAATGTACTCTAAGAGTGTAAGTATAAATTTAAGCGTCAGAGCTGTAGTCTGGGAAAGAAAGTAGAGTTTAGAAATTCTTTGTGATATAATACCAACAAAAGGTGGTAATGTCTATGAATATCATGGGAATAGATATCGGTACAACATCGGTCAGTATTGTACTTATAGAGAAAGAAAGCGGGAATCTGATTGCCCGCGAGACGGCAGAGCATAGGTCTTTTCTTACCGGAGGCACGCCTGAAGAAAAGATACAGGATCCAGAGAGGATCTATAAGATCACCAAAGAGAAGACAGAAGCATTGATCCGTATCTATGGAATTCCTTCCGGTATCGGCCTTACCGGGCAGATGCACGGAATGTTGTATGTAGATGAGGAGGGCAATGCGGTCAGCCCGCTGTATACCTGGCAGGACGGCAGCGGAGACAAGCTTCTTGACGGCGGAAGGAGCAGCGTACAGATATTGAAGGAAGCGGCGGGAGCGGTGTCAGCAGGATATGGTCTGGCCACGCATTATTATCTTCAGAAGAAGGGAAGAATTCCAAGAGACGCAAAGAAGATGACTACGATCAGCGATTATGTCGGAATGAAGCTCTGCGGACGTACAGAGCCGGTGATCGGCATGGATATGGCATCAAGCTGGGGATGCTTCGACTTAGAGAAGAAGGAATTTATGTACGATGCGCTGAAGGAAGCAGGGACCGACATTTCCTTTCTGCCGAAGATTCGGACAGAACATTTTATTACCGGAGAGACGGCCGAAGGGATTCCGGTCATGGGAGCGATCGGGGATAATCAGGCAAGCTTTTTTGGATCTGTTGACGATCTCTATGATACGGTTTTGATCAATATCGGCACCGGAAGCCAGGTGACGTTTGCTTCGGAGAATTATACCGCGTGTAATGGAAACCTGGAACTTCGCCCATGTATGAAGGACAGTTATATATTGGCGGGATCGTCTCTTTGCGGAGGACGGGCTTATGCGATGCTGGAGCAATTCTACAGAGAAGTGTCCGGCAGGGGAGGAGGGGATCATTATAAGATTATGTATGAACAGGCAAGTGATTTTATAGAGCAGTACGGGGTTGATGCGGCATGGAAGGTTAAGACAACCTTTTCAGGAACCCGCAGCGATCCAGGTAAGAGAGGAGAGATTGCAGGAATCAGTACAGAGAATTTTCATCCGGGCGCGCTGACGGCAGGGGTGATCATAGGAATATTGGATGAACTGCATCAGTATTATATTGAGATGTGCGAACTGACGGGAAGGAAAGCGCATCGTCTGGCCGGGGCGGGGAACGGATTGCGGAAAAATCCTCTGATGCAGAAGTTGGCAGAAGAAATGTTCGGATTAAGGATAGAGATTCCTCCATATGAGGAAGAAGCGGCATGCGGCGCGGTACGGTGTATGAAGTCCCTTTGCGATAAATCTTTTCTTTTTTAGGTAATATATTTACTTCGGTAAGCGGTAGGAGATTTTCCTACTGCTTTTTTGAATAGCTGACTGAATTCCAGTTGGTTCTCGTAACCGACCATATAAGATATATCTTTGATAGAATAAGCGGAAGTTTCTAAAAAATTACAGGCAGCAGAGATCCGTTTATCAATAATATATTGCTTCGGTGATAAACCGAATTCTTCTTTAAATGCCGAAGTTAGATAATTCGGGTGAATAGCAAATTCTCTGGCAATAGTTTGTACCTGTATAGGTTCGTTGTAGTAGCAGTCAATGTATTTCTTAATATCATGTAAATGCTGCCTTTTTTCTGTCTGATTCTAAGCTTTTTCACATCTGATCAGGCTGTTATAGAAATTGCGAAAGATATTATTTGTTTAGAAGCGTTTACGCTGCTATTCAAGGTTGGTAATTTTATGTTCAGCAATTCGTTAAAAGGGGTAGGGGATGTATATTATTGTGTGGCGCTGAGCGTGGTTTCAATGTGGGTATTTGGCGTGGGTGCTTCTTATATTTTGGGTATTGTGTTGGAGTGGGGAATTGTGGGTATCTATGCAGGGTTTTGCATGGATGAGGCGGTCAGATGTATGATGATGTGGGGTCGGTGGGGGACGGTTTGCAGAAAAAGGCCTAGTACATCATTGCATTAATTCTTGAGTAATAAGCACTTGCTATCCATGCCATCTGCACGCCTACGAACCTAGATGTAGCCCGCTACACCGTCGGTTCGTAGACTCACAGCTGACACGAATATCAAGCACTATTACTTCAAGATTAATGCAATAATGTACTAGTACACCGAAAAATAAGTTCCTAGCCATATAACGCAGAATGATTTTTTATATGCAAGGCGGAGGAATGAGGCGTAGTGGGCGCTACGCCGATTGACGGTGCTATGTGCCAGCGGCACATGTTCAGCACGGACCGTAACGGAGTGTAGACCAACGACGCAGATGGAAAATCAGGCAAGTTATATGGCTGGTTACTTATTATTCGGTGTACTAGAGATTCCGCTTCTTCTTGAAGCGGCGGTGTCCGCGGCGGCATGCCTTGAGGCGATGGGATCACGAATGAAGCGTTAACTGATAGGGAGCAGTTATATAATTACATTGCTTATGTCCTTCAAGTGTCGGAAAACGCAATTAATCAATACGATCGGATTGCGGATGCTATTTTGAAAATATTGCAGACCATGAAGGCGAACAGAATCCCTACGGCGAGGCTCTGATAGCTTTGCCATCAAAAACCTTCGTTAGTTTGATGTATCTAATTAAGCCAAAAAAGAATTGACAACTGATCATTAAGATGGTATTATAAGAAAAAAGAGAAACGTTTCGCTATATAATCTATAATTCCTCAAATGTATAGAATCCAAAAATTAGCAAATATTTGGAGAATTATGGATATATTAGAGAGGGGTATGTTTTGCTTTTTTTTACAACAAAAGGAGAAACGTTTCGCTAATTAAAGGAATCTTTATATGAAGAAGGAAGAAACAAAAATTACAATCAGTGATATTGCTGAAATGGCACATGTTTCGAAATCAACGGTATCCCATGTAATCAATGGGACTAAAAATGTAAGCGCTGATACGAAGAAGAAAGTGAAGAAAATTATAGACAGGACAGGGTATACACCGAATCTGGTGGCAAAGGCCTTGAAAAAAAGTGAGACGAAGACGATAGGACTCATTGTATCGGATATCACGAATCAGTTTTTTATTGATGTGATACAGGCAATTAACGAAGAAGCTTTAAAGGATGGATATATGTTGATTCTTGGCGATTCGGATGACGATCCAAAGCAAGAATTAGAACTGATTCGGTCATTTAAAGAACGTTGTGTGGACGGCTTGATATTTTCTCCTACAACACATTCTGAAAAATATGCGGCACCATATCTGGATAGCGTGAGTCTTCCGGTTGTATGCATTGACAGAACCTTGGATGATCGGAGAGATTGGGTAGGTACAGAGAATAGAAATGCGGCAAAGATGCTTACGAGACATCTGATCGAATTGGGACATAAGCGCATAGCGTTTATATCAGGACTCAGAGGAATCAATACGACAGAAGAGCGTATAGAGGGATATAAATGTGCGCTTCAGGAGTCAGGTATTACTTTCGATCCAAGGCTGTTGATCTTAGGGGAATCAAGGATCGTTCCGTCTAAGATCCGCTCGAAAGAAAGATTTAAAACAATATGGGACACAGATGATTTTCCAACGGCAATAGTAGCGTCTAACAATCTCATGGTACTTGGTATTATGCGCACGCTTCAGGAATTGTCGATACGGGTACCGGAAGATATGGCGTTGGTGGCTTTTGATGATTTTGAGTGGGCTGATTTGTTTCAGCCGAGGATCACGACAATTGTCCAGCCTTGCAGAGATATTGGGATAAAAGCAGTAAAGCTTCTTCTGGAAAGAATCAAGAATCCAACAGCAGCAGCGCAAAGGGTAGAATATTATCCAAGGCTTGAGGTCAGGGAATCCTGCGGTGTGATGCTGGGAAATAAAAGCAAAAGGAGAGAAGAAAGATGAAAGAACGTTGGCCGGTAATTGATACACATTATCACACAGGTGTATGTCTGATCAACACATTTGATGCAGAAAAAGAACTTATTCCATGGATGGATAAGAATGGCGTCGATATCCAGGTGATTTTTCAGGTGAATGAAGGATTTGTACATAAGACACCACAGTGGAATCCGTATATTGGGAACGATTATATCAGTAAGATCCAGAAGATGTTTCCAGAAAGGGTATTAGGACTATGCACGATAAATCCATGGCTTCAGGCGCCGAAGATATACAACTGGCCGAAAGAAAAATATGGGAAACCGATGGAGCTGCCGATTAAAAATGAAGCGTTAGAAGAGCTGGAACGCTCGATTCTGGAATTAGGTCTGTGGGGGATCAAGCTGCATCCATTGGAGCATGATTTTGAAATTAATAACAAATCAATCATATATCCGATCATGGAAAAGCTTACAGAATTACAGAATAGGTGTAAAAGAAAATTATTTGTTGTGGTGCACTGTGCGGGTGATTCTGTGAACAATACTCCAACACAGTTAGCTCAGGTAGCAAAGGATTTTCCGGAGATATTGTTCTTAATGGCACACGCGGGTTATATGCGGTCATTTGGTACAGCAGGAGAAGTGGCGGAAGGAATTGATAATCTGAAGCTGGATCTGACACTGAATGTGACGCCTACAACATTGAGGGCAACATTTGAACGGGAAGGTGCCAAAAAGTTTGTGATTGGAACAGACGGCCCCTTTGATCTGGCAACTACTAAGAGAATGATCGTCCGTGATCTGGTGGGTGAGGACAATGAAGAGGATATCCAGCTTATAATGGGCGGGAATATGGCTAAGTATCTGGGTATTCCAAAGATAAAGTGTGATGAACAGAAAGGAGAAAATGATGGGAACATATCGTTGGCCAGTAATTGATACGAATTTTAAAATCGGAGTAAACATGAAGAGCACCTGTGTGGCAGAGACGGATCTGATCCCGTGGATGGACAAGAATGGGATTGATATCCAGATGGTATTTCAGGTGGATGAAGGGTTTGCACATCATACTCCAGAGTGGAATCCGTATATCGGGAATGATTATGTGGCGAAGATCCAGAATTTGTTTCCGGACAGAGTAATTGGTCTGGCGACAGTCAATCCGTGGAATGACGCGCCTAAGACATGGAATTACCCGCCAGAGGATGCAGGAAAGACATTTACCCTTCCGGTAGAAAATGAATCTTCCAGGGAGCTTAGACGCTGTATTCTGGAGCTGGGGCTTCAAGGCTTACGCATGAATCCAGCAGTACATAATTATGAGATCAATAATAAGACTGTTGTATATCCAATGTTGGATATGTTAGTGGAATTGCAGAAAGAGACCGGAAAAGTGCTGCCAATTGTTTTGCATGGTGCGGGGGACAGTGGAAATACGACGGCGCTCCAGGTTGCGGAAGTTGCCAAAGATTATCCGGAGCTTATTTTTATCATGGTACATTCAGGATTTATATGGTGCTATGGTACAACAGGAGAGATTGCTCCGGCTTATGATAATCTGCTGTTGGATCTCACCGGTAATCTCGGACCGTATTCCGTAGTAGAAGCGTATAGACAGTGCGGCGCGGGGAAATTCACTATAGGCACTGACGGTCCCCTTGGCATACCGCAGATCAAAGAGAAGATTTTGGATGTTTTTGTTGATAATGAAGAGGACAGGGAATTGATCTTGGGAGGTAACATAGCAAGGATCCTTGGAATCGAGAAGATAGAGGATGAATGATTTATATGGGTACAGAACAAGTGAATGTACAGAGCGGAGAATTGAATATTGATAATATTACGATGGAATTTAATACGGTAAGCGGTGACAGGATGAAGGCACTCGACCATGTTTCGCTGAATGTAGCGCATGGAGAGCTTGTAGCTGTAGTAGGACGAAGCGGATGTGGAAAGACGACACTCCTGAATATTGTAGCAGGGCTGATCAAACCAACAGATGGTTCCTGTAGATTAAACGGGAAGGAAATTGAAGGACCAAGCAGGGAAAGAGGAGTTGTGTTTCAGGCGGATGCCGTATTTGGATGGAAGAGAGTCGGAGAGAATGTAGACTTTGCGTTGAAGCTTGGCGGTGTTCCTAAGAGTGAACGAAAAGAACTGATCGTTCAATATCTAAGACTGGTAAACCTGGAAAAATTCGAACATTTTTATCCGAAAGAACTGTCAGGTGGTATGAGAAAGCGGCTGCAGATCGCGATGGTTCTTGCGAATCAGCCGAAGCTGTTACTCATGGACGAACCTTTTGGGCCGCTTGATTATGCGACAAAGGTCGAGCTTCAGGTAGAAGTGGAAAGGATTCGTCTGCAAAATCCATTGACCACATTTTTTGTAACGCATGATGTGGAAGAAGCTACGTTTGTTGCTGACCGTATTATTATGATCGAGAAAGGGAAGATCGTCGAGGAGCTGAAAGTAGATATCAAAAGGCCAAGACCGATAGAAGTTCGTAATACTCCGGAATTTCATGCTATTTCAGATTATTTGCTGGGCAAATTGTTGGAATTAAGTGAGATAAAAAGAGAGGTGTGATAAATGCGGTCAAAATATTTAAAGAAAGTGATAGCAGCGGTCGGGCTCATTCTTTTTTGGGAGATAGCGTCATTTATCGCAAAAAGCGGGGGACCATATACAGCTGTTCTGGTACCCTCCTGGGGAGAGGTTCTCAAGGAAGCGCTGCCGGGATTTGCAGCTTTTAGAAATGGCTCACTGCCAAATTATGGAGATGCCTTTTATATTTTATTTGTCAACAGTCTGATTACAATTAGAAGAGTAATTGCCGGTCTTTTTCTGGGGGGAATACTTGGTGTGGCTACAGGGATTATCATTGGTCTGCAGCCTGTGCTTAGAGGAATGTTTTATCCGGTAGTAAAGCTGCTTCGAAATATTCCATTGCTGGCACTTATTGCGCTGTTTCTTGTATGGTTTGGGGGAGAAGAAAAGGGGATCATAATCTATATCGCATTTGGACTTTGGATTATATATACCACCAATGTAATAGAAGCGATCGACCAGGCGGACCGGATACGGATCGATTTTGCAAGGACGCTTGGTGCCAAGGATATGGATGTTTATACCAATGTTATTCTGCCTATGATCGTTCCCAATATTATCAATACGACAAAGGTTGCCCTTGGAGTTTCGTGGGCGGTTGCGTTGGGCGGGGAATTTTTAGCGGCACAGAACGGTCTGGGCAGACTTCTGATTGTTTCGCAGCAGTACATGGAGACAGGGCGAATGCTGATCATATTAATTGTGTTTATTATACTTACGGCAATCTTCAGTTGGATCGTAAAGGTTATTGGCAACAGGATTACCAGATGGATGCCGTAAGGTAATAGAAATATACTATAGTTCTCATTTGATTAATTTTAGGGAGGCGAAGAGATGAAGAGATTAGGAAGAGTTTTGATTTGTTTGGTAATGGTGTCAGCGATGTTATTGGCAGGATGTTCCCAATCAACCGGTAAGACGGAGAGTCAGGACAGCAGCAAAGGCGAGATTCCAAAGGTGAAATTAAAATTTGCGACAGAGCCGTATCCAGATCACACAGTTCCGTATATAGGAATTGAACAGAAATTTTTTGAAGATGTAGGGATTGAATTAGAGACAGTGGATTCTATTGATGCTGATAAAGTGCCTTCCGTACTGGTTGCGGGAACATATGATTTTGCGTCAGGTGCGCCTTCATTGTTTATACCGTCTATGGGACAGGGAGAATTTACAACATTTGCATTCAGCAATCTATTTCTCGGATACAGTGTGATGGCTCCAGAGGGGACTAAGACGTACAGCGATTTTGTGGATGAAGGAATGAGCGGGGAAGAAGCAATTAAGGCGGCGTTAGGACAGATGAAAGGGAAAATATTTACTTATCCTTCTGAGTCCGCGATCAAACCGTTTATTGATCTTTGCTTCCAGAAAGCAGGAATGACACTGGATGATGTAGAGAATGAAGTCATTGATGATTCAAACGGAGTAGCGCTTATGCTGTCAGGAAGAGCAGACTTTAAAGTAGGCGGTGTACCGTCGGCGGCAACGCTGGCTTCTAACGGGTTTGTACCGATTCTTTCAGCAAAGGATATTGTAGAATCAGCAGAGGCGTCTATAGATTCCGAGGAAGTAAGAAGTATTCTCCATAACGGATGGACAACTACAAAAAAATGGGCGGACGAAAACCATGATACTGTTCTGAGACTGG
Organism: Lachnospiraceae bacterium; assembly: GCA_910574715.1. Classification (GTDB taxonomy): domain Bacteria; phylum Bacillota; class Clostridia; order Lachnospirales; family Lachnospiraceae; genus Sporofaciens. The sequence goes on along the minus strand of CAJTCH010000071.1, from coordinate 12,099 downwards.
CATCGGTGTGCTTTAGAATTAATCAGTATGTGAATGATAATCCGGAAGATGCAGCCAAAATTCATGTAAATTATGTAAATTCACTTGCAGGAACAGAATTCTCAGAAGAAGAGGTGCAAGGACTTTACAGCACATCTATTCCATTGTACACATGGGAGATGCAGGTACCATGGTTTGAAGATGAGGGGGATCCGTTATACTGGGAATATGAGATTGGTTCAACTTTGAAAATGTATGAAAGTGAGGGATTGTTTAAAGAAGAGGAGTATAAGCCGTCAGATATTGTAAGTGCGGACGGTGTATATAAAGAACTTAAGGAATTAAAGACGCAGGCAGAAGAAAATCTTGAAAAACTTTCAGATGTGGAAGGCGAAGCGGCAGAGCTAAAGGAAAAGGCAGAGTATCAGTATTCTATATTCAATTATCTGGATGCAAAGAATTTTTCAGAGCAGGCATTAGAAGCAGCAAAGTAAAAAAGAGACAAAGATGAACTATAGTAAAAGACGGGATACAGCGAAGTACTGTGTCCCGTCAGGAGAGATATGATATGGATAGAAAACTGTCAAAATCAAAAAATCTTATTCTTGCCGTTTTAGGAATCATATTTTTATTTCTTGGGTGGATTCTGGCGAGTATTGCGTTAGGAGAGACACGTGTACCATCTCCGTATAGAATTTTGAGTCGTTATATCGAGACGTTTGGGTCCTGTCCGGAAATACAGTTTCAGGGAGCAGGAAGTAATGGATTCTGGCCGCACGTTCTGGCAACACTTGGACGTTATCTGGTCGGGACGCTGTCTGGAACAGCCATAGCATTTGTCAGCCTTTTTCTTATTGCAAGATTTAGGAGCTTCAAGGAGATCTTTAACCCGTTGATTGATATACTGCGGGCGATTCCGCCGCTTGCGTTAGCGCCTTTTTTCCTGTTGTGGTTTGGAACCAGTCAGGGAGGAATCATTGGCATTATTGTTTTTTATGCGTTTACAATGATTTTTGTTGCTGGTGCAGAGGCTCTTGAAAGACTGGATCCGGTTCAGGAAAATTTTGCAAGAACATTGGGTGCAGGAAAGACAACGGTTGTTTATCATGTATTGCTTCCGGGCCTGCTTCCAGCTATGTCCGGACCGATCAAAGTGGCATATAGCTGGTCTTGGGGGCTTGTAATTGTAGGTGAGCTTTTAGGGGCGAAAAGTGGAGTGGGGAGAATTTTAAATGCATTTATTGCGATTCTTTCTACAGATTTGGTAGTTGTCGGAATCATTTGGATCTTGATTCTGGCTGTTTTTACAGAGAGGTTTGTGGCATTTGTATTGAGCAAATTATTGGAATGGAATGTAGGTAAAGAATGATGAAACAATATGATGTGCTGTTAATAGGGGAGGCTCTTGTTGATTTTGTGCCGGAGGAAGGATGTATTCCGGGGCGATTTCGCGCGGTGATCGGCGGGGCGCCGAACAATGTGGCGTGCGGTCTTGGGAAATTAGGAATAAAGACGGCTCTTCTGGCAAGAGTAGGAAGGGATGCAATGGGGACAGGTATTATGCGGACTGTGGAAAGCTGCGGGGTAGATACGCAGTATATACAGATAGATAGAAAAAGACCTACTACAGTTACGATCGTAATGCCAGAATCAGCCGATATGCTCAGATATGCGATATATAGAAGTGAAAGTGCAGATAGTGCACTGGATTTTGATGAAATCCCGGATGAGATATTTAATCATACGAGAATTCTTCATTATGGAAGTCTTGCGGCCGCGGCCGGCCAGTCGAAGAAGACGATGGAAAAGTCAATTGAAAGGGCAAAAGGAAGCGGTGTGATTACATCCCTGGATGTAAATCTGCGTCCGAATTCATGGATGTCCGAAGAGATAATGATTCAGGAATGCAGGAGACTGGTTGAAGTAAGCGACATTGTAAAGATGACAAAAGATGAAGCGAAGACACTTAAGATCGAACCGGAGCGGCTTGCACGTTCAAAGAAAAAGGTTGTAATTGTGACAGACGGAGGAAATACAGCGACCATTTGGGCAGATGACTGTAAGGTCAGTAAGAAGCCGGATGAGATAGAAGTTGTGGATGTGACAGGGGGCGGAGATTCATTTATGTCTGCGTTTCTGTACTATTATGTGACATATAAAGGTAGAATGTCAGCGGATAATTTTTACAGGAGTGCGATTGATTTTGCGGTTTATGCCAGTTCTATATCCGTTCAACGATTTGGAGCGATAGAAAGCCTTCCGGTTTTAGAAGAGATTGAACAGAACAGGAGATAATAGAAATGGAGATTATAGTTACCGAAGATTATGAAAGTATGAGCAGATCGGCAGCAGAGATTATTCTTAGACAGGTGAAGGATAAGCCGGACAGTATACTTGGTCTTGCGACAGGCTCTACTCCTGAGGGGATGTATCGCTGTCTGATAAAGGCGTATGAAGAGGGGACGGCTGATTTTTCAAAAGTGCAAACAGTAAATCTTGATGAGTATATCGGCCTTAAAGGGACACATCCGCAGAGTTTTCGTTATTATATGGACACAAAATTTTTTGATCGGGTGAATATTTCGAAGAAAAGTACATATATGCCGGATGGGATGGAACTGTGTATTGATAAAATAGCAGATGATTATGAAAAGAAGCTTGAAGAGATAGGTAAGAGAGATATACAGATTCTTGGAATTGGTGGAAATGGGCACATAGGATTTAATGAGCCTGCAGATTCATTTGCTGAATATGTGAATGTGGTGGAGCTTACAGAAGAGACGATTGCAGCAAATTCCAGATTTTTCAGTGATGGAAATGTTCCCAAGAGAGCCGTGACAATGGGGATTAAAGATATTATGTCAGCAGAGAGGATTATTTTGATGGTGAGCGGAAGCAGTAAGAGGGGGATTTTAAAGAAAGCATTATATGGGGGAATTACGCCGAAGGTACCGGCGAGTATTCTGCGGCTTCATCCGAATCTGGTTGTAATTGCGGATAGAGAAGCAGGAGAAGAATTAGAGGAGGTCAGGTAAGTGGTAATTGACACACATGCACACGTATTCTTTTTGGAAAAATTTATAGATTATGATGATAAGCCGTTATTTCAATATATGGAGGAGCAGGGGGTGGATATCTGTTCCTGTATTGCGGCAGCTAACAAAGAAAATATCGGTGTGATAGAAAATGTGCAGAAGTATAAGGACAAACTATTTGGTATCGGGTATGTGAATGTTAAGGATATGGAACATTCATTAAAAATGCTGCGGGAGAATGTAGATAAAGGCATTTTTCGGGGAATTAAGATGCATCCTTATGTAGAGGATTATATTGTTGATGATCCGGCTCTTAATCCACTGTATGAGACGTGCCTGGAGTTGGATATCCCACTGCTTTTTCATAATGGAATCGTGACGTTCAGTTCATGGCCGTCAGATGAGCCGGGAAAAACAAAGCTGACAAAGTATGAATGTATCGGTTTTCCGAATCAATTTGCAAAAGTGTTGGAGAGATATCCAGAGCTTAAGATAATATTTGCCCATTTTGGCGGCAATTTTTACAGGGAACTGTTGTGCCTGACAGAACGGTTTGAAAATGCATATCTGGATACGGCATGGCTTAGACATTATGCCCAGAGAGAATTTCCGCCGACAGATATTCATCGTTGGATCGAGCATGCAGTCAGTATTGTGGGATCGAAAAAAGTATTGTTTGCCGGAGAAGGTACGCTGCCGTCTGATATTTTACAGTGTAATCTGTCGGAAGATGAAAAAGCAGATATCCTATACAAAAATGCAAAAGAATTATATAAATTAGATTGTCAGGAGTAATAGCTATGAATATAAAGACGAAAGGACTTGCACATATTGGAATTCCAACTTCTGATTTAGAGCAAAGCATTGCATTTTACAAAAGTCTTGGTTTCAAGATTATCGTCGATAAAAAAGAAATGGAAGGAAATAATTTCATTTTTATGGAGTGTAATGGCGTGACCATCGGTCTTCCCCAGTCTTTGAATGAGGATGTCAGAAAAAGTGCCGGAACAAAAGGCGCTGGAAATATAGATCATTTTGCACTTCTGGTGGATGACCTGGAAGATACGAAGAAGGAATTAGAGGACGCGGGAGTGCACTTTGCGATAGAAGGAATCTCTGTTACAGAAGCATGGACCCCCAAATCCTGCCGGTGTATTATGGTATATGGACCGGATCATGTCAAAATCGAATTTGTGGAAATGAAATAGATCTCTCTAATTGACAAATAAAATAGTTAATGATATTCTGAATTTAATTTGAGAAACGAAAGAGATAACGTGATGCAAAAGAGTAGTGAAAATAAGACTACAATAGGAGATGTAGCCAGGATAGCAAAGGTTTCAAAGTCGACAGTTTCACATGTGCTTAACAATACGAAGAACGTAAGTGATAAAACACGGGAAAAGATTCTGAAGGTTATTGAAGAAACCGGCTACACTCCGAACCTTGTGGCAAAGGCATTAAAAAAATCGGAGACAAAGACAATAGGTCTGGTTATTTCAGATATTCAGAATCAATATTTTATTGATGTGATTAAAGCGATCAGCGATGAATGTATAAGAAATGGTTATATGGTTTTTTTGGCAGATTCTAACGATGATCCGGTAAGAGAACTGGAAATTGCCAAATCTTTTTGCGAAAGATGTGTAGATGGTGTGATATTATCTCCAACTGCGAATTCAGAAAAGTATGTAGGTCAATATTTTCGGGAAAGAGATATTCCTATTGTATATATAGACCGTATGCTTGACCTGAATGGTGACTGGGTTGGAAGTGAAAATCACAGATCAATGAGAAACTTGACAGAGCATTTGATTTCATTGGGGCATAAGAGGATCGCATTTGCGGCGGGGCTGCGCCATATCAGTACAACCGAAGAGAGGATTGAAGGATATAAAGAAGCTCTTGAAAAGAATGGAATCGTGCTTGATGAAGCATTGATCATTGAAGGTGAGTCAAGAAGCGGTCCGGCAGAAAGAGGTACAAAGGAAATCATAGAGAGGATGATGGGAATAGATGACTGCCCTACTGCGATCATTGCGGCGAATAATCTGATGGTGCTGGGAGTTATGAAGGCATTAAGTGAGCTGAATATCAGGGTGCCGGAAGATATGGCAGTTGTAGCGTTTGATGACTGTGAATGGGCGGGATTGTTCCGACCAAGGCTTACGGCGGTTGCACAGCCATGCAAAGATATCGGACGAAAGGCGGCTGAGTTGCTGTTAGAACGAATCCATGACAGGAGCGGAAGTCCACAGCGCATTTACTTCCAGCCGGAGCTTGTGGTTCGTGAATCTTGTGGGAGTAAACGGAATATTCTTTAAATAAATTACCACCAGTCTAATGGCTGGTGATTTTTAATAAGGTATAAAGTACAGTTTACAAGGGACTACACAGGGTAACGGTCTGACGGGTAGTATTCTGCCCGTCAGATTTTCCATGTAATGTTCAAGCTATCGCTTGTGGCGGCTATGGTGGTAATCATCAAATCCACCACCCGCCGTTTGTCATCAAAGGATACGCTGTCCCAAGTGTCGAGGTAGCCGGAAATCTGGCTGACCTGTTCCGGGCTGATGGCTTCCACCGTCAAGTCCGCTATCCGCTTCACAAGTTTCTGCTTGCGCCCGTCCAGTTCCGCTATCTTCACATTCACATAGGAGAGCAGGACATTGTTCGCCCCCGTCAAGCTGTCCACCAGCTTTTCAATCTCACCGTCCACATGAGCGAGTTCCACTTGCAGGGCGGCGATTTTGGGATTGGCCTTTGCCGCTTTCTTTCTGCCTGTCAGCGTCTTGTGGCTTTCCAGCTTCTTCACCATCTGCTGATAAACTATCGTTTCCAGTTCGGCGGTGTAAATCTTGCCGCACCCGACACAGCTTTTGTTATCCAGCCGTTTCGTACAGCGGAGATATTGACGGCCTACCCGGTTGACGATACTCATAAGGGCATAGCCGCAGTTCCCGCACTTGATTTTCCCCGCCAGCCATGTATGGGTGGCTTTCCGGGCGGACTGGATTTTCATGTTGTTCATCAGCTTCTTGCGGCAGGCCAGCCATGTTTCCGATGGGACAATCCCCTTATGGGGCGCAAGCACTAGCATTTGGCCTTTCAAGTCGTTTTTCTTGCTGGGCTTCACATCACGGCCTTGATAGAGATAGCACCCGTTCATGCCCGTAAAGTCGGCGGCGTCATTGACAAGCACCGTCCCCTGACTTGTGAAAAATTCATACACGTCAAGGTCTGCCTGCACATAGACGGGATTGCGTAACATCTGTGCCAGCGTAGGGCGTATCAATTCCTTGCCGTAGAACAAAATCCCCTGTTCCGCAAAGTACCGGGTGATGTCTCCGTAGGAGGTTGCCGGGTCTGCGTACATCTCGAACATCAGCCGGATATTTACCGCTTCCTCCGGGTTTACCACCAGCTTCTTCGTGTTGATACCGTCCATCTTGATTGGCTCCGTATGGAAGCCGTAGGGGGCTTTCCCGCCCATCTTGAAGCCCCGCTGACTGCGGGAGTAGTAAGCGTCTGTCACCCGCTTCTGTATCGTTTCCCGTTCAAGCTGGGCGAACACGATACAGATATTCAGCATGGCCCGCCCCATCGGGGTGGAGGTATCAAACTTTTCCGTGGAGGAAACAAACTCCACATTGTACTGCTGGAACAGTTCCATCATGTTGGCAAAGTCCAGAATAGAACGGCTGATACGGTCAAGTTTGTAAACAACGACCTTTGCAATCAAGCCCCGCTTAATGTCCCGCACCAACTCTTGAAACTTCGGGCGGTCTGTGTTTTTGCCGCTGTACCCTTTGTCTGTGTATTCCTTGCAGTTACCGCCTTTCAATTCGTATTTGCAAAACTCAATCTGGCTTTCAATGGAAATGCTGTCCTTTTTGTCCACCGATTGTCTTGCATAAATTGCGTCTATTCGATTGTTCATTTGTCGCTCCTTTTCTTCAAAAAGAAACGGAGCTGCTGACAATACTATTATACCGCCAGCAGCCCCGTAAATCAATGTTGTCGTTGGAAAACCTTACGACCCGGTTTCCTCCGCCCGCCGCTTGTCGGCGTATTTGCGGAACACGTCATAAAGCTGCTGTTCCAACTCCCGGCGCTTTACCGTTTCCTGCTCCGGCGTGAATACCGGAGAGAGATTTTCCAGCGTGATTTCTTTTCCTTGAAAGGTCACGACCTCTGTTTCTTTTCTATATCTGATACCGCTTATAAAATCACCTATCCTTTCCATACTGCTGTTGTTGTTTCAGTTCCGCTAGCACATCGGGCGGAATACGGTCAACGAGCCGCTGGATATTATGTAATTCGCTTTCCAGCTTCGCCCGTTCCATCGTGTCTTTCATCTTGCCTTTTTCGCTGGCCTTTGCCCTTGCTTCCAACTTCTTGTTTTTTTTCAGCAGGTCGGCAATCGTGACCTTGTACTTTTTCAGTTGCCCGGAAAAGTCCTCCATCTGCGGGAACCACTTTTTCAGCATGGAAAGGGCTTCCTCTTTCTTCTTCCCGGCGTTCAGCGGGTTAATGCCGTCCAGCACCGCTTCAATGGCCTTTGCCTGATTCGAGAGATTGACCGCCTGTTTGAATAGCCGGGTGGGGATATGTTTCCGGCCCGTCTTGCTGGCGCTCTCCCCACGCTCCAAGTCTGGGTAATTCTCCACCATATAGGCGTGAAAATCGTCCTGCCACTTTGTAAGGCTTGCCCGGTTGCCCAAAATCTCTTTGGCGCACAGGCGGTTGTCTTGCGTCAGAGGAACAAAGGTTAAATGCAGATGGGGCGTTTTCTCGTCCATATGAACCACCGCCGACACGATATTCTCCCGGCCTACCCGCTGGATAAGGAAGTCAGCCGCCCGCTGGAAAAAGGCTTGTATCTCCTTTGGGGGCTTGCCCCTGAAAAACTCCGGGCTGGCGGTTATCAGCGTGTCCACAAACCGGGTGCTGTCCTTGCGTGTCCTGCACCCGGCCTGTTCAATGCGGCTCTGAATGAAGTGATAATACCGACCCTCTGGCTTGACGATATGGAAATTGTACTTGCTCCTTGCCGTGTCAATATCCGGGTTGCTGGCGTACTTTTCTTTCTGCCTTTCGTGATGGGCTTCCAGCGGCCTTGCCGGGTTGCCCTTGTGCTTTGCAAATCGCAGGATTGCGTATTGCGGCAATCTATCAATCCTCCCTCCTGCGGACGGTTCGGGGGCGGTTTCCGGGGTGGAGCCTACAAACACACAGCCCCGCCCCGGACAGCCCGGAAAAGTCCTTGATTTATGGGCTTTTGTCAGCCCCTATTTGTCCGTTTCCCTGCGCCTCTTCCTGTCACTGGCGTTCTTCTGCCGCCTATGTACCCGTCTGGCGCAGGCTTCGCAGTATTTCGCCCGGTTGGAACGGGGGACGAAAGCCGCCCCGCACTCGGCGCACCGCTTCACGCTGACGCTGCGGAATATCTCCGCTTCCAGCGCCTTGTCCTGTGGCAGTACCGCCCAGCGGAACCACTTGCAGCAGACGGAATAGGAAATCGTCTGTGGGCAGACACATTCCTCACCATCGTCCAGCAACAGGCAGTTGCCGTTATCGTAGTTACAGCAGGTTTTCCGAACAAGGGCGTTTGCCCGTCTGCGCTGTGCCGGGGTCATGCGTGGCAAGCCGCCGCCCGGTGTGCGCTCTATCTCTGGTGGTTTTTTACTCATGCGTTCCTCCGCTTTTTCATATTCTGCCGTTCTCCCCGAAAGCCGTTCCTGCCCCATTCCTGCGGCGTGTCCCGGTGTTGGTACGCTGACCTGCTTCGGGCCAAGTTGACCCGAAGTGACTTCTGGACATTTTGTCCAGAAGTGGCGGCGTTATGGCGTGCTTCCCCAGCCGGTAATATCTCTTTCGGACGGTCATTCACTTGTGCTTGTCCATCGATGAACTAACACAAGTCTACACTTTTTTGACCGCCCGTCCCGTATATCCGAAAGGTTGGAAATACCGCTGGAAAACACACTATTTCCACGCTCTCGGATTTGTGGTAGAATGGAAAAAAAGCAGAACGATAAATATGAAGTTGTGAGGGAAAAAATAATGGCAAAAGAAAAGGTTTTATTCAAAGAGTTTCTATCGGCAGTTGCGCCAGAACACCAAGCGTTTGTTGAGGAACTTAATAACAAACTTATTGAACAGGGTTGTGACCTCGTAATAAAGGAGGTAAAAAGCGGTTATGCGGCTTCATACCAACTAGAAAAGAAAACAATAATGAATTGGGTGTTTCGCAAGTCAGGTGTTTTGGCACGAATTTACGGTGACAATGCTGGCAAGTATGAGGATACACTCGCTTCTCTGCCTGCTGATATGCAAAAGAAAATGACTGCTTCTCGTGATTGCAAGCGGCTTATTGACCCTAATGCTTGTAGTGATACCTGTGTGAAAGGTTTTGTTTATACCTTGAATGGCGATACACATAAAAAATGCCGTAATGACGGAATGTTCTTCCTGTTGACAAATGAAACAGCAGAGTATATAGCTGGGCTGGTCTGTGCAGAAGTTACCGCACGCAAGTCGGCTTCATAGCGACAGGAAGGTTAAGCCCGATAACTCCCAGTTTATCGAGGAGGCAAAGCAAGGAGGGATAGCTTGGCTTTAACTATACAGGAACGCCTGAAAGACCTGCGTGTGGAACGTGGACTGACGCTGGAACAGCTTGCGGAGCAGACACAGCTTTCCAAGTCTGCGCTGGGCAGCTATGAAGCGGACGACTTCAAGGACATCAGCCATTATGCCCTTATCAAGCTGGCGAAGTTTTACGGCGTGACCGCTGATTATCTGTTAGGGCTGAACGAAACGAGAAATCACCCAAACGCCGATCTTGCAGACCTGCGTTTGAGTGACGATATGATTGAATTGTTGAAAAGCGGACGGATTGACACCGCCTTGCTTTGTGAGCTGGCGGCGCACCCGGATTTTGTGAAGCTGCTGGCCGATATACAGATTTATGTGGAGGGTATCGCCGCCACACAGATACAGAACTTGAACGCATGGGTAGACGTGGCGAGGGCTGAAATCGTGGAGAAGTATCAGCCGGGGGAGCATGACAAGACCGCTGGTGTGCTGCAAGCTGCCCATGTACGAGAGGGCGACTATTTCAGCAGCCGGGTACATCACGATATTGACGCTATCATGGAGGACATACGGCAAGCCCACAGGGGCAGGAGCGACAGCGCCCCGGAGAATACCATTGTGGACGAACTCAAGCGGGATTTGGAGGAAGTGGCGAGCTTCAAGGGCAGTCGGGCGGAACACCTGTTGATGGTGTTCTGTAAGCAGACAAAACTGCGCTACACCAAGCTGACGGAGGAAGAAAAACAATGGCTGACCCGGATTGTACAAAAATCCGAGTTGACGAAAAGCTATGTGCCGCAACGGGGAAAACGGAAATAGCGAGCGACAATCGAGAAATTGCGAGGTAAAAAGTAATGTGTGGATTGATGTTAGTTAGGCCATGTAAACTTTATGCAGAACAAGTAATGTCATACAAAGAAGAAATGTCACAAAATGGGGATAGCTTTGACGGTTGTGCAGGACTTGAAGATGTCTATTCATTTGATGAATGGATTGATTTTGAAGGAAGATTAAGAAAAAAGTATAAAACTGGATATGTTCCATCAGAAGTGTTTTTAGCGGTAAGACGAAGTGACAAATTTCTTGTCGGAATGATAGATTTTCGTCACCCATTATCGGATTTTCTTAAAAATTATGGGGGCAATATTGGATATAGTATTCGTCCATCAGAAAGGCAAAAAGGGTACGCGTCTGAAATGCTAAAACTGGTTTTGCCCATTTGTCGCGACTTCGGAGAAAGTAAGGTTTTATTAACCTGCGATAAAGGAAATGTAGCTTCACAAAGAACGATTATTAAAAATGGTGGGATGTTGGAGAACGAAATTTCTGATACAGTAGGTTTAAGTAAAAGTGGAATAATACAAAGATATTGGATTTCATTATAACATCTTTCAACAATTCCTCGTCTGGGAGATAGCAAAGCCAGCCGAGCCAGTCAACGACAAGATGAACTGCGCATAAATGCACCGCCGTTGACAGTCTCGCCCGTCTTTGCTGATGGGTAATCAAGGCGGGAAAGCCCTAAAATGGCTTCCCGCCCATTCCAATTCTGAGAGGTCGGACAACTCCAAAATAGCTTTGATGGCGGACAAGCACAGTATGGGATTGTCCGTCTTGTCTACCCATTCAGCGGGACGGACGGCGGCGGTCAAGGCCGGGCGCAAGCCCGTTCATTTCAGCCTTGACGGTTTCCGTCCGTTCTGCTATCTTTGCCGAGTGTCTATACACAACATCGGGCCAAGTTGGCCCTAAGTCCAAACGGGGGACGAGGAACGGGGGCTTTCATATACGCTCTGTCTGCTGATGAAACCAGCCCTGCGCCTGCGGCCTCCCGCCCCGCAAGCACAGCCTGTTCTCCTGCCGCTTCAAATACCCTTGCCCTCCCCGGCGGCAACGGCATTTTCACGGCAACGCCGACAGAGCGTATAACACACTACACTTTGCTACGCAAAGTCGTGTGCCAAAAGGGGCTACGCCCCCTTTGGATACCCCCACAACAAAACGGCGCTATGCCCCTTGCCGGGAGCATAGCGCCGTTTGTTGTCAGCAGCCCGTTTCACGGTCTGCGTGTAGTCTCTTGTAAACTGACCTAATGAACACAATAGAACGCAGAGGGAGAAGACATTATGGGTGAACAGGAAAAGCATAAGAGGCGTGTACGGTATGCGGGAACGCATCCGAGAAATTATAAAGAGAAATACAAGGAACTTCAGCCGGAGAAATATGCGGACACGATTTCAAAGGTGATTCAAAAGGGAAGCACTCCCGCGGGGATGCATCTGTCTATCTGTGTAAATGAGATTCTCATACTTCGCAACCTAAAACTGCTTATCATTACGATTTTATAAGCCTTGCAATAGTAAAAATAAAATAGCTTTATGCCGCAGTGGGCATAGTAAAGCGTTCTCTCCACGGTGTGGGGAGATTGCCGATAAATGTACAGAGCAGTCCGTTGATCTGTTCATCCGAAGCTTTGAAATGCTGT
>CAJTCH010000070.1 GCA_910574715.1 Lachnospiraceae bacterium | reverse complement strand
CCTCCGTTTTTAAATGGTTTTCGGCTAATTCCATTATAACAAAAACAGAGTGCTTATACCTTTTTATTTTTGATTTTCTCTGTATTTTCAACTAACACAGCACAAATTCAGGTTGCGAAGTATGAGAAATACAATAGGAAATGCTTGGAGTGAGCCGTGTTTTGCAAAACTTATCAACAGAATTGTAGAGCAATATAATAAAGAAGCAGAAAAAAATCACTCAGAAAAAATTGAAAATTTCTGTCCCCACATGGCGCGCCATACCTATACCAGTCTAGCTTACTCTGCTAGAGCGGATGTAAAAGTAGTCAGTGAAATATTGGGACATGCTTCTACGGCGGTGACGATGGATACGTATACTCACCTGACAGAAAATAAAAAGCGAGAACAGGAGAAAGTAGTGCAGACAATTAAAATATCATAATTTTGTAACGGTAGGAATAGTATTTACACCCTTTTCATTCAATATTTCCTTGGCTTTTGATGACCGTGTCAATTTCGGGATTTGCAAATATTTGTTGCAATATTTGTTGCAAATTATTGCAGTAACACGGAATTAGACGATAAAAGACGATAAGAACAAGTATGAAAAAATATTGATTTCATAGGAAGATAAAACAAGACGAGCAAATACAAACGTTTGTTTGTAAAGAAAAAATACTTGACACCTTTCCCTTTTTGTTGTATGATAGCGAAGGTGATTGAAGTGGATAAGATTCTGGAGCAGACATTGCTGTTTGATTTTTATGGTGAATTACTTACGAAGCATCAGAAGGAGATCTATGAGCGGTTCGTGTCGGAGGATCTCTCCCTTGGGGAGATCGCGGAGGAGGCGGGTATCAGCCGTCAGGGAGTCCATGATCTGATCAGGCGCTGCAATCAGGCGCTTAGAGGATATGAGGAGAAGCTTCATCTGGTAGAGAAGTTCCTGGCAGTCCGGGAGAAGGTGGAGAGGATAGACGGGATTCTTAAGGAGTATCAGACAGAAGATTCGGACGAATGGATACAGAGTATCCGCAGGATTGCCGGTGAGATTATAGAAGAGCTGTAACAGAGGAGTTTTTGTATGGCATTTGACAGTTTGACAGAGAAACTTCAAAATATATTCAAGAATCTGCGAAGCAAGGGACGCCTTACCGAGGAGGATGTCAAGGAAGCCCTCAAGGAGATCAAGCGGGCGCTTCTTGCGGCGGATGTTAATTTCAAGGTTGTCAAGGATTTTATCAAGAGCGTTCAGGAACGCGCCGTCGGGCAGGATGTCATGAACGGGTTGAATCCGGGGCAGATGGTCATCAAGATTGTGAATGAAGAACTGGTGAAGCTGATGGGTTCCGAGACGACGGAGATCAAGCTGCAGCCGGGAAGCGCGGTCACGGTGATCATGATGGCAGGTCTTCAAGGAGCCGGTAAGACGACCACCACCGCGAAGCTTGCGGGCAAGTACAAGCTTAAGGGTAAGAAACCGCTGCTTGTGGCCTGTGACATATATAGGCCGGCGGCTATTAAGCAGCTACAGGTGAATGGTGAGAAGCAGGGCGTAGAAGTATTCGCCATGGGAGAGAATCACAAGCCTGCCAATATCGCAAAAGCTGCTCTTGAGCATGCCCAGAAGAATGGGAATAATATTGTGATCCTGGATACGGCCGGGCGTCTTCATATTGATGAGGATATGATGACAGAGCTTCAGGAGATCAAGGAGACGGTAACCGTACATCAGACTATTCTGGTCATTGACGCCATGACTGGTCAGGATGCGGTGAACGTTGCGAAGGAATTTAACGAGAAGGCGGGGATAGACGGTGTGATCGTCACGAAGCTTGATGGTGATACCCGAGGCGGTGCGGCACTTTCTGTTAAGGCCGTTACCGGCAAGCCGATTTTATATGTAGGTATGGGGGAGAAGTTATCTGATCTGGAGCAGTTCTATCCGGACAGAATGGCGTCCCGTATCCTTGGGATGGGTGATGTGCTGACTCTGATTGAGAAGGCGGAGGCTGAGATCGACGAAGAGAAAGCAAGGCAGATGACCCAGAAGCTTAAGAAGAATCAGTTTGATTTCGAGGATTTCTTAGAGAGCATCAGCCAGATGAAGAACATGGGCGGTCTTGGCAGTATCATGAACATGCTTCCTGGTCTTGGCGGCATGGGCGGTATGGGTAAGATGAAGGGGCTTGACGATGAGCAGACTTCCCAGGCGGAGAAGGGCATGGCGCGGATGGAGGCTATGATCTACTCCATGACTCCGGAGGAGAGAAGGAATCCAGATATATTGAACCCGTCAAGGAAGCATCGGATCGCGAAGGGCGCCGGTGTGGATATCAGCGAGGTCAACCGGATGGTGAAGCAGTTCGGCGAGATGAAGAAGATGATGAAGATGATGGGCAAAGGCGGCAGGAAAGGAAAGTTCCGTTTGCCGTTCTGATAATGGTATACCGCGTCTTCGGCGCGTTATATAGATGTAATTTATAGAAGAATATTTTATGGAGGTGAAATACAATGGCAGTAAAGATCAGATTAAGAAGGATGGGACAGAAAAAGGCTCCTTTCTATAGAATTATCGTAGCTGATTCAAGATCCCCAAGAGATGGTAAATTTATCGACGAGATCGGGACCTATGATCCGAACTGTGATCCAAGCGCGATCAAGGTTGATGAAGAGGCGGCTAAGAAGTGGCTGAATAATGGTGCGCAGCCGACAGAGGTTGTAAGCAAGATCTTTAAGATAGCAGGCATTGAGAAATAGATTCTGAATGTAAATCTTATTTTAGAGGTACGCGATTATGAAAGAACTGGTGGAAGTTATTACGAAGGCCCTGGTGGACGATCCTGACAGCGTTGTTGTGACTGAGAGAGAGGAGAAGAAGACGATGGTCCTGGAAGTTCATGTTGCCGATTCTGATATGGGAAAGGTAATTGGGAAGCAGGGACGCATCGCCAAAGCGATTCGTTCGGTTGTGAAGGCGGCGGCTGCCAAAGAAGATAAGAAGGTTATCGTTGATATCATGGATTAGCAAGAAGAGGGATTTTCCTCTTGGACGAAGGACAGACGTATAAGATGAACGCCTGTCCTTGTTTTCATAATAGGAGAAGAAGGATGGATGATTTATTACAGGTCGGGGTGATCACCCAGACCCACGGGATCAGAGGAGAGGTAAAGGTATTCCCTACGACGGATGATCCTGGAAGATTCGTGGAATTGAAGCATGTGATGCTTGATACAGGGAGAGAGACACTGCCTTTGGAGATTGAGAATGTCAAGTTTTTCAAACAGTTTGTGATCTTAAAATTCAAGGGCTATGATAATATAAATGATATTGAGAGATACAAGAGATGTCCGCTTCTGGTCGAACGTGAAGACGCGGTTCTTCTTGAGGAGGATGAATATTTTATCGCAGATATGATCGGGATGAAGGTTGTGACAGATCAGGGCGAGGAATTCGGTACTCTTAAGGATGTGATGGAGACAGGTGCGAATGATGTATATGTGATCGACCATCCGGTGAAGGGAGAAGTGCTGATCCCGGCGATCAGGGAGTGTATTCTGGATGTGGATATTGAGGGCGGACAGATGAGGATCCATGTGATGGATGGACTGATCTGAGAAATGTGGCGGTACGCGATGAAGGAGCTTGAGTTATGCATTTTTATATTATGACATTGTTTCCGGAGATGGTGATGCAGGGACTTTGTACCAGCATTATCGGAAGGGCTGTGGAGAAGGGAATCTTATCTATTGACGCTGTCAATATCAGGGACTATGCTTTTAACAAGCATAACAGTGTGGATGATTATCCTTACGGCGGCGGCGCCGGGATGCTGATGCAGGCGGAGCCTGTGTATCAGGCGTATCAGGCGGTGAAGGAGAAGATATCGGCGGCAGGTCCTAAGCCGTCTTCAGGCGGTGAAGAGACGGCGGATGTTCGAGGAAGAGCAGAGGAAGGGAAGACGCCCCGTGTTGTCTGCTTGTCTCCGCAGGGGAAGACATTCAACCAGAAGATGGCGGAAGAATTCGCCGCCGAAGAAGAATTGGTGTTCTTATGCGGGCATTACGAGGGAATTGACGAGCGTGTGCTCGAGGAGATCGTGACGGATTATGTGTCGATCGGGGACTATATCCTGACGGGCGGGGAGCTTCCGGCTATGATCATGGTGGATGCAATCTCGCGTCTGGTGCCTGGGGTCCTTCACAACGATGTATCGGCAGAGTTCGAGAGCTTCCAGGATAATCTGCTTGAGTATCCCCAGTATTCCAGGCCGGAGGTCTGGCATGGGAAGCGTGTGCCGGAAGTTTTGTTATCCGGGCATCATGCGAATATTGAGAAATGGCGGCGAGAACAGTCTGTGTTAAGGACGGCACGGCTGCGTCCGGATCTGCTTGAAGAAGCAGAGCTTACCTGGGCAGAGAAGGAAATGGTGATAAAATTTCAGGAGTAATTATTTGGGGAAATCCCTTGTCAAGCGCTGTCAAATATGATAGAATATAACACGTTGTGAAGAAAAGAGATGGTCCTCTGGTACAAGGTATTAAGAACATCCGAATAATAAGGAGGTCACACGATGAACGATATTATCAAGAAGATTGAAGCAGAACAGTTGAAAGAGACTGTACCGGAATTTCATGTTGGAGATACCGTGAAGGTATACGGTAAGATCAAGGAAGGAAACCGCGAGAGAATCCAGGTATTCGAAGGAACTGTACTTAAGAGACAGGGAGGCGGCTCCAGAGAGACATTTACCGTAAGAAAGAATTCTAACGGAATCGGTGTTGAGAAGACATGGCCGTTACATTCCCCGAACGTTGAGAAGGTGGAAGTGGTAAGAAGAGGTAAGGTAAGGAGAGCGAAGTTGTTCTACTTAAGAGACCGGGTTGGTAAGAAAGCAAAGGTAAAAGAGTTAGTAAAATAAGAAACAGGATGAAGAGGACAAGTACATATTGTATATTGTCCTTCTTTATTTTATAGCGGATAGATCAAGAGGAATCATGGGACGCAGACGGAAGAGACGGATATTTAAAAAGAATAAGAAGAAAAAGTTTGAATTTCATATAGATCTGGGTTTCCTTGCGGGGATTGCCATATGGATCTTCAAGATAGGCGTGGTCTGCCTGCTGGCGTTTGTGTGGGTGTGGTATTTCGGACAGCAGGTCAGTACAGTGGGGGATTCCATGAAGCCGGTTCTAAGCAACGGTGACGTCGTTCTGGTGAACAGGATCGTATATAATGCCATGGCACCGAAGCGGGGAGATATCATTATATTTAAGCCCAAGGGCAATGAGAACATACATTATTATACGAAGCGGATCATTGGACTGCCTGGGGAGAGTGTGGAGATCATTGAGAACAGGATCTATATAGACGGCGAGAAGTTGGAAGAAGAATATGAGACGACGGACATCACTGAGGTGGGGATCGCGAATGAGAAGATAGAGCTTGCGGAGGATGAGTATTTTGTGCTGGGGGATAATCGTGCAAGCAGCGAGGACAGCCGCAATGCGGATGTAGGCAATGTAAAGCGGGAATATATCTATGGGAAGGCATGGTTTGTCATTTCCCCAAGGAAAGATTTTGGATGGGTAAAATAAACGAGATGCGGCAACGCAGCGTGAGATAAGGAGTAAAAAGTATGCATTTTCAATGGTATCCGGGGCATATGACGAAGGCAAAGCGTATGATGCAGGAGAATATGAAGCTGATCGATCTGGTGATCGAGCTTGTGGACGCAAGGATTCCCTTAAGCAGCCGGAATCCGGACATCGACGAGCTGGGACGGAATAAGGCCAGATTGATCCTGCTGAACAAGGCAGATCTTGCCGAGGAGAAATGGAACGATGCCTGGACAGAGTATTTTAAGAGTAAGGGCTTTCTTGTGATGAAGGTAGATTCCAGGAAGAATAACGGCATGAAGCCGATTCATGGCATCATTAAGGAGGCGTGTAAGGAGAAGATAGAAAGAGACAGGAAGAGAGGAATCTTAAACCGTCCGGTCCGTGCGATGGTGGTGGGAATCCCCAATGTGGGCAAGTCTACATTCATCAATTCTCTGGCGGGCAAGGCATGCGCCAAGACAGGCAATAAGCCCGGGGTTACCAAGGGGAAGCAGTGGATCCGGCTGAATAAGCAGGTGGAGCTTCTGGATACGCCGGGAATCCTGTGGCCTAAATTCGAGGATCAGAAAGTAGGGCTTATGATGGCATTTATCGGTTCCATGAAAGATGAGATCCTCAATACTGAGGAGCTGGCAGCGGAACTTATCGGGCTGATCGGGCAGTATTATCCGGGGGTGCTTGAAGAGAAGTATCATCTGGAGACAGATCCGGACGCCTATGTGATGCTTGAAAGGATCGCCGAAAGCAGGCATTGCAGGCTTCGGGGAAATGAACTCGACACGGAGAAGGCGGCCGTCTTGCTGCTGGATGATTTCCGCAACGGAAGACTGGGAAGACTGACACTGGAATATCCGCGGGAAATGTGGTAGAATTGGGAAGGAAAAGGAGACAGTAGCGATGACGGAGACAGACAGCAGAAACGAAGAAGAGAAGAGTATATTTGGCATTTTGGGTGGATGGATCATGTATATCGTTGTCATTATCGGACTGACCTATCTGATCATCACATTTGTGGGACAGAGAACCAGGGTCAGCGGTTCTTCTATGGAGACGACGTTGAGTGACGGGGATAATCTAATTGTAGATAAGCTGTCCTACCATTTTGCGGAGCCGAAGCGGTTTGATATCATTGTATTTCCCTATCAGTATGAAGAGAATACATATTATATCAAGCGGATCATAGGTATGCCGGGAGAGACGGTTCAGGTAATAGACGGGTATACTTATATCAATAATGAACTGCTAGAGAGTGATATCTACGGCGCGGCGGTGATGGAGTCGCCGGGAATCGCGGCGGAGCCGATCGTGCTTGGTGAGGATGAGTATTTCGTGCTTGGAGACAACCGCAACCACAGCTCGGACAGCCGGGATCCGAATGTAGGGGTCCTGAAGAGAGAAGATCTGATCGGGAGAGCATGGGTCCGTATCTTCCCGTTTGACAGGCTGGGAGTCATAAGGCATGAATAAGAGAGAAGAAGAGAGGCTTCGGAAGCAGCAGGAGAAGCTTGCGAAGGAACGGGCAAGGCTTGAGGCAATGCGTACTTATGAGAAGGAGTACGGTATGTGCCGGTATATCTGCGGGATTGATGAGGTGGGCAGGGGGCCGCTTGCGGGGCCGGTTGTGGCCGGAGCGGTGATATTGCCTGCCGACTGTGAGATCCTGTATCTGAATGATTCGAAGAAATTGTCCGGGAAGAAACGGGAAGTCCTGTATGACGAGATCATGGAGAAGGCTCTCGCTGTGGGAATCGGTATGGTAAGCCCGCAGAGGATCGATGAGATCAATATCCTTCAGGCGACGTATGAGGCGATGCGCATAGCGGTCGGCAAGCTTTCGATCCGTCCGGATGTGCTGCTCAACGACGCGGTTACGATACCTGAGATCACGATCCCCCAGGTGCCGATCATCAAGGGAGATGAAAAAAGCGTCTCCATTGCGGCCGCCAGTATCGTTGCCAAGGTCACAAGGGACCGGCTGATGGTGGAATATGATGAGGTGATCCCGGGCTATGATTTCGCGAGCAATAAGGGGTATGGAACGAAGGCGCATATTGCGGGCTTGAAGGAGTTGGGGGCATCCCCGATCCACAGGAGGACGTTTATTACAAAATTTTGTCAACCGGATGAGGAAGTGATGCATCGGGGAGGAAAGGCGGGCGTATGAAACGGGGCAAAGCTGGATGCACCAATCATAAGACGGGCGCGGAATATGAGCAGAAGGCAGGAGCGTACCTGGAAGAGCAGGGGTATGAGATCTTGGAGTATAATTTCCGATGCAGGGCGGGAGAGATCGATATCGTTGCGAGAGACGGAGAGTATCTGGTCTTCTGTGAGGTGAAGTACCGTACAGACGCAAGTACCGGGCATCCGGCGGAGGCGGTTGATACGCGGAAACAGCGGCGTATCTCGAAATGTGCTCTGTATTATCTTACGTGCCATGGACTTGCGGATCAGGCGTGCCGTTTTGACGTGGTAAGCTTTGAAGGAGAGGCGGTAACGCTGTATCCTAATGCGTTTGACTATTTAGGAGGATAAATCAATGGCACTTGGGTTAAAATATAAGAACCAGGAACATATATTTGAAGAGAAGACCGTGGACGGCGTGCCTTATCTTGCTTATCCGCTGCTTGAGAAGACGGGGGCGGTCAGGCATGGATTCTCTACCAGGCTTGGAGGGGTCAGTACGGGGCACTGCGCGACGATGAATATCAGCACCACGAGAGGGGACGATCCGGCGGCGGTGGAGGAGAACCGGCGCAGGATCGCGAAGGCGATCGGAGTCAGGGCAGAGGATATGACCTATACGAACCAGACCCATACCACGAATGTGGCGGTGGTGGAGGCTAAAGACAGAGGGAAGCGGTTCATGGAGACAGATGGGATGGTGACGAATGTGCCGGAGATCTGTCTGGTGACTTTCTATGCGGACTGTGTTCCGTTATTCTTCGTGGATCCGGTACACCGGGCGATCGGGCTGTCCCATTCGGGATGGCGCGGTACGGTCGGTAAGATGGGTAAGGTTACCATAGAACGGATGCGTGAGGAGTACGGGACAGATCCGACGCAGGTGGTTGCCGCCGTCGGACCGTCGATCTGTCAGGATTGCTATGAGGTAAACGTAGATGTGATCGAGAAGTTCCGGGAGAATTTCGACAAGGATCTGTGGCCGGAATTATTCTATGAGAAAGCAGATGGGAAATATCAACTGAATCTCTGGAGAGCCAATCAGGCGGTGCTTACGGAGGCAGGGGTGCAAGGGGAGAATATAGCAGTGACGAATCTCTGTACGCATTGCAACCCGGATATCCTGTTTTCACACAGAAGTACCGGAACGGCGCGGGGGAATCTCAGTGCATTTCTGGCATTGATTCCTTAGCGGAGGAAGGCGAAGTGAAGCATATGTATGTAAGTAAGGAGGAGATTGTATGGTAATACCGATGCCTTCTGAAGCAGGAGGTGGAATCACTACAGCCGGTGATGTGGCGGCGACTGCCGCCGTAGAAGTCAAAGAGGTGACGCAGGATACGGTGGAGGAAGTGGGGCGCCTTGCACAGTTTATTCAGGACAGTATTCCTAAGCTTGCGGGGTTTGGCGTGCGGATCCTGATCGCGCTGGCGGTATTCTTCGTCGGAAGGATTGTTATCAGATGGATCCAGAAGTTGGTGCGGCGTTCGCTTGAGCGTTCCAGTGCGGATAAGGGAGTGGAACAGTTCGTAGATTCATTTCTGAAGGTGGGACTGTATTCGCTGCTGATCTTCAGCATAGCGGCGAAATTCGGCGTGGATACGGCTTCGGTAGCGGCGTTGGTCGCGTCCGGAGGTGTAGCGATCGGTCTGGCGCTGCAGGGGAGTTTGTCGAACTTCGCAGGTGGTGTCCTGATCTTGCTGCTTAAGCCTTTCGAGGTGGGGGATTATATCTCTGAAGATACGAACAAGAACGAGGGAACGGTGAAGGAGATACAGATCTTCTACACGAAGCTTAGTACCATTGACAATAAGACCATCGTGATTCCTAACGGTATGCTGACCAACAGTAGCCTCACGAATGCGACGGCGAAGGATGAGAGACGGCTTGATCTTAAGGTGTCCATCTCTTATCAGGCGGACCTTAGGAAGGCGAAGGCGTTGATCGAGGAGATCCTGAGATCAGATGAATGTGTGATGAAGGATGAGGAGATCAATGTGTTTGTGGATGAACTGGCGGAGAGTGCGGTTATCCTTGGTGCAAGGGCATGGGTGAAGAATGAGGAGTTCTGGCCGACGAGATGGAGGATGCTTGAGACGATTAAGCTGACGCTGGATGAGCATGGAATAGAGATTCCGTATCCGCAGTTGACGGTGCATATGCATGAATGACAGGCATCACTTTGCTGTAAGCAGGGAAAGGTCAGGTTCGGCATCGGCTTAACATTCACACGGGCAGGAATCCGGCCTCTTGCCGTAAGGCAACTTGAAACAGGCCGGATTCGTTGCTGTGAGCACTGTAGGTGTGAACCGTAATCTTTGCACCTTTTGAGAGATAACTTATTTTGCTGCTATTCTATCAAGCTCTGTAATATTAACGCTTAAAGATGACAATGTAACTTTCAATTCAACATAACGTTTGTGTATTTGTTCGTATGTTTCAAGATCGTCATTCTTTTTTGCTAATATCATCCAGTCTTGAATCCTGGAAAATTCGTTAATTGAATCTCTGACAATATCTGCTTGACTTGGCATATCCTCACCACCTTTTATTCGTGCCGTTTGCTTTGGTATATTCATTATATCAATCGGTGATTATAGTGTAAAGTCTTTAGAGATAATAAAAAAGCCATAATCCTCCGCATCTAAAGGATTATGACCTCTCTCATTGAAAGCTGGAAATCGGACTTGAACCGACGACCCCTTCATTACGAGTGAAGTGCTCTACCGACTGAGCTATTCCAGCATATGGCATATTACTCACAGCCACAAGTAATATTATAACAAATTTCCGGATATTTGCAAGAACTTTTTTGGGTAAATGCTATTTTGGGCATTTTTGACAATTTTTTTATCAGTATACATTTGAAATTCGACAGCCAGGAGGTGAGGTTCATGCAGTCCATCAGAGTCCGGACAGATCAGAATCATCGGGAATTGTCCGAGCACGGGACGATGCAGTTCCCGTTAGAGATCAATCATGATCATCTGAATGATTATTTTAATCGGTATGTGGGTTGCCATTGGCATGAGGAATTTGAGATACCGGTTATTATCCAGGGGAAGATCCGTTATCAGGTACGGGATCACGCGTTTGACTTGAATCCGGGAGACGGAATACTGATCAATTCACGTGTACCGCACACGATCATGGCGCTTGGGGATGAAGAACCGGTTGCATTGACCACTATATTTTCTCCGGCGTTGCTGTATGGAACGCCGGCCAGTGCGATCTATCAGAATTTCCTGAATCCATACATGAATACGCCGGAGCTTGCGGGGATACTGCTTCCGGAGGAAGCTGTAGAGGTGATGCGCCGGATCGACGCGCTGCATGAGGAAGCGTCTCCGGGCGTGGAGCTTAAGATCAAGGGGATGTTGTGTAATCTGTTCTATGAGCTGCTTGTGCATCGCAGGCATCTGTTCTCTTCGGTGAAATCTTCGAACGAAGAGGCCTTGCTGCGGCTTAAGATACTCCTTGATGCGATCCATGAAAATTACGCCAAGCCGCTTCCGCTTACGGAATTGGCTTCTAAGATATCTGTCTCGAAGGAAGGGTGCTGCCGCTTCTTCAAGAGTATGACGGGACAGACCATTTCCCAATATCTGGAGGACTACCGGGTAACGCAAGGCCTTCTGCTCCTTCAGGAGGATGGGTATTCTATCATGCAGATCTCGTATCTGGTGGGATTCGGGAATCCCGGCCGATTCTCCGCTGCATTTGCCAGGCGTATGAACTGCACGCCCGGCCAGTACAGGAAGAAGATTCTCTCTTAGTAAGCGCTTTGGTGTCTGCGGATCGCAGGAAGGCGCAGGGATTCTCCGTTCAAAAATGGCTGCGATACCGTATGGTTGAAGAATTCGATCAGAGATCCCATGAAGAGCGCTGTGATGATCGTTCCAAGTCCGGCGATTGCCGTGAGGCCGTTCATGGTTCCGCCGGAAATCAGATAGAGTGTGCATCCGAAAGTCACACAGATCAAATCGGTGCAGATACGGATATATCTGAATGGTCCGGCGTGCCATTTATTTGCAAGGATCAGCGCGACTGCATCGTAGGGAGATACGCCCATATCTGCGGTAAAGTAGAAGGATGAGCTGATACATATGATGCCGATCCCGATGAGGAAGGCAGTTATGCGTACTCCCATGGAAGGAGCCGGGAACAATTCCTGCAAGAAGCCGGTAGAGAAATCAATGATATAGCCCAGCAGGAAAAGGTTGAAAATGGTTCCAAATCCGATGTAGTGGCGGTCAAAGGCCAACATGAACAGCAGCAGGCAGATGCTTACGGATATATGAAGCGTTCCGAAGGGAACCGGGATCAATGCGTTTAAGCCTGCCATGAATGACTGGAACGGGTCTACGCCGAATGCGGCAAGCTTCAAGAAGCCTACGCTTACACCGCATAATACTAACCCGACGATCGTCATACCGATTCTTTTATATAAATGATTTTTATTTTCCATTGTGATACCTCCTGGTTGATGTATTGCCCCTGTGCTTTGATTCAGCGGCGTTCCGTGTATGACATCAGTATAGAGAATCTGCCGGGGGAATGAAAGCCAGATTTTGCGAAGTTATATACAGATATTGACGGGATGGGTATTCCATCTGAAGAATAGGAGGTGTAGAGTATGACGGACAGAGAAGCGGTTCTGAGATATTGTCTGTCGCTGCCGGACACGTATCAGGATGCGCCGTTCCATGATGAGAACTGGCAGCTTGTCCGGTACAGGAAGAATAAGAAGGCATTTGCCTGGACATATAAGTGGAAGGACGGCACGGTCCGGGTGAATGTCAAGGTGGATCCGCAGTGGCGTGACTTCTGGCGGCAAGCCTATGAGTCCGTGATACCGGGATATCATCAGAATAAAGAGCATTGGAATACGGTCATTCTGGACGGAAGTATTCCGGATAGAGATGTGAAGCGTATGCTTGCGGAGAGTTATGATCTTGTAGCCGGGAAGAAATCATAAAATAGTCTTAATATTAAGATAGTATGTAGGCAGGAGGTGCGGGGCATCTCCTGTTTGGCGTCTTGTGCGCGTATATCCGGCAGAAGACTTATGTGAAAAGTCTCGTGTGGCAGTGCGGTTTGAGGCATGTGCATTAAAATCGGTGCAGGCACCACCTCTCTAAGAGGCTGATCAGGGAATAGAGCAAGGTCGCCATGATACAGAGAAGTACGATACTCATTAAGAGCCAATCCATCTTGAATACCTGACTGGAATAAATGATCAGATACCCCAGTCCGTCTCTTGCGGCCAGGAATTCCCCGATGATCACGCCTACCAGGCAGAGACCGATATTGACCTTCATGTTGCTGATGATCGCGGGGATGGAGCTTGGCAGCACCACCTTTGACAGTGCGTGGAAGCGGTTACCGCCAAGGGTGTAGATCAGCTTGATCTTACCCGGGTCTACAACGGTGAAACTGGTGTAGAGGCTTAGAATGCTTCCGAAGATGGCGACCGACATCCCGGCGACGATGATGGTAGTCTTTGTTGCGCCGAGCCATACGATCAGAAGCGGAGCCAGTGCGGATTTGGGCAGGCTGTTCAGCACCACCAGGTAAGGGTCCAGGATCTCAGAGAGCTTGGAGCTGAACCACAGCGCAACTGCCACCAGGATGCTGATGGCAATTACGAGAAGGAAGCTTAAGAGCGTTTCATACAGCGTGACGCCCAGATGGAGGAAGATACTTTTATCCAGGAGCATCCCAAAGAAGCAGAGTGCGATCTTAGTGGGGCTGCTGAAGATAAAGGAATCAATGATCCCGGCCCTGGCGGTTAATTCCCAGATCAATAAAAAGGCAAGCAGGATCAATACCCGGGAGATACGGACGATTCTTTTGTGTCTGCGGTGTTTGGTGAGATATGTTTGCTGTTCTGTTGACAGATTATTCATCTGTATTCAACTCCTTCCATATAAGATTAAAATATGTTTTGAATTCCGGGGCATTGCGCCGGTTTAGCGGTGTGTCGGAATCTAAGGCGAAGATCAGCGGTATGGTCTGTTTGATGGCAGCGGGTCTCCCTGAGAGTATGATCACCCTGTCTGCCAATGAGATGGCTTCTGACAGGTCGTGGGTTACGAGCAGGGCGGATTTGCCTTCCTTGCGGATGATCTGCCCGATATCGTCGCCGACAGTCAGGCGGGTCTGATAATCGAGGGCGGAAAAGGGTTCATCTAGAAGCAGAAGCTCCGGTTCTAATACCAGGGTGCGGATCAGTGCGGCCCGCTGCCTCATGCCTCCTGACAGCTCGGAAGGGCGCGAGGTCTCAAATTGCCGCAGGCCGTAGAGGTCGAGCAGGTCATGGGCGCGTTTTTTCGTCCGTGCAGTCAGCATGTGCTGGACCTCCAGGCCGAGGATCACGTTGTTGTAGATGGTACGCCATTCAAAGAGTTCATCGTGCTGAAGCATGTAGCCTACGTTTGTCGTGCTTTCTTTATGGTATTTTCCGTTGATCTTGATATAGCCCTTTTCCGGTTCGATGAGCCCGGAGATCAGAGAGAGCAGGGTAGATTTGCCGATGGTATAGCAGTGGAAACAAAGGGCGCCGTTTTAACCAAATCGGCAAAAGTATTCGGGGGGATGTTTGAGGATAAGGCGAAGCTTGAGCAGAGTATTTCGACCAGGATCCGGTATTGTATGCAGAAAGCAAAGGTTCCGCAATATAAGATAGCCAGAGCGATCGGGTATGCAAACGAAACTATATCCAATTACATGAATGGTAAAATTCCTGAGGAACATATGAACGTGCATATGCTAAAGAAGATGGCGGTATATTTGGGGATGGATAAATATTATTTTTGTAATGAGTATCATAAGTTTATGGATAGTACAGATGTTCCGAAGTTTTTGAAAGAGATGAGGCGGGAAAAGGGAATGTCACAGAGAGAGTTTGCGTCTGCGGCGGATATACCGCTGCAGTCTTATAAGAAATATGAGGAAGGATGGGTGCGGTTACCGGAGAAATATTGGCGGGCGTTGATGGATATGGAAAAGGGATAGGGCAGAAGGGAGGGTGCGGAGGTTGTAGATGGTTACTGGAATCTGGAAAACGCCGCAAATTCCAGATTCCAGGAGTTTTCTTGCTCCTTTTTTTACTGCTATTGACAAACTAACTCTTTAGGGATACAATACAAATAAGTAACTCTTGAGAGATACTACGAGGAGATTTATTATGAGTAAGATTGTTTTATATCACGGTTCAAACGGAAAAATTGAAAAGCCTCTTTTCGGAAAAGGCAAGATTTATAATGATTATGGTCAGGGCTTTTATTGTACCGAACATATAGAGCTTGCAAAGGAATGGTCCTGTAATGAAGGTGTTGACGGTTTTGCGAACAAATATGAGCTTGATACAGTAGGTTTGAAGATTTTAAATCTATCTTCAGAAGAATATACGATTCTTCATTGGCTTGCTCTGCTTATGGAAAATCGTCGTTTCCGTGTGTCAACTCCTGTTATGCGCAGAGGTGTTCAATGGTTGAAGGAGTATTTTTTAGTTGATATCAGCGAATATGATTTAGTTATCGGTTACCGTGCAGATGATTCATATTTCTCATTTGCAAGAGCATTTATCAGTAACGAAATTTCTTTAAACCAGTTAAACTATGCTATGCGCCTTGGCAAACTCGGTGAGCAGTATGTTTTAAAAAACGAAAAAGCATTTAATCAAATAGAGTTTAAATCCGCTGAATTGGCAGATAATACTATTTACTATGCCCGCAGAAAAATGAGAGATGATGAAGCCCGTAATGCTTTTTTTGCAGAGCTTGAAAAAGAAGATATTGACGGTATTTATATGAGAGATATTATTAGAGAGGAAATGACAAGTTATGATATACGCTTACGATGAACTTTATCTGAATGATGCTATGAGAAACCTTGGCGAAGCATTTGATTATTCGGCAACTGTCTTGAAGATCCCGATGGATGATTTTCTTGATATGTTTATTATAAGCGGTATTGCAGAACAATTTGCCAGCGGCGTTCCAAAGTTCGTATCAGGTCTTTCGGGAACAGAGCTTGTATGGGAAGTTTTAAATCGTACAAGGGAAAATATTGATTTGTCTGCACCACAGATTGAATACGACTACTCACCTGAATATTGGTGCGGTTGGATACTTGCGTTTTATCAATGGAATACAGGAAAGAGTTTTAAGGAAATTAAAAAATATCTGCCAATGAATGAAATTTATAAGTTATACCCCACCTTGCACGAAGCGGCGGAGGAAAAGTTTGTTGATATAGCAAATTCTATACTTGAACGCAAAAACTTACCTACAAAATTGCAGACAGTACGCAGGGCAATCGGACTTTCACAAAAAGAGCTGTCTGAAAAATCAGGGGTAACACTCCGAATGATTCAGCAATATGAACAGCGGGCAAAGGATATAAACAAGGCAACTGCAAGTAACTTGTTTGTGTTGGCGCAGACACTCGGTTGTAAAGCAGAGGATTTATTAGAATAGCTTGCGGCTGCGGCGGATATATCATTGCAGTTTTATAAGGAATATGAGGAGGGGGCGGTTTCCGGAAAATATTGATGGGCATTGATGGATATGGAGAGGGCAGAAGGGAGGGGCGGAGGCTGTAAATGGTTACTGGAATCTGGAAAATGCCTCAAATTCCAGATTCCAGTGGTAAAATAAGGTATTTGTTGTGCCTATGCCAACTGCATAGCCTCTGCTTCAAGTATATTAGGCGAATTGACAAAAGTACTCGTGGGTGATAGAAGTGAATATGTGGAAATTACATTTTGGTTACTGGAAAAAAACTATTAATTTCCAGAATTTAGTATAAATATAAAAATATTTGTGGTAGATTGAATAAAAGATATTGTTTGGATAGGTGAAATGATAAAGAAGGCGTGAGAAATAGTTGGAATTTTATAACAATTATTAGTTTTCTTGTTAAAATGCTTGGAAATTGGAATCGGCTATATGGTAATCAATCCAAAATTCCAAAAAACTTAGTTTAAGGAGAAGTCATGCAAGAAGAATTCAAAAAAAAGGACAAAGAACAAAAGATTGAAAAACGGTTTGTTTCAGATGAAATAGGAGAAAAATATAAAGAGTGGAAAAATAGAAATATTATTTTTATTACTTCTCCTACTGGTAGCGGAAAAAGTTATTTTATATTACATATATTTCTGAAATGGGCAATAAAGAATAATATGAGAATTCTCTATCTAGTTAATAGACGGATATTAAAAATGCAACTAGAAGAAGAACTAGAAAATGTGGAAGAAGAACTGTGCAGGGAGTCCTCAGATTGGAAGGTAAAGTGTACCTTAAATGAATATATAAATATTAAAACATATCAAAGTATTGAAAAAGAAATTAAAGGAAAAGAACCAAAAAATTTATTGTACTATTTGGATTTTTTTTCCTGTGTCATTTATGATGAGTGTCACTACTTTTATGCCGATTCAAATTTTAATACAAATACAGAATTGTCATATTCAGTTCTGAGAAAAGTGTTTGACAATAAGCTACAGATATATGTATCTGCAACGCCAGAAGAAATGATAGAAGAAGTAGATAAGTTTGTAAAGGAAGAACAAAGAGAATCCGAAGGAAAGATGTCATACGAGCAGATTTTTGTGTGTCCTCCTAATGAAAGAAAAAGGGAATATAGCATAAGTGCTGATTATGGATATATAAGTTTAGAGATTTTTGAAAATATTGAAGACTTGGCCCATTTAATAAAAAGAAATGGAAGCGATAAAAAAGATAAATGGTTGATTTTTGTAGATAGTATCGAACGGGGGAAAGATTTAAGAAAAAGATTGCTGACTAAAAATGATTCAGAAGAAGAAAAGAAAATAATCAATGAAAAAGATGTAATTTTTTTGGATGCGAAATATGATGAAAATGATGACAGTAAAGAAAGTGTGAATGAAATTGTAAACGAAGAATTTTCAAGTAGAAAGGTGGTAATTTCTACTGCGGTTATGGATAATGGTGTATCTTTCAAAGATTTTAACTTGACAAATATTGTCATAATGGCAGATACACGCGAAATGTTTCTACAAATGTTAGGCAGGAAGCGAACGGATGGAGGTAAAGTAAAATTATATATTTGTAAACAAAATGTAGAGCATTTCAGAAAAAGAAAAATGTATACTGAAAATATACTAAAATGTTATGAACGGCATAGAAACACTTTGCGAAAGTTAGATAAACCATATTGTTTAGTGAGTAATCCGTATTATTTGTATAGTTATGTGGAGACTCTATTTATTAATACAAAAGAAACTTTTTATTCAACTGAATGGAAACAACAGGATATATTGAATGAAATATTAGAGGATACTGTATCTAGTCAATATATTAGAAAATTTTGTTATTCTTTAGGAGGGATTATAACCCTTAATTCTTTAGCAATAAAGAAATACCTTAAATTGAAGTTATTTTACAAAGATATGATAGAAAAAATGGAAAACGATGAGTATGCATTTGTAAAGCAACAGGCGGATTGGTTGGGGGTTTCGCACGATAAAGTAGAAGTCGTTATTGAAGAATCGAGCATAGATGAGCTATCTAAGAATAGAGAGAGATTAGAAAATGCGATTAAGGAAGTTTTAGGTGACTCTATGACAAGAGAGGAAAATATTGAATGGAAACTAAAAATATGGAAACCTCTATTATATTTTTTAAGTAGAGACAAAGATTTCAAAGATGGTGAAGAAGATGCTATAAAAAAGAATGATAGAACAATTTCTGATAAAATATTTGAACGGTGCATGACGCAGGCAGGGTTGCCTTATGTATTGAAAATAAAAAGAGGAAGTGAACAAAAAGGAATAGTCACCTTGTATACTATTAAAAAAATAGATTAAATAAATTGTTGTAGTATATTAATTGTACCTGGAAATAAATATAAACAACTCATTTAACAACCCATAAAGAATAATTTGCCAGCAGTTTCATAAACATATTATGAAACCTGACTGACGGAAAGTGGGTTGTGATGTCAAGAAAAAAGCAGAGTATTGAGATTGTTTTACATAAACCGACAGATATATCAAAGGTGTACAATGCGCCGCAGGTTACGGATTTTTGGAAAGAAATGATTCTAGCAAAGGTGCGGGCGTGCAGCCTCACACAACAAGACTACCTTCGATTATTGGAAAAGGATTTCGGTAATCATTAACAAAGATGATAACTGTTTCATAAAGTCCAATAATCCGGAGGAAAAAATGAAAGTAAGGATACATCTACATAACCAAAAATACCGTTCCAAACCTAAAAAAAGTGAGATTGGTAAAATCAGCAATGAAATTACGGATAAAATTAAAGAGATTGATATTGAGAGATTTGCCCAAGAAGTAGGGAAAAAGGGAAGGACCTTCACCACATCCATATTTAACGGCAGGAGAGTGAAGGAGAATTTTGTGAGCCAGCAAGTATTTTGTCTGGATTTTGATAAAGGATTTACGATTGATGAGTTCATGGAACGTGCAAAACAATATGATATACATCCGTCCATGATATACAATACGTTCAGCAATACAAAGGAAAGCCCAAGATTTCGGGTGGTATTTATCAACGACTGTGAGATACAAAATGAGGAGGCTGCATTTGCTCTTATGTACATGCTGCTGGAAATCTTTCCAGAGTCGGATAAGAGCTGTAAGGATATAACGAGAATGTTTTTCGGCGGTAATGATTTGAAATTTGTTGATAGCAATGCAACGATTAATCTGGTTGATATTTCGTTGAGTTTGCAAGCCTATTTAAAAAGCAGAGATAAGAAAAATTACCGTAGAAAAATTGAACAGATTGGCAGAAAAATGCAGGTACAAGTGAATAATGGAAAGCTGTGTATACACGCAGAGGTGTTAAGCGGTATAAAAAGTGAGGAATTGCTTGCAATGACCAGTAATATGATAAGGGTGAATGCAACAGAATCCTCACTTTTTTATGTTATAGAAAAAGAATCACACAACCATTCTATGTGTAGACGGCAAAATGGGGAGAAGAAACGAAAGAAAGTACGGGGGATATCAGAGAAGATTTTATTGAAAAAATGTCCGCTTTTCAAAGATTTTTATGAGAAAAATATTACACATGAACAGAAGTTTTTGATTGCCACGAATTTATTATCTATCAGCGGGGGCGAGAACTTATTTTTTGCCGGAAATATCAACCATGTTGAGAAATGGAAGGAAAATTGGGAGTATCTAAAGCAATACCATTATGTACCGCAGCACTGTAAAAACGGAAATTGCCCCTATTATGAGAAATGCAGAAGTCCTACGATTTTAGACAAAGTAACTGAAAAAATTAGTAAGAATAGGATTGAGGGATACTGTGAGATAGAAGAAGCGGAGAAAATTTTGAGAAGTTATCTGTTACAAGCTGTTCAGGCCAAGGAGAAAGGAATTTACTTGATTTCAGCTCAGACTGCTTTAGGAAAAACCAGTACCTATTGTAATATTGTGAAAGAGAATTACGAAAAGAAATCATTTATGGTTGTAGTGCCTACAACAAAATTACAAAGGGAGGTAGGGGAAGAATTAGAAAGGTTAAACGTTCCGGTATTTATGACTGAAAATATTTATTAAAACTTTCCCAATTTACCGGACTATAGAATAGACCCGCAAACTCACCCAAAACTATATAATACATTCAAAAACTAGTTATTAAAAGCAATAATCCCTAAAAAATGGCCATTTTTAACCGTGCTACACCTGTTAATCCATTTAGATTTTTGTAAAATT
>CAJTCH010000069.1 GCA_910574715.1 Lachnospiraceae bacterium | reverse complement strand
AAGCCGGTTCCGGTGCCAAGATCAATGTACGGGACTGGCAGTTCTGTCTTTCCAATAAGTCAGAAGGAGATGCAGGCGGAAACCAGGCAGGCGCACCGCCATACAATGGAGGCGCGGCTACGCCGGGATCTGGAGGCTATCAGAATCCAGGGCCGCAAAACGGCGGTTATCAGAATCCTGCCGGTGCTGCACAGGGAGGCGCATATCCTGCCAATGGAAATGCTGCCGGAAACGGCAACTATCCGGGCGGCAGTAATCCCTCTGGAGGAAGCTATCCAAATGGTGGCAATGGCAATGCAGGCGCGAACTATCCGAATAACGGAAATGGCTCTGCAGGTGCCAACTATCCGAATAACGGGAATGGTACTGCAGGCACCAGCTATCCGAATGGAGGCAGCAACATGGGCAACAGCCCGCAGCCTGCGAACGGAGGAGCCCCGCAAGGCGGTTCTTACCAGGCAAACGCCCCTGCACAGAATGGTTCGTCTAGAAACCAGATGTACCAGCAGCAGAGAGGGAATGCCCAGTACGGCCAGACACCGCCGCAGGGCGGATTTACCGGGGACGGGTTTACCAATATCCCGGAAGGCATGGCCTCACAGCTTCCCTTCACTGCATAACTTCAGAATTACCCGGTTATGGAGCCTGCCAGCGACAGCCGCTCCTGCAGATCACTTCACGAAAGGAATTGCGTGTTTACGTTTGAACACAGCAGTTCCTTTTTTGCAAATCATCTTTAAACGTAATTTATTTATATGAAAGGAACTCCAAATGAAAACAAGAAAAGTAGAACACAAAAGTATCAAAATGATAAAAGCAGTCGCCATTATTTTATTCCTGGCTCTGCTCTTTACTCCAGAATCAATAGACCGGTCTGTCATTGCCGGCATTGCAATCACCGGGATTGCAGGAAGCTTTCTCTTCCTCCTGATGCCCATGTTACCGCATATCTCAGCCCCGTCTTTCTTAAGAAATACTTACACGCATAAGCGTAAGAAACAAAAGGAGCCCCCCCTTTCTTTGACATGGAGACGCTGCTGATCCGGCAGATCAGTTACCAGGTCACGGATAAGATTAAGGCAGCTTACCCGGATGCATCCTGGGAGTATACCCGGCCTATCAAGGCAGAGTCCCTGTTAAGCTGTGACATCATCCGCATCCGGACCTTCCATACGGGAGATTATAACTTTGCAGATGTTTCCCTGGACCGGTACGGGCATCTGAAGCTCTTCATGATGACCATTACGGATTTCACGCCCCTTCCGGGACAGAAGAATCCGGATGGTGCTAAGACTGATCATCCTGAAAATCCGGCAGAACCTCCCATCCATGTGGATCCGGAATCCTGGTATTCCCTCATCGGGAAGCCGTTACTGACGGAGCTGATCGGAGACCTGCAGGCAAGGGGACATCAGAAGCTTTTTATCAATGAATCCGGCGAAATATTTATTTATGCGAACAATACCCCGGAAATAAAAGATACCTTCCAGCATTTCCCGCCCAGAGATTACTGGGCAGCCCTCATGGACATCTTTACCCGTGATGAGCTGAAAGCAGTGGAAACCAATGACACCCTGGAATTATCCTGGGCATAGAAGGGAGAGATTGATTATGGCAAATGGAAATTTATTACCAAACTGGTCCTTTAAGCGAAAGCTGCCGGAACCGTTCGAGGATTATACAGACGACCCGATATTTAAGAATGTTTATTCCAAGCACTGCATACAGCCCCAGAAGCGTTCCACACTCCATGCGGCGACGCTTCGGGCAATCCTGGCATATCTGGAACTGGAGTCACCAACAAGCGGGAAACCGCCGGAGGAACTTGGTGCAATCGGAAGCCAGGGAAATAATTTCTTCTTATCTCAGGAAATCCAAACAATGGAGGCTCTCCCAGAAAACGCTGGCGAAAATTTTGCACGTACCGAGGAAAGCCATCATGAATTACGAATCCGGCAAAGTCCTTCCGCCGACCTATATCACTTACCGTATGGCGCTGTATTTTTGCTGTACCATGGAAGAACTCCTGACGGAAAAGGTATTTTAAGCGCATGACAAGCAGATGCCTGACAAATAAGCAGAAATGATATGATTTCGTGCTTTTCATAGTCGGCTGCAAAACGATTGCGATTACAAATAAAAAACTATATTAAAGAAAGGATGAATGAATTTTGAACAGCAACCAGAAAAAACTACAGCAGATGATCAAGGATCAGACCCTTACCCTGACGGATGAGGAACTGTTCCTGTCCTCTGCCTACCAGAAATACCTGTCCTCTATGGCGAAAGCGGCTACCGGCCGCTACCGCCAGGGACTGCAGACGCTGATGGAGTGGGACGCTTCCGATGGCGCCGGACTTGCATACACGGATAACTATAAGATCCACATCAATGCCGGCAACCACATTACCCAAAGCTTCCCGTCCCAGATGCTGCGCTCCGAAAGCCTTGTGGGAATGAACGGCCATGAAACGGCCCATCTCTTATTTACAGACTTTACAACCCTTGGGTTATATCTGCGCAGCATGGAGAACGGCTCCTTCTATCCAGAAGAACCTTCTTTCGATAACCAGTACCAGGAAAGCTGTGAGGAAATGCTGGAAGCCGTGCATGAAAAAGACAAGGCTGTATGCCTGACGCTTTCTGAGTGCGCCTCCCATATCAGCAATATTTTAGAAGACATTTACATCGAAGCCCGCATGTGTGACGCCTACCCCGGCATTTTTAAGCAGGGGATCGAGCTGAACTGCCTGCGGATGAATGAACTGATGCCGTCCCTTCAGAGCCAGATTGACAATGGCTTCTCGGATTTTTCCATTGTGGCAAACCTTCTCCTGCAATACTGCAGGGCAGGTACAGTGAATAATCTCCACGGTTACACCGGTCCCTATCTGGATAACCTGGAGGACTGCGTGCCTTTCGTGGAAGAATCCATTTATTCGGATGACGTAAAAGACCGGCTCCATGCCTCCAACCACATCCTGGGGATTCTCTGGGAGTATATCAAGCCAATGGTGGAGGACACCAGGGACAGGCTTAAATCTGCTTCGGAGGAGGATGCGAAAAACCTGTTAAGTGAGATCCTTGGCGATCAGATCCAGGGCGGCGCCCCTCTGCCCTCCGGCAAAAACGGGGCAATGCCAAAGCAGGCGGAAGCCGGAAAGAAGGCACAAAGTTCTTCTTCTCCTCTGCAGTTTTCTCCACAGGCACGCCAAAATATCATGTCCGGTGTGCAGGATGTGGTGACGGAAGAAGGCGACCGGATCCAGCTTGCAAAAACTTCCACCATTTTAGAAGGAAACAATCCAGGCATTACTTATAACCACCAATACTTGGGTTCCGGTTATGAGAAATCTGCCAGCGACCTTTTCCGTATCCTGAACAGTGTGGCAACGGAAAAAGCGGAGGAACAATACCAGCAGGAAATGACGGAAGAACTGCAGAAAGCGGCTAATGATATCCATTACGGTAATGCCCATGCAGGGATCCATGTGACAGTAAACCGGATGTGCAGTGTACCGGATGATCTGGTAAAAGCATATCAGTCCGTTGCACCGCCTCTTCTCCGAGCTTCAAAGAGGTTACAGAAGACCATCGCCCCGCTCCTGAAGGAAGAAAGCGAAGGCGGTAAGTTAAAAAACCTGCAGTTTGGAAAACGCCTGGATACAAGGGCGCTGCATCATGAAGACGGTACATTTTTTACAAGGACAAGGCTCCCTTCGGAAGAACAAAAGCTGGCGGTAGGACTCCTGATCGATGAAAGCGGCTCCATGAGCAGCTCCGACCGAATCACTTATGCAAGGATGACAGCGATTGTACTCTACGATTTCTGTCAAAGCCTGCAGATCCCGGTCACCATCTACGGGCATACCACGCCGGACTGTGAGGCCGGGGTGACGCTGTATTCTTATGCAGAATTTGATTCCATAGATACTTCCGACCGCTACAGGTTGATGGACATGAGTGCCAGAAACGGCAACCGGGACGGCGCTGCTTTACGCTATGTGGCAGAACATCTGAGCAAGCGTCCGGAAAACCAGAAGCTGCTCATCATCATTTCTGACGGGCAGCCTGCTGATTATGGATACAGCGGCACTGAGGCGGAGGCGGATCTGCGCGGGATTAAGAAGGAATATTCAAAGAAGGGAATCATTCTCTTTGCTGCAGCTATCGGCTCCGACAAGGAGAACATCAAGCGGATCTATCAGGATGGATTTCTGGATATCACAAAGCTCGAAGAACTGCCGAAGAACATGGCGCTTCTTGTAAAGCAGTATTTAAAATAATGACATGTTGAAATTCGTATTGTGCCGTATATTACCTGATGAGATGGTTCCTACGGTACGATACGAAACAGCTTAATAAATATTTAGAAAGAAGGGACATTGATTCATGAATCAGAATTATCAGACGAGGATTTCCCCTCAGATCTGCAAAGTACAGACCGACCGAAAACTGATTGCCGTCTATGACCAGTTGAAATGCGCTGCGCTGACACACTATGCACAGATCCATGCCAAAGGCGAGTATAAGGAAAATGACCATAAGGCAAATTCCCTGATCAAGCTCACCATCCAGGACTATTCCAACGGCACCGGCGATAAGAATATAATCGCCCAGTTCAACCTGGCTCCTGAACAGATCCAGTTTATCTTAACCCGGATCACTGCAGGGTTCCAGGAATTTGAATGGTCCCAGAGCAAGATCTACGGCGCGCCTGATGCACAGGGGTATTCTACGGCGCAGCAGTTTTCCATTTCGCGTCATACTAATGATTCCAGCGGGCGGCCCATGAAGAGCCCGTGGCGGATTCAGATTGTAAACGGGAAAGGCGTGAAAGTCCAGAACCAGAAAGGCGGTTCCTATATGAAATCCGGAAGCTTTTTCGCGGAGAAAAATGCGTTTATCCAGCTGACGGATATGGACCTCTATACGCTCCTAAAGCGCACGGATTCCTATATCACCAACTGGGAAGCGTGTATGGCGCCGTCACTGATCGCAAACGGAAAGCAGGCGTATGAGAAACAACAGCAGTACTGGCAGTCACAGAATCTGGGGCAGGATCAAGGGTATGCTCAGAATGGGCAATATCAAGGGCAGGCCCAGAAATATTCCCAAAACAGTCAGTACCAAGATCAAACCCAGAATTATACACAGAACGGACAATACCAAAACCGGACTCCGTACTATATGCAAAATAATACACAGAATAACCAGTACCAAAATCAGGGGCAGGGAAACACCTATGCCGCTTAGATTTCAGGCACGAGCATTTTTGGAAAAGGAAGCGGCCCAATGGCGGCTTCCTTTCCGTTAGAAAGAAGGTGAATTTATGAAGTATACCGATATTTGCACACTGGATGCGCAGGGACGGATTGTGATTCCGACCAAGATGCGTAAGATTTTAAACCTTGTGAATCAGGATTCTCTGGAAGCGGAGCTTTCCGGCCAGGAAATCCATCTTAGGAAATGCGGGGAACTGCCAATAGATACACACAGGCTCGCATCCCTCCTTACCATCCTGTACAACAGCAGTCGGCATACCGTTGCCCTCTGTTCTGATACACAGGTCGTTCATACAGTA
Source organism: Lachnospiraceae bacterium (assembly GCA_910574715.1). Classification (GTDB taxonomy): domain Bacteria; phylum Bacillota; class Clostridia; order Lachnospirales; family Lachnospiraceae; genus Sporofaciens. The sequence continues at coordinate 15,381 of CAJTCH010000069.1, read as the reverse complement.
GGAAGTTTTCTTCCAGACAGAACCCCTGTCTCCAAGGAACTCTCTGCCTGCATCCAGGCTGAAAAAGAATATCTCCCGGACACGAGCAGACCAGTCTATCTTACCTCCAGTCCAGGCACACCAGTCGCTGCACTTTTCCCTGTCCACACCGAAAAGCCTCTGGCATTAGCAGTGCTTTCTGCAAAGCCGCTTACCGAGGTGGAGATCGGATGTGCAAGGTTAGTTGCAGCCACAATCGCGCGTGAATTTGATTAGCGAAAACAAGCTGAATATGAAACAGCTTACAATTTATTTAAAAGAAAGGATCAAAAATACCATGAAGAAAATACATCTATTAACTCAGGAACAACAGACGTTTGCAGAGCAGAACCATCACATCGTAGACCATTTTCTCTCCAGAAAAAGGCTGGATGCAGAGGAATTTTATGATGTCGTCATCTTTGGCTATCTGTTAGCTGTACAGGAATATCTGGAGAAACCCAGATTATCCGATTACGCCTTCAGTACCATCGCATGGCGGAACATGAATGACTGCCTTATCAATGAATATGCCTACCGGAACTGCGGGAAGCGGGCAGCTGTTACCGGTCCCTTAGAGGAGGAATATCTGTCCATTGACACGCTTCTCCCCAACCGGATACAGAGGGCAGCGGAAACCCTGGATAACCAGAAACTGCTGGTCAAGTTGCTTGCCTATATCACCCCAAAAGAACAGGAAGTGGTCCGCCTGAAAGCGGACGGCTACACATATCAGGAGATTGCAGAGAAATGCAGCCTCACCGTATATGGCGTGGAAAGCCGTTTCAGCCGGATGCGCCGGCGGTTACGAAGTCTTGCCCTGATGTAGAGGAGGATTCCTATGAACGATTTGCAAATACAACGGGCGGCAGAGCTTCTTCAGAATGAATTTGGCCCGGAATGGCAGACCATTGCCGGAATGCTCGGCACAGAAGGACTGCGGAAGCGTGTAGGCAAAGAGCTCACATCCTTTATGGCGTTTCCAGAGCGCGGAAATGGCGGAGATAACCACTGGAGAGGAAACTGCTCTCCGGAAGTGGTTGCTTCCATCCTGCACTATGTTCTGGACTGCAAGCGTTACTACGGCAAAGATATAAGCCAGTTTACCCTGATGGATCCCATGAGCGGTTCCGGCACTTCCCAGACTGTAGCAGACCAGTTTCAGGTACGTTCATTGCTTTATGACCTGAATCCTGTACCTGCTTATGGCTATGGGAACTGGAACGCATTAAAAAATGATGTGGAGGACTCGGCAGACCTGATCTTCTTTCATCCGCCGTACCACGACATCATCAAATACAGCGGAAATATGTGGGGACAGCCTCACCCGGATGACCTGTCGAGATGTGAGAACTATCAGGACTTCCTGGAGAAATTGAATTACTGTATCCGGAAGTTTTTCTTTGCGTTACGCAAGGACGGCAGGCTTGCGGTACTGGTTGGGGATATCCGGAAAGACGGTCATTTTTACAGCATGCAGAACGACCTGATGCGTATGGGCGAATTTGAATCCTTTCTTGTAAAGGGGCAGTTCAACTGCGTGTCGGATAACCGCAGGTATAAAAAGCCGTTCATCCCGGTCGTTACGGAATATGTGCTGATTCTAAAGAAAGCCGATTCCCTGACAGTCCCCTTTTCCTGCAGGCAGGACGGCTGCCTGTCGGTAAGCCAGACGGATCTTCAGACCATTACCTGGCACCATCTGATCCGGATGACCATGGAAAGCATGGGAGGGACGGCGGCATTATCGGATCTATACGCTCTGCTTCGGAACCATCCCAAAGCGTGGAAGAACCCGCACTATGAGGACCGGATCCGGGCAACCATCTACGAGCATCCGGATCAGTACCTCCGGACTGCCCAGGGATGCTATCAGTTAAACTATGCAGTAGCCTAAAAACGAAAAACTAAATCTCACGTGGAACTAAACAAATCCGCAATTTTAAGAAAGGAAACCATCTACTATGAAAAGACACCGAAAAGAACCATTACAGAATGTCAAGAAAACCATCGTCACCATGACCGGCACCCCGTCCCTGCCCCTCCGTATCGGGGAAAACGCATGGATCCGTACCCGTCATCAGTTCTTTACAACTTCTATGGTCTTAAAGATTATGGAAGTGGCGGAAGACGGTATAAAATTTGAGACCTGCAACACGATTTACCATCTCAGATACGAAACCATTTCTGCCGAAAGCGGGGTGATGTGCGCTTGACAAAGATTCAAGAACTGGGAAGCAGCCTTCAAAAGCTGCTTTCCACCCTAAAGAAAAACCGTGAAATGATCCCTCTTGAAGTCCTGAAATCCCATTACCAGCAGCCTTATTACGCTCTGATCCGGGAGATTAACAAAACTGCATCTGCATTTGCAAAGGCGGTCCTTATCAATCATCTTATCCTAAATCCAGATATCTCTTTAGATAAGCAGGCGGCTGTCATCAACCAGGTGATTGCAGAGTCCGGCATAGATCGACAAATGAGTTCCTGTATTTCCAGAACCTACAATGTTGAGCAGCTTTATCAGATGGCATTGGAGCTTCGGCAAAAGATTGAATGTGCCTTATGGCCATACATCGACCTGAAAACCTGCCTGGTGTTTGACTTGGACAATCCGGATGCGGAACCTGTCACCTATAATACCTTGACGAGGCAAATCTGCAGAGATGGAATCTGGGAGAATCAGGAGTTAGATCTTCAGTGGAAATTTTTATTTTATCCAAATGCAAGGATTCATCCAGGCGATGAATCAGTCAAAGAAGAAAAGGAGGAGAATGGCTATGACTACACATATGGAACTGAAAACAGCTGCACACCTGTCAGATCAGGAAACGGAGAAAATCTACCGCATACGGCAGTGCCTTTACTGGGAAATGGATTTTATCAGCCGCTGCAGGGAACGTAAAAAGGAAGAAATCGGCTTATGCAACCTTCCTTACCAAACGCTTTCCGAGGAGAAAAAGCTTCTTGATCTGGCATATGAATTATATAACGATATGGAAGATTCCAATACTGCCTATAATGTGACCCTTGATCTTGTCATTGATGAAACCTGGAAATACATAAAAGATAATCCATGCTGGAATATGGAATCGGAGGTGGATGAGTAATGGCAAATATCTGCTGTGATGATGTCTATTTCTATTCACAATCCAATCCTGAACATCTGGCTGCATTGTGGGAAGACCTGGAGACATCCATTGCCTTCTGCAGCAATGAAGATCTTGCATGGATTGGGAACCTGTTTGAATTAAAGAAAATCTCTGCAGAGGGGATTTCTCTCCGTGGGACAATAATCTATATGGAACGGAATCCGGACAACATCCTTCTCAGTACCTCTGCAGCATGGTCTCCGCTTTACGAAGCATACCAAGCGATTGCCAAAGCCTATCAGGTGGATTTTGTCATGCAGAGCATAGAACCGGGATGCAACACCTATATCAATACCGATTATTCCGGTCAGTATTTCCCAGACCATTATGCTGTGTCCGTGGAAGATGAAGCGTTCCTGACACCGGCAGGTATTCTGGCAGGTGAGAAACTGGAGCATGGAGAACTATTTACTACGGATGCTGCTCTGATGGAGCGCTTTGCCAAGATGGGATATCCCGCAGATACACTGGAAATGCTGGATGCGCTTTTGGGAGATACAGGAATTGAAGTCCACTGCTTTGAAGATCCTTATTCCCTGAGTGATTTAACAGACGAGGAGGAATGATGTATGAAGCTATATGTATTATGCAGTTATGGAGACGGTCTGAATGATCCCGATGTCTCCACAGATTATCAGGAACTCTATGAAAAGATGGAGAAAAGCTACCGAATGACTCTGGATCACATTTCCCAGACAGAAGAAGAACAGGAAAATACTTATCTGAGCGGATACAGCGCCAGGGCTGTCATACATGGTGACTGGATGGAATGGTCTATTACAGAGCTGGAAATTCCAATTTCCCGCCTATCATAAATCCAAAAGCGCAAATGTATTCTGAGCCGCCTGATTTTCGGGCGGCTCATTTCTGTCAGCAAAGCCCCCAAAAGACCATATTTTACTTTTTCCTATTGGATAAGCGCATGCTTTTTGTTATAATAAATTTGCAATTATGGAGATACTTGAAATTTGCAAGGAGGTTCTCTCATGATGGAAGGAAAGTATTTTTTTAATGGAAAAGATATTACTATGAATATGTGCATCCAGATTCGGGATGTGATTGACATTATTCAGACAACAACCGGTTTGAATTTTCCAGACGCAACTTTGGCTTTTTATGAATCCAAAACGTACAAGGCCCTTCAGAACACAGACAACACCCTATGGGTAGAATCTGCCGGTTATATCGCAGACCGATATTTTGAAGAATGTACAGAAACAAGCTGTGTTTAAAGAAATATTCCGAGCCGCTCATATTGGGCGGCTCTTTTCAGCAGCATACAAAAAGTGATTTTTACCTGCAAAACTCACGCGCATGACAACCTCATTACGGTATCTGCCTTATATGCCGCTGCATCCCTATTGCTAACAATACCTGATATAATAGTCCTCCAGAGAGATATTACATTCTTCCCTTGCAGCAACAAACTGGTATTCCTTTATCAGTTTCTGTCTCTCAAATGCATCCTTCTGGAACTTCATGATAATAGATGCAACCTCCAAATCCTCGTAGATGTGGCAGATTAATACATCCATCAGCTCTTTCAATACCGGCCAGCGTTCATACTCTGATTTTAAATCGATCCGCAGAATTCCCATCTTCCTTCCGTCAACCGCATACTTCAGAGAGGGACACACTTCAATCGTTCCGATCAAGAACCCGGTTCCCTTATCCAGAACACTCCACCTGATAAAATCCCTTGCCTCATACCGGCTCAGCCAGTATTCCACACATCCCCGGAACTTCTCCTTATCCGTATAATAGAAATCATCCCCACAGCAGTCTCCGTTGAAATAACGTGCAGCTTCCGGATCGGAATAACAGGGAAACAGCCCCTCTGCATCTACTGCCTCCAGCTTCCTTATCTTAAAATGCTCGGTTTCATATTCCGGGCATACGGTAAATACATCCATGTTCTGTCCCATCCTCACCGTTCTTTTTATCTTTTCGTATTTTGTCAATTCATTGCTGACACTATATTCCATTACACAGAACTTACGTTCTCTTATCAAGCAGATATTTTCATTTTCTTTTTCCATATTTTGGCATCCTTTGTAATAGTATTCCCTATATTTTGTTTTATATTCATCAAATAAACTATATTTTGTGTTTTAATGTTTGACACGTACAATATATAGTGTTAATATGATATTGTAATTATTTTTTGTGTCAGTCCGAGAAGGATATCACACGCGGTTTAGGTTTGTATATGAAGTCAGAAGGATTACTATGCCCGGCATAGGAGCTTCTGGCTTTTTTTGTTTGCAGAAGATGAGATACCCCTTCTGCATTTTGCAGGATTTCCGCAGTGAATGGGAGAATGGATGCTTATGGTGTACATTCTCTTTTTTTGCCTGAACGCAAATAGAAGGGAGGACAATATACAATCCTTTCGGATGACACCACAAGAAAAGGAGGGTTCAAATGACATACGAAACATTTAGGGGGAAAGTTTTACAGGGATTACAGGGCAGAGAACCTGGCAATGTCAGTCTCCGTCTTACAAAGCAGATGAAATCTAATGGGCAGATGAAATACGGGATTGTTTTCAAAAATCCGGCTGCAAATACATCGCCCACAATCTATCTAGAGGAATACTATGAATTTTATCAGGCGACAGAGGATCTTGATACTGTCATTGATCTGGTTGCAGGCTTGTACCAATCTTTATCTGCAATACAGGTGGATGAAAAGAAACTCCTTGATTACTCCGCCGCCAAAAGCAGGATCATCATGAAGCTGGTCAATACAGAGAAAAACCGCACATTCTTAGAAACAGCCCCACACATCCCATTCCAGGACCTGTCGGTCGTCTACCATTATCTTATTGGGAAGACCGACAGGATGCTCCTGAGTATGCCGGTTAATGATGAGGTACTAAAGGAATGGGGCGTTGACACTCTGGAACTGCATCAGCAGGCGCTGGCAAATTATAACCGTTTGCTGCCAATAAAATTCGCCAATCTGAATCAGCATCTTCTGGATCGCGACTTTCTAAAAAGTGAGTACTACGCTGCGATATCTGACAATGATCCGAATAAGGACATGTATTTTTTAACAAACGAATACTTCTCATGCGGCGCTGTCTTAATGACCTGTAAAAACCTGATGGATGAGATTGCAGATTTCTTTAAAGAGGATTTTTACATTATTCCAAGCAGCATCCATGAAGTAATTCTGTTTCCCAGATCCAAGGCTCCTTCCAAAGAGGAACTGGACCGGCTGATACAGGAGGTCAATCAGGAGTATCTGGATCCGGAGGAATATCTTTCCGACCATGCTTACTATTACAGCAAATCCGGACAGGGCACAGGCGAATATTTTATGCAGAACCTGCTTCTTCATTCACCCGGAATCATCTCTTAGAAATATCCCAAAACCAACAAAAGAAAGGACGAGTATCATGAACCAGATTCAAAAGATCACTTCTCTGGTGCAGGAATTGAATGAGCACAGGAATGCTTATTACAACTTAAATTCACCGACGATCACAGACAAAGAATATGACCAGCTATTCGATGAGCTTCAACAGCTGGAAACGGAGACCGGATTCATCCTCTCCAATTCCCCGACACAGACAGTCGGCTATTACCCGGTCAGCAGCCTTTCAAAAGTGCAGCATCCCATCCCTTTGCTTTCCTTAGATAAGACCAAGCAGGTAACAGAGATCACAGCGCTTCTTGCCAGAAACCCGGCATTACTGATGCTGAAGCTGGACGGGCTTACTACCAAGCTGGTGTATGAGGACGGGCATCTGATACAGGCTTCCACACGTGGAAATGGAGAAATCGGAGAAGAAATCACCCACACTCTCCCTGCCTATCAGAATGTCCCCTTATCAATCCCTTACCGGAAACGCCTGGTCATCACCGGGGAATCTTATATCCACATCAATGACTTTGAACGCCTGAAGGAAACACTCACAGACAGCAACGGAAAGAAATTCCGTAATGCGCGCAATCTTGTCTCAGGCACAGTACGGAGCCTGAATCCGGAAATCTGCGCAAAACGCTGCGTCTATTTCTCGCCATTCAATGTATTAGAAGGGCTGGATGAAAGTCCCTACAGCGACAGCAGGCAGATGCGGCTTTCGCTTTTAAAGGAGCTTGGCTTCGATACCTGTCCCTATATTTCTATAGAAGGGTCGTCGCCGACAGAAGAACTGGTTGCCACCAGTATCGACATGCTGGTAACCGAAGCTTCCAGACGGCACGTCCCGATTGACGGCATCGTTGCAGTCTTTGACAGCTTCAGTTACTCCAAAAGCTGCGGGAAGACGGGACATCATTACAAGGATGGGCTTGCTTACAAGTTTGAGGATGAACAGTATGAAACTATTTTACGGGAAATAGAATGGACGCCTACCCGTTTCGGAGAGATTGCGCCGGTCGGCGTTTTTGACACGGTTGAGATCGACGGCTGTGAAGTATCAAGGGCATCACTGCATAACCTAAGTTTCATCAAGAATTTGGAACTGGTTCCGGGATGCAGGGTTCTGATCTCCAAACGGAACATGATCATTCCTCACATTGAGGAAAATCTGGACCGGGGCAGATATCAGGATATTGTCCCGCCGCATTGTCCATGCTGCCAGTCAGCCACCCGGATCAAACGACGAAAAACCAGTGACGGCAGAATCGTGGAAACTGTCCACTGTGACAATCCGTTATGTGACAGCCAGATCCTGCGGAAGTTTGAGCATTTCGTGGGTAAGAAGGCTATGGATATCGAAGGGCTTTCCTTGGCTACATTGGAGCGGTTCTTAGAACTTGGCTACCTAAATTCCTTTCAGGATCTGTATCATCTGGATCAGTACCGCGAGGATATCCTTGCACTGGACGGATTTGGTGAGAAATCCTATGAACGTCTCTGGAGCGCCATTACCAGAAGCCGGGAGACAGACTTCGTGCATTTTCTGGTAGCAATGGATATCCCCATGGTGGGGCGTACCAAAAGCCGTATTTTAAATAACGTATTTTCCGGAAACCTGAATGACTTTGAAGCCGCTGCTGTCGGCAGTTATGACTTTACGGCGCTGGAGGACTTCGGGGAGACACTGAACCACAACATTCACACATGGTTTTCCAACGAAGAAAACTTGTGTTTATGGAAAGAATTACAAAAAGAATTAACATTCAAATCAAAGGAGGAACACATCATGAGAGAAGTAAAAGAGAATCCATTTATGGGCTGCACAGTTGTTGCGACAGGAAAGCTTACACATTTCACCCGCGACGGCATCAACACAAAGATCTTGGAGCTTGGCGGAAAACCCGGAAGCTCCGTAACGAAAAAGACCGATTACCTGATCTGCGGGGAGAAGGCGGGAAGCAAGCTGAAAAAGGCCCAGGAGCTGAACATTCCGGTTCTGACGGAAGAGCAGTTCCTGGAGATGATTGCATAACGCTTGCTTATTACATAATAAGGGAAACAGCCATGAAAGAAATGATCTATGAACTATGTCCGCACTGCAATGCAGAGGTTTCGGTCTTATGGGATACAGCGTCACAAGAGTATCTGACAAACTGCCCTTCCTGTGGTAAGCGCTTACTGCTCTGCAGTGAATGTGTAAACCGTGACGGCTGTGACTATGATCAGGAATCCGGTCTATGCAGACGGATAGTTGAGACCATGTGGAAGGAGCTTTCAGATATACCTTTGGAGGTCCCGGACTCCGGAGACGAATTCATTGCAGAATCATTTACACTGCAGGGGATCACATTTCCGGACGGAATCACACGGATAGAACTCTGGCACTGGTTTGATGACCGCCATCCGAAAGGCGTGGCATATTTACTGTATGGATTACGAAAAGAATAAGCAAAGAGAATCATTAGATAAGAGAATGGGAAGGTATGGCTTGATGCTGTACCTTTCTTTTCGGAAAGGAAACATTATGAAATTTGCAGAGAAAATATTTGAGAGGGCAACGGTAAAAGGAATTGCAGATTACCTGTTATACGGCATGGTCCCAGACCGGGATGACCGTAATTACGAGGCACGTCTGGATGATGCAGACCTGGCTTACGAAAAGGTTGCCAAACAATATGATGAAGACGGAGCTTCGGTGTTGTTATCTGCGGCAAATGAGCTAGTGGATGAAAATGCCAGCGTGTACATGGAACTGGGACTGCAGGCAGGATTCCTGTTAATTACGGATCTGTTCCAAATTATCTGGCGGGAAAGAGACCAGAACGGATATAGTATGGCTTCGGATAACTATAAGACAAAGGAAGAAAATCCAAATACCAAATCTGATGTGGATCTGAATGCTGAATCTACTATAGATGCAGATACCGATATGGCATCGGAGTTCCGGCACTCGATCCTGCAGCAGATCATCCGAAACAGGCTTGATACCGCTTTGGAAGATACTCTTAGAAAAGACCGGAAGTACCAGAAATCAAAACAAACTGCTAAAGAAAAGGCCGGCAGACTGTCAGAAGATATGTTCACGCCTGAACAATGGGATCTGATTGACGATGCCCTGGAAGAAAGCAATGCAAGCGGTTCCGAATATGGGCGGGTTGCTTACCAGCAGGGTTTTTTTGATGCTTTAAGCTTTTTCAAAGACATTTGTTCAATGAAAGGAGAGTTTATATGAATACACCAGCAAACAAGAACGACACTTTAAAACTGAAACCAATTGGTACGGACTCATGGTCACGTCCGGTCTATGAAGATCAAAATGGGCGTTTGTGGAAGGATATTACATTAGGCCGCAATAAGCCGAATCTATGCTCAGCAGTCAATAATGCATTTGACGGCGAGCCGGATCTGCCGATTCGGAGACCATTCATCATTTTATCCAATGAAAAGCAGATTAACAAAGATAAAAGATTTCAATATCAGATGCTGGACAGATACAGATGCGATTGCGAGTATTACCTTGGATACGGCAACAAAAACCCTGACGTCTTATCATCAAAAGATGAAAGGGAACACATAGAATCCATGAAAAGGATATGGCTTAGTTTTCCAGACGAAGAAAAACCCGAATGGCTGACATGGGATCAGATTCTTGCATATGAAAAAGCAATGTGTACTGGGGATTAAAACAAGAGCTATTCCATCCAGAATGGCTCACTTTAACATTTATATATACAAAGAAAGGGAAAAAACAAAATGAAAAAATCATTAATGGAAAACGCCACTCCCATCGCGTGGAATGAACGGATACACTTTGAATGTCACCATTGCGGCGCATGCTGCCGGCATGTAAAGGACAGCGTCCCGCTGGAGAGCCTAGATGTCTACCGGATCGCCAGGTTCCTGCAAAGCCAGGACAAATCTTTTGATTCCATAGAACATTTACTGTCCCTGTATGCAGAGCCGGTTCCGATTCATGAGTGCGGTTACTTTATCTACACACTAAAGGCAGTTGGCGCAGACGATGCCTGCATTTTCCTAAAGGACAACCGGTGTACGATCCAGGCAGCAAAACCGCGGGCCTGCCGTACTTATCCATTGGTAGCGGAGCCAGATGACGCTTCCTCTTTCCAGTACTATCTCAGTATGGAGAAGGACCACCATTTCACAGGCAGGAAATTCAAAGCACGGAACTGGATGAACCAATATTTCACACAGGAAGACCAGACATTTGTCAATGCAGACATTTCGGCAGTATCCGAGATTGCGCAGCTGCTCAGGCAGATACCAGAGACACACAAGCACAGGGCATTGTTTTCTGTTATACAAATACACAGACTTTGATCTGGATCAGCCGTTTCAGGAACAATACGAAAAAAATAATCAAAAACTGATTGCTTCCTTAAAGGCAATGGTTCCGTAATCAAGGAGGACTACATATGAATACAAGAATGGAAGAAATCATGAACGCTATTGAACATAACAAACTGACTGCCGATGATTCGTTTCGTTTTCACTGCACACAATGCGGGAAATGCTGCATCAATCGGGAGGATATCCTGCTGACACCGCTGGATCTCTTCCGGATTGCAAACGAACTGAAGCTGTCTTTAAAAGAATTCATCGACCAATATTGTGAATTGTATATCGGACCGGATTCGCACTTCCCGATCATCCGGCTGAAACCCAGAGGTTCTGTCAAGCGGTGCCCTCTGCTAAAAAACCGCAGATGCTCCGTCCACAAAGCAAAACCTGCTATGTGCGCCATGTTTCCAATCGGACGTGTCATTGCGTTTCCGGAAGATGAAACTTCTTCTGAAGCACTAGTGATTGAATACTTTTACATGAATCCAGAATGCGGGAACAATACCAGGACACAGACCTTACGTGAATGGTTTGATTCTTTTGGTATTCCGCTTAATGATAACTTCTTTATTGAATGGGCGACATTCCAGAAGAATTTTGTAACGCTCATAAGGGAAGCAGAAAGATTCCTGGACGAAGCAGCTATGCGGCAAGTATGGAACCTGGTTTTTGGTATCCTTTATCTCTGTTATGATCTGGAAAAGGAATTCCTGCCACAGTTCCAGAAAAATGCTGAAAAACTGCTGCGGGGATTACAGATGACAGCAGACACAAAAACAACATAGGAACGCTGCAGGTTATACCAGCAAAGACAGCTATACTTGAATTTAAAGGTAAAAAATGATATGATAAAATCACTAAACAGAAAGGATAACATATGGGAAATATATATGATGGAGCGTTCCGGACAATCCTGAATGACTGCCGGAAATTGATTATACCTGTAATCAATGAAATTTTTAAGGAACATTATACGGGAGAAGAAGAGATTCGTTTTTTTCCTAATGAACACTTTTTAGACCAGCAGGATGCGGCTGACAAAGAGCGGATAACAGATACTAATTTTCAGATTATTGGCAGAATAGTTAAAAAATATCATCTTGAATGTGAAAGCAGCTTACCAGATGGCAAAATCACAATCCGGCTTTTCGAGTACGATGCCCAGATAGCGCTTGATGAGGGCGAAGTTACAGAAGAAACTCTGACGGTAACATTTCCCAATACGGCAGTGATGTATCTGCGGTCATATAAAAAGACTCCGGATATAATGAAATATGTGATCGTAACACCTGGCGGGACGGTACAGTATGATGTCCCGATTATGAAGGTGCAGTCATATTCACTGGATGAAATCTTTGAAAAACGCTTATTAATGCTTATTCCATTTTATATTTTCTCACATGAGAAAAGTTTTTCGGAATATAATAACAATGAGCAGAAACTGGAAGAACTGAAAGCAGAATATCGGATAATTTTAGAAAGACTTGATGATCTGGAAAATCAAGGTATTATTGGCGCATTTGACAAACGGACGATCATAGAGCTTTCAAGTGATGTGATCCGGGAAATCGCACGTAAGTATGAAAACGTGCAGAAAGGCATAGGTGCTATGATGAGAGGACCATTGATTCAAACAGAAGCAAGAACTATTTTAAACGAAAGCAAAAAAGAAACAGCACTTAGGATGCTGAAAGTGGGAAAGCTGACGGTCGAGGAGATTGCAGAATACTCTGCCCTTAGTGTGGCAGAGGTAGAACAGCTTGCGAATCTTCAGACAGTATAAACAGCAAGGTGACAAAACAGACTGAATTTCCGAGCCATCTGATCTTAACAGGTGGCTTTTTTAATGAATCCTCAGTTCTTAATAACTATGCCACACCGTGAAAACAATATCGGATTAGAATTGAACATGGGTGAAAAGCATGATAAAATAAACGGGATCTGCAATATGATACGATTAGAGGTGCTATGATGAGAGGACCATTGATTCAAACAGAAGCAAGAACCATTTTAAACAGGGGAATCAGCCAGGGCATTAGTCAGGGCATTAGCCAGGGAATCAGTGAAACAAAGAGAGAAACGGCGCTTAGGATGCTGAAAATGGGAAAGCTGACGGTCGAGGAGATTGCGGAATGTTCTGCCCTTAGTGTGGCAGAAGTAGAACAGCTTGCGAACCTTCAGACAGTATAAACAACAGGGTAACAAAACAGACTGAATTTCCGAGCCATCTGACGATAGATACTATATCTCAGATGGCTCTTTTTCATGTCAATAACAAGCTTTGCTGCTCATATTCCTGTTCCCGCCAGAGCTCTGGCGGAGTCTTATGAAGCGCATACTCCGTAAATTTGTCATCATAAACCCAGTCCTCCAGTTCACTCTCATCCAAAACCAGCGGCATACGGTTATGAACAGGATTTACAGAAGCGTTCGCCTGTGTTGTAAGAATAATGAAACGCTCCTAATCCTGAAACCGGTTATAGAATCCTGCCATAAATAAAACCGGCCTGTCTTCTCTGAAAAATATTACCTTATTCTTATCTGAATCCCACTCATAAAAATGCCTGGCCGGAATCACGCAGCGCCTGTGCAATACGCTTTCACGAAATGTCTTCCGTTCCAGCGCCGTCTCTGCTCTTGCATTGATCAGAAGCCCTTTCTTCTGATACTGCGGGAATCCCCAGTGCATTTCTGTAAGTTCCAATGCCGGTGAATTTTCCGCTGCAGAACCTGCCGACAACGGATTTTTCTGCTGGCTGTGGCAAGTCAGAATACCTGCAGACTGGGACGGGTAGATATCCCCTGTGTACATTTTCTGTATCCTCAGATCTACACCACGGATTACCTGTTCAATTTCCCTGGCTGTCCCCTCATCTACATAGAACCGTCCGCACATAATTTTTCTCTCCTGTTCCTGTCGCAGAGTATCCATTCATCCAGCGTCAGCGGGGTATAGTCTGAATACATACAGAAACAATTAATCATGTTTGACGGAATCGCCCGTCTCTCCCCATCCGGATTCTCACGGATACTGCTCCTTGTAATCTTCTGGAACTGCTCGATCAGCCGCTGGTCATAGGTATCATGCACATGGCCATAGAGCATATATACTTTAGGATTCCCATTTCCGTCCAGACGATACTGCCCGTTATAACACATGATAGGGTAGTGGCAGAGGATGACCTTCCGCTTATTATCCTGCAACTCCTCATAAGGCTTGATCCAGACAAAACGGCTGGCATTGTAGTTCTTATTCTTTAGGAATCGGTCATGGTTCCCTTGAATCAGATAGAGCCTCCCGTTCAGCTTCCCTAGCAGCTCATTGGTTTCTTCCACCTTTCCCCATGACAGGTCTCCCAAAATCACCACCTCATCATTCTTTCGGACTTTCGCGTTCCATTTCTGCAGCATGTATCCATTCATTTCCTCCGCATCCGCAAATCCCCGGCAGTCCATCTTTGTATTCAGGTTCCCGTGGAAGAAATGCGGGTCTGCAATATAATATCTCAATCTATCTCACCTGCTTATCCTGTAATCTTGGCAATTTCTACTTTGATTGCTGTTATCTTTTACAATTAATAATCATATTGTATGTAATCAGGCCAGGAAAATCAACTACAGATTATCCCAACTACAGAACCCGCCACTGGCAGTTTCCTCCGTATGCTATGGCAAGTAAAAATTCCGGCAGATAATCAACCCTGGCCGGAATTTTTCTTTTGCAAACCTGCGCTCATATAAAGCAGCACGATCAAACGCATGCATTTTGTTCTGACGATGATATTTCCCTGTAATATGGCTTCAGAATGATTTCTGCTTTTTCTAAAAAATTCTTTCCGCCCATATCCTCCTGATAGACTTCCCACAATACTTTATGTAAGTTCTCCATCCGGATGCCGTCGCAGTGCCGCTCCAGCATCTTCATAAAGGGAAGCACCATTGTCCTACGGAAATCTTTTCCAAGCCGCAGGTTATCGCCTTCCAAACCATATACCTCCTGGATACACTCCAGCATAACGTCATAATCTGCCTCAAACTTTATAAGTACCTGTTCCATTGACCTCTCCATCTCACAAATACCTGAATGCCTCTCTTACATCCGTACAATCAGTCCGTCAAGGCTCATCTGAGGCAGTCCTGCCAGATACCATTCATCCCCCATCTCAATCCTGGCTGGAACCCAGGCATTGTCCACCTTCAAGTCGAAGCAGTCTCCGCAGTGCAGCCCTCCATAGAACGAATCCAGACCGAACCGGATATCATACCGTCCGCTTTCCTTGTCATAGAACAATGCTACTTCTCTTTTTTCACTCATAACGCTATTACCTCCTCTAAAAATTTTGCTTTCATATAAGTACTGGACAGTAAAAAGTTCTAACAAAAAAATAACTCTTTCATGCAAATTTATGGTATCTTTAAGTTGCTAAACTCACGAAAGATACAAACCACCTGAAAGAGTTATCTTGTATATGAGTTTACC
>CAJTCH010000068.1 GCA_910574715.1 Lachnospiraceae bacterium | reverse complement strand
GATGCGTTCCAAGTCCGAGTTACATAGGTTTTTAATGCAATCAAACAGCGTATTGATTTTATCTTTCATATGATTATCACCTCAAAATTCATTAGATAATCATATGATACTACTTTGGGTGTCCCAAAATCTGGACACTCAGCAAGACCAACATATTTTTTGACTAACACCTATTATTTATTGTTTAATACGTAGCCTGCGTAAAAAACTGGAAACAGATTCACGATATCCTGAATATATTCAGACTGTCAGAGGCGCAGGATATAAATTTGCAATCTCAGAGGAGTAATCCTCTGGGATTATTCTCTGCCCGAAAAAACCTATGTTGTGCGTACAAAAAAACAGTTGCGCTTTTCTGTTTTAGAACGTACAGAGATAGTAAAGATATATTTCAAAAAGTATACTTTTTGGCATAGCAGAAAACAGGCGGAAATCCTGTACCAAAATGTATACATGACGGCTTTTGGCATATACCGGAGAAAGTGTGGACATTTTGGTATAAATCATGGAGACGGTTTCCATTTTATAAAATAAAAGAAAAATGAAGAATCCCGGAGGAGTAATCTTCCGGGGATTTTTTTTGACTTAGAAGGTTGCGTTTAGTGCTGTCTGCCGTATAGAACTGGTAGAAATATATGAAGAAGCACGGTTTGGTATGGTGCTTTATGGGGAGGCGGAAGAATGGCTACGTATGGTTATCATCGAACCAGTACACAGGATCAGCATCTTGACAGGGGGATTCATGAGATTCAAATATTTTGCAAGGAGCATGATTTGGAACTGGAAAATATCTTCACGGACCAGCAGACGGGTAAAAACTTTAATAGGCCGAGATACACAGTTCTTGTGGAAGATGTTCTTCGGGAGGGAGATATCCTGCTCGTAACAGAGCTGGACCGGTTAGGCAGGAATAAGCGGGACACTATGGAGCAGATCCGGAAACTGCAGAGCAGGGATGTCCGGCTGATGGTTCTGGAACTCCCGACAACACTGATGGATCTGTCTAAGATGGATAATTCCATGGCGCGCCTGATGATGGAAACGATTAATAACATGATGCTGGAGCTTTACGCCTCCATCAGCGAATCCGAGATTCAGAAGAAAGAAAAGCGCCAGCGTGAAGGCATTGCCATGAAGAAGCTCCGTGGAGAATGGGATGACTATGGACGACCGCCGGCAATCAAAGAAGAGAAATTTTCTGAAGCCTACCAGAGAGTGACTGCGGGTGAGATCTCGCAGGCAGAGCTGAAACGGGAGTTAGGATTATCTCACACTACTTTTTACCGCTATCGGAAAAAATATTTTGAAAAAAATGCAGAAATTTTCCAATCTCAGAAAAAATGACACTATTACTTATATGAAAGATAAATTTTAGAGGAGGTAATAGCGTTATGAGTGAAAAAAGAGAAGGAGCATTGTTCTATGATAAAGAAAGCGGACGGTATGATATCCGGTTCGGTCTGGATTCGTATTACGGCGGGCTGCACTGTGGGGGCTGCTTTGACCTGAAGGTGGACAACGCCTGGGTTCCGGTCAGGATTGAGATGGGTGATGAATGGTATTTGGCAGAACTGCCCCGGATGAGCCTTGACGGGCTGATTGTACGGATGTAAGAGAGATGGCCAGGATTTGTGAGATGGAGAGGTCAATGGATCAGGTACTTATGAGGTTTGAGGAAGATTATGACGTTGTGCTGGAGTGTATTCAGGAGGTATATGGTTTGGAAGGCGATAACCTGCGGCTTGGAAAGGACTTTCGCAAGACTATGGCGCTTCTCTTTATGAAGATGCTGGAGAGGCACTGCGGCGGCATCCAGATGGAGAACTTACATAAAGTATTGTGGGAAGTCTATCAGGAGAGTACGAGAAGAAAGGATTTTCTGGAAAAAGCAGACATCCTTCTGAAGTCATATTGCAGGGAAATATCATCGTCAGAACAAAATGCATGCGTTTGATTGTGTTGCTTTTTATGAGCGTAGGTTTGCAAAAGAAAAATTCCGGCCAGGGTTACTACTCTGCTGGAATTTTTACTTGCCATAGCATACGTAGGAAGCTGCCAGTGGCGGGTTCTGTAGTTGGGATAATCTGTAGTTGATTTTCCTGGCCTGATTACATACAATATGATTATTAATTGCGAATGATAAACAGCCAGCAATCAAAATAAATTGCTAGGATTACAAGATAAGCAGGTGAGATAGATTGAGATATTATATTGCAGACCCACATTTCTTCCATGGGAACCTGAATACAAAGATGGATTACCGTGGATTTGCAGATGTGGAGGAAATGAATGGATACATGCTGCGGAAATGGAACGCAAAAGTCCGGAAGAATGACGAGGTTGTGATTCTGGGAGACCTGTCATGGGGAAAAGCGGAAGAAACCAATGAACTGCTTGGGAGGCTGAACGGGAGGCTCTATCTGATTCAGGGGAACCATGACCGGTTCCTGAAGAATAAGGACTACAATGCCAGCCGTTTTGTCTGGATCAAGCCTTATGAGGAACTGCAGGATAACAAGCGGAAGGTCATCCTCTGCCACTACCCTATCATGTGTTATAACGGGCAGTATCGTCTGGACGGAAATGGGAATCCTAAAGTATATATGCTTTATGGCCATGTGCATGATACCTATGACCAGCGGCTGATTGAACAATTCCAGGAAATAACAAGGGGCAGTATCCGTAAAAATCCGGACGGGGAGAAACGGGCAATTCCGTCGAATATGATTAATTGTTTCTGCATGTATTCGGACTATACCCCACTCACGCTGGATGAATGGATACTCTGCGACAGGAAAAGGAGAGAAAAATTATGTGCGGACGGTTCTATGTAGATGAGGGGACAGCCAAAGAGATTGAACGGGTGATCCGCGGCGTAGATCTGCGGATACAGAAAATGCGTACAGGGGATATTTACCCCTCCCAGCCTGCCGGTATTCTGACTTGCCACAGCCGGCAGAAAAATCCGTTATTGGCAGGTTCTGCAGCGGAAAATTCAACGGCATTGGAACTGAATGAAATGCACTGGGGATTCCTGCAGTATCAGAAAAAAGGACTGCTGATCAATGCCAGAGCAGAGACGGCACTGGAACGGAGGACATTTCGTGAAAGCGTATTGCACAGGCGCTGCGTGATTCCGGCCAGGCATTTTTATGAGTGGGATTCAGATAAGAATAAGGTGATATTTTTCAGAGAAGACAGGCCGGTTTTATTTATGGCAGGATTCTATAACCGGTTTCAGGATGGGGCGCGTTTTATTATTCTTACGACAGAGGCGAACGCTTCTGTAGGTCCTGTTCATAATCGTATGCCGCTGGTTTTGGATGAGGGTGAATTGGAGGACTGGGTTTATGATGACAAATTTACGGAGTATGCGCTTCATAAGACTCCGCCAGAGCTTTGGCGGGAACAGGAATATGAGCAGCAGAGCTTGTTATTGACATGAAAAAGAGCCATCTGAGATATAGTATCTATCGTCAGATGGCTCGGAAATTCAGTCTGTTTTGTTACCCTGTTGCTTATACTGTCTGAAGGTTCGCAAGCTGCTCTACTTCTGCCACGCTAAGGGCTGAGTATTCCGCAATCTCCTCGACTGTCAGCTTTCCCATTTTCAGCATCCTAAGTGCCGTTTCTTTTTTTGTTTCACTAATGCCCTGGCTAATGCCCCGGTTTAAAATGGTTCTTGCTTCTGTTTGAATCAATGGTCCTCTCATCATAGCACCTATGCCTTTCTGCACGTTTTCATACTTTCGTGCGATTTCATTGATCACATCACTGGAAAGATCAATGATCGTTCGTTTGTCAAATGCGCCAATAATACCTTGCTTTTCCAAATCATCAAGTCTTTCTAAAATTATCTGATATTCTGCTTTCAACTCTTCCAGTTTATCTTCATTATTATTATATTCCGAAAAACTTTTCTCATGTGAGAAAATATAAAATGGAATAAGCATTAATAAGCGTTTCTCAAAGATTTCATCCAGTGAATATGACTGCACCTTCATAATCGGGACATCATATTGCACCGTCCCGCCAGGTGTTATTATCACATATTTCATTTTATCCGGAGTCTTTTTATATGCCCGCAGATACATCACCGCCGTATTGGGAAATGTTACCGTCAGAGTTTCTTCTGTAACTTCGCCCTCATCAAGCGCTATCTGGGCATCGTATTCGAAAAGCCGGATTGTGATTCTGCCATCCGGTAAGCTGCTTTCACATTCAAGATGATATTTTTTGGCTGTGATGCCAATAATCTGAAAATTAGTATCTGTAATCCGTTCCTTGTCAGCCGCATCCTGCTGGTCTAAAAAGTGTTCATTAGGGAAAAAGCGAATCTCTTCTTCTCCCGTGTAATGTTCACTAAAAATTTCATTGATTACAGGTATAATCAATTTCCGGCAGTCATTCAGGATTGTCCGGAATGCTCCATCATATATATTTCCCATATGTTTCTACGCTTCGCTTCGGTCCGCGCATTACAGAGGTCCACTGAACCTCTTGCGCCCTTTCTGTTTGGTGATTTTATCATATCATTTTTTACTTTTAAATTCAAGTATAGACGCCTTTGCCGGTATAGCCGGCAGCGTTCCCTATGTTGTTTTTGTGCCTGCTATCATCTGTAATCCTCGCAGCAGTTTTTCAGCATTTTCCCGAAACTGTGGCAGGAATTCCTTTTCCAGATCATAACAGAGATAGAGGATGCCAAAAATCGGACTCCATATTTGCCGCATAGCTGATTCGCCCAAGAGTCTTTCTGTTTCTCTTATGAGCATTACAAAATTTTTCTGGAATGTCGCCCACACAATAAAGAAGTCATCATCAAGCGGAATACCAAAAGAATCAAACCATTCACGTAAAGTCTGTGTTCTGGTATTGTCCCCGCATCCTGGATTCATGTAAAAGTATTCAATCACTGGTGCTTCTGAAGATGTTAATTCTTTTAAGGACAGCTTCAGTTCGTTTGCAATCCGGAAGAGATCCAGCGGTGTCAGCAGGATATCCTCCCGGTTGATGCAGCTTTTCCCACATTGTGTACAGTGAAAACGAAACGGATCATCGGCAGTCAGTTTGTTATGTTCAATAGCGTGCATGATTTCTTCCATTCTTGTATTCATATGTAGTCCTCCTACTTTAAAAAGCCGACAAAAAGTCGGCTTAAGATTGTATAAATATTTAACGATGTAATTATACTGGCTAATAGCTACCACATGTGTTGTACTAAAAATGTTACTAAAACTCTAAGTGTCAAGTAAATATAGAATTTGGAGGATTTTTAAATCTTTTCTTTGTCAGATACGGAGTTAACGGGATTCAAAGCACTTGAAGGGACAATACGAAACTCGAAAGAACAACGTCTCAAATGCTTCGGGACGTAGAGGTCGCGTGTTCGAATCACGTCACTCCGACTTTGAAAACTGACTTAAACACTGAGATTACAAGGTGTTTAAGTCTTTTTTTGTCGTAAAATCATTTTGTCACGAATTTCTTTCCCTTCCTATTGACAAATAAACTTTTCAACGTATAATGGATAATACTGGTCTTATCCCAGGAGAATACATAATGAGAGGAAGTGAAGCATGAAAAACGAGAAAACGAATTGGGGGAATTTCTTCCGGATCGTATTTACAATCGCATTACCTATCGCGTTCCAGAATTTCCTGTCCACCACGGCGAGTATGGTAGACACCATCATGATCGGAAGCCAGGGTGAATTATCCGTAGCGGCGGTTGGGATCTGCTCTCAGATCACATCTTTATTTTTCTCCAGTTATTTTGGCTTCGCAAGCGGAGGGCTGCTCTTCTTCTCACAATACTGGGGTGCGCGCAACGAGAAGGGCATCAACCGTGCCTTCGGCCTGGCGCTTACCTGTATGCTTGTAATATCCTTATTGTTTGGCGGAACGGCAGTTACCAACCCGGAATTCATACTGGGGATCTATACGGACAAAGAAGCGATCATCGCAATCGGCGCTCCTTATATCCGAATCGTAGGCTTTGCATATCCCCTCCAGGTCCTCGCCATGATCGTAAGCTTCCTGATGCGCTCGACTGAGCGGGTGAAACCGCCTTTGATCAGCTCGATCCTCGCGCTGATCACGAATTTCGCCCTGAACTGGATCCTGATCTATGGACGCTTCGGCATGCCTCGGATGGGTGCGGCAGGTGCCGCAGTCGGCACTTTGGTATCCGGTATCGTCAATATCATCGTGCTGTTCATTTTCCTGATGAAGGATAAGAACACACTTGTACTGAGACTGAAGGATATGTTCTCCTGGCAGGATGGATTCCTCAAGGAATATATGGGGAAATGTCTCCCTATTATCCTCAACGAGCTGTTCTACGGGATCGGACAGATGTTGATCAATATAGTAATTGGCCACCAATCCGAGTCGGCCATCGCGGCTATGGCGGCATTCCGTGTCCTGGAAGGCTTCGTATTCGCCTTCTTCGGCGGACTTGCCGATGCATCTTCCGTGGTGGTCGGAAAGGAAGTCGGCTCCGGACATCTCATGAACGGCTACCAGTATGTGAAGAAATTCGCCATACTGTGTCCGACGATCACCTTCTGTATCTGTCTGACCGGCCTGACCTTGAACAGGCCGATGCTATCCCTGTTCGGCCTTGGCGCAGATGCTATGTTCTATGGGAAGTTCATGATCCTGATCTACCTGGCCGCAGGAACCATCCGCACCTGCAACTATATCATGAACAGTTGCTACCGTGCAGGAGGCGAAGCCGTATTCGGCACATTGCTGGAGATTATCTGCCTGTTCACCGTAAGCGTTCCGGCAACCTGGATTGCAGGTATGATACTGAATCTTCCGTTCCTTGCAGTATTCGCCTTCATATATACGGATGAGCTGATCCGGCTAGTCTTCGAACTATGGTACACCAGGAGCGGGAAATGGATCAAGCCCGTAACAGAGCTTGGAAGGGCGGCTCTGCCAGAATTCAAGGAGACGCTGTCGATGAAGAGAAGCTAAAAAGGAAAATAGACAAAATGGCTATCCCCGCCTTGGGATAGCCGCTCCTTTGCTTGACATTATACGACCGCCTCTACAATTACTTTTCCCCCTAACCGAATTGTCTTTACACCGGTCTGTTTGTTTTTATTAAAATTAAAACTCAACATATATCCTTTCTGGATGGACGCTTCATATGGATTATATGATATATTCTGTCCCTCAAACAAAAGTGAAAATAATAATTTACATAACTTCTCATCGTCTTCCAGTTTATTTATCATACTTTCAAACAACGGTATTCTGTCTGTTAAGATTTTTTTCAGCCTCTAAAATTCCATCTTTTGTCCATGCGTCCGATCTTGTTGGATAACACTCTGAACCGGCGATCTTCTCATCAATCAATTTACACATATTGGAAACCAGAACCGGATATCCCGATGAATATAATATCCTCTAAGCTGTGCCAGGAAATCAAGGAATACCTGATTATTGCTGGCGCTGTCCACCTCCTCAACCATTAGTACGATCCCTCTTTCGGTCTCATCACACCAATCTGTATCTCACTGCTCATATATGACCGGCAGCTTCTTAACTGCCGTAATTCACGCGCAAACGCAGCTACAAAACTTGACGCGTCCTGGAAATCTTCATGGCTTAAAAATTGAAAATCCAAATATACAACGATATAATCGCTGCTTAAAAATCTCGCCAGCGCATTCAATGTTGTAGTTTTTCCATACTGTCTGGCACGGTTGATCACAAAATATTGTCCATCATCAATCATTCCTTTTATGTCAGAAAGTCTGGTATGAAGATCCACCATATAATGGATATCCGGATTACATGCCGCAGTTATATCAAACAGCCTTTTGATATGTCCGATACAACACCGGCAACAACACTGCCGTCAGCACTGCATACAACACGATGATGACCGGTATCTCCCCAACAACTTTTCCTCCAATGGAATACAGATTAAAGAAATTAAGTGCATTTCCTGCCTGCATTAATTGATCCGGCAACAGCCCAAGAATCTTATTTACCACGGGGCTTTTGATATTGCCGACAAAGGAGGGAAGAAAAAGCACCATAACAGGGGCCATCATTGCCATCACCGTCGACTTCGTCCTGGCAGATACGAACATGCTCAAAAAAGAGAGGAATAAGCAGCCGATATATCCGCCCGCTCCGATCACGAGATACTTCTCAAGATTCGTGATATGGTAAAAGTATTTCCATCCCGCCATGCTTGACTGAACCTGGAGATTCCATCCGTCCGCACCCAGATACAGCAGCATGATTCCCGTGTACACGAAGAATATTGCAAAATATACCGCCGTCACAATACATAATCCTGCCTTGATCTTCGCCAATACCGCACTGTTTCTGCCGTATTCGCTTGAAAAGAAGACAGCATCCGATTTCCAGGCAAATTCATTTGAAAAAATCCCTGACACAAGATAACACAAGATTAACATGCTGATCATCACGATCGTCGGCGCAAACTCAAATAACTGCCCCCATCCTGCCATGTAATCGTAATAAAAGGGCGTCTTAAGGCTCTCGTACCGTTCGATCAGATATTGCTTCTCTTCATCAGAAAATTGATCCTTCGCTTCGCCTTCCAGCCATTCCTTCAGCAGCACCGTCCTGTTCTTGTAGAAATCTGCCGCCATCTCTTCTGTCAGAGAATCTGCCCGGTAGTAATCATATTCCCGGAATCCCTTCGCATAAGCACAATTCAGAAGTTCCCGTATCTCCTTGATCCCCTGCCCCCGGCTGTAAGCGATCTCATTCTGGGTAATATCATGCGCGAGCGCCTCCGGAGAAGTCCGTATTCTCCGATTCTCTGCAATCACCTGACTGATCTTTTCTTCGTCCAGCTCACCCGCCCATTCCTTCTGCGCCGCCTTAAGTTTTGAAACTGCCTCCGGTCCTTTCTGTGTATTGCCTTCTTCATCCACATAAGAAACATCCAGTGCAAAGAAGCAGGTAACACCCATCACAAGAAACAACACCAAAACCGCGATCTTACTGCTCGTTCTGGAGAAGACTTTCTTCACCTCATATCTCATCATCGTTCTCACCTGCTCTCTCACCAAAATAATCCAAAAATAAATCCTCCAATGTTGCTTCTTCCCTTACGGCGCGGCTACTGGGTTTCTCTGATGCTATCAAACGTAAGACAGCCCCTCCCGGTATCGTTTTCACATTAGACACTTTATAGTTTCTCATATACCGCTCTATTTCCTTCTTTTCCACCTCAAGGGACCACACCTCTTCCGGCATCGCGGACAGCAACTCCTCAGCAGTTCCGGATGCCTTGATCTCTCCGCCCTGCATCAGCAGGATCTCATTCGCGATATACTCAATATCCGACACGATATGGGTGGAGAGCAGGACCAGCCTCTCACCTGCAAGTTCGCTGATCAGATTGCGGAAACGGATCCTCTCATTGGGGTCTAACCCGGCAGTCGGCTCATCAAGAATTAAGATCTTCGGATCTCCCAACATGGCCTGCGCGATCCCTATCCGCCGCTTCATCCCGCCTGATAATTTCTTCATCTTCCTTTTTGCCGCTTTCTTCATACCTACCTGATCCAGCAGGAGCTTGATCCGCTGCCGGGCGGCGGCCGGGCGTACCCCCTTGATAGATGCGATATACATCAGATAATCGTAAACCGTAAAATCCGGATAATACCCGAAATCCTGCGGGAGATACCCCAGGATCTTCCGGTATTTCCCATCCATTTCAAATATATCTTCACCATCCCATGTAATACTTCCGCCTGTTGGTTTTAACAATGTACACAACATACGCATAAGCGTAGTTTTCCCTGCTCCGTTGACGCCCAGCAGCCCATATACCCCTGTTGTCATCGTATATGATACATTCTTCACAGCCGTCATATCTCTGAATTCCTTCGTCAAATTCGACATTTTTAATTCCATAATGTGCTTACCTCCGAACCCATTCTGTTACTGGATAACACCCAAAAGTAAATACAGCAGGTCACAATATACGGAAGGAAAAACTGAATCATCATTTCTTCCGCAAATACGGTTCCAGTCAACACTACCGACAGAGCAGTATTTCATTATTGCGGGATAGTATTTCGTGACAAACCTATCAAATGCATTCTCATCTCCCATACGCATTTTCTGCACCAGTAGAAAATCCTCGTCCACGTCATGATTCCCTCCTTCCTTAAGTTTCAAAAGCGCTTTCTATATACTATAACGTTGGTTGGCCGAAAAAGGATAGTCTAATCATAAGAAAATATATAAATACCGGATTGTTCGAAGCCGAATCTATCTCATCTATGATAAGAACGATAAAGTCGCAATATCGCCGTCTTTCCATACTGTCAAATATGGTTGCCATTTTGGAGAAAAACAGCTATAGTAATATTGTTGCTTTTTAACTTTTATATGATAAGGATAGTACGGATGAATATACGTGATCTAATGCTATTTCAGACCATCGTAAGGGAAAAAGGTCTGACGAAAGCGTCTAAGATGCTTTATATGACCCCGCAGGGTCTGAGCAGAGTCATTAAGAATCTGGAAAACGAACTTAACTGTCAGCTTCTTGTGCGGACATCGTCAGGAATTGAACTCACAGAGAGCGGCACATGCCTGTCAGAATATGCTGATAGGATAACGGCTGATTATGAGCAGCTTCGCAATGAACTCTTACATATTCGGCAGCGGAGCCGCGGTGTCGTCGATCTGCTCTCTGCATACGGCATCCTGCGTCTCGTCACACCCGAATGTATCACGGCTTTTCGGAAGCTGTATCCTGAAATCGAGTTCCACTACAGAGAATATCCCGACAGACAGGTAGAACGGCTCTTTCAGGAAAGAGAGGGAAATGTCGCATTTTCTATTGCGGATTTTGACGAAAGCCTGTACGACATAACAGAACTTGAAACATTTTCCATCAAGCTTCTGGTCAATGAACGGCATCCGCTAAGCGAATGCTCATCTGTTACGATAGACGCTTTACGAGGTGAACCGCTCTATATAGAGAGCCATGAATTTAAGATTCATCATTTGATCAAGAATAAATGCCGGGAAGCCGGATTCGAACCGAACATTATATTCGAGACAAGCGGATTCAGTCTATGCCATAAGATGGTGAAGGACAACAAAGGCATCTCTGTCACTGTAGATTTTGTATTTGACGATATGAAAGAGAAAGGTATGAAACTCATTCCCTTTTCAGACGGGATATATGAATGGAAAATGTGTATGCTCACAAGAAAAGGCGATAAACCTTGTGAGGCTGTTCAGTTATTCAGACAACATATTATAGAATGGATCAAATCGATAGAGAATGGCGATATCACCAGATAATTAAATACCATCAACTATTTGTGAAGATGAAACCACATTTTTGTACACTTTTAATATAATTAAAGGCTTCAAAAATGTGGTTTTTTGTGTATTATTTTACTTTTATTGACAATTATAATAAAATATATGACTTATATACTTTATCTATTTTACATTTCTCAAAAGCATATTTATGATAAACATACAAAACATCCAGAAAACTAAGGAGGAAATTACAATGATGAATGTAAAAATGGGAGCAAAAGAGGTCAGTCTAAGGAAAGTTCAAAAAGATGCCGAGGATTCCTACAAAGGCGGGTATTTCTGCTGCGAAGCAGTCATGAATGCAATCAGGAATAATTTCGAGATCGACGTACCAAAAGAAGTAATCGGCATGGCATCGGCAATGTCTGTCGGAGCAGGCCGTTCTGGTTGCATGTGCGGCGCATTGAACGGCGGAATCCTGGCATTGGGTATGATCTTTGGAAGAACCGAACCACTAGGGCCAAAAGATCCTGACGTGAACAAATGTATGTCTTATTCCAACGAACTCCACACATGGTTCAAGGAGCACAATGGAAAGAACGCTGTCTGCTGCAGGATTCTCACGAAAGAATTCGATATGGGGAAAGGCGAACACAAGGAACAGTGCATCTATTTCACAGGATTATGTGCCTGGAAGGTTGCCGATATCGTCTGCCGTGAACTGGGCATCACTAACACTGACACAGAGACAGAGCCGGCTCCCCGCAGTTAATCCAATGACAGAGAGATGAGGTAGATCAAATGAAAGACAGCATCAAAAGAGTTCCAATACCGCTGTGCGGCGTTATGCTCGGACTTGCGGCGCTTGGTAATCTCTTACAGAGCTATTCCGAAGGCATCCGCTATGTATGCGGAATTGCAGCGGGCCTTCTGCTGATTCTTATATTGCTTAAGCTGATCCTTTTTCCGGCAGCGATAAAAGAAGATATGAAGAATCCGATCATGGCAAGCGTATCCGGTACATTTTCCATGGCGCTTATGCTTCTCAGCGCTTATGTGAAACCATTCATCGGACCAGCAGCATATTACATCTGGCTGTTCGCCATCGCACTGCATGTGGTCCTGATTATATATTTTACCGTGAAATTCATCGTGAAACTTCAGATGCCGAAAGTATTCGCAAGCTATTATATCGTATATGTAGGAATTGCAGTCGCAGCGATCACAGCGCCGGCTTATGAGAAGCTAAGTATCGGAAGCGCCGCGTTCTGGTTCGGATTCGTATCTTTGCTCGTACTGCTTGTGCTGGTCACAGTTCGTTACATCAAGTATACAGAGATCCCGGATCCGGCTAAACCACTGATCTGCATCTACGCAGCTCCTACGAGCCTGTGTATCGCCGGATATGTGCAGTCAGTGATGCCAAAATCCTACGGAATGCTTATGGCAATGTTTGTATTGGCAAGTGTGTTATATGTGTTCGCTCTTGTGAAAGCGATCGGGTATTTCAAGCTCCCGTTTTTCCCAAGCTATGCGTCCTTCACCTTCCCATTTGTCATCAGCGCGATCGCCTCGAAGCAGACAATGGCATGCTTGGCTAATATGGAACGACCGGTCCCGGCGCTTAAGTATGTGGTTCTGATCGAGACGATCATCGCAGCAGTATTCGTACTGTATACGCTGGTAAGGTTCCTTCAGTTCATCTTCGCAGGACCAAAGAAGTAAACGATACGATCGAAACAGGCTGTCTCCGGCACAGAAGACAGCCTTTCTATAATCAAATCTTTTTGATCCTCTCAATCGCCGCCGCGGTATTCTCATAAGAACCGAATGCCGTCAGCCGGAAATACCCTTCTCCGCTTGGTCCAAATCCTGACCCAGGCGTTCCCACAACATGAGCGCGTTCTAACAGGTGATCGAAGAATTCCCACGACGTCATTCCCTTCGGTGTCTTAAGCCAGATATACGGTGCGTTCACCCCGCCCGACACCTGATAGCCCGCATCCTTCAATCCCTCATAGATGACTTTGGCATTCTTCATGTAATAAGCGACCTGCTCCTTAAGCTGCGCCTTCCCGGCTTCGGAATACACGGCCTCCCCCGCCTTCTGCACGATATACGGCGCTCCGTTATATTTGGTTCCATGACGTCTCGCCCACAGGGAATGGAGCATAACCTCCCCGCACTTCACATCCTTAGGGATCACCGTTGCGCCAAGCCGCACGCCCGTGAACCCGGCATTCTTCGAGAAGCTTCGAAGCTCGACAGCACAGGTTCTCGCCCCCTCGCACTCGTAGATACTGTGCGGCACATCCTCTTGGGAAATGTACGCCTCATAGGCCGCGTCATAGATAATGACCGCTCCGACCTTGTTGGCATAATCCACCCATTCCTGGAGCTGCGCCTTCGTGATGGCAGATCCAGTCGGATTATTGGGAAAACACAGATAGATAATGTCCGGAGTCTCTTTCGGAAGCTCCGGCGCAAAATCCGTCTCCTCCGTACACGGCATATAGATCACATCGCTCCAGGTCTCCTTATCCGTATCATAGGATCCTGTGCGCCCCGCCATCACATTCGTATCCACATAGACCGGATAGACCGGGTCGCATACAGCGATCTTATTATCCTTCGCAAAGATCTCCTGGATATTGCCGGAATCGCACTTGGCTCCGTCCGAGATGAACACCTCATCCGCCTTAATATCGCACCCTCTGTCCTGATAATCATTCTTCGCCATGGCGTTTCTTAAGAACTCATAACCTAGATCTGGCGCATAGCCGTGAAATGTCTCCGCGTGCGCCATCTCGTCCACCGCACTGTGCAGCGCCTCTATGATCGCAGGCGCGAGCGGCTGCGTCACATCACCGATTCCAAGACGGATGATGCTCTTATCCGGGTTCGCTGCCTGGAATGCCGCCACCTTCTTTCCTATTGTTGAAAATAAATAACTGCCTGGTAATTTCAGATAATCTTCATTCACTTTAAACATATACTCTTCCTCCCTGTTGATGTATTCCGGCCGGTAGTTCGATCTCTCCCTCGAATACCGTCACTGCCGGCCCTGTCATATAGACCTTGCCGCTCTCTTCATCCCATTCGATCATCAGGCTTCCGCCTGACAGCTTCACTGTAACCTTCCGCCCGGCAAGTCCGTTCAGGATACTTGCCACGGCTGCGGCGCAGGCCCCTGTTCCGCAGGCAAGCGTTTCTCCGGAGCCGCGCTCCCACACGCGCATCTCTATGGTCTCCCTGTCGATCACACGGACGAATTCTGTATTGATCCTGCGGGGGAATCTCTCATGATTCTCGAACTTCGGACCGATCCTGTCGATATCCAATTTCTCCACATCTTCCAGGAATACTACCGCATGCGGATTGCCCATGGATACGCCTGTGATCTTATATTCCATCCCGTCCACCACAATTGGTTCATCGATCACCTCTTTATCTTGATCTCCCGCATCCGCAGACTGCTCTCCTGCATCCGCTGCAGGCTCCACGGCTTCCTGCCCCACAAACTGTTCATTATCGCCGAATACTTCTTCTCCTAACACCGCAGCTCCATCCGGCGTACCTTCTTCCGGAACCTCGAAGAGAATCGGTATTCTCCCTGCCCTAAGCTCCGGCATCCCCATATCTACTCTGATCTGCACGGCCTTGCCGTCTTCCACCGTCAGATCCAGATATTTGATACCGCCCAGTGTCTCAACCGATATACTGGTCTTATCCGTAAGACCATAGTCATAGACATACTTTGCAACACAGCGGATTCCATTCCCGCACATCTCGCTGCGGGAGCCGTCTGCGTTATACATCACCATCTCGAAATCCGCCTTCTCTGACGGACAGATCAGGATCAAACCATCCGACCCGATCCCGAAATGTCTGTCGCTTACATATCTCGCCGCTTCCGCCGGGTTCTCCACCTTCTCCTTAAAACAATTCACATAGACATAATCATTTCCTAATCCATGCATCTTCGTAAATCTCATCTCTTGAACTTCCTTTCCTACTCTGCCATAACGCTCAAAACCATCTCCGCCGTCTCGACCATATTCGTACCGCTGTCCATACTGCTCTTCTGCAGATATCTGTGGGCTTCCGCCTCCGACATATTGTTACGGCTCATCAGCAGCTCCTTCGCCCTCGTTATCACCGCTTTCTGCTGCAAATTCCGATTCTTCTGCTCTAATTTCCGCCTCTTACGCCTCTGCTCTATGGTGCAGTGCATCATTTCCAGGGTATTCATCAGATCATACGCCTTGACCGGCATGGACAGACCGATCACGCCTTCCATAGCGCCCCCGGTCCATTTATCCGAGGATGCTACCAGAAGCATCTCGAAATCACCAGGCAGATACTCCCGAAGCTCCGTATACATCATATCCTTCAACTTATACCCGCACACCACGATTCCCTCATCTGCCATATCTGCATATTGCAGTGCCTGTGCGCCTGCCGTGCAGACTCCGGTGACATCCATCCCGCCGCGCACTATCAGGTTGCGAATCTTGGCCGCATTATCCCTATTGGGAAATGCAACTATAATACTAACCAAACTCACACCCCCTGCCGTCCTACATCCGATGCAGATACCTTCCAATCTCCCACTCTGTAACCTGTGCACGATAATCCGCATACTCCTTCTCCTTCGCCTGGATCAGCTTCCTTGATAGATCTTCCCCAAGTACAGACTGGATATACGGATCCTTCTTGAATTCTCCTGCCGCCTCCAGGAGACTTCCAGGCAGCTTCTCTATCCCGGCTCTCTCCCTCTGCTCTTCCGTCATCTCGAAGATATTACAGTCAATGCTGGCCGGCGGTAAGATCTCCTGCCTGACTCCCTCCATACCTGCTGCCAGACATACCGCAAAGGCAAGATACGGATTCGCGGTCGGATCCGGACTTCTAAGCTCCACTCTTGCCGATGTCCCCTTGACTGCCGGAATCCGCAGCAGCGGCGTCCGGTTCTTAGCCGACCATGCAATATAAACAGGAGCTTCATACCCCGGTACCAGCCTCTTATAGGAATTCACGATCGGATTCGTGATGAAACTGACCGCTTTCATATGCTTCATGAGTCCGCCGATAAAATAATATGCCTCCCGGCTCAATCCCCTCTCATCCTTCGCATCCGCGAATACATTGACCCCGTCCCTGTGCAGGGACATATTGATATGCATCCCGGAACCGCTGATCCCATACTTGGGCTTGGGCATAAATGCAGCGTGCAGACCGTGCCGCTTCGCGATCGTCTTCGCCACCATCTTAAACGTCATGATGTTATCCGCCATTTCCAATGCCTCGCCGTACTGCAGGTCAATCTCGTGCTGTGCAGGAGCGATCTCATGATGGGACGCCTCTATCACGAATCCCATATCCTCCAGGGTCAGTACCATATCGCGCCTTGCATTTTCCCCCAGGTCGAGGGGACCCACGTCAAAATACGTCGCACTCTCATGTGAAAGAGTGGTCGGCCTTCCGTCCTCATCCGCATGGAACAAGAAGAACTCACATTCCGGCCCCACATTGAAGTCATACCCCGAAGCCTTCGCCTCTGACAGCACCTTCTTCAGAATATATCTCGGGTCACCCTCGAAGATACTCCCGTCCGGCTTATAGACATCGCAGATCAGCCTCGCCACCTTGCCTTGCTGCGGCCTCCACGGAAATATGGTAAATGTATCAAGATCCGGATACAGATACATGTCCGAATCCTCAATTCTCGCAAATCCCTCAATCGACGACCCGTCGAATATGATCTGGTTATCCAGCGCCTTCTCAAGCTGGCTCGTCGTAATGGCGACATTCTTCATCGTACCGAAGATATCCGTGAACTGCAGCCGGATAAAGCCCACGTCCTCTTCTTCCACTAATCTTAAGATATCCTTTCGTGTATAGTGATTCATAGGTATCTCCCTCCTGTTAAATTCTCCCCCATTCGGGCGGACTGCCGTCCGATACAATAATATAAAAATGGGCGTTCTCATGCCATGATGAAAACGCCTTTGTTTTGTCTTATTGATTATAGAATAAAAATATGCAGTTTGTCAACTTCTATTCGGCCTCTTCCCAGCCTCCGTCCGCTCCTGACACATAAGAGTTGCCGTTGTTGTTGCCGCAGCTAATGCCTCTCTTGATCGGCGCAAGACAGAATCCCTTGATCACACCGAACAGAATGCAGCACAGGATTACCAGCACCTTCTCTGCCGGCGTCCAGTCCCTTCCGAAAAATTCCTTAACGCTTTCCCATATATCTCTCACCAGAATATCCTCCTTCTTCATTATAAATACGATTTTAATTAATTATAAGATATTTCCAGTCAAAATGGAAGCCATACATTGAAAAAGTATTTTATATTTGTTAGAATAAGATTGCTGTTCAGGCAATGAATCCTACGAATGAGGTGATAAGACTATGGGACTTGCAATTCCTATTGAGACAAGCGCGCGGCACATCCATCTGTGCCGGGAAGATTTTGATATATTATTCGGAGAAGGAAAGGAGCTGACCTTCAAGGCTGAATTAAGCCAGCCCGGGCAGTACGTCTGCGAAGAACGGCTTGCCGTGAGAGGCCCGAAGAGCTCCTTTGAGAATGTTGCCGTTCTGGGACCTTTCCGTAACGAGACACAGGTGGAGATCTCCATGACCGATTCCCGCAAGCTAGGGATCCCCGGTATCATCCGTCAATCCGGAGATACGAAGGATACTCCCGGCTGCATCTTAGAAGGTCCGTGCGGCCAGATCGAACTGGACCACGGTGTGATCGTCGCTAAGCGCCATATCCATATGACTCCCGTCCAGGCGATCCAGCTCAACGTGAAGGACAACGACGAAGTATTCGTGATCATGGAGAGCTTCGAACGCTCCCTGATCTTTGCCGATGTGGTGGTCCGCGTCCATCCGAACTTCGCACTTGCCATGCATGTAGATACCGACGAAGCCAATGCCTTCGCCAATGAGAATAACCCGACCGGAGCGCTTTTGAAGCTCTTTGGCGGACGTACATATAATTTACAGAAATGGGCGGAAGAACTGCAGAACGGAATCAACCGCTTCTGACTTACGCTACATCTTCGCCGTCAGCGTCTTCGCGCTGACTCCACTGAGCATCCCAAGCTTCCCGGACAGCGAACTGGTTGCGTCCCCGGGCGCATCCAGTACCACACTGATAATCGATACTCCCCGTTCTCTGTAGGGAATCCCCATACGTCCGACTACATACTGCCGGAATTCATGGAGCAGTTCATTGACCGCACCCGTCGACTCTTCCTCCTTAATAATGATACTGATCACCGATACCCTGTTATCCATCGTCTCTTCCTTTCTTCTCCTATTACCGATCCTTCATCTGCCGTCCCGCGGCATCCAGATGATACCCTTCCTTATAGATTAATTCCGACACCGGAACCAGCCGATACCCCTTCTTCTCCAGACCATTGATCAGCTTCTCCAGAGCCTCAGCCGTGTATTTCGTTCCGCTGTGAAGCCGGATGATCGCTCCGTTCTTCAGATTCTCGTCCTTCAATACCGTCTTCGCGATCTGCTTCGCTCCGTAATCCTTCCAATCGAGACTGTCAATCGACCATTGGATCGGATAATAACCGCATGCCTCTATCACCCTGATCAAGGAATCATCATAACTATCATAGGGCAGGCGGAATAGCTGCATATCCGCACCCGTCAGCGCCTTCACCTTCTCATGAACCTCCATGATCTCCGCACGCTGCTGCTCTTCATCCATCTCCACCATACTCTTATGGCTTTTACTGTGATTGGCAAGGTCATGGCCCTCTTCCTTGATAATACCTGCAAGCTCCGGGTATTTCTCCACCCAGTCGCCGGTAACAAAAAATGTCGTATGGATTCCATGTATTTTCAATATATCCAGAATTTGCCGTATATCCTCGTCTCCCCAGGCTGTCTCAAACGACAATGCAACCGCTCTCTTACTGGTCTCCACAGAACAGATCGGCATCTCCTTACCGTTCACATTGCCGGAAACCGTCGAAAAACTGGAAATATACTTGAAGG
Source organism: Lachnospiraceae bacterium (assembly GCA_910574715.1). Lineage (GTDB taxonomy): Bacteria > Bacillota > Clostridia > Lachnospirales > Lachnospiraceae > Sporofaciens. Next base: position 1,819 of record CAJTCH010000068.1, on the reverse strand, counting down.
ATCCCGCGAGCGCAATCATCAGCGTCAGCGCAAGGATCCCGTAATTCTTCCATCTCTTAAGCTTCTCTTCCATATACATAACTCCAGACATTCGCCTTTGTTAACAGTATATGAATTCTCCTCCCGGAAATATACAATTAGTGACGCCGTGTCTTATACTCCCCTATATATATTCTCATGACAACTATACCAAACTCTCATAGGAATTCTCCATCACATTCGGAAGTAGAGAATAGATGTTGCAGCCACACAATCCATCAAAATACTTCTTAACCTCCATGAACGCCCGCCACTTATCTAAGGTAAAATCCGGCAGACCATTCCTCAGCGCAACATCTACCAGCCTCTTCTCCATGATACATGCCCCGCCGGGCAGCGATACCGCATCACATAACTGTATCAGCTTATCATAATCATCATATTCTGTCTGATCCAGATATTCTTCAAGGAAGGCTAACCGATCATCCGAGCAGTCATATCTCCCCGCGAAAGTATGGATGTCCTTCATCGGAAACGAATGGGTCAGGCAGATACGGGCAAGCTCCGGCTGATCAAGTTTCATCATATAGTCATACCCGTCAAAAATATGCAGGATGCCCTTAATTCCCGCCCTTCGCCCGATATCATGCATCAGTCCCATGATATATGCCGTATCGGCATCCATCCCTTCTGCTTTCCCGGCAATCAGCCTGGCATTACCGGCAACGGACAGACTATGCTCCCTCCACGGTCCGGGATTCAGCTCTACTCCCTGTTCCAATTCTCTCTCGGCTTCTCTTGCTGTCAGCACCGCGCATTCCCTCCCTTTGTATCATTGAATTAGCTAATGTGACAGTTAGCCGCAGAACTCAATCCCATTCTCTTCACTCATGCTCTTAACCCGCGCCAGCGACTCTACTCTCACACCCATCTCCCGAATCCTCTGGCCGCCCGGCTGAAATGCCTTCTCAATACAGATACCCGCACCGATCAACGTCGCTCCTGCTTCCCTCACCAGCGTGATCAGCCCCATCAAGGCCGCTCCGTTTGCCAGGAAATCATCGATCAGCAGTACCCTGTCCTCTGGCCTTAAGAACTCCCTGGATACGATAATGTCGTACACCCGCCCGTGGGTAAATGATTCCACCTTCGACGTATATACATCCCCCGCGATATTCTTCGTCTTGTTCTTCTTGGCAAAAAGCACCGGAACGCCGAAGCACTGGGCCGCCACACATGCGATCCCGATTCCCGATGCCTCGATCGTCAGGATCTTAGTGATCTTCTCCCCTTCAAATAACCGCTGAAATTCCTTCCCAATCTCTGTAAACAACTCCACGTCCATCTGATGATTCAAAAACTTGTCCACCTTAAGTACATCATTACCCTTCACGACACCGTCTTTTCGGATCCGGTCTTCCAATAATCTCATAAGTATCTTCCTCACTCTTTTATCTTGTCAATATCTGTCAGATTTACCCCCAGGCTGGTAAGCAATGCCTTCAAAAGCAGGTATTGGTCTTTTAATCTTGCATATGTTCTAACTGCATTCTCTTCCTTTGCCAACATCATATATTCCTGTATATTTTTGAATTCATCCCGGGCATTCTTCATTATCTCTGCACCGTTCATACCATCCCCCCTCTCTTTTGGCATATCATTCATATATTGATTTTATTATAGCAATAAGCGATTTTTATGTAAAGCCTTTTCCGCCTCCCTCAGCTCTGACGCTTAAATTTATACTTACACTCTTAGAGTACATTGGATTTTATTTTCTCATTTTGCTTTATCAACGCAATCTTATTTAAGCCATAAAATCCCTGTATTCTGCTTTTTT
>CAJTCH010000067.1 GCA_910574715.1 Lachnospiraceae bacterium | reverse complement strand
ATCTCATAGACCGATATACTGTACTGGTCTTCCTTAGGAATATCGTCCCTGCAGATCCATATGCTGTAACATTTGGACAGTCGATTATAATCTGTTATATTCAAGGCAAGGGATAACTGAGAGGATAAACGCCTCGCAAGGTAATACATGCCTCTCTTCTCAATCGGATACCCTACGTCATATGTCTTCTGTGGTTCTACGTCTATATGTAAGTTAATCTGTATATCTTCTGTGGAAATCTGTGGATTCCTGGCTCGAAATGCCAGATCGAAAAGAGATGTCTTCTCATTTAGATTATTATACTCTGTTGCATCGCTTCGGATCTTCGTATTCGTTCTTCCCGGAGAGACCTCCATCGTACTGGTTATCGAGTCCACCTCTATAAATCCGGCAACCTCTTTCCAACTATATCCTTTGTATTCTGCGATCGTATCCCGAAGTATAACTGCTAGAACTTCCGCGTATTGTAATAGTGATTTACTCTGGGTATCTAACCCCCTCATATCTTCCGTAATCTGGAGCGCGCTGAGCGCCTCCGCGCTTCCCTGGAGTCTATTCATGCCTTACCACCTCACAATGTAGAATATAATGCTATTTATGCCAAATCATGGCAAGTTTCTACTTTTTATGATGGTACAGAAACGAAGAAATGTCAATCAAAACCATTCGACAATTTTCGACTCAAGACTTATAAAGGCACGGAACTAAAGAATTTCTTCTCCCATTCCTTACCCTTTGATAATTTTTTAATATCTATTACTATCCATCACTATACAGTTATGATATTTTGTTCTCCTGAAGTAAATTTTTCATAATGCTGCTTAGCTTTCTCTTCTGTAAGATTGAAATATTTCTGAAGCTTTACAAGAGTTCTTTCCTTAGGAATCTCTTCTTCCAAATTATCCAATATTAATGCCTGTATCCCTTCTTCTCTTAATTCTTCTGTCAATTCCGCCGTTAACTCTTCCCTCATTCCTTCATACTTAATCTGCTCTATCGTACTCACATGTATTACCTCCTTATGCAACGCTTCATTATCAGAGAAATCTATATACTCTGATACCGTATCCATAAAGTCATCCTTATGCGGATACATGATTGTATTCAGGAAGCGTAAAAGCTCGTATTCTTCGTCTTCCTCATCCCCATTATACACCGTATTTCCCAATTTGATAACCACCAATGTCATCAAATCATAATTTTCTTTGGAAACTGTATTGGGCGCTGTATTCTTGGTATTGACTATCTCATAGACCGATATACTGTACTGGTCTTCCTTAGGAATATCGTCCCTGCAGATCCATATGCTGTAACATTTGGACAGTCGATTATAATCTGTTATATTCAAGGCAAGGGATAACTGAGAGGATAAACGCCTCGCAAGGTAATACATGCCTCTCTTCTCAATCGGATACCCTACGTCATATGTCTTCTGTGGTTCTACGTCTATATGTAAATTAATCTGTATATCTTCTGTGGAAATCTGTGGATTCTTGGCTCGAAATGCCAGATCGAAAAGAGATGTCTTCTCATTTAGATTATTATACTCTGTTGCATCGCTTCAGATCTTCGTATTCGTTCTTCCCGGAGAGACCTCCATCGTACTGGTTATCGAGTCTACCTCTATAAACTCGGCAACCTCTTTCCAACTATATCCTTTGTATTCTGCAATTGTATCCCGAAGAATGACCGCTAAAACTTCTGCGTATTGTAACAGTGATTTACTTTGAGTATCTAACCCCTTCATATCTTCCGTAATCTGGAGCGCGCTGAGCGCCTCCGCGCTTCCCTGGAGTCTATTCATGCTTTACCACCTCACAATGTAGAAAATAATGCTATTTATGCCAAATCATGGCAAGTTTCTACTTTTTATGATGGTACAAAATGGAGAAATGTCAAATAAAATCGTATTACTTTTTCGACTTTTTGATACAAAAAACTCCTTATAGGAATAATACAAATCTAACAATTATTCTTTCCTTTCATCAACATTTTTAGTATTCAAAAATTTTGTTTTAAAGCTTAAGAACATATAAATAATAATCATCAATATTAATAATATTGTTGCTGCACTCTCTGAATTTGTCAATCCTTCCGGCAAAAAGCCTGTTCGAAAAAGCAAAACATGAAATATCAATATGTATATTAAATAAACGTAAACACAAAAATCATAAATATATCCATTTCTACAAAATTCAATAAATTCTTCATACTTTTTCACTTCTTTTAATGGAAGTGCCATCAGAACAAATTTTTTCTGTTCTTCCTCTTTTGAAATACCTAAAAAAATAAATATCCCATTCAACGCCCCAAGCAATACTACAATTAATTCGATATTAATTTCATTAGCATTCAATCGAGCCGGTGGAAATTTTAAATCAAAAAATCCATTCATTATACAAAATCTATTAATAAATATTAAAACAACTGTAAGTCCACCGAAAATAAGCTTCCACAACCCCCAATTCGTCTTACTATATTCGTCTTTTTCTCCTCCATGTTTCCATACAATCGTTGAGATAACTGATACAACTGCAAAAGCTAGCATAATTCCAAATGTAAAGATTTCAGACCTTACAATAGCAGTCAAAAAGAAAAAAGCAAGAGGATAACAAATTTGCAGAAAATTCCACCAACGATAATGCTTTACAAATAATTCCCCCTTTTCATCAATATTCATATTGCGCAAAGAATCCCATCCTTCATAAATTCCTAAGTAAAGGGCTAACGCTATAGAAAATAATAAATTAGAAAAAGAGTTTTCCCAACTATTATCTCTTAAGACTGTTGTTGATACAAAAAAAATGCTGATAGAAACAATTAATGCTAAAATACTTATAATAACAAATCCATAGGTAGAAAAATTCACATTTTTTTTATTATCTTCTTTCTTATAAGATAAAAATTCAATACCGGCAGATATAATAAAAAATAGGCCAAACATAATAATCGGTATATATGTTGATATTTGAAATTCTTCTGTACACAAATTATCTACAGATAAACCAAAATAAATATTTACTGCTATTGTTAGAACCGTAGGATAGAGTACGCTATAGCTTAAGCGTATAAAACTCTTTATACACAACTTTTCAAATAATATCGTATAAAAAAGTGTAGAAATAAAAAAAATAGTTGCATATGGAACAAAAAATCTCCACAATTGTAATCTTAAGTTAGGAGAGTTCCACATAAAAAGAGATATAACTATTAACCCGATAGTATATCCGGCACCAATTCTTTTTACATCTGTTGACATATCCATCCATCTTTGAAGTGCTGATTTGACATAGTCCTGTTCTTTGGAATTCAGAATATCTTCTTTGTTTACTGATTCATCTGTTTTTTCTCTTTTACTCTTTTTTATATTTACATAACGATTTCTAAGTTCTGTCAATTCCTCTTCTTTATGTGTACATATGGTAATGCCTTTTTCATTACGTTCGCGAGATATTTCCTCTATATTTTCTCGTATTTTAAAAAAAACAAAATAGAAAACAATAGAACTCCCTTCTGCAAACACTATTGCATACAAATTATTTTCGAAAATATCCCATACACTTTTTAACAATAACTTTAGAGACACATCTTCATATATACCATAAATAGCACCAACAAAAAAAGCCACTGCACTCAAAGAAAAATATCCTATCCACGTTCTCTTTTTATAGCGACGACTTTTTCCTTCTCTCATATTATATTCTCCGTTTATATTGCATTTATTTGATTTATATTATTAAAATTAATTATATCTTTTTTTGAAAGATCAATTATTATTTTTTCCTTTTTTTTCATAAACTTTATAAGATATTCTTTTCCTAATGATCCGTCTGGCAACAAAAAAATATTATGCCTAATATTTTTTAAAATATCTTGAATTTCATAAAATACATCCTCAAACAAATGATTATAATTAATATAGTCAATCAACTCTTTCGTGTCTCTTTTTTCAACTATTTTACCAGGAACTTTTGATAATATTATATTTTTTCTATTATCCACAAAATCTGGAAACAAATGCCCTTTATTTTTCATCTGATATTCATGAGTAAAAAAAACTTCTATGTCATTATATGCCTGAAAAACAGTGCCAATATCATTTCCTAATTCACAAAGTGTTTTATAAAGAAAAGCGCACTCTTTAGATAGATAATAGTCTGAAGACACAAAACCAATTAGTAATGAATTCCGTAGCAATGTACTTGTCTGCATATCACTAATTTTTCTTACTCCACGGATATCTCTACTTTTATTATTCAAATCACTAATAAATCCTACTGACATATCAGACAATATTTCTCCATACAACGATATAATAGATAGGCAACGATTGTCATTTTCAAAAATATTTCTAATTAAATTCATCTGCTTAAACAAAAGATTCATTAAGTAAGCTGACATAGCTTGTGCATTATTCTTTCCATACTTCTGAAAGTATGTTACTTCTCCGCGACGTAATGGATCATTGTCAACAAAATCATCTAATATTAGTGAATATTTATGAATCAGTTCTATTGCCATCGCAAGTTCCAGTGACTTCTTATCAAATGTAGCATCACCGATCAACTTTCCAGTAAGCAAAAGTGTCGGTCGATATCTTCTTCCTCTCTGAATTGCATAGAGATACATTTCCCTTAACTCTATATCTCCATTATTCTTAAATTCTGTACAAATTTGTTCAATAGAAGAATTAAATTGCATCACAAATTCCTTGTAAATGTCCATAGCTACAATGCTCCTTTAATTTTTATTATTTTTATAATATGTGAAATCAATGATACTAGACCCAATATAAGAAAATAGATAATCCATTCTCTTTCATATTTTAGTTTAACTCTATATGACATAGACCAAAAACAATATAAACCAATCGATATTGCATAAAACCTAGAGAATATAGTTGCCTGTATCCAATCAATCTTTCTTTCTTTTTTTCTCTGCAAAATATAGATAATCGGAAAAATTTCTAATAATATATTGTATCCTACTATTACTGATAGAAGTGTTATGCTAATACGGTCTTGTAAAAGAAGCGTCGTCAAAAATACTAGAATACCTATTTTATCTATTATAGTATCCAAAATTCTAAATCTATACTGTTCTAATGGTAAACAAATTCTTCTTGATATCATGCCATCCAAAGCGTCGCTCAAAAAAATGACCAACACAAAGAACAATTGTAATGAAAATTTGATTCTGACCGAAGTCCATAACATAGTAATCCATAATACAATAGTAATTGCTCTAATTTTCAGCAATAATATATCCCACCGTATTGTAGATATAACTTTTTTCTTCAATTAATTTTACCTCATATACGTTCATCTAATCCATACAAAGACAAAGTGTAACCCTTTAATTTTGAGAATTATAGTCAATAACACTTCATAGTGTTTTTATAAAATTTCCATTTTCTCATCTTTCAGTTGTCGGCAAAAGATAGTTATATTTCTCATAAAGTTCTCTGCAGTTTTCACCATTGACAGCCACCTCCGGGACTTCTTCTTTGAGGACCGCTCCCTGCTTGACTGTCTCTTTCATGTTGTAAACAACGTTGTTTCTCAACTGTTTTTCAAGCAAAATAAGTCCATGTATTTCACTCCCGGCTTTATCATGGTTCTCCATACCTTTGGCAGGGATTTGAAATGGAGCCCCTCACATCCACTGCCTGATCTGAGGGCAGCTACAGTGATGGCAGTTTCTGGCGTAATGTCAATCACTTTAACTATACTTTCCTCCGTAATTCTTTCCGCACCGCACTTCTCAACGAAATGGAATCCAGGATTGGACACTCATTTAAAAAAGTGAAAGCACGCTGTTACCGCGAACACAAGGAAGGCTTTTATGTCTATGCAAAACCAAACAAATGTGATCCTCAAACCGTGGTAAAATATATTGGGCGTTATCTCGGACGTCCCGTGATTGCCGCTTCCCGGATTGACAAATACAATGGCGACTTTGTCACTTTCCATTATAATCGACACGAAGATGATGCCTATGTGGAAGAAACACTTCCTGTTATGGAATTCATTGAACGCCTGATCCGCCATATCCCCGAAAAGCATTACAAAATGATCCGGTATGGCGGCATTTATGCAAGGCATCGGAAGATTGACAAAAAACTCCACAGAGCCATCTCCCGTGAAAAACATTCTATTTGCAGAAGTTTTAACCAATGGCGTACCGCCATCCTTTCTTCTTTTGGTTATGACCCCTTAAAGTGTGAATGTGGTACAACCATGCTGTTTTTAGAGCTTTACTTTAACCATAAACCTGTTTCTCTGGAAGAAATGTACGAGAAAGTCATGTCCCGTTCTCGTGGAATAAGGTCGTCCGCTTGACTTCCCCAAATCTCATTCTTATGGTATACTCCTTTCAAAGGAGGCAGTACATATGAATCCAAACAAAGAGAAACTACGCAAAAAATATATGAATAATCCACCAGAAGGCTTAACATCCGAAGACATTCGCCATATGCGCGAGGATGACCTTCTCGATATAGATTATTTCTTAAATGAAGATGACCCGTTTGAAGACGATTTTGGAGAAGAAGATTTTTATATTTTCTAAATCTTTAACCGTCTGTTTTGTATACCTTAAACACATATCTATCCAACATACGTTCGGTAAACATATGTTTTTCTTTGTATCTCAATAAATCGGAATTTCCTATAAAGGGATACTATTGTCATGGGACACATCATATGCTCTGATCTTTGTTGAGGATTAGTTATAGGACACCGTATTTATTGGAGCTCCCAAGAGGTATGCTCCACAAACTCAAGCAAATTTTTCACCGTTATTTCCTGACCAAAGTCTTCTGACCCAATCAATGCCGTTTTACAACCTGCTGCCTTTCCAGCTTTAATATCACTCTCACTATCACCAACCATCCATGAGTTACTTAAATCAATATTAAGGTCCTCAGCTGCTTGAATCAACATTCCAGACTTCGGCTTTCTACAGTCACAATCAATCTTCAGCTCTGCAACTTCCCCTTCATATCCTTTGTGCGGATGATGCGGGCAGAAGTAAATGCCATCTAAGTAGGCACCTCCAATACCGAGTAATGTCTCCATCTTGTTATGGATTTCATCTAGCTCTTCCCAACTTAACTCACCTCTTGCGATCACGGGTTGGTTTGTGACAACGATTGCCAAGTAACCGGAAGCATTGATTCTTTTTATCGCCTCCGCTGCACCATCAATCAACTCAAACTCATCAGTGTCTCTTAGGAATCCTATATATTTATTTATCGTACCGTCACGATCCAAGAAGATTGCTTTTTGTTTGTTTTTTAAGTTTTTTGCGGCTATAGTTCCATTCTTGTAATCATTAAAAACTGCGTGAAATCTCTCTGGCGTACCCATATCTTTGACATATTCCGGTGAATCATAGCAGTACATCTTATGTGTTCCGCAGAGAGGTTTTAGAATTTGTCTGTCGAGGTCAACTTTGACCACTTTTTCATCTGGACTTTCCGTTTCTCGCGACTCATGATTGATATCAACCATATCCAACACACTTGGATTAATTAAATGCAAACCGCCATTAACTCGGTTTTTATAAAACTCTGGTCTTTCATCCTCTTTCGTCAACCACCGCTCTACCGAGCCGTCAGGATTAGCAATTATCAGTCCACTATCATATGGATGTGAATTTGGATGCGTAAATAGGGTGACAAGAGCCCCCTTCTTTCTATGAGCATCCACAAACCTGTTAAAGTCTATATCGAATATCGAATCAGCATTAAGGAGAAGGAAGTCATCATCAAGTTTATTCCTTATCTTAAACAACGCACCCGCATTGCCGAGAGGGATTTCCTCCACGAAGTAGTCAATGATAACACCAAACTTATTTCCATCTCCAAAATAGTTAATAATCTGATTTGCCATGTACGAAACTGTCAAAATGATGTCGGTGAATCCCTGATTCCGGAGACATTCTATCTCCCATTCTAGTACTGGCTTGCCTTCAATTTTAATCATAGGCTTGGGGATGTCGGAAGCGATAGAGGAAATCCTTGTTCCTCTCCCTCCTGCCATAATGATAACTTTCATAAAATATTTACTCCTACTGATTTAATTTTACATAATTGAATAGAGACAGTTGACATAAGCTTTTGTTCTAATGCTCAAAGAACATGTTCGATAGCCAAAAGATCAATAAACAATGGTTTAAGTGTTTAACGTGATAAATCCTTTTCTATTACATGGCAATGCAACATTATATTTTTAATATCCTGTGATACTTTTACTCTCCATTTTTAACTTCCAGAGCTCTCAAGCAAATACAATTTGACACCTGATTACATCTTAAGACAATCGATTATCTTCTAAATGTAATATCTTTAATAACTCGATTATCCTCATTCCTAATTTCCTTTCTTCAACTAATGTTTCACTTACCGAAAAACTTATCCTCTAACATCAAACACCAACAATGATAAATTGGCAAATGTAGTTCCTGAATCATATATGTTTCGGTTTCCGGGACTCTTACGATCACATCTGCTACCTCTGCAAGTTCCCCGCCTTTGGCTCCTGTAAGCCCAATTACCCTAATGCCCAGTGCACGCGCTACAACCGTCGCAGACATTACATTTTTACTATTACCAGATGTGGAGATACCGAGAAACACATCACCTTCTCTGCCAAAGCCAAAAAGCTGTTGGGCAAACACTCCCAGACCATCCACATCGTTGATATAGGCAGTACTGAGTGCTTCGTGAGCAACCAGTGGAATCGCCATAAGGCCTCTTTCCAGATTCTTCGCCAAATCTTCACCTCTAACAGGATCAATTTGTTTCAACTTTTCTGCCATCCTGGGAGTTACTGGCCTAGGCGTTTTAAACCTCTTCATTAACTCCCCTGCTATGTGTTCACTATCTGCTGCTGAGCCACCGTTTCCAGCAATCAGTAATTTCCCATCATGCTTATAGCATTCTTCCATTATAAGATATGCATCTATGATATCCTGTTTGCAAGAAGCTATGGATGGATATCTTTTCATCAACAGATCAATATGTTTCTTTAATCTTTCTTCAAAGACTTTCATACTTCTTCCTCATCCCTTGGTATATATGTTTCCGGAGTATAATGAATGACCTGAGTTCCACTAGTTTCAAACTTAAAAGGTATGTACATCAAATCTTTCATGGTATTCTTTACAGCTTCTTTCTTCTCAGGTTGAACATAAAATACTAGAAACCCCCCGCCACCAGCACCGAGTAACTTTCCGCCGATGGCACCAGCCTGTATTCCCCGTTCATACAATTCATCAATGCTGTCTGTACTAACTGCGGAGCCAATTTGCCGCTTCAGTCTCCAATTATGATCAAGAAGTCGACCGAAATCATCCAGATTTACATTCTTATCCGTCAACACTTTTTCTGCATCATCAACAAGTGAGTACATCTCCTTTAGGTGAGCGGTTTTATCCTTCGTTCCCAGATGATTCGCTTGCTGTACTGCCGCTGAAAAACGAGTGAATCCCGTAAAGAACATCATCAAATTTTCATTGAGCTGCTTCTTCCTTTCCGGACTAATAATTACTGGTAGCACTTCGTAACCATCAGCATTGAAATTAATACGATTGAAACCGCCATATGATGCTGCAATCTGATCTTGCCATCCGCCGGCTTCATTGCAGAGAACCCGCTCAAGAAAAATTGCTTCATTAGCTAATTTCTTTTTGTCTGCGTACTTGCCTTTAAGGGCATGAAAAGCATTCAGCATTCCAACTGCAAATGATGAACTGGTGCCCAGCCCTGATCTTGCCGGAAGGTCTGCTTCATAAGTCAAACGAATTTCATGCATATCAAGCATCTTCATAGCTTCTCGAACAGCAGGATGGTTAATATCATCAACTTCTGTTACACGCTCAATCCTTGAATATGAGAGTTCAGTAGAATAATCAAAAAATCTAGGTAGATGCCTTACTGTAACATAGCAGTATTTATCAAAAGATGTAGAGAGAACAGCACCCCCATTTTCACGAAAATAATTTTCCATATCTGTTCCACCGCCAAAAAAAGACATACGGAACGGTGTTTTTGTTATAATCATATATGCTTTCTCCTTCATAATATTAATAAATGCTAAATCTACTCACATAAACCACCAATGTGTATCAAGATCATAATCGACATTTGTATTTCTATTTCCTATTTTATGAGCCGGAACTCCTGCATAAATTCCAAAAGCCTCACAATTTTTTGTAACTACTTCACTATTTGCTACAACTGCTCCTCTACCCACTATCCTTCCTGGCAGTAATGTGGATTTTGAAGATACCCAAGCATAGTCTTCTATAATAACAGTTCCTGTATTCACACCCAAAAAGCCATCTTGAGAATCATGCTGCATTGTCCAAATATTAATTTGACTAGATGTACAAACATGATCACCTATTATAATACCGCCTCTTCCATCAAGTATACTATTTGCCCCAATCACACTTTCTCCGATTTGAATGTTCCATGGCGATCGAAATTCACATCCACCATAGATAATAGTTCCCTTTTTGATCTGCATACAAAAGATATTTTTGTATAGAATTCTTCTTATCGCAAATGAAGGAATTCTACCAACTCTTAAACATAATAATGTACAAGCCCACTCACAAATCCATTCACCAAAAAAATCTTGATGTTATGCTTTAAACTTGTCACCTGTCTGTATTTATTATTTGTAGTTCTTTGTGTACGATTATCTGATTCATTAGATGATTTACCTTTAGTCAACAGTGTTTTTCTTGCATAGTAAAATGACAAAGCAAAAAAGACAAACTGTAACCAATAATTAAAAATGTAATATATAGAATAACAATTACAGTAACAATAATAGTCAATGTTTCCATCATCAAATCCCTTCTTTTAACCCTATTGAGAAACTAAAATTGGCAATCATTATATATCAGACATATTTTGTTTTTTGAGTTTTCTTCTAATAATACCTTTTAAGGCAATAACAATACGTTTAATGGACTGAAAGTAAATAATAATTACAATAACAAGTGCACCTACACTATAACAAATACTATATTGAACATCAATTGACTCTATTATGACAGCAAAAAAAAATAATGCATAAGTAAATATTGTTTTTGAAATGTCTATTCTAATTTCAACAATTTTTTGCACCATGACTATTCTGATAAACCAAACCACAAAAAAGCTCAATCCAGTGGCGACTGCTGCTCCTAAAATTCCTATCCAATTTAAAAGTATATAGTTTAAGAAAATATTTACAACTGCACCTACTAATACTGAAACAAATAGACTTTTTGTTTTCTTTGCAGCTCGATAAGCCGCTGCCAAAAAACCTGCCAAAGCTGAAAAGAATGCAGAAGCTGTTAAAAAAGGAACATAATGCCATGCGACGTAGAAATCATTAGCGAAAAGAATACTTGCAAGAAATTTATTAGCAATCAAAATAACAAAGCATCCAATCAGCCCAACAATATTAAAAATACTATATATGTCTGTCTGAAACTCACTCTCGTCGTCTTCGCCATAATTTGAAATGGCTGCCAATTGCCAAGCATTTAAAAATATCATCAAGATAGTTGTCAAAATTGTAGGTATCTTATGTGCAACACTATAGACACCATTGTCAGACATACCTACCATGCTAACTATCATATACTTATCAATACTTGTATTAATCGCCCAAGCAATAATAGTTGGAATCATTGGAATGCTGTACACTAGCATCTCCTTTAGTAATTTCTTATCAAATTTAAGAGGAAAAATGTATATATATATTTCCCCAAAACAAAACATTACTAATGTTGAAATTGCATATCCTATAATAATGCTCCACAAATATCCATCTATTTCAAATTTAAATACTACTAAAAACAGTATATTTGAAACTATTATTACAACCGTTTGTATGATCCCAGTGATTGCAAATAAAGTTGTTTTTCCTGTGCCTTTTACAAAATTCGAAACCGAAAGTTGAATATTGTTTAAACAATAAATCGCTATGAAATAGAACCAATATACGCTGAGAGCTTCATCTATCAACCCAATAAATGGTTTTATTATCAGTACTAAAATGAATGAAACTAATGTTATCAATAAGGTATTATTAAAAACAGCCTTTTTAGACAAGTTTTTCTCCATCGAATATCTTAATGTCGCCTCAGCTATTGAAAGAGTCATTACAGGATAAACAAAGTTGATTGTAGTATTGATTAAATCAGCAATACCATATTGTTCCGTAGATAATATACTTGTATATAAAGGTGTTAAAAGAAATAGCAATATTTTAGAGCCGAAACCACTTATAGCAAATAACCCCGTATCTTTTGCTAAATTCTTTACCTTTGCAACCTTATTATTTGTCATATGAGCCCCCAAATTTTTCTTTGGATTTTAATGACAACATCTGTATTATACATATTCTTGATTAATTATGTAATTAATATACTGTTTAGAATACTCTATCTGTGTTGTCATTTTTTTCTTTATAGATGAGAAATCAATCTCCTTTATAAAAGGATCATTATCATCTTTAAGAACCTGTTCATGTAGTCCCATATCATTAACAATAGAAGAAAATCTTGAATTAGTAGTTAATGTTCCAGGATTTAAGGCTACTGCAAATTGCTTTTCAAAAATAATTGCCAATAACGTTCCATGAAAGGAATCTGTAACAAAGAAATCTGAACCTTTAATTAGTCCTAAAAAGGTATCTGGCGAAATATTAGAAGCTTTTTTTGCTTTATGGAAATACTGGTATTCTCCAATAAGTGTGCGGTTTGCTACAATTACTTTTAAACCTGTTTTTTTTGCCAACTCAAATACATAATCCCTCATGAATCTAAAGTCCATAAGATTGTATACAAAAATATATGGCTCAATAGTTTTTGAATAATCCCGAGAAAATTTCTCCCAATTTTCCTTGCTCACTAACCACACCGGATCAACAACTGTTTTGCAATCACGTCCTAAAATCTCTGTTAAATATTCTGCCGCATCGTTTTCACGAAGTGAAATACCGTTAAAAGATTGCAACAATCTAGTTGTTTCACATTTAAAAGTCTTAAACTGCTCTATCGATCCCATACTTGCGGCATAAGAGTAATGAGGAATGTTCTTCACAAAATCCAGCAGATAGGATGTATCACTCCTATTACAGTCCGGATTAAATACTTGATCACTTCCAACAACAACTATATCATAAGGAATCCCTTTTAATAAATCATTTCTGGTGTATTGCTCACTAAGAGGTAATTGTTTTATAAACTTCTTAAAACTTCTTTTTTTCCCTGCATGAAGCATACATGTCACATTATGATTAATATAATTATAAATAGATGAACAGTTTCTAAATGACTTTATGTTATACTGTGCGTCTACAGCTGGACATCTATAGTCAATTATTTCTACTTCATGCCCGATCTCTATGAGATATTGGCTTAATGCATATGACTGCAATACGGCCCCATAATTAATGGCATTATGATATGTAATAATCCCAATTAACATAATAATATATACCTCCTCAACTTACAGATATTAATTGTTTTTTATCACATATAAATCTCTAATTCTATTTGAAAATGGTAATGCTGCAAATATAACATATATCAAAAAAATATATAAATCATTCATAGGGTTTCCAAAAAAACTGTAAATTAAAAATGATATTTGTACATAGATAGATATGGTTAAGAATATTGTATATTTTTCTGCACAATCCTGCTTTGATTTTCTTAACCTTTGAAATGTATATCGCAAATTTTTGAAAAAAAATACTAAATACAATACCAATCCAATTATTCCATTCTCATAAAATATTTGGAGATAATTATTATGAGCATTCATTTCATATACCATTTTAGTGGCAGAAGGACCATTTCCAATTAAAAAATAATCTACCCAATTCGATAAAAGAGTACGCGCAATAGTAAATCTACCATTGGAAATATCTGTACTATTGGTAAACCTGCGCAAAAAAAGTTCACCTGCTGTACTACTCTGGAGAAAAAGATATGCTACAATAATGGTAATTATAATTAAAAAAAAGAAAACCAGCTGTCTTATTGTACCTTTCTTATGCATTCTTTCTATCCAATGAATAACTACAATTGCAACAAGACTTGCAACAAAGATTCCCCGTTTCTGAGTTATTATTATTGTAATGAAAGATATTAATGCCATCGAAATGCAAGCGATTTTTATTCCTTTTTTATTTGTGTAATAAAAGTACGCTAACGTTATAAACAACAACATCATTGCCATGATTGCAGAAACAATGTTATAACCTGAGAATCCAGCATAAAATCCCCATGATCTCGTTAGTAAGTTATTTTCTATTGAGTCCTCTTTTAGTAACAATGAATTAATACAGTCTACATAGCCTAATTTAAAATATTCACTAATAACACCAATAACAAAAAATAATGCTATCAGTGCAAATACCTTAATAATTGTCTCTACCGCCAATTCTGAGTTTGTAAAAGCCAAAAAAATGACAAAGACTAACACTAATCGAACTATCCAATTAACGGCCTCATAAAAATCCCCCTGCAGATATAATAAGCCCAAAAAATTCCAAGAAACAATCACAATGAAAATTCTTGCAGATATATTGACTTTAATAAATCTTGTTGAAATCAAGTATAAGGTTGCAAGTATTCCTGCTGCTGCAAATGTTATTCCACTATAAACATACTTATTTTCCCAAAAGAAAATATAAATACAACATACTATAATGCACAGACCGCAAACACTTCTCTCAAATGTCACACTATTATTCTTACTGATCATCGACATGTCCCTTTTCTGAAAATACTTTCAAATGCTTAACTGCACTTTCATACCAAGAATTCTCAATTGCTGCTTTCTCAAGACCTATATTAAAAATATCAGAATTCTGCATAATTAATGATTTCATCTCAATTATTTTATTATGCAAATCAATTGAATCGTCAGGATTGCATAATATCCCTATTTTATACTTTGTAATATACTCTCCAAATGAACTGACATCAGAAACAATCACAGGTTTTCTATACTGAATTGATTGCATAAATACTCCACTCTGTGAATAAAAATATTTATATGGAAGGCAGACGACATCACATGCCTGAAACAAATACTCAGTCAGTTCAAACGGAACATATTCTATTATTTTGGTCACTTTAACCTGATTTTCTTGAATTAAATGGTCATAGCGATCAAATGATTCGCCATAAGGCATTGCACCAGCTATTATTAAATGAGCATTATCAACATCTCGAAGAGCTATTATCAAATCATCAAGCCCCTTTTGTTCTCTTATAGCTCCATAGAACAGCAATATAAATTCATTATCCGAATCAATTCCTAGTTTATGAAGACACTGCTCTTTTGTTCTTTTTATATAATCATTTTCCATGCCATGATGTATGACACTAATCTTTCCCTCATCAACACCAAAATGAGTTTCTAACTGTTTCTTATTTCCATATGTATGTACTACTATTTGAGGAACCAAACTATAAATTGAGTGAAGAGATGCCATAGACCAAAATCGAGATTTATTCGGTGGGATCACATCATGTGCCGTATAATATACGTTATATTTTTTGCATATTTTTTTAATTAAAAATTGATCAAAAATTGGAATCGTAAACTGAATAGATATCACATCATATCTGCACACTCTGCACATCCTATTCCTTCTAATAATATTATAAATGCTTACATATACTCTATTGATAAACCATCTAATACTATTTTTATTTGATTCATCATAATCTTTCAGAACTGGCACAAGTGTAACGCGCTCATTTAGCCCAAGTATTTCTTTGTTATCTCTTGTCGTGATATAGAATATTTCCACATCTTCCGACACCTCACATAATGCATTGCATAATTTATGTGTGTAACTGGAAAACCCCGCACTTCCTTCATACATTAACAACTTCATGATCTATTATCTCTCCAAGTTTTCTACTCAAATTAGTCCAATCTAGCGTATGAACATGTTTAATTTCATTCTTCTCTATTTCCCTTGTATCTGTTAACATTACTTTCTCCATACATCTGAACAAATCTTCTGGATTGTTTGGCTCACATAAATATCCCGTAACCCTATCTTCAATCTGTTCTGACAATCCCCCAGTATTAGTTGCAATAATTGGTACCCCAAAACTCATAGCAGTTGATATCACTCCAGATTGTGTCCCATCTTTATATGGCAATACAAGAATAATTCTTTCTTTAGATTTAAAATATGAGGCCATTTCATCGTCAGGAATCCATTTGTTAATAACATCAACATCATCTTGTCGGTCATACAAATCACGGTATAAACTAAAATCTCCACTTCCAACTATGGTAAGGGAAATATCCTTGTACTTATCCTTTAGCATCTTATAAGCTTCTGCCAGGATATCTATTCCTTTATATCCACAGATTCTTCCTAAAAATAGAAAATTTGTTTTTCCAACTGCATAACTATAAGTCTTGCCGGAATCAACTGTTTTATAAAAATCAAATACTCCATGCGGTATCACATGAACATGTTCTATATCTATTCTCTTCTTTTGGCTCGTGACTTCTCTAAAAGCCCTTGAAAGAACAATAATATCATCCGGCCTTTTATGTTTTATTCCCACTAATAGTAGTTTAGGTAAATAAATCTTAAGATATTCCAAGAAGTTTCGATCTGAACTATGCCAAATAGGATCATGTATTGTGACAATTAATTGTGGATTTCCACAAATATCAACAAACATATCATCCCAGAAGCTTCCCATTGGTATATAACAAGCATCAAATGCTTGTGCTTCATATTTGGTTTTTAATACCCTATACTGTTCTTTTCTAAATTTAAGTGTGTTAATCAAATATGATTTTGCAGACGAAAATGTATCAATTAATTCCAGGGAAGAAGACTTTAGTGACATCCAAGAACTAAGATTTTCCACTCTCTTTGAGATAAATACACTCACATCGTTCCCATTTTCTATTAACCCCCTCGTCATTTCGTATGCATAGACAGGCCCACCTCCCATTCTTCCCAGATATATTACAGCAATCTTGTTCACTAGAAACCTCCCAATCATTACAATCATCTTTTAATCAATGAAACTATTGAACATGGCAGAATCTTATTTAATAACGTTAATACATGCGTTTTTCTCGCAATGTACTTAACATAACCATCTGTTTTTATGACCGCTTTATGTAAAGCATATCGTTTTATATTTTGATCGAATGTTTCCCATTTTACTTTCATAGTGTTCGGTGTAAGATATCTTGGATTGTATGTTATCGCTTTATCCATATCAGCTTTATGAATACAAAAAATGGATTGATCTATCCATGATAATAATAATTCACCTTTTGATGTCCTAGTAAACAAGACAGACACACCATCTTTATTGTAATTAGGATCTTGATTATCAATTCCCCAATAGTCCCCCACCACAACATCTGCCTGATGATTATTTCCTTTAAATCTGCACTTATAACAGTTCTTTTTTGAGTATATTGAGAACGCATATCCATAATCGCTTTCATAGAACCGTTCTTCATGTGTCTTTCCATTATCAAATTCGGCATGTATATAAGGTGGTATCCATCCATCCTTTTTATACCTTACAGAAAAACCAACAACATTTGCTCTATATTTTTTTTCAAGATAATCAATATAATCACTCCCCACCTTGGTTACAGTCGGCCCTTGACATATCAACTCTACTGTATAAAGGTTTTTATTATTGATATCTTTACTTTCAATATAGTGATTTAATGCGGCTATATCACACCCTAGACCAATAAATAATATGATTTTTCCTTCTTGGAGCCTCTCTCCTACTACATGGAACACATTTCTATAATTCTTTCCATCGAACACTTCTTTGGAAGACTCTATATATTTGGATCCCTTTAACTTTTCAAGCTCTGATATATTATTAGCACAACAATAAACTGCTCCTTTGAAATCCTCTGTATAGGAAACGCCAAATACCATTCCGCCTTTTAATATAATACTTTCGGCAATTACGCTACACCCTCCCCCGGAAGCTGATTGCTTCAAACGTTTGCTATCCAAATAATACCCACTGTAAGCGTTTATTGTTACACAATCTAATGAATCACCCATTATATCTATATTTCTATTCATTATAAAACCTCAGTTTATCAATCATTCTTTTTCTTTTTTCAATACCTTCATCAATGCTGGCACCATTGCAATCATAATAAACAGAAATGGTAGCGATGCGGCTATCGAAACTGTCTGAAGTGCTTTTAAGCTTCCTGCCGATAGCAATATATAGGCCATTGCCGCAACAACAACCGCCCACACTACTTTCTTGTACCTTGGCGCGTTAATATCACCATTTGACGTCATCATACTCAACGAATACGTTGCTGAATCAGCTGATGTAATGAAGAAAATAGCAAGCAGACAAATGATAAATATCGAGATTACCTTACTCAATGGATACCCACTAAACACACGGAAAACAGCTGTTTGCGGACTTGCTATCAATTCCCCGATGGCTTCAAGAGTCCAGTCACCTGTAACGCTTAATGCAATCGTTCCGAAAACAGAAAGCCAGATGATTGTGAATACAGTAGGAATAACGACAACTCCTATGATAAACTCTCGAATTGTGCGTCCTTTTGAAATTCTTGCAATGAACATCCCAACAAAAGGCGTCCATGCTATGAACCATGCATAATAGAACACACGCCAATTCATTATCCAACTGTTATCCCCAAAAGAACTGATCATTAATGCATCACCCAAAAAATGGTATAAATGCTGTCCGATACCATTGACCATCGTATTGAAGATCGGAATCTTTGGCCCCACAACAAACGCCAAAATCAATAAAGCAAATGCGATATATGTATTAACATTTGAAAGGATCTTAATTCCCCTATCAACGCCGCTAATTGAACTCGCAAGGAATATTCCTGTAATAGTAACAATGATGATTAACCATGTGCGAGCATTATCTGGTACATTAAATAAGTAATTCAGACCACCACATATCTGTGATACTCCCAATCCCAGTGATGTGGCTACTCCAGCGAATGATACTACAACAGAAAATGTATCGATCACTTTGCCAAACCAACCTTGTGTCATTTTTTCTCCAACAAGCGGAGACAGCAGATTGCTGATTTGAGCATCCTTTCCTTCCCGATACATAAAATATGCAATACCAAGAGCGACCAACGCAAAGCACACCCACTGTGTAACACCCCAATAGAGAAAACAAGTACGAATAGAAAAGTTTAATGCTTCTACAGTTCCTGCAGTCACTCCTTCCGGTGGATTCGCATAATGGGATAGCGGTTCTGCAATTGACCAGAATACTAATCCAATTCCTGTACCACCGCAAAACAACATCGCATACCAACTAAAATTGCTATACTCAGGCTTCTCACTATCTCTTCCGAGTTTAACCTTCCCATATTTACTAAAGGACAACCAAGCAAGAAATACGACCAAAAAGAAAACAAACGCTACGTATAACCATCCAAATGTATTACTTACCCAAGCCATAATTGTTCCAGCCATTGAAACGAGACTGTTGCTGAATAGAACTCCATAAAGTATTACAAGCACTGCTACTACAATAGATATAAAAAAGACAGCTTGAGAATTTTCTTTTTTCATATATCCCCCAATCTGCCTTTAACTAAGTAATTCCCAGTTCCTGCACATATAGAGGAATGGTTCAATATCATTCTCGTTGTAATAAAAAGGACATTTTGCTTCTCTGAAATCTCTAAGCCATTCACCCCATTCTGTATTGCCCGCAGTAACACGTTTTCCATAATCAATTGGTTCTACCATTGCCCTAAATCCATCTTCTATTTTCTTTGTTGGATCTTTTTCCAACTTTCCCTTCAGCATCGTTTCTGCCCAAAGAACTGGGAGATTCATACCTGCTTTAGTTGCAGCATAACTCCAAGTTGAGTTGCGGAAGTTTATCTCACTAAAATAATATGTATCGTCCTGATCTATAAGGAATTCGACTGAATATATGCCCTCAAATCCCACTTCACACATCATGCCCTCCAGCCCTGACTTTAACTCATCCATACTAAAATTCTGGATAGTCATGTAGGGGCTATAATATCCAGGGATTAAATAATTGTATCTAGATTCTATCGCATTAAACATAATCGTTCCCTTTGCAGCAGCGAATCCATCAATACAATACTCATTTTTCTTGTCTATAAACTTCTGTATCACCACCTTTGGTGCACGAATCTTATCATAAGCACTCTTCAACTCATCCTCATTATTGCATATGTGAACATCGGATTTCCATCCACCGACAACTGGAGAGATTGACTTGGTGATAATCGGATACTCCAAATTCTCTGGAAATATACCCTTATCAACACAGATTGTGTCAAGTGTTTTTAACCCGTGTTTTTTCGCAAGTTGTTACCATTCACAGCCATTTTAATTTCTGATGTTTCATGAATTCCCATTGTGGCTTTTTTATTGGCATAATGCACTGTTTTTGGTGGTTTTATTTATTAATAAATATAGCCACTACATATTGACTTTTTGTAGTGGTTGTAATATAATATATATAGCCACTATTGAAAGGAGAAACCGTTATGCCTACTATTGTTAAACACTTCGATAAAAAATCAGGAAAGACCCGGGTTTACGAATCTACTCCCCACTATGACCCTGTTACCAAGCAATCAAGACCGAAGAGGAAATATCTTGGTACCCTCGATCCCGAAACAAAGGAATTGATCCCATCTTCCGGTCGCAGGGGCAGAACAGCATCTTCGAAAAATGTTACCACCACGGAAGAAGATACTGCTTCTGCAAGGAACAGAGATTTTCAAAAAATCATTTCCGAGAAAGAAACAGAAATCGCCTCTTTACAGTCTGAGGTGAAAACCCTAAAAGCTACTATCAGGGCATATGAAAAAGTATGCACTTCCATCTCCAATACTTTAAGAAAGGCCCCTGTGATCTATGATTAAATATACCGGCGATCTGCGCTGTGACTTTGAAAAAGCAACGGCAGAAATCACGAAACTCAAAGACCGCATCGTGGGATACCAGGAGCAGATAGCTTCACTACGGGCTTCAGTTAAGAGCCTTAAGCAGTCCAACGATTTCCATAAAAAGAATTATCAGGAATCCCTCGCTGAAAAAGATGCCATTATCAAGGAACTGCAGAACCGTCTTGCCCATGCGGAGGCTCTCCTTAACCATGATGGCAGCAATACCGGTACCCCAACATCGCAGACACCGATAAATAAAAACAAGGTTATCCCAAACTCCCGCCGCAGTTCAGGCAGGAAGAAAGGCGGACAGCCTGGACATCCCAAAGCAGCCCTTGAAGCGCCGGAGGAATCTGAGATCACAGATACCGTTGGGCACCCATTACAGGACGATGAATGCTGTCCAAAATGCGGGCTTACAGACTGCGCCCCAACCGGCGAGTCCGAAGTTAAATTTGAATACGATGTACGCATTAAAGTCGTTAAGATCAAACACGAATTCTTTTATTACGAATGCAGCAACTGCGGCACTGTATTCCGGTCACAGATACCCCCAAACCTCAAGGAGAAGGTTCAGTATGGCAGCGGATTGCAGGCTTTTGCTTTATCACTCACAAATACCGTCAATGCCGCTATGAACAAAGCATCCATGTTTCTTGCCGGAATCACCGGCGGTGAATTAATGCCCTGTGAGGGATACATTGCGAAACTCCAGGCCCGTGCCGCAAATGGGCTCCGCCAGTTTCGCCAGGATCTGAAGCTTGTCCTGATCACAAGAAAGATCGTTTACTGGGACGACACGGTCATCTTCATTCTTGCGCAAAGAGCATGTTTCCGATTTTATGGAGACGAGTCTATTGCCTACTATACAGCGCATGCACACAAAGACATGGAAAGCCTTGATGACGACAATGTACTGAATCTCCTGACATCGGATACCAAAACCATGCACGACCATAACACCGTAAACTACAATGAAAAGTACAGCTTTGAGAATATCGAGTGTAATCAGCATCTTCAGCGTGACTGCCAGAAGAATACGGATGATACCTGCCATCAATGGTCTGATGATCTGAAAAAGCATATCAGCGCAACCATCAAGGATCGCAATGATGCCATAGCCCGGGGCGAGGGTTCTTTCAGCGAAGCCTGCATAAACGAGTTTCATCATAAAATAGATGAATACCTTAAAAACGGATGGAGTGAAAATGAGTCTGATCCAAACAACTACGGGGCATCCTTTGAGCGGACTCTGCTTACCAGAATTGCCCAATACCGCAGAAACTATTTCCTGTGGGTTGAGGATTTCAGTCTGCCGACCACCAATAATCTCAGTGAACGCGGGCTTCGAGGTGTAAAATCCCACATGAAAATATCGGGACAGTTTGAATCAGAGACAGCGGCCGATAACCATGCGCTCAACCGAACATACATCGAAACCTGCCGTCGTAATGGCATCAATGAAATCGAAGCGTTGCAACGATTATGCGAAGGGAATCCTTATACGGTTGCCGAAATCTTCTCGGTCTAATCTTCCTAAAAACACATCAGAACATTGAAAGCGGTGTTGCAGCTCCGCTTTATTTGTCGATCCATCAAACCGACTGTGAATAGTAAC
>CAJTCH010000066.1 GCA_910574715.1 Lachnospiraceae bacterium | reverse complement strand
AGACCATTATGCTGTGTCCGTGGAAGATGAAGCGTTCCTGACACCGGCAGGTATTCTGGCAGGTGAGAAACTGGAGCATGGAGAACTATTTACTACGGACGCTACTCCGATGGAGCGCTTTGCCAAGATGGGATATCCCGCAGATACACTGGAAATGCTGGATGCGCTTTTGGGAGATACAGGAATTGAAGTCCACTGCTTTGAAGATCCTTATTCCCTGAGTGATTTAACAGACGAGGAGGAATGATGTATGAAGCTATATGTATTATGCAGTTATGGAGACGGTCTGAATGATCCCGATGTCTCCACAGATTATCAGGAACTCTATGAAAAGATGGAGAAAAGCTACTGGATGACTCTGGATCACGTTTCCCAGACAGAAGAAGAACAGGAAAATACCTATCTGAGCGGATACAGCGCCAGGGCTGTCATACATGGTGAATGGATGGAATGGTCCATTACAGAGCTGGAAATTCCAATTTCCCGTCTATCATAAATCCAAAAGCGCAAATGTATTCTGAGCCGCCTGATTTTCGGGCGGCTCATTTCCTCCAACAGAACCCTGAAAACCCGGAATTTTCTTTTTCCCTATTGGATAGGCACATACTTTTTGTTATAATAAATTTACAATTATGGAGGTAACCATATGAGTATTCAATCGGACGTGGAAATGTTATCTATTCAGGCTTTGGAGTATTATGCAAGGGCTCATAAGTTATCTGAAGCCGATACGGTCCATTTATTCCACAAATATCAAGTTTTTGAAAAAATAATCTTACAGCATGAATATCTGCACCAGTTAGATTTTAGTGAAACACTCAATTACATCGAAGAAATTATAGCTGAAGGCACATCCACCTTGATTTTATATCATGGTTCTAATATTGCCTTTGACCGTATTGATTTGTCTAAATCCCATAACCGCAGGGATTTTGGACGTGGTTTTTATTGCACCATACTGGAGAAACAGG
Source organism: Lachnospiraceae bacterium (assembly GCA_910574715.1). Classification (GTDB taxonomy): domain Bacteria; phylum Bacillota; class Clostridia; order Lachnospirales; family Lachnospiraceae; genus Sporofaciens. The sequence continues at coordinate 22,228 of CAJTCH010000066.1, read as the reverse complement.
CAAGCGAATGGGCGCACCGTCTGTATATGAGGAATCTATCTGGCAAAGAATATGTTTATCAGTATGTTTTTCACCAATCAGAATCTCTTAAAATAAAGCATTTTTATGCATTGGATGCCGAATGGCTGGAGTTTATCAAGAATAACCGCATCAAAGGCGGAATCCAGCACTCCTATGATGTTGTGATTGGTCCTGTTGCAGATGATAATACGATGGAAACTGTTCAGCTCTATATGTCTGGTATTTTGAAATCCAGTGAAGCTGTAGAAAGATTGCGGTATAACAAAGTAAATAATCAGGTTTCTTTCCATACACCGCATGCTTTGAAACATTTGAAATTTGAGATTCGCAAGGAGGTTCTCTCATGATGGAAGGAAAATATTTTTTTAATGGAAAAGATATTACTATGAATATGTGCATCCAGATTCGGGATGTGATTGACATTATTCAGGCAACAACCGGTTTGAATTTTCCAGACGCAACTTTGGCTTTTTATGAGTCCAAAACGTACAAGGCCCTTCAGAACACAGACAACACCCTATGGGCAGAATCTGCCGGTTATATCGCAGACCGATATTTTGAAGAATGTACAGAAACAAGCTGTGTTTAAAGAAATATTCCAAGCCGCTCATATTGGGCGGCTCTTTTCAGCAGCATACAAAAAGTGATTTTTACCTGCAAAACTCACACGCACGACGACCTTATTGCGGTATCTGCCTTATATGCCGCTGCATCCCTATTGCTAACAATACCTGATATAATAGTCCTCCAGAGAGATATTACATTCTTCCTTTGCGTCTACAAACTGGTATTCCTTTATCAGTTTTTGTCTCTCCCCGGCATCCTTCTGGATCTTCATGATGATTGAGGCAACCTCCAAATCCTCGTAGATGTGGCAGATTAATACATCCATCAACTCTTTCAATACCGGCCAGCGTTCATACTCCGATTTTAAATCGATCCGTAGAATCCCCATCTTCCTTCCGTCAACCGCATACTTCAGAGAAGGGCATACTTCAAGCGTTCCGATCAATAATCCGGTTTCCTTATCTAGAACACTCCACCTGACAAAATCTCTTGCCTCATACCGGCTCAGCCAGTATTCCACACACTTCCGGAACTTATCCTTATCTGTATAATAAAAATCATCTCCACAGCAGTCTCCATTGAAATAACGTGCAGCTTCCGGATCAGAATAACAGGGAAACAGCCCCTCCACATCTCCTGCCTCCAGTTTCCTTATCTTGAAATGCTCGGTTTCATATTCCGGGCATACGGTAAATACATCCATGTTCTGTCCCATCCTTACTGTTCTATTTATCTTTTTGTAGTTTGTCAATTCATTGCTGACACCATATTCTATTATACAGAACTTACGTTCTTTTATCAAGCAGATATTTCCATTTTTCTTTTCCATATTTTGGCAGTCTTTGTAAAAGTATTCCCTATATTTTGTTTTATATTCATCAAATAAACTATATTTTGTGTTTTATTGTTTGACACGGACAATATATAGTGCTAATATAATATTGTAATTATTTTTTGTGTCAGTCCGACAAGGATATCACACGCGGTTTAGGTTTGTATATTAAGTCAGGAGGATTACTATGCCCGGCATAGGAACTTCTGGCTTTTTTGTTTGTAGAAGGGCAGATGCCGCTTCTGCATTTTGCAGTTTTTCTGCAGTAATAGGAGAATGGACGCTTAAAGTGTACGTTCTCTTTTTTTGCCTGAACGCAGATGGAAGGAGGCGGAAGAACAACGATCCTTCCGGAAGACACCATAAGAAAAGGAGGTCTCAAATGACATACGAAACTTTTAGGAATGAAGTTTTGCAGGGTTTACAGTGCAGAGAAATCGGTAATGTCAGTCTCAGCCTTACAAAAAAACTGAAACCCAATGGACAAATGAAGTACGGAGTAGTTTTCAACAATCTAACTACGAATACATCTCCCGTAGTCTATCTGGAAGAATATTATGAATTTTATCAAATAACGCGGGATCTTGATACAGTCATTGACATGCTCGCAGGCTTGTACCGTACTTTACCTGTAATACAATTGGATAAAAAGAAATTTTTTGATTTTTCCACAGCCAAAAGCAGGATCATCATGAAACTGGTCAACACAGCCAAAAACCGCATATTATTAGAAACAGCTCCACACATCCCATTCCAGGATCTGTCTATTGTTTACTACTATCTCATCAGTAATTCAGACGGCATAATCCTGGATATGCCGGTTAATGACAAGCTGTTAATGAAATGGGGCGTTGATACCCTGACACTGCATCAGCAGGCTGTGACAAATTATAACCGTTTACTGCCGGTAAAATTCGGTAATCTAAATCAGTTCCTTCTGGAGAACGGTTCTCTAGAAAAGGAATATTACACCGCGATATCTGACAATAACGGAAGCGAAGAACTGTATTTTTTATCAAATGAATTTTTAACAGGCGGCGCTGTCTTAATGACCTGTAAAAATCTGATGGACGAGATTGCAGATTTCTTTAAAGAGGATTTCTATATTCTCCCAAGCAGCGTCAATGAAGTACTCCTGTTTCCAGAATCCAAAGCGCCTCCCAAAGAGAAGCTGGACAAGATGATACAGGAAATCAATCGAGACTATCTGGAACCGGAGGATTATCTTTCCGACCATGCTTATTATTACAGCAGGTCCGGACAGGATTCAAACGCTTACTATATTCAAAGCCTGTTCCAACATTCACCTAAAAGCATATCTTAGAATTACCCAAAATCAACAAAAGAAAGGACAACTATTATGAACCAGATTCAGAAAATTACTTCTCTGGTGCAGGAATTAAACGAGCACAGACACGCTTATTACAACTTAAATGCACCGACGATCACAGACAAGGATTATGACCGGCTGTTTGATGAGCTTCAGAAGCTGGAAGAGGAGACCGGATTCATCCTCTCCAATTCCCCCACCCAGACGGTTGGCTATTACCCAGTCAGCAATCTAACTGAACCACTACCGGCTAAAGCCGGTAGGTTCGATTTGCTGCTAAAGCAGCCTGAAGTTGTCCGTGCTCTTCTTTATGCTTTTGTACTTTAATTTTATCCAATCTCGAAGTTATCTGATTTGTTTTTCTCCTGCAAATCCTGGTTTTTGATATACTCTCTGATGATTTCATCCGTCACATTTCCACTACTTGCCACAAAATATCCTCTTGCCCACAAATGCTGTCCCCAGAATTGCTTATTCAAATCCTTATATTCCATTTGCAACTTTCTGGATGTATTCCCTTTGATATATTGTACCAATTTGCTTGCAGACAAGTGCGGTGGAGCAGATACCAGCATATGGATATGGTCTGCTCCTACATGCCCTGCCAAAATTTCCACATCATTACTTTGACAGATGATTCGGATCAGTTCTCTTGTCCGTATTGCTATCTTCCCTGTAATCACAGGTTTCCTGTACTTTGTAATCCACACCAAATGATACTTAATGTCATACGTACAATGTGACGATTTTCTATAATGCTGCATATTCTTCACCTCAAGTTTAGTATCTCTATTTTTTCCCTTTTCTAAACTTGAAGATATAGGGTTGACCTAAAGGTTTCGCCTTAAGGCGAGGGTTTTAACCCCATTATACAGACAATAAAAAAGGGCACAACAAAAAGACCCATTATGCCGTCTGGAATAATGAAGATTCCTGCCGGTTATTCTTATCGTGGAGAATGGTCCGTATAAGGGCGCCTATGCTTGTGACTTTAAACTGTGAGTTATAATTTTCATAAACATAACCGATACAGTTTTTGACTGCATCAAATGTATATGTAGTGCAGAGAACCCCTAAGTCCTTATATTCCTTTGCGGATAAGTGGAAAGGAACAAATAAGGATTTATCCAGCTTTGTCAGAGTTTTGGTCAGAATTCCCTCCTGGGCCAAAAAGGATGCGTCAGCCTCGTCGGGCCGGATTTTTGTAAGGATACTCTGGTTTATGCAGTCCATTGCTTTATCGAGGCTGGAAATGTAATCTTTTATAAGGGAAGTATTCTGTGCAACATTCTTATCATAATTCCTGCGGCCATGGCAGAGGGGATTCATTTTTAAATGGATATGTTCTTCGTCACCGTCAAAAGCGACCGAAAAAAGCTCCGAAACAGAAGATAAAGCATGCCGTATGATTCCTGGCTTACAGTAGTTAGGAAGAAAACGGCGCAGGAAATCATAATCCTGCGTGACAGTCAGTTCTTTTTCCGGATTACGGTTCGTATCAATATCTAAAGCAGCGCGCAGAAAAATCCGGAGCTGGTTCAGGTCTGTAATCTGAATCAGCTTCTCCAGACATTCATAATTAAATGTGGCATATCCCCGGCCGCCTTTATCAGCAGGAAGAGAATATGTTTCATATTCAGTCAGGATGACCTGGATCCTTTTTTTAGAAAGTCCATCAGATGAACACATAATATATCCATATTCCTGCAATACAGAATTAGCATTTTTAACGGAACGGACGGTGCAATCAAGCATGCCGGCTAGCTCTCTGGGGGAAAGGCCGCGCACTAAGCCATGCTCATCAGGACTGGCAAAATGATAGATGAGCAGCAGCTTTAAGGCTATGGATTTTAACCTTTTGGCATTTCCAAAAATATTTTTCTCGTTCACGCTTTTACACGTTTCATGTACAACTGTTTTGTAAACGGCACAGGGGCAGTTCTTACAACGGTTCTTGGCTTCTTTCTGAACCTCCTCCGGCATAAACTCATAAAAATCAATGTTCTTGTAATTATCGCACGCAAAACAGCCAGACGCTGCATAATCCAGTTCCTGGCTTTCTGTATAGATGACTTCTTTATGGTTTTTCTGAATTCCGATTGCTTTGATAAAAGGAGCTTTACCGATCCGTGCATATTTTGATAATTCCAAGCTAATCACCTCATGTCAGAATATTGATTCAGGACAAACAATAAAAATATATGTCTGTACCACAAAAACACCCAATATTGACTGATTCGGCAATAATACTTGAAAATAGAGAAAGAATAGTCTATAATATTAATGCAGTATCAGCCATTGGTCAATAGCAGTATATATGATTGATCTCTGATTGATATTGTAGTAGTAGCTAAACCGCCAAGAAAAGCTACTGTAAGTATATTTTATATTCGATGTGGATAACTTTTTTGAAACCGCCAAATTTCACAAAGTTATTCACATTTTTTTATCAACATTCTAAATATACTACATATTTTTGGATTTGTAAAATCAAAAAGTCGCACCCGAAAAAGCGGACTAAATTGAAAAAACTATGTGTTTAAAGGGGATTTTAAATATATTTTTTCTGCGAATTTATGATACAAGAAAATGGGAAAATGCGGAAAAGCCTTGATTTTACGGGGTTTTTAAGGATTCGGGACTTTTTAGAAAAAAAGTGAAAAAAATTTTTTATAAAAATGAGCCATTTTTTATGGACTAAATTGGGAAATCATGATAGATTATAAAAAAGAAGCCGTAAAAAACGGACTAAATAGAAGATTTTAACAGGAATCAGGGCTGAGTTCTCAAATTTTCCTCAAAAGATCTGTATTGGGGGAAATCATACAATGAAAAAAGTGTACCCTTTAAAACGGACTAAATAAAAAAATCAGAAAAAATACACCCCAAATAACGGACTGAATAAATTTGAAAGAAAAAAGTACCCTTAAAAAGCGGACTAAATGAAAAAAAATAGAAAAAAACACCTAAAAAAGCGGACTAAATTCATTTTTTGTGGGGTGAATCGTGGGAAAGATAGCGACAAAATTAATGGATCTGCTATCTGAAACAAAAAGATAGCGACAAAATCAGTTTATCTGGTACAGAATGATAAAGATAGCGACAAAATTAAAATTTGTATTTAAATTGCGGCAGTTATTGTGATATCCAGTGCAGATGGCGGCAGCCTTCCGTGAAAAAGAACACCTGAAAAAGCGGACTAAATGGGGGAACGAGAACGGAATGGATAGAAAAAATGAGCTTGAAAAAGTGGACTAAATAAAGGGTCAGGGATACAGATTCATGAAAAATGCACCCGGATTAGCGGACTAAATAGAAACCGGGAATGTGTACAGACTGAAAAAATGTGCCGTAAAAAGCGGACTAAAAGTAAGTTTGGTATAAAGAGTAGCAGAAAAACATACCCTCAAAAACGGACTAAATGATGAATCGGAGCATATAGAGATAAAAAGTGCACCCAAAAAAGCGGACTAAATGATAAAAATGAGGGGTATATCAGCAAAAGATAACGACAAAATCGAGATATGCGGTATAGGTGATGGAAGATGGAGACAAAGTTCCGGATTGAGATAGCGACAAAGTTTTAAGGGCAAGAAACCGCAGAAAGCTTAATCTGCTCCTGCGGTTTTTGTGATATCGACACATTCTACATCAATAATCTTTGAAGGATCATCAAGCGCTTTTGTATTAAACTCATAAGCAATCAGTTCTTTGGAGTCCAGTGGGAGGAACTGGATTGTAACAGCAGAGTTTTTATTGATAAACTCAAAATCTTTAATTACAATCTGCTCTGATTTCAAAATGGACATATGGTTTGTCAGCTCTTTGACCAGGGCAGCGTTTCCGATTTTCTGAAGTTTCATGTGAAGGCGGAAATAATTCAGCGGAAGGGTCTTGGTATAGGAGTTCTTTGCATATTCCGTAAGGCGCTCCTGTTGAAGGATCATCATGATGCCCTTTGTCTGCGGAGAGTCAACACTTTTATAGGAGTCTGTTAAAATATTGATGTACTTTTTCTGGACATAGGTGCGGATCCACTGCTCAGAAGGGGTGTATTGGAAATAATTCTCCTGGAAGTTGATGTACAGGTAATTCAGCAATCCAAGGGATGTTGTTTCAATAAGTTCACCGGTCTCCCGGCTCCGTACAGTAATCGTATAATCATAGTTTTTCAGTTTTTCCAGCCGGTTTCCAATGTCTTCATAGTGCTTTTTCTTTGGGACCCGGATATTGAAAACCCTTCTTGTAAATTCCCTTAAATCAACCCGGATGTGCTGGGTTGAAAGCGTTTCTCCATTGATCAGATTAAAGAGCTGCGTCATAATCTCGCGGTCTTTCATATCCAGTTCCCGCTGTTTCAGGTTAATCTGGAACTCTTTCATAATCTTAGAGAGATTTTTTTCCGTGACTGTACTTGGAAGATTCACGTCCGGATTATATTTTACCATAATGTCGCCTTCTATCCCCTTGTCTTCGTCCTTATAGCTGTACTGGTTGAAAAAGGTAAGTTCATTTTCTAACAGTTGCGGCTCGAAATCCATTACCGTGCTTCGGAACGAGAATAGTGGATGCTCGTTGAATTCGGTGGGGTATTTTGTATTAAAGCCTTCAATCGATCCGCCAAAGGCATCCTTTATAATTAGAAGGGACTCGAAGGTGATGTCATTGATGAAAGCGTTGGCCAGAGTCTTGGTCGGCTTCTGGGCCGTAAAAGAAAAATCTGTAATAGGAGCGGTCGTATCGGAACGCCAGTTGTCAATTTCATTGTACTTGTCGAGCATGATCTCCTCAATGGTCCGGTCATCATCCTGTGAACGGTCCATATTATTGATTAATGACGTGGATTCCGCATATTTTCTCAATAACCGGGGATTTTTTGGCCTCATTTTCTCTGGAGGCCCCATTTCTTCCTTGATACTGTTGAACCAGTTCCTTTTATATACGCGCCGGTTCTCGCGGTAGGTACGAATCGACTGCTCAATATTTTCCTTGGAAAGTGCAATATATGTACAGACGGTGATAATATCCTCCAGTGATACGGACTTTCTGCGGGAATCTTTTTTGTCCTGGGAAGAAGGCTCCGTATCTGATGCCCTGGATAAAGGTTTTGTGGTTTTGATGTAGTTTTCATCTATATATAACTCTGGCTTTTTACCCCTGATATACTTCTCATAAGTGGCAATCAGGTTTTTGTGGATATTTGGCTGGATGAATAATGCTATCTTTTCATATTTCTCATATTGGTTGCTATCTATCATATCTGACATCTTATTCACCTCCGTAACAGCAAGCGTCTATTTTCTTATTATATTATAAAGGGAAAAAATATGCAATCTTTTCCGACAGCAGCTATCAGTATGGAACAAATAAATCAGATGTGCCTGGTTGTAAGAAGAGAGGAGTTTCTGTAAAATGGATAACATAGGGAGGTGGATATATGGAGAACCATATGTATCGGAGGAATATCAGACCGGGAAGCCGGGTAAAAATCATTTTAAAGAAGGATCAGAAATCAGGTAAGCTGACAGAGGGGTACGTGGACAGGATACTTACTAACCGGCCGGTTCATACCAGAGGTATCAAGGTCATGTTAAAGGATGGGCAGGTAGGCAGGGGATCAATGGATCTGAATGTAATCTATATTATGGTTGGATCAAAAATAAAAACCGGCGATATGCTGTACCAAAGCGATAATAAAAAAGAGTCATGGGAAATCTTTCAGCGGGATTATAGGTTGGGAGAGGTAGAATTAGATCAGTTAAAATACGGTTTTGTAGATATATACGAAGAATATAGTGTATCGAGCCGGGAATTTTCTGAAGAGTTTTTCGAATCAGAGATTGTTCAGAAGACATTGATGGAATAGTAGTACACCCGCTAATCCGATACTGTTTATGCAGTATTCGGATTAGCGGGTTATTTTTTGCTTGTATTTATATTTATTGGTGTCCAACACCAAAATAACGGGAAACAGCTTTGCTTCGCATATTGTTGAAAGCAATCATGGCTTTTGCCTGACGGACAGCTTGCACGACCTCGTCAAAGCAGTCCGTAGGGATATTGATCATTAAGGCAGCCGGTTTTCCATTGTTGGTAATGACCACTTCTCCGTCTGCGGAAAGATTATCCCATAGGTTTTTGGTTTCGGTTCTTAAATCGCATACAGAATAGAAATTCATAAATAGCACCTCCTTGCACCCATAGAATAACACCAGATGGGTATGAAACGTATATGGAATTATGGTAGAACCTACAATTTCTGCGGACTGTTCAGCATGAATGGGCAGTCAATGGGCAAGGAAAGACCTTACCCTCTGGCTGCCGTTCAATGGAAAAATCCTTACTTAGTTTGGATTCTGATTATGAGTAGAGCTGTTTGCATAAGGGAACACCGGGGGCTGCAGTTTAAATTGGAAAGTCCCTCTGGCCACGATGCCGAGAGTGCTGTCGCTGTCGTATAGCTTCAGCAGGAACTCCGCCATCTGCCGGCTTGTGTGGTAAGTGCCAAACGCTTTGTCATAATCGTAGGCATCCACGTTGTTGGCCTTTTTCCCGAACTCCGTTTTTGTTGCCGCAGGAGCCAGAACTTTGGCCCGCATTTTTGCTCCTGTTTCAATCAGCTCCCAAGCTAGCCCTTCGGTAAACGTACTGACATAGAATTTTGTCGCACAATAGGTAACAGCAGTAGGGACAATCGTATATCCTCCCGCCGAAGATATATTGATAAGTTGTGTTCCGGGAACGTCCTTATAGTCACGAACGAACAGCGAAGACAAGATAGTGAGAGCCTCAACATTCAGCCGGAGCATGGTGTCAATCTTCCCCAAGTCCTGCTGTGCCACGCTGTCGTAGTTTCCAAAGCCTGCGTTGTTGACCCAGGTTTCCAGTTGGAAGTCCTTTAAATCGGAATAAAACTGATATACATTCTCCCGCACAGACAGGTCAACAGTCCTGATTACGACATCCAGTGTGGGGTGCCGCTCTGTGACTTCACGCTTTAGGGCTTCAAGATTTTCTGTGCGGCGGGCGGCGACAATCAGATTCCTCCCCCGATTCGCAAAGGCTTTTGCGGTTTCCCTCCCGATCCCGGAACTGGCCCCGGTAACAACAGTGTATTTTTTTGTTGGCTTCATTTGCAATTCCTCCATTCATCAAGTATAATAAGAGCATACAATGTAGAGTAAACTCTACGTCAAGAGGATGGAGGGAGTTTATTGGACTATTCCATTGGAGAATTTTCAAAGGCCACGGGGCTGGGGATACATACCCTGCGCTACTATGAGCATGAAAACCTGATTATCCCGTTACGGAACTCCAGCAACCGCCGCCGCTATTCGGAAAAAGATATTGCCTGGATTGCTTTTATTAAGCGTCTAAAAGCAACGGGGATGCCAATTAAGGAAATCAAAAAATATGCGGCGTTACGGGCCAAAGGGGATGTTACTCTTTCCGAACGTATGGAAATGCTGATGCAGCACCGCCAATCCCTGGATGAGCGGATCAGGCAACTGCAGGAACATGAGGCCATGTTGGACGAAAAAATCGCTTTTTACCGGCAGGAGATTGAGTGTCGCCGGGAGGGTGAGCCTTAAATCTGCAGCAGCCTTTCTATGTTACCGCCCAAAGCCAGTTCTGTGACAGAAAGGGATGGACTGACAAATTCAATAAGCTGTCTGCATAACTGCGGCTCCCCAAACGGCGCATCAGAACCAAACAGACATTTTTCCGGTACTTCCGTCAGGGCCGTTTTGACTGACAACGGTGTAAAAGCTGCGGACAAGTCCAAGTATGCCTGTTCATGCTCCTTTGCAAAGGCGATTACATCCATCCAGTTTGAGCCGCCCATGTGTCCGAAGATAACCGGCACAGCAGGGTGTTTCCGGCACAGTTCCATGAGGGCTTTTATGCCGTTTGGCGTAACCGGGTTAAAGGTATGTACCCAAATGGGAAGAGTTTGATAATCTTCCAAAGCCTTAAATATAGGTTCTAACTGCTCAATCTGCGTTTCAGAACCTGGGGTAAATTCGCCAATGCCTTTGAAAGAGTTCCCAATGATATGTTGGGATACCCACTCTGCTGTTGCCTGTTCGGAAATCCCCAGCGGAATCGGGCCAAAACCGTAGAACCGATCTGGCGCAGTCCGTATAGCCTGATTCAGCTCCAGAATGGTGTCTTTCATTTTTGATATTCGCGTTTCGGGAGAATAGCTGCCGGACAGGAGTTGGTACAGCACTTGCATTTCTGCGCCGATTGCATCCAAAGTCGCAGTTGCGGCCCTCTCAACATGAGGGGTCGTTGTAAACAAGATTGCTTTCTCCACTCCGGCATCATCCATTTTCTTAATCTGCATGGATGTGGGGAGCATAACGTGTTGGTGACTGTCTACAATCATGGTATCCATTCCTTTCTTTGCTCTTATATGACAAGATCAAGCATATCACAGGCAGGAAGGGTGAACAAGTACGCACTTTTTTGATATGTAGTGTCTTTTTTGATAGTGCATTATGGAGGAAAATTTATGGCAAAATCAATCGCTGTTACGGAACAATGCCCAATGGAGATCGGTCTCAATGTGTTAAGCGGGAAGTGGAAACTGAAAATTTTGTGGCAGATTTCCAAAGGAGCGGTGCGGTTCAACGAATTGCAGCGGTGTCTAGGCAAGATCACCACCAAGACCCTGACGCAGCAGCTTCGTGAACTGGAAGATCAGAAAATCATTCAGAGAACAGTCTACCCAGAAAACCCACCAAAAGTAGAATATGCTTTGACAGAACTTGGTGAGAGTATCTGTCCCGTTTTGAAGTCGCTGTGCGATTGGGGAACAAATTATCAAGTTGCTATTTCAAAAAATCTTTTTAGCGAATGAGACAAGACCTGGTATCGTTGCCCTCTACTCTTTGAACATCCATTGAACGATGGGGCTGATAACAGAAATAGGAAGCAGTTTAGAGAAAAACACCAGCAGTTTGTTATATAAACCAGCAGTTGTTGATCGCCTTCCTTTCATCAGACTTTTATAGCCGATGGACGCAACATCTTCTGGCTGCATTACAAAGAGCTTGAAAAGCAGTGTGTTCTCAATATTTGCCTTGCTTGCAAAAAGGGTCTTTGTTGCACCAGGGCACAAACAAGTAACAGTAACACCAGTTCCTTTAAGTTCTTGATAAAGCCCATTTGAAAAAGAGAGGACATAGGCTTTTGTGGCAGCATATACCGTATCGCATGGACAGGGCATATATGCTCCCGTAGAACCCACATTCAAGATTCGTCCATACCCACGCTCTATCATTCCGGGCAAAAACAGCTTTGTTAAAGCTGTCAAAACTTTAATATGTACTTGTATCATGTCAAGTTCTTCGGAGAGCCGCGTGTCAGTAAAATATCCTGTTTCATTAAACCCAGCATTATTGATAAGAACATCAACAGACAATCCAAGTTCTCTGGCCTTGTCCGCAATTAACTCGGTTGCCCCATTCTCTGCCAAATCGCAGGAAATACATTCAACCGAAACTTGATAGCATGATTGTAGTTCTGTCTGCTGCCGCTGGAGTTTTGCCTTACTTCTTGATACAAGAACGAGATTATTTCTTTCTCTTGCAAATTTTTCAGCAAAAGCGGCTCCAATCCCGCTTGTAGTACCTGTAATCAAAACAGTGTCCACTTCGCTTTCTCCTTTGCGTTGGAATAAACTCACATCTGGATGTATCTCCGATGTGCAAAATTTATTGATGTGCCCGAATATATTCAGCCTTAACTTTATCAATCGTTTTCCCGCTTTTTGAACTTTCTTAAAAACAGCACCAGGAGGATAACCCCTTGGTGCTGTTAGACGGTTTACAGGCTTTTGTAGGAAACCAGCTCGCTCACAGGGATTCGTGTTTGGCTGTGCCGTTCTGGGTCAGCAAAGTTTTCCCCTGCATAGCCAATCACCAGGATATTGACTGGCTCCAGATTGGCGGGGAGGTCGAATCACCGTAATTTTATCGGAATATTATCTTAAAAGCAATAGTTATTTATGACTCTTGATTTTATATTTTACTATTAAGTGGGTATTGCAAGATGAGCATAGTAATATTATTATGTACAAAAAGGAGGAGATGATTAAATTGGGACAATATGATGCTGTGGGAGGATGCTGTTAAATGAATCAGTATAAGATTATGCTTGTTGATGATGAGCCGGCTATATTGGATTTGTTGGAAAGGGCTTTAAACATAGAGGGGTTTTACAATATCACGAAAATTGACAATGGGCTTTCTGCTGTAACCACATGCAGGGAAATGGAGCCGGATGTGATGGTTTTAGATGTCATGCTGCCGGATATAGACGGGTATGAAGTGTGTAAACAGATCCGGGAGTTTTCCCACTGCCCTGTTTTGTTCCTTTCTTCAAAAAATGATGAACTGGATAAAATACTTGGACTGGCTGTCGGAGGCGATGATTACGTTACAAAACCGTTCAGTCCGAAAGAGATAGCATACAGGGTAAAAGCACAGTTACGCCGCGCAGAATACAGGCAAGCTCCAATCCGGGATTTTTCTGTTAAAATCGGCGAACTGATGATAGACACTGACGGCTGCAGGGTTGTGAAGAATGGAAAAGAAATCGGGCTGACTGCGCGGGAATTTGAGATTTTGCGGTATCTGGCGGAGAACCTGGGACGAGTGATCAGCCGGGAGCGCTTGTATGAAACGATCTGGGGCGAGGATAGCTTTGGATGTGATAATACGATGATGGTGCATATCCGTCATCTTCGAGAAAAATTAGAGGAAAACCCTGCGGCGCCCAAATATATTATCACGATGAAAGGATTAGGCTATAAACTGGTGAATCCATATGAAAAATAAAAAGAATCCATTTTTACGAATCTTCATTTTCGTGGCAGTATTACTTCTCATCGCTGCCGCTGCCGCAATCGGCATGTTTTATTATTTTTTCGGAATCACTGAGCCGGAGGGCTTAAGCCTTGCTTCATGGCCGAATCGGTTTACGGATAATTTTTCCATATGGATGGGGAACGATAACGGCGAGATCAAGATAGAAGAAATAGGGCTTGAACGGCTGGATGAATATGGGCTGTGGCTTCAGGTCATTGATGAGACAGGGCAGGAAGTTTTCTCCCGCAACAAGCCCGAGAATTACCCGGCAAGATACTCTGCGTCTGAACTGATTTCACTTTCCGGGGGTGCTTATGAGCAGGGATATACAGTTTTTGTGAGCAGTTATGAAAGTCTTGAAGGAACATGGAGTTATCTGATCGGGTTTCCTTATGCTATAGGAAAACATATGCTTTATTACAACGGGGAGCATGTCGGACGGCTTTCGTTTTTGTTCCTCATGGGAATCTCCTTTATCTTGTGCTTCGTTCTTCTGTTCATGGTTTGGTATGGCTTCTGGCTTACCAGGCATCTTGGCAGGATCGCAAAAGGTATCGGGGATATTTCCCTGCGTTCCTATGTTCCGCTGACCGAAAAAGGAGTGTTTGGCGAAGTCTACGGGGCGATCAATCAGATGGATATAGAGCTCCGCAAGAGTGATAAGGTCCAGGAGGATACGGAACGGCTCCGCAGAGAATGGATTGTAAATATTACCCACGATCTGAAGACGCCGCTCTCACCCATTAAAGGCTATGCGGAGCTGCTTATGGGAACCCCTGCCCCTGATAAGGAAGCGGTACGGGAATATGGCGGGATTATTTTAAAAAGTGCCAATCACACAGAGAAAATGATGAACGACCTGAAGCTGACCTATCAGCTGGATTCAGGTGCAGTTCCATATCATCCGCAGACGGTACGCCTTGTCCGCTTCTTAAAAGAGCTGGTCATTGATATTGTAAATGACCCTGCTTTTGCAAACCGCAGGATTGGGTTTGAAAGCAATATACAGGAATGCCAGGTCAGTCTTGATATCGGCTTGTTCCGCCGTGCGGTGAATAACCTTATCATTAATGCTTTGACGCATAACCCGCCGGAAACAGAAGTGACCATCCGCATAGACTTTGGCGCAGAGAAGAAAATGCTGATCTGTATTTCCGATAACGGGACAGGCATGAGTGAAAAGGAACAGTCGGAGCTTTTCAACCGGTATTACAGAGGGACAAACACGAAGGAGAAACCAGAAGGGAGCGGTCTTGGACTTGCGATTGCAAAGCAGATTATCACACTCCATGGCGGCAATATTGATGTCAGGAGCAGATTAGGTGAAGGAACAAGTTTTACGATTATTCTTTCTTTGGGAAATCCATAACTTAAGAGAGATAAATTAAGGTTAACTTAAGATACAGAAAAGCACTGCCTAAGATAGATGATTTATGCTAAGAGCTAAGTCATCTATTTTTTATGCAGTAATGCATCCGCAGGAAACTTAGCCAGGCATGCATATCAGGCAGATACTGTCTTTGGCAAACCACTAGGAGGAAGATGGCTATGAAAATGAATAGGAGGTTTTATATGGAATTACAGTTACAGGATTTAAGAAAACAGTACGGTGAGAAATGTGCCGTCAACAATGTGAGCGCTAATTTAGCGCCGGGGATATATGGGCTGCTTGGCGCAAACGGCGCAGGCAAGACGACGCTCATGCGGATGATATGCGGCGTTTTGAAACCAACTTCGGGTAGTATCTGCCTGAATGGAAAGACGGTGGAACAGTTAGGCGAGCAGTATTATACCCATTTGGGATATATGCCGCAGGATTTTGGCTTTTATCCGGATTTCACCGCCCGCGAATTTATGCTGTATATGGCGGCAGTGAAGGGCCTTGATAAAAAACTGGCAAAAAAACGGACAGAAAATCTGCTTCATATGGTCAATCTCTCTGATGTGGCGGATAAGAAGATCAAGTCCTACTCCGGCGGCATGAAGCAGCGTCTGGGGATTGCGCAGGCAGAACTGAACAGCCCGGCTATTCTGATACTGGATGAGCCTACGGCAGGGCTTGACCCAAAAGAAAGAGTACGTTTCCGCAATCTGATCTCTGATTTTGCAAAAGAAAAGATCGTGATTCTGTCCACACATATTGTTTCGGATGTTTCTTATATTGCGGATACCATATTGATGATGAAGGAGGGGCATTTTCTTCTGCAGGAGCCGATGAGTACGGTTACAGACAGTATCAGGGGCAAGGTATGGGAGCTTTTGGTTGATGAAAGGACGGCGGCAGAATACAGCAGGAAATTTTCTGTTGTGAATCTTCACCATGAAAACAATATGGTAAGGTTACGCATGATAGAGGAAACGGCGCCGGGGGAAGATGCACAGGCTGTGGAGCCGAGCCTGGAAGATTTATTTCTGTATCATTTTGGGGAAGAAGCTGAACAACAGGAGGAAAGGTAATATGTTGGTAAAATATGAGTTTTTGAAAATATTGCGTAAAAAATCTACGTTAATCGTGATGGCGGTCAGTCTGGTTTTGACAGGATTCCTTTTCGGGTTGCCCATGATACAGTTCCAGATCTACAATCAGGACGGCGTGATAAAAGGGGCAAAGGGGATCGCGTATGAAAAGGAGCAGTTTGCAGATTTATCTGTCCCTTTATCCGAAGAATATGTTGCCGAAACAATCCGGGAAGTGCAGGGGTTGTTTGAAGATCCGGATAATGTCGGAACGGACGGAAACGAGCAATTCTTAGTCGGCGACGCCTATTGGAACGGAGTTGCGCCAAGGGAAAAACTGCTGAACCTGATTGCCGATACTTACAGCAGCCCAAATGACAGTTGGGGCTACAATCATCTTCCTGAGGTGGAGGTAAAAGAGGAAAACCCCTTTTACCAGGCGATGAAAGGGAAGATACAGACCCTGCTCGACAGTCCGTCCCGGGCATTGACCGATGAGCAAAAAGAGTATTGGGGAGGTATGGCTGACAAGGTAGGTATACCGCTGCAGTATGGATATCATGGGGGATGGGAGATCATTATAAGCAGCTTTGAGCTTCTGATGTTTGCATTGCTGGCCATCTGCATTGTGATTGCCCCTGTCTTTTCCGGCGAATACCAGGCGGGAACGGATGCGGTGATCTTGTCTGCAAAGTATGGGAAGACAAAGCTGACGACAGCAAAGATCGCAGCATCGCTTTTATTTGGAACGGCGGCATTTATCCTCCATGTTGTTGTGGCGTGCGGCCTGCCGCTTGCAGCGTTTGGGATAGATGGATGGAATCTGCCGCTTCAGATTGCAAATACCACAATCCCTTACCCATACACATTTTTACAGGCGGCGTTAATAAATATTGGCGTTATTTACCTGGTACTGCTTGCAATGATCGGGGTGACGCTTCTTTTGTCCGCAAAGATGAAAAGCCCGTATGCTGTGCTGATTATTCTTGTCCCGCTCCTGTTCATCCCTATGTTCTTAACGCCTAACGGAACCACAGGGGCATATAATCTGCTGCTATTTTTACTGCCCTACCGTTCGACAATGCCGGAATTTGGCAAATATATTTCGTATCAATTCGGCGGTATGGTTTTTGATGTACTCACCGTAAGGGCAGTACTCTATACTGTTTTAACTGTAATTATGTTGTCGTTAGCAAGGTTGGGATTTAAGAAACATCAGGTTGCGTAAGGAGGTAATGTATGAGAAAGAAAAAAAGAATGGTTATAGGCATTATGATAATTTTGGCGGCCATTGCCGTTGGCGTAACGGTGGTCAGCCAGTCCCCCAGATGGTCTGAAAAATCATTTAAGGCCATTGTCCAGGAAACTGTCACACAGCCGGATGGAGAGATTCGGCTGGTGATCGAACGGACAACAGAAGTCTACGGCAGTCCGGTCAATTCACTTGGCATTAGCGAAGATACAAAACTGCTTGGTAAAGATGGGGAAGAACTGTCAATTGATGATTTTCAACAAGGGAATGCAGTTACAGTAAAACTCAAGGATGCATTTACAGAAGAAACACCCTATTATTACCCGACCGTATATGAGATAAAAAAGATGGAATAGGGTTCATTGTTTATTTGTTGTGATTTGTGTAGTATAATCATCTTTAATCGCTGGCAGGGGATATTGGGGAAAGGGAGCAAAAATGGCCTACAAGATATTGATTATTGATGATGATACCGAACTTCTCAGGATGCTGAAGAAATATTTTGAGATAAAAAAGTATGAGATTATTACGGCAGAAAATGGAACAGAAGGGTTAAACAAGATAAAGCTTAAGCCGGATATCATACTTCTGGATGTAAATATGCCGGACATTGACGGGATAGAGGTATGCCGGATGATACGGGATAAAGTAACCTGCCCTGTTTTGTTCCTGACTGCACGGGTGGAAGAGCAGGACGTTGTGAACGGGCTTTCTTCGGGAGGCGACGACTATATTTTAAAGCCCTTTAGTCTGAAGGAACTTGACGCAAGGATTACGGCGCACCTGAAACGGGAGGTGCGCCGCAGAGAAAAGACAGAATGCTGCTTTTCGGGTGAATTAGCGATTGATTATAAGGCAAAGACCGTGCAGATCCATGCGGAATATCTGGAGCTCACAAAACTGGAATACGAAATCATTGAGTTCCTGGCCATGAATCCGGGAATGGTCTTTGATAAGGACAGGATCTATGAGAAGGTCTGCGGATATGACTATGACGCGGAGGGCGACAGCAGGGTGATTACAGAATTGATCCGCAGAATCCGAAAGAAATTCCGGCAATATACAGAAACGGAGTACATTGAAACCGTATGGGGGATGGGATACCGATGGACAAAATAAGAAATCTTTCCGTGAGAAAAACGATTCTTTTGTATATGGCGGCTGCTTTACTTGGAAGTTTTATCCTCTCGGCAGTCATTGTCAGGATTGCAGGACAGACGCAGAGGCAGGTCTGGTGGAAGTATGTGGATGAAGACGCATATTTTGAAGCTGTGGAAAAAGAAGGCCCTGATTATGTGGCGGATATTCCAAGGCCGGGCGTTTATGAGATGACACGGTACGATTATTTTGTATCAGAGCTTTGTGATTTCTTACAGACGTATACGGTGCTGATCCTGTCCATGGCGGGAAGCTGCGGGGCGGTGTTCCTCTTTTACCGGAACAAGCTGAAAATGCCGATGGAAGAACTGGCGCAGGCTTCGCAGAAGATTGCCGGAAATCACCTGGACTTTCATATTGCCTATGAGAATCAGGATGAGATGGGCGTACTCTGTAAGGAGTTTGAGCGGATGCGGGAGGCGCTTGCCAGGAATAATCAGATCTTATGGAGAACGATTGAGGAGGAAAAGATGTTAAGGGCGGCTATCGCCCATGATATACGCGCTCCGCTGTCCGTTTTGAAAGGGTATCAGGAAATGTTGACGGAGTACCTACCGGGTGAAGATATCGATCTGGGACAGGCGATGGAGATGCTGTCAGAGAGCGGGCGCCAGATCGAGCGAATGGACGTGTTTGTAGAGACCATGCGGAAAATGAGCAGCCTGGAAAACCGGGAGCTGGTTCCGGGGGATATTTCTGCCGGGCAGTTGGAGAAAGATATCTGCTCAGAGCTTGCCATTCTGAAAAAGGAGTATGGGAAACAATGTCTGCTTAAAGTGCCGGAATCAGGGGAAGTATTCTGCGGAGATAAGGAAATAATCCTGGAGGTTACGGAAAATCTGCTGTCAAATGCCTTCCGCTATGGGAAACAACAGATTGTGATCCTGGTAAAGACAGGATATTCTGAATTAAGCATTTGTGTTAGGGACGACGGCGGGGGCTTCCGGGAAGACGCGGAGAAAATTACGGAAGCATTCTACGGGCAGAATGTGAAGGACAGCTTAAAGCACGCGGGAATGGGCATGTATATCAGCAGGCTGTATTGTGAAAAGCATGGGGGAAGACTGGTTTTGGGAAATGATGAACAGGGAGGGGCTGTGGTGACAGCGATATTCCGTCGGATTGCGTAAGTGATCCGGCTTTTTTTCTTTTTATTGTCTTTCTGTTGATATTTCGCTTCTACAATAGAGCTATCAAGAATAAGGAGGCGGAATTATGTGGTCGATTTTGAAAAGAGAGGTAAGAAATTACATGAAAAATCCTCTGTTCTGGATTGGTATTGCAGTCGGTGTCTGGATGATATTCCAGGATACAGGCCCCTATCTGGATATCCATTATCTTAAGGAAGGGGAAACCATTGTGAATGACTATTCGGAAATGCATCGGGATGGGGATGTTTCCCGCGGATATGTGCCGGCAGGGAAAGAGCTGCGGCGGAAAATGTGGGAGGAACGGATACGGGAAATCCTGGTTTCCGAATTTGAGATGGAGGATGCCAAGGCGCAGTCTGTGATTGACGAAATGAAAGGAATGGATATTGCAGAAGCGAGCAGACATCTGGAAGAATACGGTTTCTACGATGCACATTACGAGTATGTGAATACGGCCTATCACAAAGGAACCCGTGAAGAGATTAATGCTTTTATTGAAGGGAAATTGAAAAATAAGACATTTTCCTACTATTTTTCCAGAAAGTTTGCCGATTTTGCAGGGTTGTTCATGGGATTTTTTGCAACTGTTTTATTATCCATGCTATTTATGCAGGATACGAGGAGGAATACCTATGAGCTTCTCCATACAAAGCCTGTCAGCGCAGGAAAATACCTATCCGGGAAAGTGGGCGGCGGTTTCACGGTCTGTCTGATTATACTGGCAATTCTGAATCTGATATTCTTTGGTTTATGCCTTGTATCAGCGGGGGACAGCGGATTCACGGTGCGCCTGTCAGACTTTCTATTAGCAACCTGCCTATATATCCTGCCGAATATGCTGATGATTGTAAGTGTCTACAGTCTGGTTTCACTGTTATGTAAAAGTCCGCTGCCTGCGGTGCCGCTTTTGCTTCTCTACATCGTGTATTCCAATATGGGAAGCCGGAATGCGGAGGGCATTTATGGATATGACGGCAGACCGTTAGCGATTATGGTGCGGTTTCCGGGAGGGTTTTTTGATACGTCTCCGCCGCCGATGGCACTTTTGAATCAGAGTTCTCTCATTTTGGCGGCTGTCTGCATCATTTTTCTCGCGGTGCAGATATGGAAAAGGAGGCGGGTCTATTGATACAGGATATGAGAATCTCCCTGACCGTTCAGAAACAGGCATATGCTATATTTTTTGTTGTAATCTTAAGCCTTGTGAGAGGGGTGACTGATTCGGATGAAGTAGGGATTGCGTTAGAGGCGCCGATGGCGGCGCTTGCCCTGACCTTCTGTGCAGATACCTATACCCAGGAAATTATCAGCAGACGGTCAGAAATCTGGCGGTTATGTCCAATGAAAAGGAGAGTTTGCGCTATTTACAGAAGGATGGCGATACAGGAAGTATTTCTGCTGTTTGTTGCAGCCGCCGGATATGGATTGTTTTTTCTGTTCCAGAATCCACGAACGGACAGAATGGGAACAGAAGGACCGGCAGGTGAGATAGGCCGGTTTCTCATCTATGTTGCGGCTGTCGCTGTTACTCTTGGATTCTGGGGGCTTTTATCGAATCTGCTTTCCTGCCTGTTCCGGAATATGTGGGTGGGGATCGGCGGCTGCCTGATACTGTGGCTGATTACGAATTCCAGTTTTGGCGACAAATATCTCGGAGTATGGAATCTGTTTTCCTATACATTCAGGGAGTTGGAAGACGGCGGCGATTTTCGCTGGATATATGGGAAAATGGTTTGTATTTGTATTGGAATCCTGGCAGCGGCGGCATTGCCTGGAATCATGAAGCGGCAAGACAGGTGATTATAGCCATAAATGTATTGTAAAGAAAAGAGGTTAGGATTATGGGAATTAAGATAGAGGATTTAACAGTCACATTTAAGAATAAGGTAACAGCGATCAATCATGCAAATTTGGAAATCCCCGAAGGTATCTTTGGGCTGTTGGGGGAAAACGGGGCAGGAAAAACAACGCTGATGCGGGTGCTTACGACGGTGTTATCGCCGACTGGCGGAACGGTAACGTTAGATGGTATGCTCTACAGTGAAGGGAATTATGAAAAAATACAGAAGAAGATCGGATATCTGCCCAGGAGATTGACCTGTACCCGAGCCTGACCGTACAGGAATGCCTGGAATACATGGGAGACCTTTCCGGCATACCCAAAGAGACATGTAGGAAGCGCATCCAGTATTACCTTGAAAAAACAAGCCTGTCCGGGCATCGCAGAAAGAAGATGAAACAGTTATCAGGCGGCATGAAACGGAGGGTAGGTCTGATTCAGGCGCTTTTGCATGAGCCGGAATTTCTGATTGTCGATGAACCCACAACAGGCTTGGACCCGGAGGAGCGTATCCGTATCCGGAATCTTCTGGTTGATTTTTCGGAAGGACGTACGGTTTTATTTTCCACCCATGTGGTGGAAGACCTGACAGCGACCTGCAATCAGCTTGCAGTTATGAAAAAAGGGGAATTTCTTTATTTAGGCCACTTATAAATATTTTTTGACGCAAAATGGCAAAATTTCTGCATAAGAAAAACACTTATGCCAATGCTGGTATAAGCACAAGGTTTCTAACGGTTAAT
>CAJTCH010000065.1 GCA_910574715.1 Lachnospiraceae bacterium | reverse complement strand
AAAAAAGCAGAATACAGGGATTTTATGGCTTAAATAAGATTGCGTTGATAAAGCAAAATGAGAAAATAAAATCCAATGTACTCTGAGAGTGTAAGTATAAATTTAAGCGTCAGAGCTGACCGAAAAATAAGTTCCTAGCCATATAACGCAGAATGATTTTTCATATGCAAGGCGGAGGAATGAGGCGTAGTGGGCGCTACGCCGATTGACAACAACGACGCAGATGGAAAATCAGGCAAGTTATATGGCTGGTTACTTATTATTCGGTGTACTAGCTTCATCGTCTAGCTGATAAAATGAAGTCAACAGGTTATCCACATCGGGCATACTGTTTTTCCCAAACAGATACATAAGTGGATATAGGGAATTTTTCAGATATACCTTTACCCAGTTTCCGTCAAGAGCGCCATTTAGTCCATCGGGGAGCGTGAGATATATTTCTTCTTCGGTAATAGCGCTGGAAAATGGACTGGCGGCGCATATCTCATTCACATTAATTTCTAATTCGTTTGCCAACCGCAAGGCGTGACATTCCCGGCTTTCTTCCCGCGTGTTCTGGGCGGAAGTCCTTTTTCGGCACGGTAAAGGCGAAGATAGCCGTCCACGGATGATATTACCTTTGTATATAGATTATATCATTGTGTCCAGTTTTTGCATCCCTGTGTCCAGTTTTAGTTTACCACTTCACCCAAGGCAAACATAAGAATTTATCCTTTTTTGCGTTTACTGCTACGCCAAAGGCAACTACACTGGAAATATTTGGACAGGAACAGGGGGACGGATCGCTTCATCCGTTTCATGTATATAGCAACGAGACAGGCGATTGAGGAGAAATTTATTTTATCAAGAGTTGCATCCTTATAATATCGGTCAGAAATCACAAATAATTGTGGAGACATTCAGAGATACCACAAGGCATTTAATGTGCTGATTGTAGCAGAAAAGTATCAGACAGGATTTGATGAGCTGCTTTTACATACAATGATTTTGGACAAGAAGTTAAAGATTAGTCATTAAACTGTCATTTATATTTGCTATAATATATAAGATGTTTACTTATAATAGCAAACTTCCTAAGCGAACAGGTAGTGTTGCCGTGGGTGAAATACATCTTATTGGACATTATTAGCCAATCCAACGAATATAAACAGAAAAGGTGGAAATCTGCTATGGTTGATTTATATTATATCGAAGATGACCCTAATATTGCATCTGCTGTAAAAGAATATCTGGAGCAAAAGAATTTTAAGGTAACGATTTGTGCGACGCTTGCACAGGCAAGACAGATATTAAGAGACCATGTTCCGGCCTTTGTCTTGCTGGACTGGAATATGCCGGATGGGCATGGAGACAGTTTATGTCAGTGGATTCGCAGTAATTGGAAGGAATTGCCTATTATATTTCTTACTGTTCGCGGAGACAGTGCGGATATTGTTTCGGGGTTTAAAAACGGTGCGGACGATTATGTAGTGAAGCCATTTGAATTAGAGGTATTGTATTCAAGGATTCAGGCGCTGCGGCGCAGAATAGGAAATGCAGCGGACCAATATCTTTCCTGTGCCGGTATTATTATTGACCAAAACCGCCATACAGTTTCCTGCCATTCTGAGGAAATATCGCTAAGCGCAGCGGAATATCAGTTGCTTTTGTATTTGATGCAAAATAAGGGGAGAACGATTACCAGGGAAAAATTACTAGAGCAGGTATGGGATGTAAATGGAAACTATGTGAACAATAATACCCTGACGGTTACCATGAAACGGCTGAGGGATAAGCTTTACCAGCCGAGATGTATAAAAACGGTCAGAAGTGTAGGATACCGCATGGAGGATGACATATGAGCGGAAAAAAGAATATGTTAGTTACACTTGGATTTGTATTATCTGTCAGTCTGATTGCCGCTGCTGTCTCTGCCTTGTTGGTCTCTCGCCATTGCAGCCGGCTTCAGTTTGACTTGTTAAATGCAGTATGCGGTGAAGTGGCGGAGCAGGTGCCTGAGGCGAAAAAAATGATTGCTGCGGCATTAAAAGCATATACAGAGGGAATTCCTGACGATGCCATGGAAGCTGATGTTTTATCTGAATTGGGATATCATATATCTGATTTTTCGAATTTCACTTATGAAAAAAATGTTTTATTTGTAATAATGGGTTTTATGCTGGGACTTTTACTTTATTTTTTTACTTATTCATATCGGAATAAAATAGAAACAGCGCGTATTTGGGCGTTAGCGGAGTATCTGGAACAGGTGAATATTGGAAAAGCGGTCATTCTCTCCACGTCTGGGGAGGATGATTTTTCTAAACTGGAAGATGAGATATATAAAACAGTGACATTTCTCTATCAGGCGAAGGAATCTGCGGTGCGGGCAAGGAATGATTTCGCAGAGAATCTGGCCAATATTGCACATCAGATTAAAACCCCGATTACTGCTATTTCCCTGTCTGTCCAGATGGTGAAGCAAGAGACTGAAAGTAGACATTTGGAACAGGTAGAGAAACAGCTCTTGCGGCTGACTCATTTGGAGGAAGCCCTGCTGGTCTTATCACGGCTTGATGCAGGAACATTGCTTTTACAAAAGGATGAGGTAGATGTCTTTAC
The DNA here is from genome assembly GCA_910574715.1 of Lachnospiraceae bacterium. GTDB lineage: Bacteria > Bacillota > Clostridia > Lachnospirales > Lachnospiraceae > Sporofaciens. Next base: position 20,721 of record CAJTCH010000065.1, on the reverse strand, counting down.
TCTTCTTGTCCTTGCAGCAGATAACCTGCAGGAACTGTTTGTCAGTTCTGGCACTTCCATAGATATATCAGAACTGGGTGAGATGCTTGTTATTGTTGATTTGGATTGGACCATGGAGGCAATAATGAATGTAATGAAAAATTGCATGGAGCATAATCAAGGGGGAACCATCCATTGTTCCTACGCACAGAATCCACTATATACAGAAATTCTGATATGGGATGAGGGGGCGGGATTTGCAAAAGAGGATATTCCGCATCTCTTTGAGCGATTTTATCGCGGACAGAATGCAGGGGCAGGTGGTATTGGAATAGGATTGTCCCTGTCAAAAGAAATTGTCGAACGCCAGAATGGAACCATACGGGCAAAGAATAAGCCGGATGCCGGCGCATTTTTTGAGATTCGTTTTTATGGTCACTGAGTTGTAACTTTCGTTTGCTATACTGTTAATGGAGAGTACCTTGTCGGTGCGGCAGTCATGGAAATTGCAGAGATATGCAGAAGAAAGGAGAAGTACAGAATGGAAATTTTGAAATGTGAGGGCGTCAGAAAGGTATATGGTTCCGGCGGCAATCAAGTAACAGCACTGGATGGGATTGATCTGTCTGTTGGCAAAGGGGAATTTGCGGCAATTGTCGGAGCATCCGGCTCTGGTAAGTCTACTCTGCTGCATATTCTCGGCAGTGTGGATAAGCCTACGGACGGGAAGGTTATCATAGACGGAACGGATCTTTTAAAACTAAACCAAACACAGGCAGCAATTTTCCGGCGCAGGAAAGTAGGACTTGTATACCAGTTTTATAACCTGATTCCTACTCTCACAGTGCGGAAGAATATCCTCATGCCTCTTGCCCTTGACAAGAAAAAGCCAAATCAGGAATATTTTGAGAAGGTTATCCGTACTCTGGGCATTGCTGAGAAGCTTGATGCTTTGCCAAGCCAGTTATCCGGCGGCCAGCAGCAACGGGCGGCGATTGCACGTTCACTGATTTATCGTCCGGCGCTGCTTCTGGCGGACGAGCCAACTGGAAATCTGGACAAAAAAAATTCAAAAGAAATTATTGATATGTTAAAGCTTTCCAACCGTAATCTGGAACAGACAATTTTATTGATAACCCATGATGAAAATGTGGCCTTGGAGGCGGAACGGATTATTACGGTTGAAGACGGACGTATTATCAGTGACGAGAGGAGGTGAAAACGCTGTCCCTAAACGCGTGGCAGCAACGTAATATGTGGAAAGATTATTCATTGGGTTATATAAAAAACAACCGTTCATCCGGCGTATCTGTTATGATAGCGGCATTTATTTCATCCCTGCTTTTATCTTTATTGTGCAGCTTGTTTTATAATTCATGGAAATATGAGGTTGAGAGGATTGAACGGGAAGAAGGCAGCTGGCAGAGCCGGATCGTTGGGAAACTAGCGGAGGAGGATATAGAGACCATAAAAAATTTTGCCAATGTAAGGGATGCAGTGGCAAATAGAGAAGGATATGAAGGAGCGGAAGCTACGGTAGATATTTATTTTGATGATATGAAATATGTGTTTTCCGACACTTCCCGCATTGCGAAACAAGTTGGGGTCTTGCCGGAAAGAATTAACTATAACTATGAACTTCTGGCAATGTATCTGATTCGCGGGCCAGGTGATACCGCCCCCCGGCTGTTGTTCCCCATGTTTATAGTGATAATGTTAACGGCGTCGTTGTCGCTGATTATCGTTATCCATAATTCTTTTGCGGTATCCATGAACGCAAGAATCCATCAGTTTGGTATTTTCTCAAGCATTGGCGCTACGCCCAAGCAGATTCGTGCGTGTCTTTTACAGGAAGCAGCTGCTCTATGCGCGGCCCCGGTTCTTGTTGGAGACCTGTTAGGCATAGCAGGAAGTATGGGACTTGTGCATATGACAAATGCTGTGTTGGGCAGCGATATTGATGGCCGGCATAAATCAGTTTTCGGCTATCATCCGTTGGTTCTGGTGCTGACATTGCTCGTAACCGTCATAACCATATGGATCTCCGCATGGCTGCCAGCCAGAAAGTTAAGTAGGCTGACACCGCTTGAGGCGATTAAGAATACCGATGAATTACAGTTGAAGAGGAGGGCTCCGCATCTGCTTATGCTGATCTTTGGGGTGGAGGGAGAGCTGGCTGGCAATGCATTAAAAGCACAGAGAAAGGCTTTGCGGACGGCTTCCTTATCCCTCATATTTTCATTTATGGCATTTTCTGCCATGCAGTGTTTCTTTTCTCTTTCTGGAATCAGCACAAGAGAAACCTATTTTGAAAGGTATCAGGAAGTATGGGATGTAATGGTTACTGTAAAAGACACGAAAGTGGAGGATTTTGAGGAAACAGAGGCGGTTCAGAATCTGGATGGGATAGAAAGCGCCATCGTATATCAGAAAGCATCAGCCAGGAGAATCGTCACAGAGGAAGAAATGAGCGAAGAAATGAAATCCTTTGACGGATTCTCTCATGCTTCCGGCGATTATGTAACGAAGGTTTCTGGAGGGTGGCTGGTAAATGTGCCGATTGTGATACTGGACGATAACAGTTTTTGTGCATATTGTGAACAGATAGGAATCCCTCCGCGGCTGGACGGGGCAGTGATATTAAACCAGATCCGTGATGTGACCAATCCTGATTTCAGGCATCCTGATTTTGTGCCTTATATCAGAGAGGAAAGGGCTGTAAGCACTCTCAAACAGAGAGATAATGAAGAAATGACAGCAGAGATACCGGTGCTGTCTTATACAGAAACCCCTCCCGTTTTAAGGGAATCATATGCAACGCTGGATTATTATGAACTGGTGCATTTTATTCCGGTATCCTTATGGAGGGAGATAAAAGGGCAGATAGGAGGAGCAGAAGAAGACAGTTATATCTGTGCCAGGGGCAGAGAAAATGTGACGTTGGAAGAGTTAGATACGCTGCAGGATGAGATGAAACAGCTTGTCAGCGGGAAATATACCATAGAATATGAAAACCGTATCCGGGAATATGAAACAAATAATAAGGAGATACAGGGAATGATGACACTATTCGGCAGCTTTTGTGTTTTGCTTGCTATCATTGGCATTGGCAATGTATTTTCCAATACATTGGGGTTTGTACGTCAAAGGAAAAGGGAATTTGCCAGATATATGTCCGTTGGGCTGACGCCGAAGGAATTCAAAAAAATGTTTTGCATAGAAGCGCTGGTGATAGCCGGAAGGCCGGTCCTGATCAGCATTCCGCTTGTGATCATTGCAGTAGGATATATGCTGCAGAAAAGTTATATGGATGTGGGGAGATTTATGGACGAGGCCCCAATCATTCCGATTATTATATTTATGCTGGCTATTTTAGGCTCTGTGGCTCTGGCATACTATCTGGCATGGCGGAATGTGCGTAAGATTAGTCTGGCGGAGGTTCTTAGAGACGATACGATGATGTAAAAATACCTGGCAGTAATGGATTTTCCCGACGGAACAATGGGGGAGGTCATCAGCCGGCGCCTGTCCGGCTGCAGTTCAAATTATTGATAACTAGTACACCGAAAAATAAGTTCCTAGCCATATAACGCAGAATGTTTTTCATATGCAAGGCGAAGGAATGAGGCGTAGTGGGCGCTACGCCGATTGACGACAACGACGCAGATGGAAAATCAGGCAAGTTATATGGCTGGTTACTTATTATTCGGTGTACTAGGTTCGCGCCCGCTGTTTGCGCTGGACTTCAAATATATTTTGCATGATCTTCCCCTGATCTTCTTCCGTAAGTTCTAAGAATTGACATCCATATTCGTATTTTTGTCTGTCTTTTTCTATAACACGCAGTACCTGACAGAACATCGCAGACTCTGGACGGTCTTCTATCAGTTTTACTTTCAGTAAGAATTTCTCTCCTTCATGGTATTCGTATTCTGAACTGACACAGGCTCCGCCGACGCTGATATTCAGCAATGTACAGGGGCGTTCTCCCATTGCCAGCCCGCTGAACATGGTAATGGTGGCGTCAAGATTCGTGTCCAGCCGAAAGAAGGCGCGGTCGTTTGCGGTTCGGATTACCGTTAATTCCTCGATCTGCCATATATGTTTGGGAAGGGGAGTGATCATTCCTTCCATGTGGACAGCTTTTCGGTTATGGTCGTTATATCCGCGGATTTTGACATGGCGGGGTTCTTCCTGCTCAGGAAGTTCTATTTCAGAATACTGATGCAGTTCAGCTTTTTTTCCGTGCAGTTCCATCAGCTTTGCCACAAAAAGTATCTGGCCGGTATCCGTTGTTACTTCTACCCGCATACCAGAGTAAATCCCGAATTTGTCTGCCGTGTTTGCTTCGTTGGTTTTTGGAGACGGCCGTTCTTTTGTTTTTTTGTTGAATAAGTTTAATAAACTCATAATATTCCTCCTAAGGCTCTAATTTATTTTATATATGAACTTATCCCGATCTTTTCGTGAAACATCTGGCTCTTATCCTCTGTATACACATTCCGATAAGTCGCCGCTTCTAAGAGTTAGCCTAATTCCAGGGCGGCTTCTGTTAAGGTCATATTGCTGATATCGGTATCATTTACCGTGGTCTTAGGCAGCATGCGGTCTGTATCGGCAAAGAAACATAGCGCAGTGTACCCGCCCGCAGATAAGAAGAGGATGATCAGAACTATCAGGGATCGTTTTATTTTCATTATGTTGGTCTCCGTACTTGTGAAATTATGGTAACAGTTCAGACAGGGCTGTGCACCTGATATACTATATGACGTTTATATTATAGCTCGGTGTGTGATTTATTTCAAGTTACTGTTGACTTCCCCAAGGGGGGCTGCTCCTGGCTGCAATTCATCTCTATATTCTTGAGATGTCGCTTTAATGGGTGTATGATATAAGCAAGACGTCATAAGGAGGAAGGGCAGATGACAGAAAAGATGCAATCAGAGATTATCATCATAGGAGCGGCGATCGTAGACGTATTAGTCCGTCCGGCAAGTGAGGAGGTATTCCAGACTGGATCTTACGGGGCTGAGGATATCCGTATGTCGGTAGGGGCGGACGCACTGAATGAGGCGACCGTGCTTGCCCGTCTGGGGAAACGGGTGCGTCTTGAGACGGTACTTGGGAATGATCATACCGGAGATTATATTATCAGGCATTGCGAGAGGGAAGGAATTGAGCTTGCGGCAGGATGCCGGAGGGAGGAACTTGTAACAGGGATCAATGTGGTGCTTGTTGAGAGGGACGGCAGACGTAATTTCCTGACAAATGACAGGGGGAGCCTGCGGAAGCTCTGTCTTGAAGATATTCATATGCCCTTTTCTGAGAGCGCGAGGATTGTCTGCTTTGCCAGCATCTTCGTATTTCCTCAGATCGGGGCGAAAGAACTTCGGAAGATTTTCGTGCAGGCGAAGAAGCAGGATAAGATCATATGTGCGGATATGACGAAATGCAAGAGGGGCGAGACGGCAGAAGAGATGGCGGAAGCATTTGCGTATATTGATTATCTGCTGCCGAATGAAGAAGAAGCGATGTTAGTTACCGGGAAAGGAACTGCGGCAGAGGCGGCAGAGGCATTGCTTGCAGCGGGAGTGGGAAATGTGATCGTCAAGTGCGGCGGGAAAGGATGCCTTGTGAGGAACCGCAAGGAGTCCTTTATGGCGCCGGCGAAGGCGGGAGCCGAGTGTATCGACACGACAGGAGCAGGGGACAGCTTCGTGGCAGGTTTCCTATATGCATTGTCAGAAGGGCGTGCCTTGCGGGAGTGCGTGCAATACGCCAATGAGTGCGGCGCAAGGGCAGTCGGCGTCGTGGGAGCTACGGAGTGGCTGTGAGTTTACAGTAGTTTGAGGGTGTGGGTTCAGAGAAGGAATCATAGATATGAAGCAACAGAAAGATATAAGCAGGGGGTATTCTCATGAGATTATTATGCCAAATGATGATATCCCGTTCAAGATGTTCCTGTTCGAGGGGAAGGACGGCAATTATATCCGTGAAAAGCACTGGCACAGATCGGTCGAGATCTTTGCCCTCTTTGAGGGAGAGTTGGAATTTTATGTCAATGAGGTGCGCTATCCGTTGAAACCAGGGGAATTCATGCTGGTGAATTCCAATGAGATTCATTCCATTTTCTCGCCAAGGGAGAATCAGACGGTAGTGCTGCAGATACCCCTTACTACATTCAAGAAATATTACACGGATGAGAAATTCATCTATTTTTCCCATAGTTCTAGGCTTCAGGATGAAGAGGTGATGCATCTGATCCGGGAAATGTACCGCACATATGTGGAGAAACCATGTGGCTATGAGCTGAAGGTGCAGAGCCAGTTCTATATGCTGGTGTATATCCTTGTGACGAAGTACCGTAAGACGGATGTGAATGAGGAAGTGATCCGGAATAACCGGAAGCTGGACCGGCTGTCGGTAATCACGGCTTATATGAAGGAGCATTACAGGGAAGATATCTCCCTGGAGAGCCTGGCAGAGAATTTCGGATATTCACCGACTTATTTGTCCAGGATGTTTCAGAAATACGCCAAGACCAATTATAAGATATATCTGGATAATATCCGGTTGGAACATGCGGTGAAAGAGCTTATGAACACAAGGATGCCGATCGGAGAGATTGCATATGGCAATGGATTCCCCAACAGCAGGGCATTTGCGAAGGCATTCAGGAAGAGATATGGGATGCTGCCGAGCGAGTACAGAAAAATGATGATAGGATAAAAAGACAAAAATATGCTATAAAAGGGCTAATTATTGAGTTGTATGCATGTAAAAAAGTTGATAAAATGACATTAACTAATTTGTAAACCAGTAACATGATGAAGGAGAGAAAGATATGGAGATTCAGAAAGTAACGGATGCTGCTTTTCGTGCATATGGGAAGGTCCTTGAAGGGTATGATTTCTCTGAACTGCTTAAGGTGATGGAGCAGCAGCCTTGTCCGATGGATGATGTGGTCTATGTGCCTTCTGCAGAAGCGTTAGAAGCAGTGCCGGCGGCGAAGGAGCTTGCGGTGCGTGCATACGGCGGACTGCCTATCCAGGTCGGGTACTGCAACGGGTACAATAAGAAGCTTAATGCGGTAGAGTATCATCGTTCTTCGGAAGTGGATATTGCACAGAGCGATCTGATCCTTCTGCTTGGAAGGCAGCAGGATATCGAGGCGGATCATACTTATGATACCGCGAAGATCGAGGCGTTTTATATGCCGGCGGGGACGGCGGTAGAATTGTATGCGACGACGCTTCATTACGCGCCTTGCAGCGCAGGGGAAGAAGGGTTTCGTTGTGTGATCGTACTGCCGAAGGATACGAATCTGGAGCTTGATTTTGAGCCGCGTAAAGACGGAGAGGATAAGCTGATCACGGCTAAGAACAAGTGGCTGATCGCCCATGAGGATGCGAAGATTGCGGGCGCATTCTGCGGGCTGAAGGGTGAGAATATAACATTATAAGACGGTCTGCAGGAATATATGCGGGACACAAGAAACATATTAATTTAACATATTTAATTTAAGGAGGAACGATAATTATGAACAACATGCCAGAATTGAAGATCGGTGTAGTGGCGGTAAGCCGCGACTGTTTCCCGGAGAGCCTGTCTGTAACGAGAAGGGCGAACCTGATGAAAGCTTATACGGAGAAATACGGACAGGAAGGAATCTATGAATGTCCGGTTTGTATCGTAGAGAGCGAGATCCATATGGTACAGGCATTAGAGGATATCAAGGCGGCAGGATGCAACGCATTGGTCGTATATCTTGGCAACTTTGGACCGGAGATCTCAGAGACTCTGCTGGCAAAGCATTTCGAAGGACCGAAGATGTTTATTGCGGCAGCAGAGGAGCGCGGCGACAATCTGGTTCAGGGCCGCGGCGACGCATACTGCGGTATGCTGAACGCAAGCTACAACCTGCAGCTTCGCAATATCAAGGCATATATCCCGGAATATCCGGTTGGAGATGCAGAGGAATGTGCGGATATGATTCACGAGTTCGCGCCGATTGCAAGAGCGATTATTGGATTAAGCGAGCTTAAGATTATCAGCTTCGGACCAAGGCCATTGAATTTCCTTGCATGTAACGCACCGATCAAGCAGCTCTATAACCTGGGAGTTGAGATCGAGGAGAATTCAGAGCTTGACCTGTTTGAAGCATTTAACAAGCATGCTGGAGACGAGAGGATTCCGGCGATCGTAAAGGAGATGGAAGAAGAGCTCGGCGCAGGCAACAAGAAGCCGGAGATTCTTGAAAAGCTTGCCCAGTATGAACTGACGTTGAAGGATTGGATCGAGGCGCACAGGGGATACCGCAAATACGTTGCACTTGCAGGAAAGTGCTGGCCGGCGTTCCAGACACAGTTTGGTTTCGTTCCGTGTTATGTCAACAGCCGTCTGACTGCGCAGGGAATTCCGGTATCCTGTGAGGTGGATATCTACGGAGCTTTGAGTGAATTTATCGGAACGGTAGTAAGCAATGACACAGTGACGCTTCTTGATATCAACAACTCTGTACCTAAGGATATGTACGAGGAGGATATTAAGGGCAAATATAATTATACACAGCAGGATACTTTCATGGGCTTCCACTGCGGCAATACTGCATCTAAGAAGCTGTCCTTCTGTGAGATGAAGTATCAGATGATCATGGCAAGAGCGCTGCCTGAGGAAGTAACGCAAGGGACGCTGGAGGGAGATATCGTTCCCGGAGATATCACGTTCTACCGTCTGCAGAGCACAGCGGATAACAAGCTCCGCGCATACATTGCGCACGGTGAAGTTCTTCCGGTTGCTACCCGGTCATTCGGAGGTATCGGTGTATTTGCGATCCCGGAGATGGGAAGATTCTACCGTCATGTTCTGATCGAGGGAGGCTACCCGCATCACGGCGCAGTTGCATTCGGACATCACGGCAAGGCTCTCTTCGAAGTATTTAAGTATATTGGCGTACCGGTAGAGGAAATCGGATACAATCAGCCGGCAGGCGTGAGATATCCTACCGAGAATCCGTGGAGGTAAAGAGAATGTTGTATATAGGTGTAGATTTGGGAACATCTGCGGTGAAGCTGCTGCTGATGGACAGCGAGGGAAAGATCCAGAAGATCGTATCCAGGGAATATCCGTTGTATTTTCCGCACCCGGGCTGGTCAGAGCAGAAGCCTGAGGACTGGTTTGAACAGTCCATGGAAGGAATCAAGGAGTTGGTCAGCGAATGCGATAAGAGCCAGGTTGCGGGAATCAGTTTCGGCGGGCAGATGCATGGACTGGTAGCGCTTGATAAGGATGATCGCGTGATCCGCCCGGCGATCCTGTGGAATGACGGAAGAACCGGGGAGGAGACGGATTATCTGAATCAGGAGATCGGCAAGGATAAGTTATCGGAGTATACGGCCAATATTGCGTTTGCAGGATTTACAGCGCCGAAGATTCTCTGGATGAAGAAGCATGAGCCGGAGAATTTTGCAAAGATCTGTAAGATCATGTTGCCGAAGGATTATCTGGCATACTGTCTGTCAGGATCATTCTGTACGGATGTATCCGATGCGTCCGGTATGCTTCTAATGGATGTGAAGAACCGTTGCTGGTCTAAAGAAATGATGGATATCTGCGGTATTACCGAAGAGCAGCTTCCGAAGCTCTATGAGAGTTATGAGGTGGTCGGAACCCTGAAACCGGAGATTGCAGAGAAGCTTTCATTATCCGCGGAGGTGAAAGTTATTGCCGGGGCAGGAGACAATGCGGCGGCGGCAGTGGGAACCGGCACAGTCGGCGACGGAATGTGTAATATTTCGCTGGGTACGTCTGGAACGATCTTCATTTCAAGCAAGACTTTCGGCGTAGATCAGTATAATGCACTGCATTCATTTGCGCATTCAGACGGGCACTATCATCTCATGGGCTGCATGTTAAGCGCGGCGTCCTGTAACAAATGGTGGAATGAGGATATCCTGAAGACGAATGATTTCGCGGCGGAACAGGCGAACATCACGAAGCTTGGAGAGAACCAAGTCTTCTATCTTCCGTATCTGATGGGAGAGCGTTCACCTCATAATAATCCGGATGCGAGGGCGATGTTCATCGGTATGTCCATGGATACGACAAGAGAGGATATGACCCAGGCGGTATTAGAAGGCGTGACATTCGGGCTTCGTGACTCACTGGAGGTTGCGAAGAGTCTTGGGATCAAGATCGAGCGGACGAAGATTTGCGGCGGCGGAGCGAAGAGTGCGCTGTGGAAGAAGATTCTTGCCAATATTATGAACCTTAAGGTAGATGTGATTGAGAGCGAGGAAGGACCTGCCCTTGGCGGCGCTATGCTTGCCGCGGTCGGATGCGGAGAGTACCCGGATGTGGAGACTGTCGCGAAGAAGGTCGTTAAGGTTGTGGATACGGTAGAGCCGGAGCCGGAGCTGGTAGCGAAGTATGAGGAGAGATATCAGAAGTTCAGGAAGATCTATCCTACGGTGAAGGGGTTATTTTAAATAGGAGCAGCATAGAAAAGAGTTATTGGGACGAGTGTCCCAATGGCTCTTTTCTTAAGTGTACAGAGCATCAACTATCACAGATGGAAAAAACAGAGCGCACTCTAAAAACTCTTGCATTTCTCTTTAAAAGATGGTAATATATAGAAGGTTTGAAAGACAAAGTATTATTGACAGGATCATACCAGGCTGTTGTGTGCACTATTATGAAATGAGGAGAACAATTGAATATGACAGGTGAAGATCTATTAGAGACATTGCTTGAATCATTTCAAGCCAGCTACGATGTAGAGAGAGCCTGCGATATCAATGGGGATATCTTTGAGGCATATGCCAGCTTCCGTGCTGCCAATGCCAGGTACGTCCTTGTTAAGAGCACAGAGTTGTGGCGGGCGGAATGTTTTGAGCATGTCTTTTTTCGTATCAATAGAATGGAACTGGCAGCGGAGACTGTAGATTTATTCAGAAGGCAGATTATAGATTACATCGAGCCGACGCTTGTCCGGCATGGTGAGAAATGGCCTCCGGAGAATCACATGTACACCTACATGACTATGATCTATATCTGTGAAAATGGGGTGTCGGAGGAAGCCGCAAGAAGAATCCGTTCCTTCCGGTATGTGAGGAATTATAAGATGTCGATTCGGGGATACAGTGAGGCAAGAATCCTGGTATTCGACCTGAAGAATCGTAAGCTGCTTGGGAACCGGGCGGCGAGAGAACTTGTGAAGGGCTATAAAAAGTCGGCAAAGGTCCGGCTTGATAGCATAAAAACTAAGGAGGAATGACGTATGAATGGTGTATTAGTATTAATTGCGGGCATTGCGATTCTTATCATTGCATATCTTACTTATGGAAAATGGCTTGCAAAGCAGTGGGGGATCGATCCGTCCAGGGAGACGCCGTCCCATACGGAGGAAGACGGTGTAGATTATGTTCCGGCGAAGGCTCCGGTGCTGATGGGGCACCACTTCTCATCGATCGCAGGCGCGGGACCGATAAACGGGCCGATCCAGGCTGCGGTATTCGGATGGGTTCCGGTATTTTTGTGGGTATTGATCGGCGGCATTTTCTTTGGTGCGGTGCATGATTTCGGCGCGCTGTTTGCGTCCATCCGCAACAAGGGACAGTCGATTGGCGAGGTGATCGCCAGTAGCATGGGTTCGAGGGCGAAGAAGCTCTTCATTATCTTCTCTTATCTGACGTTGATCCTGGTAGTGGCGGCATTTGGTTCGATCGTGGCAAATACATTTATGGCGACCTATACAGAAAGCGGTGCGGTGGATTATGCGGCAAGCGCGGCAAATGCTACGACAGCGATGATTTCTATTCTATTTATCATCATAGCGATCGCTTTTGGTTTTCTAGTATATCGGCGGAATGCCGGGCTTGCGGTTTCTACCGTGATCGGGGTTGCGGCGATCGTGGTCTGCATGGTGATCGGCCTAAACTGGCATCCGTTGTATCTGAGCAATACAGCCTGGATGATCATCGTGGGAATCTATATCCTTGCTGCATCGGTAGCGCCGGTATGGATCCTGTTGCAGCCAAGAGACTATCTTAGTTCATTCTTGTTGTATTTTATGATGATCGTAGCCGTAGTAGGGATCATCGGCTGCGGATTCACAGGCGGCGCTTATATGGATATCCCGGCTTTTGCAGGATTTAAAGACACGCTGGCGCCTACAGGGGCTTCTCTGGGATATATGTTCCCGGCATTATTTGTGACGATAGCCTGCGGTGCGATCTCAGGATTCCACTCACTGGTCGGATCCGGTACGACAGCGAAGCAGTTGAATAATGAGAAAGATGCACAGCCGATCGCATACGGCGGTATGCTGATCGAGTGTGCACTGGCTATCATTTCCCTGTGTGCAGTCGGGTATATCTGGGCAAATTATGCATCCGGAGAGACGGTGACGCCTACAGTTGTATTTGCGACCGGTATCTCGAAGATGCTCGGCACGATTCCGGGGCTTGCGGGAACGGAAGAGATCGCGTATACGCTGCTTGTGCTTACTGTGTCGGTCTTCTGCCTGACGTCCCTGGACACGGCGACTCGTCTGGCAAGATATATGTTCCAGGAATTCTGGCTGGAGCCGGGCGAGACCTATAAGGATGTGACAGGATATAAGAAGGTGATGACCAATCCTTTTGTGGCAACATTGATCACGGTGGTTCTTGGTATCGGACTTGGGATTACGGGTTATGCCAATATCTGGCCGTTGTTCGGTGCGGCGAACCAGCTCCTTGCAGCGCTGGGGCTCTTAGCGGTAGCGACCTGGCTTGGGAAGGCAGGAAAGAATAATAAGATGTTCCTGTTCCCGATGACATTCATGCTTATCGTCACGATCACCTCTCTTGGATTCACGCTGAAGACGAATTTCGCCGGAATCCAGGCAGGAGGGGAAGGCGTGACCTGGTGCTGTGTGCGTGCGGTTATTGCGGCGCTTCTGATCATACTGGCGGTGATCCTGGCAGTAGACGGAGTGAAGACCATGACAAAACAGAAGAAAGCCTAATCAAGATCCTGGAATACAGCAATACTGCGTTCCAGGATCCCTTTCATAAAGGCGATCGCCGTGCCGTAGTTTGTCATCGGTATATCAGCATCTGCAGCGCATTTCAGGCGATACTTCATCTCACGCTCGTTCAGCGTACAGCCCCCGCAGTGTATGATGAGACGGTATTTCCCAAGCTCTGCCGGGAATTCCGTCCCGCTTGTGAATTCAAAATTCACTTCTTTCCCGGTATATTTGCGGACCCAGTTCGGAAGCTTTACGGTGCCGATATCTTCGCACTGTCTGTGGTGGGTGCAGCCTTCTGAGATCAGTATGGTATCGCCGTTTTCTAGGAGACTAATCGTCCGGGCGCCGTCTACGACGGACTTAAGATTCCCCTTATATCTTGCAAATAGAATGGAAAATGAGGTCAGCGGGATATCGTCAGGGACGTCGCGTGCAACCTGCTCGAAGGCCTGGCTGTCGGTGATGACCAGGGCAGGCTTCTGCCCAAGAGCATCCAAAGTCTGCCGAAGCTCCGTATCTCTTGTGACGATGGAGACTGCCCCTGCTTCCAGAATATCCCGGATGGTCTGCTGCTGCGGCAGGATCAGGCGGCCTTTGGGCGCAGCCTTGTCAATGGGAATCACCAGAACCACGAGATCAGACGGACGGATCAGGTCGCCGACGATCCGAAGTCGGCTGTCCTCGGCGGGAACCAGGGAGGCGATCCGTTCTTTTAATTCGTGGATATTGGTATGGTCTGCGGCGCTCACCCACAGCACGGAATCCTCCGTAAGACCTGCCGTAGAAGGAAGCGCCGCTGCGGCAGAGACATCGGATTCAAGGATGCCGGTCACGGATGTTTCCCTGCTAGGAGTGAGGTCTGCCTTGTTCATAACGATAACATAGGGAATGGATTTCGCTTTGATCCGCTCCAGTATGGAACGATCTTCCGCTGTCATGCCGATCGTTCCATCTGCCACAAGGATTGCAATATCCGTTTTATTTAGCACCTGATATGCCTTCTGGATCCGGAGTGCGCCAAGATCTCCCGTATCGTCAAGACCGGGCGTATCGATCATCACCACCGGGCCAAGGGGCAGCAGTTCCATGGCCTTAAGGACCGGATCAGTGGTCGTTCCCTTGATATCAGAAACGATGGCAAGATTCTGGCCGGTCAGGGCATTGATGACGCTGGATTTCCCGGCGTTGCGTCTGCCGAAGATGCCGATGTGCAGACGCTCGGCAGAGGGGGTATTGTTCAAACTCATGGGATAGAGTCTCCTTTCTTTAGCATACAGAATATGAAGTTACAATATATCAGAACCGGAAATCCCTCCTGTTATTCTCACGTATCAGTTTCAGATTCTCAAGTACAACTGCACGAGCTTTCTCGTTCGGTACATTTAAGACTTCCCTGTCGATCAGCTTATCTCCGATCGCTTTCGTGGCGGGAGACGCATAATCCATCAGATATTCTTCCAGAGTCATCAGTGCATTGGGATGGCAGCAGTTCTGGATCTGTCCGCTCTTGCAAAGTGACATGAAACGGTCGCCGGTCCGGCCTTCCCGGTAGCATGCGGTGCAGAAGCTTGGAAGGTAGTCCATCTCCATCAGCCACCGCACAACCTCGTCCAGAGTACGGTTGTCGATCACGTCAAATTGCTCGGATTTCTCATCCTCCGGTTCTGGTTCGCAGTATCCGCCCACGCTGGTCTTAGAGCCGCCGCTGATCTGGGAAATGCCGAGGTGAAGGACGCGTTCTCTCGTCTTCTGGCTCTCGCGCGTGGAAATGATCATGCCGGTGTAAGGTACCGCGATCCGGATACATGCCACGATCTTGGCAAAGGTATCGTCGTCGATTCCATTGGAAAATGAGCTTGCGTCGATATCATCGGCATTGCGCAGGCGCGGTACGCTGATCGTGTGCGGGCCGACGCCGAATGCCGCCTCTAAGTGTTCGGCATGCATCAGAAGTCCGGCAAATTCATAGCGGTATTTGTCCAGACCGAAGAGGACGCCCACACCCACATCGTCAATCCCGCCTTCCATGGCGCGGTCCATGGCGGTGGTGTGGTAATCATAATCGTGTTTCGGGCCGGTCGGATGAAGCGTAAGATAGCTTTCCTTGTGGTAAGTCTCCTGGAATAAGATGTATGTGCCGATCCCGGCTTCTTTCAGCAGGCGGTAGTTGTCGACGGTTGTGGCGGCAATGTTGATATTTACCCGGCGGATCGCACCGTTCTTATGCTTGATGCTGTAAATGGTATTGATGCAGTCCAGATAGTAGTCCATGGTGTTATGCACCGGGTCTTCGCCGGCTTCTAAGGCAAGGCGTTTGTGCCCCATATCCTGCAGGGCGATGACTTCTCGCTTGATCTCTTCCTGGGTCAGCTTCTTCCTGGCAATGTGCTTATTTTTCATGTGATAAGGACAGTAGGTGCATCCGTTGATACAGTAGTTGGATAGATACAGCGGTGCAAAAAGAACGATCCGGTTGCCGTAGAAATCCTTCTTGATCTGTTCGGCAAGGCGGAAAATCTTCTGGTTCATCGCATCGTCCTCGCAGGCGAGGAGGACGGATGCTTCCCGGTGGGATAAGCCTTTTCTGAGCGCTGCCTTCTCAATCAGAGATTCGATGAGTGCGGTATTATTCTTGTTCTCGTCCGCGTAGGCAAGGGTATCAAGAATCTCCTCGTGATTGATAAATTCTTCCGGGTTTTTTGAGTTTACATCATACATCATTGAATTCCTCCTGGTATTCTTATATTTTCAGCCTGTGCGGCTGCATGTTTTTTGAATCGGGCTATTGTGCAATGTTCTGTATAGATTCTATATTCAGGGAGTCGCCCCGGGCGGTGACTACATGATATCCGATAGATTCCATGCGTTCTTCCAGACATTTCCTGCACTCGGCAGCCTCGTCTCCGGTACAGATCTTGTTGTCATACAGCAGATAATCCTTACGGACATCGGTTGGAGACAGGTTCGGCATGACCACATTGGCTCCGGCAAGGATACCAAGTTCACGCCCTCTTGGATGGATTGTCCCAAGGGCTGTGGTTGCCGGCAGCAGGGCTTTCGGCAGCATGAGCCTTAGAAGCCCCAGCATGAACAATGTCAGTTCCAGGGTGCCGGATTCCTGGTCTGCAAATGGCGTGTCATGGTGTGAGATAAACGGTCCGATGCCGACCATCTGCGGATTCAATTCCTTGATAAACAGCATGTCTTCTGCCAGATGCTCCGGGGTCTGATATGGAGATCCCACCATGAACCCGGTTCCTGCCTGATAGCCGATCTCCTTAAGGTTCCACAGACATTCCTGTCTGTGGGCTGCGGTGAGGGACGGCGGATGGAGGCGGGAATAGTGTTCTTCGTTATAAGTCTCGTGCCGCAGAAGATACCGGTCTGCCCCGGCGTCGAAGAACCGGCGGTAGCTGTCTGCGGTTCTCTCTCCGATGGAAAGTGTGACGGCACAATCCGGGTAGAGAGATTTGATATGCCGGATCAGACAGACTATTTTCTCATCTGTATAATAAGCATCCTCTCCGCCCTGCAGCACGAAAGTGCGGAATCCCAATTCATATCCGGCCTTGCAGCAGGAGAGAATGTCTTCTTCCGAGAGCCGGTAGCGTCTGGCATGGGAATTGCTCTTGCGGATGCCGCAGTAGAGACAATCGTTCCGGCAGTAATTGGTGAATTCGATCAGTCCGCGGATATAGACGTCATGCCCGTAATGGAGGTGCCGTTCTTCTCTTGCCAGAGTAAAGAGATACTCTGCGAGATCAGGGGTGCGCCCGGTGATCAGTCGGATCCATTCGTCTTTCGTCAGTTGCCGGGCGTCGTTTAATTTGTCAATCAGATGCTTCAGATTATCTGGCATCGTGAAGTTGTCAGCGCTTCTCATATATCACCTCATGTCTCGTCAGCGATCGAATGCTGATCGTCGATTGTGTTATCCGTGGTATCAGGGTAAAAAAAGACCTGACACATACAGGCGTCAGGTTCGAAAAGGACAGAATACCCCTGCCCTTATATTTGATCATTCTTGAATCGGAATCTGTGCGCCTTCTCACGCAGGTGCCGCCCTTTGTGATTAGTACGGTTGTTGCTGCACATATTAGTGTGCTTCCTTATTATAATACGCGGAGAGGAAATATACAATGAAAGTTTATTTTTTCACATGAAATAAATAATAGCTGGAAGTCCGTTGCTGATTGACGAGTTCCAGAGAGCGCCTTCTATTCTTCTGGAGATGAAGAGAATCGTTGACCAGAGAGCGCTGGATGGCAGGGATAATGCCGGAATGTTCTGGCTGACTGGTTCACAGAAATTTAAGATGATGCAGGATGTTGCGGATTCTCTCTCGGGCAGAATTGCTGTCTTTGACTTGTCGAGTTTGTCGGCGGCGGAGATTGAACATCGATCTCCTAAGCTGTTCTGTCTGGAGCTTGGTGAGCTGTGTGAAAGATTCTGTACCAGTATACCCAAGAGTGTACATCAGATATATGACAGGATTTTCCGGGGCGGTATGCCTAAACTTCACACGACAGCACTGGATCGTGACCGTTTCTATGCCGATTACGTCAATACTTATCTGGAACGTGACATCAAGGATCTGGCACAGGTAGGAAAATTGAATGAATTCTATGATTTCCTTGTATTCATGGCGGCAAGAACTGCCCAGAAATTAAAGTATGACGAGATTGCCAACGCGATCGGCGTGTCATCGCCAACCGCAACAAAAGGGAAATAGATCTTGTCATTGTAGAAGCAGATAAGATCTATCCTATTGAGATCAAGAAGAGGAAAGTTCCCAATCATCCGGATAAGAACTTCAAGGCGCTTGATAAACTCCGAGTGGAGGTACAGCCGGGGATCATCCTGTGTATGAGTGACGAGCTGATTCCTTATAATAGAAATGCATGGTATTGCCCGATATCTGTGTTGTGACAGGGGCTGATGGAAAGCCGTGTCATAGTGCTTCTACTGCGCAGGAATGCATGCGGCGGTCATGTTAGCCATAATAGATTTCCCGAATCGGTTTAACAGACCGCTAACCTTTCCCGTCCGCTGTTCTTCACAGACAGGATAAATACATCACTTAATAGGAATCAAATTTTTTCCACCTGTACGGTTGGAAATGTGTTTAAGGCAGCATGATACTATGCCGCCTCTTGCAATGGGAGATTGTCAGGGACAGTAAATGGTATTTGATGATTAGCCAGCCATGAATTTAGTTCTCCGTTATATAGCAGGGCGGATAGAATTGCAAGAGAACCGTTCTGTCATCTTTTTTTCAAGATGATACCAATCGAGCATAAGCGTATATGGGCAGAACGAGAAGAAGGCTTCGATGTTTTTACGGATATTTTGTGCTCCGTCAGAGAAAATATAGAGATGCCTGTTTAGTATTTTCAACGACTTTTCCCTGTTTCCTGCCTCCATCCTTCCGGGCATCCTTCTGATGGTCACCCCCACATCGTCTATGGAGACATAGACGCAGTTTTCCGGATGGTGGAACACGGAGGTTACTGAACGGGATGCACTATATCTTGAGAAATTGGGGATGTCTACGCACTAAACATTTTTAGTGCGTATTATACGACTTTTGGGTTAATATGAGTATTGACGGATTTTTATTTATTATATTTACATTAGAGAATAATATCAAGTATTATTGTTGAATTAGGATCTGAAAATCGCCCTTCACTGTTTTTTGGAAGGTCTGCTTCCTGGATACCGAACCGATAGCCGTGTTGTGACAATCCGGGGTAGAATATGAAGTAGGTAAAATCCAGGTACGAGATTGAGTCGATAAAGAATTTTTCCATTGAATCTACATCCCCAAATTGCTATACTGTCCACAAGGAGGACATTGGCAGTATGATGAAGAAGCTACCGATAGGAATTGAATTTTTTAAAGATTTCAAGAGAGACAATTTCTACTATGTCGATAAGACGGGATTTATCCGTGACCTGGTGAACACAAGAGGAAGCGTCAACCTTTTTACCAGACCCAGGAGGTTTGGGAAGAGCCTGAATATGGATATGCTGAAGAGCTTTTTTGAGATCGGGACAGACCCGGAGTTATTTGAGGGACTGGAGATTTCGAAGGAGACGGAGATTTGTGAGCAGTACCTGGGGAAATATCCGGTGATTTCCATTAGCCTTAAGGACGTGGAAGGTATGGAGTTCGAGACAGCATATGATATGCTGGGAAATGTGGTTGGAGAAGAAGCCAGACGTCTGGATATGCTTCTGGAGAGCGACAGATTATCACAGGCTGATAAGAATAATTTGTGTGGCCTGATGGAAGAGAATTTCGAGAAGCCGGGTAACCTGCATAGGAGTCTGAGAATTCTGACGGAGTTGCTTTGTAAACATTATGGGATTCCGGTAATTGTTTTGATAGATGAATATGATGTACCTAGATAAGGCGTATCAGGATGGATTCTATCCGGAGATGGTGAGACTGATCCGTTCGTTATTCAGTAAGGTACTCAAGACGAATCCCAACGTTTATTTTGCGGTAATCACGGGATGTTTGAGGATTGCAAAAGAGAGTATTTTTACAGGATTGAACAATTTCAAAGTCAGGACTATATCCGATGTGGAATTTGCAGAATATTTTGGCTTTACAGATCAAGAAGTAAAGGATATGCTTTCTTACTATGGAGCGGAGAAGGCTTTTGGCGCAATAAAAGAATGGTATGATGGTTATCGATTTGGAGAGACAGATGTATATTGCCCATGGGATGTAATCAATCAGTGCGACAAACTTCGGGTAAGAGCGGATGCTTCGATGGAGGCTCATTGGGAGAACAGCAGCAGTAACGCGATCGTCCAGGATATTCTTGTTGATGCGACGGAAACGACGAGGAGTCAGATAGAGGCGCTGATTTCCGGGGAGGCGGTGGAGAAGGTTCTGGTTCCGGAACTGACTTATACAGATTTTGACAGTGAAGATCAGGAGGTTCGTCAGACTTATCTTTGGAGTGTGCTTTTTGCAACAGGGTATTTGACGGACAAAGATGAGCCTGTGAATGGGATTCATAAGCTTGTGATCCCGAACAAGGAAGTTAGGGAAATCTATGAGAAGCGGATTCGTTCATGGTTCAAGGTTAAGGTTACGGGCGATACGGTCAGGTGGAGGCAATTTTGCGAGGCTTTGAAAGCAGGAGAGTATAAGGAAGTACAGCGGTTGTTTAACGAGTTCCTGGCGATGTCGATCAGTATCCGGGATACGTATGTTAGAAAGGAAATGAAAGAAAACTTCTTCCATGGCATGTTGCTTGGTCTGTTACGGGCAGAGGGAAGTTGGATCGTTGTGTCGAACGCGGAATCAGGAATAGGATATACGGATATCAGATTGGAGATTCCGATGGAGAAGACGGGATGTGTGATTGAGGTTAAGTATGCCGAGGGCGGTAAGTACGGTCAGGCCTGTGAGGAAGCGATGCGGCAGATTGAGATGAATGGATATGCCGAAGTCCTGAAACAGGATGGGATGCGGACGATTCATAAGTATGCAATCGCATGTTTCAAGAAGAGCTGTGAGGTGGTGTGAGCACTCTCGGAAACTCAATAGAGAATAAGCAGGAAAGGGTTGATTTTCAGAAATGAGAGGGATAAGGGATGGATGATTATGGAGCTTGAGCAGTCCAGAGAGCATAAAGAATAAAAATGTGCATGACTTTAAAACCTGTCGGAAAACAGGCCTGAAAGAATCCAGAAGCAGGAAACTTGGT
>CAJTCH010000064.1 GCA_910574715.1 Lachnospiraceae bacterium | reverse complement strand
AAAGCATGCAAGGCAGGTGAGACTTGATCTGGGGCGGAGTAATCCCTGGAGGAACGCAGCTTCACAAATAAGCAGGATATTCCAAGCTGCAAAATAAACGAAAGATATCCTACATTTTCCTTGCCATTGGAATGGTTCGATGAGCCTTAGTTAAGGTATGGCAATTTTAGAGAAATTTTACCTAAGTGGCTGGATAGTAGTTTGATTCAAAGTGTATGATTATCGAAAACAATATTTTATTGGCATGAAATTGGTACAAAGAGTGCCTCATACTTCTTATTTACCGATTTCATTTTATTTTTAGGTTAGGTTCACGGATTCAGGTTTTTCATAATAAATGTCGTAGCCGTATTTGGCTGGAACAACTTCATCATCCAAACTATGCAGGATCATAATGGCGGCATCGCTCTCTGAAAATCCGTCCATCGCAGTATTTGAGGCATAGCCGCCGTATTTCATCCTCTCGTGGAGCTTCACAAACGGCAATATAAGATAGATACCGTTCCCTGCCTGTTTTTTCCCCTCTGCTTCAAACATATCCGATGAAGAGTTAAAACCGGAACACGCGATAACTGCTTTTACTTCAGGATGATAGGTAAGTACACTGCAAACACTGTAACCGCCCCAGCTATGCCCGAATAAAACGATTGGCAGATCTGGGAAATTCCCACTTTCTTCCACAAATGTGATTGCATAGTCAAGATCTATGACTCCCTGTGGAAGTCCTCCAACTCCTTCACCTTCGCTTTCATCATTTCCCGTAGCATCATAAGAAAAAACACAGTATCCATGATGCGCGAAATAATTTGCGCAGTCCATATAAGAGTTGTGCCCGCCACCGCCAAATCCGTGAGACATTACAACGATTCCATGCGGTTTTTCCTCCGTGGTGTACAGATATCCCGTCAATTTCTGTCCCTTATTGGAAACAAACTCATATTTCGTGCGCTGCAATCCGTCAAAATCCTCAACACGCCGTATAAACGCCTCATCACTTTCAAAACGCTGGTTAAAATTCTCGTTGTATATTATCACGGATAATGCCCAATCTCCGGCAATGAACAGCACAATAACTACAGATAATACAATAATGAGAATTTTTCTCTTGGATTTCATTTTCATATTGGTCACCTATTCTTCCTTATAACTTCAATACAGCAATCAATTCATTGCAATCTATAGTAAATAGCCTACAGCGATAAAAAGATAGCTATACAAACATTTTCTGTTTAGTCGTAAATACATTACACCGCTAAGAACAGAAAATATCATAGTAGAAATTCCATTCCATATTTCAAGTCCTGCTCCTCTCGACACAAAATGAAACGCTCCCCATGTCACAGCCAATATAATACCACCGAAAGGAATCGGACTTTCTTTTTTCAACAAGGTTTCAATCGCTTTTTGCCCATACATTATGATTAGAGTAACAAGCATTACCTCAAAAAGATAGTATAAATATTGTGCACAGAATTGGTATGCATTTTTACCTTGAACTTCACCAAATACTTTTAGAGTATGCCAATCTATAAAAGTCAAGATTTTGCAGCAGATTAAGCAGGAAAATGTTATGACCCAATTTTTCAAAGAAGGATGATCCTCTTTATTTTCTCTTGAAGGAAAGTGATAATACCTCTGCGAAAAAAATAGTGCCATTACAATAACAACCGCCCATATTAAAACCATTATCATACAATGAACACTTCTTTGGTTTACTGTATAGTTCCATATATCTACATGCAGAATCATGAATTCAATTACAAATATTGAAAAATATTCCAGCATAAATGCTCCAAACAAGAGCAGGCTCAGCCATAGATATTTTGTCCATTTTACTTCTCTAACCATTTTCCTCACCTAATGAAATCCCGATTTCTCTTATCCTGCACATTTTCTCCAACCATTTTTTCTTTACCTCAACTCTTAATGCATCTAAAGAGTCTATACCAAATAAACTAACACATACAAAAACATATGCATCTTTTACTAACGGAATAAATTTGGTATTAATAAGATATGTTTTACCACATCCCCACTCTCCAGATAGCATTAAGGCACCAACCGGATTGTTTATTTCACAATAATTTTTTAATTCTTCAATCAGATCCATACGTTCCTCCGACTCCAAGATGGTTCTTAATTATCACATCATCTGAACAAACTTCGACAGATTCATTCTATCGGAATTTCTTCATATCCACATTGTTGATGAATATCACACACCACACTCTTTTATTTTACCAGTCTATATCTCTTTCCGGTATTCGTACCCGTAAACTCGAATTGAACATTTTCTACCAATATAGCAGCAGACTTTTTTCTTAATATTGCAGATACTCATTTCCAAATGTGGCAAGCCTACTACCCTTTTTAGTACATTTCAGATTCTTTTTATAAATTTCCAATTCATAAGTTTTTCCGCTGCACTGGTCTGTCCTCTGTTCCGAATACTGATACGCCAATCCACAGGATAATGCCAGCGCCTTTGAAGCAAGATTCCCTGCCCGTGTAGAATAATAAAATTCCTGCCCGTCCAATGAAATACAGTACTCCATCAATAAACGCAGTATCTGTTTCCCATATCCCTTTCCGACATACTCCGGTCCCAAGGCAATCCCAGTCTCATGATAAATATGCGGCTCTGTTTCCTCCACTCCGGCAAATCCGATGGCCTGTCCGCTGCCCCTCTCATATACCAGCCACGCATCATGTGTTTCCTGCCATGCGATTGTCCGTTGTATCCTCTTCCTTGCCTCATCCTCATCAGCCGTCACTTTCCATATCATATATTCCGCAGTCTCCGGCCTTGACCAGACATTACGGTATATGGATCTCCAATCCTCATATCTTGCTTTTCCAAGAATAATATCTTCTGTCTCCATCCTGCTTTTTATCCCCCATGAACTGCCCTGTCACAGCCAGACCGCCCAGTTTCCGTAATGTAAAGTTCCGCTCCCATAATGCAGTTTCCTAGTTTCTTTCGATCCTCGGAAAGCATCTCTCATCCGGCCACCGATTTCCGGCTGGATTTCCAGAGAATGATACGTTTCCTCCCAATGCCAATTATATACCTGTTTCCCCTAAGATGAAATAAATTTTTATATTTCGTGTCCATCGAAACGGAACTTGATATCTTATGATAAAGCCGGGCAATCAATCCTTTTTAGGCGGCGGCCTGTTCGCGGATATGTTCAAGGATGCGACAACAATGGTACGGGACTATATCGCCAAAAGTGGTGAAGAATGGGAAAAGATCATCCACGAACCGGATTTTGAAAAGCATTTCACTGTGCAGGGAACGGCATTAAAGAAGGTTCCTGCAGGATATGAGAAAGAACACCCTCAGGCAGACCATCTAAAATTCAAGAGCTGGTATCTGGAATATCCGTTAAGAGATGAAGATGTAATAGATGCAGGGGTATTTCTTGCAAAAGCAGTGGAGCTTTTCCGAATCATGAAACCTTTTAATGACTATCTAAACAAGGCGCTTGTCGATTTTAAAATGCCGGCAAGATAAAGGAATGTATAAAAAACTCCGATACTCAGTATGTTACCGGGCGCCGGAGTTTTTTGATGATTCATGCATGGCTCAAATTGTTATAAAGCTTAGTCTTTTCATAAATTTTTGTCAGTCTCCTTGTTACTGCTGAAGCTTTATGGTATCCACTATTGACAGTTCCCCGATTTTTTTGATTGGCCGCCTGATAGCCAGCGCCGCAGAACCGAAACACAAAATGACGATCAGCAGCAATGATACGGCCGGAAACTGCCAGCCAATTCCCCATTTACCGGCAATCAGGAACTGGAACATCATTTTATTTAACGGCAGGCCCATGACACACCCGGCCACACATCCCAGTACTGCATAAGTAACTGCTTCGGCGGCAATCATCTTATAGAGCTGCCCGGCTCCCATTCCAATGGAGCGCATCACGCCATACTGTCTGGTTCTCGCCGCCACGCTGGCATTCATACTATTAAAAATATTGAACACAGTGATCAGCGCAATGATGAGCAGGAACCCATAAATAAACACGGCGCCTGTATAATAGGAACTTTGAGATTCCGAATTTGACAGCCGTTTATCTGCAATGGTGCAGTCCGGCGGGAGCAGGCTTTGTATCACTGACACTGTTCTGTCATTCCCGCTTTCTGAAAACTGTATATCCACAGCTGTATAACCTGACCTGCCAATACACTCCGTAAATAACTGTTCTGAACATATGATATAGCCAAGGCTTCCGGCTTCACTTGACGCATTTGTGGAAGACAAGATTCCCGCAATCCTCACCTGTTTTTCTCCCAGAGGCGTATGGAGCGTCATGGTGTCCCCAGCCTGCCAGCGACAGCCAACCCGGTAGGACACTAAGATATCCCCGGTTCCTCCCGAAACAGCATCGATACTCCCCTCATTCAATTCCTCTTTCGCCCATCTGAACTGGTTTTCTTCATAGGAAACCAGTGTAACCGTGCCGGTCTCAGTGCCAGAAGAAACGGATAATCCGCCGTATTCCATCCTCCCAAAGGCGCGCTTCACACCCTCGACTGCTTCAATCTTTTCTATCACAGAATGCTTAAGCTCCGAGTCAGACATCACAGCTACGTCTCCCGCCCAGGGCGCTAACGCGGGCATGCCCTGATCAAGGAATACAACCATCACCTGGAAAGCCAGAAACAGCATGATGCTGATGGCAAAGGAACAGGTCATCAGGAATAAATTCTTTTTCCCCGACAGTGCATGGAAAATACCCATACCTGTTTCCACATGGAACAGCTTTGTATTTGCCGCATGCTTATTTTGTGTAAGCTGTGAATTGCCGCTGATCGCTGTGACAGGCGAAACCTTGGAAGCCTTTTTTGCCGGGGAAAGAGAGGCAAGGAATACAATCAGGAAACCCACCACAATTCCCGTTAGTATACCGATTATACTGAATTCAAATAGTGGAACTTCTGAAAACCGGTCGCCGCTGATGGATTTCAACAGCAGACAGGCAGCCCAGGTCACGATTTGTCCTGCCAGCAGGCCGACAGGCACACCCCTGGCGCTCTGACGAAGCCCCTGAAGAACCACAAAATACTTTACCTGTTTCCCGGATGCCCCAAGGCAGCGTAGCAGCCCATAAAATTGTATTCTCTCCAATACATTTGTGTTAAAACTTGCGGAGATCATCACCGTCCCCGCAATCAACACAAGGAATACAAGGATTGCAGCAATCAGATAGAGAGCCTGCATGATATTGCTTTCGCTTTGTCCCATCAATCCTAACAAGGCAGTATTCTCTGAGATCTGACCGTCTGAAAGGCCATATTGGTTTTTGATCTGCTTTATAGCTTCCTGGATGTGGGCGCTATCCTTAAACTGAATACGGTAGGTGGTTCCGTCTGCTGCGTTTTCATCCGCAATATCAAGAAACCCCTCTTCGCAGAGCGCCATCCCACAGATATCCGCTTTCAGCATGGAGCCCATATCCGCAAGGGTTCCGGTAATCCGGTATTGTTTTTGTGAGCCGTCCGGAACCGTCACCGTCACCTTGTCGCCAATGGACAGACCCATCTGCCCCATAGCGCTTTCATTCAGCAGCGCCTCGTCCGGCAGGGCGGGGTATACGCCGTCTGTCATATCCATTTCGGTCAGAGATTCCATGGTTTCTTCCTTTGCCCCCACAAAGCTGACGGCTTTGCCGGACAGCATCCCCGTACTGCCCTGGTAGACCCATCCTGATAAAGCCACGTCAACCCTTGCCGATACCAGTTCCGCCGTCTCCTCTTCCACATCATGGAGCGCCGCATGGTACTCGCCATTGGTTTTAATAAAATAATTCTTCTGGGAGCGCACCGCCATATCCGCCATACTGAAAATCGCCGTCACAAGGCAAACCGAAAGCGTAATACACAGCACGGAGATCCTGTTGTTTTTGCGGTGAACTCTTTCATACTGGAGTATCAGTCCAAGATAGCTTTTCATCTCGCCGCCACCCCCAAATCCTTCAGCCTGCCGTCCGTCATGCGCAGTACCCGATCCGTTGCATCCGCATGGTTCTCATTGTGGGTGATCATCAGGATTGTCTGCCTGTACTTGGCCGACATAGATTTTAAAAGAGTGATAACCTCTTGGCTGTTTCTGGAATCCAGATTTCCGGTCGGCTCGTCTGCCATGATGATTGCAGGACGGGCAGCCAGCGCCCTCCCGATTGCCACCCTCTGCTGTTGGCCTCCGCTTAGTTCACCGGGAAGATGCTTCCTGCGCTCCTTTAAACCCAGGATTTCCAAAAGCTCCTCCACATGCTCCTGATCCGGCCTCTGGTAATCCAGCAGCAGAGGGAATGTGATGTTCTGCTCTACGTTCAGTTCCGGGATCAGGTTAAAAGACTGAAAAATAAACCCAATGTTCCGACGGCGGAATACCGTAAGCCTTTTTTCAGGCATAGAAAAAAGATCCTTCCCGCCAATCAGTACTTTTCCAGAAGTCGGGTTATCCAAGGCTCCCACTACATTCAAAAGCGTGCTTTTACCGGAGCCGGATTCTCCTACAATCGCGATAAATTCCCCTTTTTCCACAGAAAAAGAAACATGGTCAAGAGCCTGAACCCCCGCTTCCCCTTTCCCATAGGCTTTACATAAATCCTGTACTTCAAGAATTTTCATATCCATTACCTGCCTTTCGGGAAACATCATACCCGATGCGTCTTACTTTCATATGAATTTCATCTTACTCTTTTGTAAGATGGAAAAAGCTTAAGACAAATCTGCTGCCCTGGTCGACCCTGCTGGTTACAGAAATTGTCCCCTGATGGGCTTCCACAATGGATTTTGCCAGCGGCAGCCCCAAGCCGATTCCATGGGTATCCTGGGAAAAACGGCTCCGGTAAAACCGTTTGAAGATATTATGGATATCCTCTTGATGAATCCCTTTCCCATTGTCCTCCACTACAATGTTGGTAAGAAGCGGCGTCCTCTCCCAGCTGACCACTACCTTCCCGCCCCTCTGGGTATGCTCCAGCGCATTTTTTATCACATTCCCCAGAGCTTCCGACATCCATAGGGCATCGCAGTAAAGACAGGTATCGCTGCTTCCGGATAACAGGATTTCCTTCGACTGCCGGGCAGCCATAGTCTCAAAGCGTTCTGTCACGTCCTGAAGGAGCATTTCAATATTCTCATCCGCCTTCTCCATCCTTACCGAACCAGCATCCAGCCTGGCAATTTTTAAGAGCGTATAGACCACATCCTCCACACGGCGTATTTCCCGTAGGGATTTCCGGCTAAATTCCTGGATTGTTTCCCTGTCCGTACCGTCCTGCCCCATAATCTCATCATACATTTTAAGGGCTGCCAGAGGCGTCTTTAACTGGTGGGAAACATCGGAGATCATATCCTGCAAAAATTCACGTGTCTGTTTTTCATGTTCTGCCTGAGCCAGGAGAATGGCGGCGAGCTCATTGATCCTGTGGAACAGGCTGTACCAGTCCCCGTCTTCCTCACTGTCAATCCTCTGACCTGTATCCCCTGAAAGGAACCGGGTGATCACGGTATCTGCCTTTGCTATCGCCTTGTTTTGTTTCCAGATATAAATCCCGACTGTCAGAAAAACAGCCAGAAAAATGCTAAAAAGCATACCGCCAAGCCAAACAGCGGTACGCTTCCGATATGCGTGGGCAGCAGGAATCAGGTCAGAAGCTGTGTTTTTATGATAGCCCGCTTCCTGCAAAATTCTTCTTCCGGTCTCCTGGTCAGAATCTGTTTTGTCTTTCGTAAATGCGGATGCCACACTTATGTCTGGATGAGCGGCGAAATATCCCGCCGTTCCATAATCATGCTCCACCATTGTTTCTCTGAAATCTTTTACCATATACGATAAAAGGACGGCTAGGCCGCAAGCCGAAAACAGGCAGATGGCCAGAAGCCCACGCAGCATCCCTCTTGTTTCTTTCCCCATTCTTTTCATACTGCATTACTCCCCGGCAGACGGTCTGCCAACCCATCTATAGCCAAACCCTATTTCTGTCAGAAGCTTTGTGGGGGAATTGGGGTCATCTTCAATTTTTCTCCGCAGCCTGCGTATATAAACAGAAAGGGTATTGTCGTCCACATAGCTGCCATTCCCATCCCAGAGGCGGTCTAAAATCAGCTCCCTTGTTAATATGCGGTTGGGATTCTTAAGGAACAGGCAGAGCAGCTTATATTCCACCAGTGTCAGGGGCAATTCTGTTTCCCCCTTCCAGCACGTCCGCTCCATCTGGTCAATCTTAATCCCGTTGGATTCCAAAATCGTATCATTTTTATGGAATTCTCCAAAGCGGCGCAGCAGCGCATGGATTCTCGAAAGAACTTCCCCTAATTTAAAAGGTTTGGTAATGTAATCATCCCCGCCCATGTCCAACCCTCTTACAATGTTGGTCTCTTCATCCGAGGCAGTCAGGAATATGATCGGAACTGCAGAGATTTCCCGTACCTCCTTACAAATATCAAAGCCAGTCCCATCCGGCAATGTAACATCAAGCAGCAAGAGGTCGTACTGACCGGCCTTATAGAGTTGATGCGCCTCCTTTACAGTACGGGCATTATCTACCAGAAAACCATTTTTCTCCAGTGCGTACCTCAGCCCTTCAATCAGGCTTAAATCATCTTCTACATATAATATCTTTTTGTCTTTCATGATACTTTTCTCCAACATATTAAAAAGCTGCCATCTTCTTATGAAACATATACCAAAGGATAAAAACCGGGAACAACATGCAGACTGTCATCACCCCTGCATCTGTCACCGCAAACATCCTGGGAAACGGCTCCTGCCTGTTCACACTCAAAGCAATCTGCGAGGCCACTGCCACTCCTGCTGCCATGCAGCCCTGGCACAGCCCCTCTTTCATCACCATCCAATACATCTCTTTTTTTCGGATACCGATCTTATGCATGATCTTAAAATCATTCCTCCTGTTCAGAAGATTGGCAAATACGGTATTGAAATAGACCAAAAGACCGATTACCGCAAGAATGACGATAAAAAAACAATGCATCACCTTCTGGCAGTGATCCGAATCAATATACTTCTGTATCTGCCTGCCGGCATTGCGGAAGGAATAGCCGTTCATGTCTGAAATACGCTCCAAATTAGCCGCGGCGGCTGCCTCCCCGCCTTCTCCGGTCCACACATTGACAACCTGCCGGTACAGCCCGCCCGGAAAACCCTCAGCGGTTTCCCTGTCTACAACCAGCAGATTTCCCCCTATATGATTTTCCGACAATATAATATTCCGGGTATCCACAAGCTTTACACGGACAGACTTACATCCGTCTTTCGATCCGTCTATGATCAACTGCTCATCATAGATGGTAAACATATCCCCAATCTCCAGATTCAAAGTCTTTGCAAGCTCTGGTTCCATGATTGCAACAGGGCCGTCTCTTTTTTCGTCATAACCCGGGTCCAGCGCCTTCATCTGCTCTGTCGTCGCCAAAACCAGATTGTATAAGCACTGCTTCTTTCCGTCAATCTCCTGCTCCATAGCGAGCATCGACTCATAATTCGCGCTGTCTGGGTTTAATCTTTCCCTGTCCTCGCACAGAAAGATTCCCCTGTCGTAATTGATCTCATAATCCTGCACCTCTCTCACGCCCGGAGTCGCTTTCATTTCCTGAAAAACCGGATCAGATATGGATGGGATATCCCCACCCTGTATATTTTCATAAATGCTGCCTGCCGTCACCTGCAGATCTCCAGGAACATATTCCTTGACAAAAAGGATACCTTCGTCACTGTGATTATCCTGGATTCCCAATAAGCTGATCAGGATTGCGGAAAGCGATACAATCAGAAGCGCCAGTACCTGCTTCCTTGCATTTTTTCTGTTACCGCACATAACCTCCGTCGGCATGGTATTTTGAAGCCGCAGCATAAGGCCAGCCAAACCCGGTATGATAATGAGCAGGAACATCATTCCCGTATTCCGCACGCTGCTCCATGACAGTTTCGGTGAAACCAGTCCCTCCGCGTCATAAGCATGAGCGAATGCTTTCATAATCTCGCCATATACCGCCTGATTCAGGAAATACCCTGCCAGGATTCCTGTCACAAATCCGATCAGGACAAGAATCAGGAATTCCATCCCGGCAATTTTCATCAGATCCTTTGTCTGAAATCCTACTTTTCTTAGGGCAATAAAATCCCGTTTCTTTTCAAAAAGACGGTTATAAAAAATGTTATACACAACCAGGGCACACACCAGCCATACGGTAACATTCATGACGGTATTCTGCTTTTTCAGGGTTCCTCCATCCGAGACAGCTTCTGCAAGCATATAATTCATCCGCACATGTAAGGTTTCTGACTCTTCCTCTCCATAGCCCAGATAAAAATTCAGCTTATCAATATTGTCCGGGATTTTCGCCTCATCGGCAAACCGGATCACAGCGTTTACCCGCCCGTTTTTCTCTCTGAGAATTTTTCTTGCAAGCGCCTCTGAAACATATCCATTCTTCCGGTCCGTAAACCCGGTCACATTGTCAATGACTCCGGCAACCGTAAGGGTAAGATCCGGTATGCGAAATGTCACATCTCCTGAATCCGCATCTGTAGCTGTCAGATTTACCGTAACCGTATCCCCTAATTCCAGCCCATATTTTTCCATATAATTCTTCGTAAATACGGCTTCCTCTTCTTTTTGTGCCCAGCGCCCGTCTATGACCTGCTTTATATTCGCCTCTGCTACGGCCGCCCCCAAATCCCGGTAGCTTTCATCTATGTATTCAAATGCCGTCCCATCCTCCGTCTGCCCCAGATGGAAACTCATTCCTGCATCCGCAACGAAATCACAGTCTTTTATCTTCTGAAACTCTGGCTCTGAAATATCAGAATATGTCGCATGCTGCTGTCCCTCCAGGGCTTCTGCATTCAATCTGTCTGCCGTCCGGACATTTGCAAAAAGCTGATTCCCAATCAGAAGAAATACCGTAACAAAGGAGAGAAACAGGCCAGTCAGGACGGTATTGGTTTTCTCCCTGAAAAGATACCCTCTCACTACAGATAAGACTTTCCTTCTATCCATTGACAATTTCACCGTCCTCTAAGCGGATCACTCGATCCGCATCTCTTACAAGCTCTTCATTATGCGTGACAAGCAGAATACTTGTACCATACTTTGCCGCCAGACTTTTCAACAAATCTATAACAACCCTCTCCGTCCTGGAATCAAGATTTCCGGTGGGTTCATCTGCAAAAAGAATGGGTGGATGATTGACCAGCGCCCTTGCAATGGCCGTCCTCTGCTGTTCCCCTCCTGATAATTGATCCGGATATGATTTTTCATATTGCCTGATTTTAAGCGCGTCAAGAAGCTCCTCTACGTACTGGGCATCTTTCGTAAGCTCCGGCAGCCGGATATTTTCAATAACAGTCAGTGAGTGCAGTAATTCATATGCCTGGAATACAAATCCTATTTTTTCCCGCCGAAGAAGCGTCCTTTTTTCTTCACTCAGATGAAAAATATCCGTACCGTCAATGCAGACCTTTCCCTTTGAGGGTTTGTCCAGACCGGCAAGAATATTTAAAAGGGTTGATTTCCCTGAACCGCTTCTCCCAAGTACAGCGACAAATTCCCCTTTTTGGATTGTCACCGATACACCGCGCAGCGCCTGCAATGACACCGCATTTTGACAATATATTTTTGAAATGTTCTCAGCTCTCAATACTTCCAATTTCATTTACCTCCGGCAATAAAAAGTAAAACTACGGTTTCTAAAGCCAGCAAAACCAATAGGACAGGCAATAACACCGGCCACGCCGAGACAGCTCCCGCAAGCAGAAGCATGACCATCGGAACCACATATTTCCGCGGATGGTGCCACAGGTCGCTTTCGATCTTCCAGTCCCGGATGGGATAAAACCATTCCAACAGCACAGACAGCACCGCACTCTGCAGGGCAAAGAAAACAGCTCCGGAAATCATAAGAACAGTGACACCGCCGTTTTGTATCTGCCAGCTTAAGAGAAATATCACATCTACGGCCATATTACAAAAGAAAATGAACAGGCTATACGGGATGCAAAAGCGTCGTTTCTGCCCGGGCAGGAAACGGATTGCCTGCTCCAGATCTCGGTCACAGGACAGCAGGATGCCGATGGGCGTATTTAAGGACAGAATCGCAAAGCCCACCGGGACAACGGACATACCCGCCATTTCTCTTAAGAAATACGGCAATACGAGAGCTACGCACCACATCACAGCAGTATTAAGCAGATAATTCTTATGACAGTTCAGATACCGGAAAAAATACCGCCAAAGGGCTGCCTTCTTCCTCTTCCGAATGGCATAGCTTTTCTTACTCTCCCACTGATAAAAAGCATATCCGTCAGCCCGCCACAAAATCAGGACGGTGAACATCCCATTCACAAATAGTAAGGGGCTAAACCATGCTCTGCTTCCTAAAAATAGAATAACAGCCACTATGGCGACAGTCCAGATGCCGCCCGCATACCAGTATTTTCTCAGAGAATAAACGGATGCAGCCATAAGAACTGCATGAATCATACAGAGCAGCATTCCCACCATCTCTATCGGCTTCCAGACAGACACAGCAAGAACAACCGCAAAAAGCAGCCCTGTCTTTGTAAGAACCGCATAAATTCCCAGCGCGGCTACATAGAAGAAGACAAATTCCCGGCTCTTATGCGGCAGCATCAGCATATGCCCGAGTTCAGTAATATTATCTCCAGAGGAAAGGGCCTGCCACATCACACCTGCAGTAAAGGCGCTTATCATCAGAATCCGGACAGACGGTGCAATCTGCACCTGAAAACCGGCAATATACAGCCCCCAGAATACAATCACATCAATCAAAAGTGTCCTGGGCAGCCGCTCATATCTTGCCCCAAACAACTTTTTAGCAAAGGCTTTACCTGTCATTTTCATCATGCAGAGCCTCCCTGATTTCTTCGGCACTTATCTGCCCGTGTTCAAAAGTCTGCCGGATCTTCCCCTCCTCCAGGACAAATACCCGGTCAGAGGTCAGCGTGATACTCTCTAAGATATGAGAGGAAAACAGGACAGTTCCATGCGCCTTATACCCCAAAATCTGCTGGTACAGATATTCCGTGCTCTGGAAATCCAAACCATTGACCGGCTCATCCAGAAGAAGCAGTCTGGGCTTCAGGGCAAACGCCGTGATCAGAAATGCCTTTTTCCGGTTCCCGGTTGACAGCTCCCGTAACAGGACGTCCGTATACTCTTCAAAATGGAAGCCCCGTATCAGTTCCGACACATCCGACACCTTCCTGGCATAGGCGGTGCATACATAGGCCAGGTATTCCCGGAAGGTAAAATACGAAAAAGAATTGTCCTCGGCAAACACCGTATAGCGGCAGAGCTTGAAATCCTCTCCCCTGAAATCCACAGGGGAATCGCAAAAGCAGATACCATCTGAATGAAAAGTAGGAAGCAGGCCGGAGAGAACCTTCAAGAATGTGGTTTTCCCGGCTCCGTTCAGCCCGATCAGTCCTGCCACTTCATGCTCTTCCAGCGAAAAAGAAAAACCCGAAAGTATCATCTTCTCTTCACCGTACCACGCGCTTAAGTTCCCCACAGTCAGGAGTGCCTGTCCCATACTACCTTCCCCCTTTGCCATCTTTTTCATTTTTCCATGCTGTGTATGCAGAATACAGGAATACACCTGCTAAGATGATGTAAAGTCCCGTCATCGGGAAATTTCCCGATACCCCGCATGCAATAGCTGCAATCAGCCAGATCAGGCCGATCATTCCACGAATATAGATATGACGCATTTTCTTTCCCTCCTTCATCTTATTCTGATTTTTTGTACTTATAAAAAATCCATATGCGTTCTATAATCTTACTAATTTCCCATTGGCAAAATAATAGATATCTTCTTTTTTATATCCATACCGGGAATTCGGAATACTGATATGCGGTTCAAAGGTAAATATTGTAACATCTGATAATCTTTTCCGATTCCCTTTTTCTGTATAGATTCTGTCATTTTTATTTTTTTCAATGG
Source organism: Lachnospiraceae bacterium (assembly GCA_910574715.1). GTDB lineage: Bacteria > Bacillota > Clostridia > Lachnospirales > Lachnospiraceae > Sporofaciens. Next base: position 10,120 of record CAJTCH010000064.1, on the reverse strand, counting down.
AATGTCCCAGGTTTCCGAGAAAATTCAGGTTTACAAATCCTTTATTTACAATCAGTTCATTCATGTAGCCGTATAATTCTTCAAATGTCATATCCGGCGTCCCCACATCAATCAGGGTCTGATGCAGATATTCTTCCATCTGCAATCCTTTTCTCCACTCTTCTTTCTTTATTTTTGAGGTTTCATCACATAATACACCATCTTCAAACACAAGCGTTCTTGCATAATCTCCCCAAATACCATTTCTTTGGGGACTCAGATCAATGGTGATAATGTCATTACTCTGTATCACTCTGTCTGCTACTTTGTAATCCTTTCCTGAAACAGAAAGAGCGGTCTCCTCTCCAGCAAAAATAAACGCGCCCACATCCCAATACCAAAAGGAATCTGCACCATTTTCCAACAAATAATTTTCCAACAATTCCTTGATATCCGACAGACTCATTCCGATTTCAATCGTATCCGCCGCATATTTTATGGCCGAACGATTCAGATCCTGCATGGAAGAATATAAAGCAAAAGTTTCCGCTTCTTTCAGCAAGCATTCTATTAATTCTTGCTTGCCTGCTGTATAGCTCCTTCGGTCATCCGGAAATTGTGATGCCAACTTTTTCTTACAGGCATCATATAACATTGCTTTATCAGGACAACAGTTCAAATAATCCCGAAAATTGATATAATTATTCCATTCTTCCCCATTCCATTTGACTACATGGATATGATGTGTACGCGTATCTTTTTCAAAATCACCCATTACAAATAATAGTTGTCCTTCAACATCTTCGCCACGGAAAACAAAATCATGCTGCTTTAACAGTTCCACATAGGATACAACATCGTTCAAATCACGGACGCCAATCACAATATCAATAATTGGTTTTGCATAAATGGAAGCAATCGCAGTGCTTCCGACATGCTGAATATCAACAGCGGCATCTCCTAAAAGTTGTTTCAATTTCAAAATTACCTTTTCAGCGTTTTTATTCCATTCCTCCTGGTGGGATATCAGCTTCACGCTTCCTCTTTTTAATCCTATCATATCTATCCCCGGCAGCTCCTTCTATTTATTTCATTTGAATCCAAAGTGTACAGCAATCAAACCGGCCAGTTCATCCAAATCCATGTTTCCGTCATTGATGACTGAAACATAATTCTCTTTATGGCACTGCCTCCTCACTTCCTGCGCAAACAGAGCATCTCTGTCCATCCAGTTTAAGAAAGCCGCTTCCTTATCACTGCACCCCTCCAATACCAAAGGAACAAAGTCTCTTTTTCTATAGTGGGTGACCTGAAATTCTTTCGTAGGCGTAATAGAGATATAACGACTGCCAGGAACGCCAGACTTTTTCATCAGTTCCGGGAGATACGCCGCCCCTTCTGTGATAATGCCGCCTTTCCATTCAATCCGATCCAGGTCTGCTGCCACAAATTCAAAAATTTCCCTGTAGATATCAAATTCCTCTCTGCATTGGAGCAGCGGTTCCCGCATCCAAATCTGCTCCGCACTCATCCCGGCTGTTTTCCTGCAGACGGGATACCCTTTTCGTGCTCCTGCCTGCATATATCTGTCCAGGAAATCATCTGTTTTAAAGTTGTATAAATCATGTTTTTTTGAAAGAATCTCGGCAACACTGCTTTTTCCCGCGCAGGGAGAGCCGCCGATATAGTATATATTCATTTCCAGTTCGCCTCCCGTTTCAGAAAAATGTTGATTTCCATACATCCGCTTATTTCCACTATTCATTTACCTCACTATCTACAATAGCTTTTATTTCATCAACTATTTGCTGAACACTTTTATTATCTGTATTGATAACATAATCGTCTTTGTATGGCTTTAAATGCAGCCAGAAAAAGGAGCATTCATTTTGATCTCCACGCTTTTTATGACGTTCACGCAAAGTTTCTTCTGAACAGGTCAAAGTAATGCCAATAACAGAATAATCTTTTGTTGTTATATCTTTTAATATCGCTTCTCGAATTGTTTTATCCACAACAACCACCGATGAAAAAAAGACATAATCAAAACTAGAGTTTAAATATGTTGATAATGCAAATGACATTGTTTTATCACCATTTCTCAGCCTCGGATCATCAACCGAAAACGGATTGACACACCATGCCCAATCACCATCAAAATAAGCACTGTTTTCATAAGAAGTAAAAAGTTTCTGTGTCACTGTCGTTTTCCCCACACACGGAGAGCCTGCTATAATAATCAATTTTTGTTTTGACATCTATATTCCTCCCATTTCGTCAAAGCCAATTTTCATTAAACGCCGCCGCCATAATTGCTATCAATAATATAATAATCAGAACACAAATTATAAGGCTTAATAAGCAGACAATAAGTCCGCTTGTCCATAACATGGGATACAGTTTTCTGCTTCTCCTCGTAACAATGGAAACAATCACGCCAATAAAGGAGAGTATCGGTCCTACACATATAATGTCGATATATGAGTAGGGTGCATGGTTTGCACTGTAATAATAAAGCGCAAACGTGCAAAAAGAGGAGATTCCCAGTATAAGCGGTAACACCATCAATTTTTTGCTTGCTTGCTTTTTATCCTTCATTATTTCTTGCTATCCTCCAAATCCCGATTTCTCCACGAATGCGTTTTATTTGCTATTTTTAACCCATGTGCCGACTTCCGATGATTTTATCATGCCAGGATGTTTGTAGAAATCCTGATCCAAAAGCACGATTGCCCTTTTTGCACCTTATATAGCCCTCCAATCAGCACCATTTTCTTTTTCATATGCAGCTCCCTGACAAGTAGGAAGTTACCAAGTGAATAATTTTTTGTCTGATTTTTTATACAATAGAGTGCCAACAAAAATTATGATCGCTAATACAACAATGTTATATTGTATTGGCGCTAAATAACAGATATTAAAAGCAGCGTGCATAATGGCAATCAGCAATATATTTCTGCATTGATAATAGGTTATTCCCAAAACAACGGAAACAAGTAATGTCCATATGCAAAAACAAACAATTTGTTCCATGCCCAATGAATTTCTGATGATCCACATTGGTATATGCCACACTGCCCAAACGGTGCCAACAAAAAGAACACTTTTGATTTTCTTAAAAGGAAGTCGTTCCAACAGAAATCCTCTCCATGCTATTTCTTCAACAAACGCTGTTATCAGCAGGTATATACAGCTTGTTAACAGGGATATTACTGTCGAATATGTATTTTTAAATACGTCAGTTTTCACGATGAACGAATAATAATAAGAACCAAATATACCTGCAGCCATACATATAACCCCTATTAAAATATATTTGATTGTTATTTCCCCTGAAAACATCCGCGTAAAGTATACCTTGATGTTCTGCTCGCAAATCAGCAGAAAAATAGCAGCCATAGCGGGAATACACACATATAAGTATTTTAAGTACAATAATATATCAGGAATAGTAATCCCGTTCTGTCCTAACAATGTAGGTACATAGCATATAAACGATAAAACATATACCACAGAAACCCATAACGTGAGTTTCAACTTATTTGTATATCTCGCCATCACAATTTCTCCTAGCAGTGCGAAAATCTTACAGAAATTTCGATTTCTCCACGAATGCGTTTTATTTGCTATTTCTAACCCATGTGCCGACTTCCGATGATTTTATCATGCCAAGACGTTTGTAGAAATCCTGATCCGAAAGCACGATTGCCCTTTTTGCACCTCGTTCTTTAGCGCGGTTTACAGCTTCGTAAACAACTGCCCGCCCAAGACCTTTACCCCTATGTTTGGGAACTGTTGCAACAGGCTCTATATATGCTGTATTTCCGCCATTGTACCACACTCCACAATGAGCAATATATTCTCCATCCTTACTTGCAAAAACCTTGATGTATTCTGGGATTTCGAGATGTTTCCCGGCTTTTGCCACCTCCTCGCCCGGTTCTTGCAAAATCCCCTCATGGTCAAAGCCACGATATATTACCAATCGCCATTGCCAGGTATCAATTTTTGAATCCGGGGCATTCAGATAATATCCTTGCGGTAATTGGAAAGAAAGATTACACGATAAGTCTATTTCCAGAACACTCTGCAAATGCTGGTTTTCAAATCCTGCATTTGCAAGTAATCTGCACAACACTGTGTCGTTGAGATTTGCCTTTATGATTGCTGTATTGACGTCCGTTTCTGTCACATATTCAATCATCTGTCCTAAAAGGTTTTCATCAGAAATCGAGTGAATGATATACCACCTGTCATTATAATCTGTATCATACATTATCGCACCAACAAGTTCTCCGTTTTCTCTCCTAAACAGAGCGTTTCTTGATAGCATTTCCACATCCAAGTACGAATGCGTCATACCCCAATCGAAACGCCCCCAATGGAAATGTTCATTATAGCCGTTGTCTGCAACTATTTGAAGAAATTTACTGATTTCTTCGTACTGTCTGTTAAATCGTATGTTATCTTTGTAATTTTCAATTAAATACATTTTTATTCACCCTCTTTTTCCTGCTCCTGTAAACATAAATTGCCAGTACAAAAGTGAAGGAAATAAGCTGTGCAGCCATAATCCGGACAATTTGTAATTCGTCTGCACCATTTAGAGAAATGACATGCAGCATATTTGTAGCAACGGTATTATTGAATAAATGGTCGCCAAGCCCCGTCCATATATTTCCTGTCATATGGTAAAGAAGTCCCCATTTAATTCCCATAATTCCGGCAAGGATAATATATCCGATACCCATCAGAACCATTGCCGTAAATGACATTTCACCATCCATATAGCTTCTGACCTACACATAACAGAAAGAAAACAAAATCTGTATTTTTTATCCCGGAGCCGGTTAAAGAAAAACTGCTGATATATATTTCTAAATGTGCAGGGTTTCCTTGCAGTGCTAAAATTGCTAATTCTAACCCAAATGAAATGATAAAGCAGACGCTTCCCAATAACAAACCTTTCAAAATACTGCTTACAAAACCGTTTCTTTGAAATCCAATATCACTCCATGTAAGATTTACCCTTTTCAATGTCAATGCTAATATGATAATTCCGGCTGCTTTATGAAGCACATTTTCTCCAATAGCCTGTCTCAATCAGAAAATATTCTATAAACCTTGCAGCTAAACAAAGCGTAAATATTACAACGCATAAACTATCTGATTTATATTTTGTATTTCTTCTCATTCCAAATCATTTCCCTTTTGAACTGCAAGATTCTCCTGCTTTATCCAATTCATATAAAAACGTACTGATTAAAATTGGATTACCATTTTTATCATTTTTATATGATTGATTATCAAGCCTTCTTATACGTTGAAATCCCAGTCTTTCTAATAGTTTCCATGATGATACGTTCCGCACATCACAATCTCCATGAATTGTACTGATACCCACTGATTCAAACAGATAATGAACAAGTGCATTGCCTGCTTCTGTTGCATAACCCTGTCCGCAATATTCCGGATTAAAATCATAATCCATACAATAATGTCCTTCATCATCTATCCAATAGCCAATGCTTCCTATAACATTCTGTTTTGATTTTAATTCGGCAACAAGACGGTTATCCATATCCTGCCACTCAGTAATTATATTTTTCACCTGTTCTCCTGACATTGGATAAAAATCTTCGAATTTGCTGACTTCTTCATCAGAAAAATATTTTATAATATCCTCAAAATCTGTCACTCTATAATTTCTCAAAAGTAATCTGCTGGTTTCTATAGTTATCATCTAAACGCTCTCCTTAAAACGAGAATTTTATAAAATTAGCATTGATTGACCTATATTGTACAAAAGGTGCAATACAATAGCTCTCCATAAACAATTTGTTTTCTTATATACAAAATCACATACTTAATGTAATATTATTAGGCATATCACATGATATAATGATAAGCTACTTAAGAAAAAACCACCTATAACCCAATGTATAGGATAGTGCATAGCTAAGAAGAGCAAAGCTGTACAGAAAGAGCACAATAGGTCTTGTCTGATAATTCCTGTTAAGCGAGTTTGAATATATCCGCGAAAAATGATTTCTTCTTCGATTGCACCAATAAGAAATATACCCAATGAACTTAATATAGGATAAGTAATACCAATTACCTCACCTTTTTTGACCTGAAAATAAATAGCCATTCCTATTAGTAAACAAATAGCTAATGCCGCACCTAAGAGTAAGCTTTGAAGAAGTTTTGTCTTATTTAGTCCAATAGTACATAACTTATCTTTGGATAAAATGATAAATGTAATTCCAATTATAAGAAGAAAAAGAGGAACTGCAATTTACAATTTATTCAGAATATCTACACTCAAATTAGTTGTATATGTAAAGCCTTGTACAAATAAAATCAATATATAGATACCATAAAGCGCAATAGCTTTTATCCCATCAATAGCATGAAATTTCTTCAAATTTTCAGAGTAATCTCTTGATATCAACAATATTTCCTCCTCCATAAATCTGATTCATAGAGCAATTCTATAAATATCCGCCTGTTCCCCATCCAGTTCAAAGCTACGCTCAAAGACTCCGCCGTTCCGAATGATCGTCTTCACTGAGGGTTCATTCTTCTTTTCCACGGAAAGATGTAGTTCGTTCATCCCTGCCCTTTTCGCAATATCTAATAATTGCCGCAGCATTTCCGTAGCATAGCCCTTTCGTCTTTCCGACGGACGAACGCTGTAACCGCAATTGCCCAGATCCTTCAAGAAGTCGTTGAGCGTATGCCTTAAATCAATGATTCCCACAATTCTGTCATTACCATCAACGGCAAAAAATGTGTCTGTTATCACCCAGTCCGGATGAACCGTTTCCTCTTTCGTATTTGCGTCTATGGTTCTGCACCATTCTCTGTAATCATCCATTTTATCAAGCAATTCACTTCCGTTAATGACGAATTCCCCGTTATCAAAAAATTCCTGTTTGAACTCCAGCGCCTGTTCTTTCAGTGCTTCTATTGGTCTGACCAGTCTAATCATTTTTGTCCTCCTTAAAATACCGTTTTTCGTAATCCTCCACAAATTCTGTCATACTCTCAAAATGCTTTGGACAAATTCCCACTTTTTCATATTCTGCAAGATACTTATTCAGAGCCTGATCGAAGACATCCACATTCTCCTCCAGATTTTTGGGGCTAAATTTATCCATAATTTCAAAGTCATCCTCTGCGATACATTCTGCAATCTCATAGAACATCCACTGTAAAGACAGTAAATTCATAAAGGAAGAATACACATCGTCTCTGCCTGATGCCTCGGCCATTTTGTTTTTCCAGTTAGAATACATTTCCTCATATGTTCCTCGCAGATTTTCTGTAGAAGGAAGTTCCTTTTTCTTCGGAACCTGCAGATACCCGTCTGTCAAAATGAAAACTTCCGTCAGTCTTTCCCGTATCTTTTCCACCGTCTCTGCCTGAATGACGGCAAGAATCCTGGTTTCAAGATCAAAAGGATTAGGATAATGCTGCATAGTTTCTGCATCTGACATTATTTCATATAACGCATTGAAATCTTGTAAGGTATATTCTCTTAGAATCATTCTTTCTGTTTCAATAATCATATTTTCCCTTTCCTAAATTCTGATTTTCCAACATGTCAACTGGATTTTAGTGTTCTCTTTTTATTTCCAAATCAGTTTTATAAAATCCTAAAAACAAGAATCCCAGTCCTACAAAACCTCCAACACATAGAGCCACATGAATTGAGACATGGAATAAATACATTACTACGCTTAATAAAATCTCGATTAGTCCCAAAGCTTTTCCAAAGGATATGAAAATATCAGGCGCAATACTCTGTGCATATTCCCAATGTTCCCTTGTTTTTCGTGAAGTTGGTGTGTTATATCCATTATTTGAATCCATGTCGGATGCCGGATGTTTCTTAAAGGTATATCCCACTGAAACCATTACAAATGGCATAATTAAATTTACCGTCAGTAAAGAATACAATTTAAACCTCCACTAATATTCCTTATGTTTACTTCTTTTGTTCCAAATCAATGATTGTCTTATCCGCTTTTAAAGCCTCCTGTGCTTTCTTTTTTTCTATCTCTTTATAGGCTTCCAACATTCCATTTTTGACCGCCCATTTAACCACAAAATATAAAGCAATCAAAACAATAATTGCCGTTCCCGCGCTGATACCCAGTTCCTGCCACATCTCGGCAAGTCCCTCGCTCATTCCGAATTTTTCCCACAAATCCATTTCCCATTCCTTCCTATCTTCCGATTATCTTGCCGTCAGACCGTTTTGACGGATACTGTCCAATTCTTCTGCTGATTAAAAAGTGGGATTATTAGAAAAAGCGTCCTTAACTTCATCTGAATAATCATCTTTTGCACATGTCCTGGAGAAAGCAATGATCCTGCTCCTGTCAGGCGCTAATGCTTTTTTGATTCTGATACCACTCTTGAATAAATTTTCTTCTATGTCGTGCGAATGAGGTATATTATATCCTAATCTCCCGAAAAAATTATACACAGATTGACTGTATGATAGTATGAATCCATTGAAAATACGGGGTTTTTAGGCGCTCCCTCTTTACAAATATGTGTATAAGTTTTATAATATAAGTAGAAATATTATACACATATTTAAAGGAGCAACGGCATGTCATCACTTGTTTACGTCAAAAATCCAAATGGTAAAACCTATGTTTACAGCAACACTTCAATTTATGATAAGGAAACTAAAAAAGTCAAACACATCCGCAAGAGCATTGGGCATCTGGATCCAGTAACAGGTGAAGTGGTTCCCAACCGCAGGAAAGGCGATGCTGCCCGTAAAAGGGCTCAAACGGAAGAACCTGCTGGCCGCTGTGTTGTGAAAAATACCGGCATACAGTCCCTTTTGGATAAAGCTGTTTCAGACATAGGGCTGATGGAACCGCTCAGTACAGTCTTTCCGGATGACTGGAGATGCATACTGACATGTGCGTATTACCTTGTCAGCGAAGGCGGGGCATTGCGCCACGTTGACCAGTGGCAGCGGATGTATCCATCACCGTGCCGTTCCCTGCTTGCAAGCCAGCGGGTGAGCGAACTCCTTGTAAGGATTACGCCCACACTGCAACAGGACTTTTTCAGCAGGTGGATTGATGTAAACAGCCAGAAGGATGTCTATGCAATGGATATCACCAGTGTATCTTCCTATAGCGAACTGATCGACTTTGTCCGCTGGGGATACAACCGTGACGGGGAAAAACTGCCACAGATCAACCTCCTTATGCTCACTGGTGTCACTTCCCATATGCCGCTGTATTACAGGATCATTCCCGGCAGCATTAAAGATGTGAACGCTCTGGAAGACAGCATAGCTAATATATCCGTTCTGGAGAGCCCAACATGCCATTTTGTCATGGACAAAGGCTTTTATAGTGAACCGAACCTTGACGCAATGTATGCCAGCCATAAAAAGTTCCTGATTGGAGTACCTTTTACTGTCGGTTTTGCCTGCAAGGCAGTGGAACACCACAGAGACAGCATCCGTTCCCATCATAATTACTGTACAGTCTTTGGGGATGGACTGTATGCGGTCACGGAATCTTCCAATTGGAAAGGGCATCGGTTCTATATCCACATCTACCACGATATTTTCAAGGCGGCGTCAGACGAACGGAATTTTGACCATACCCTGCACTGCTGTTATGAAGAACTTATGGCCGGCAGGCATGTAAAGGAGCATGCCTCTTATTATGATAAGTTCTTCTTGATCCATAAAACTCCTATAAGAGGCATCAGGGTGGATTACAATGAGGAAGCCATTAGCAAGCATAAAAGGAACCATATCGGCTGGTTCGTGCTTGTAAGTAATCACATTAAGGATACGACAAAAGCTCTTGAGGTGTACCGGAGCAAGGATGCTGTTGAGAAATGTTTCGATGATCTCAAAAATGATCTTGATATGAAACGTTTGCGTATCCATTCAGCGGCAGCTATGGAAGGCAGAATCTTCATACAGTTTATTGCACTTCTGATCACAACTCGTCTAAAGCAGGTGATGAATGAAGCCGGATGGTATAAAAATCATGATCTTCAAAAAGTAATAAGTGAAATGAAAACTGTCCGTAGTGTCAGTATAAATGGAACACGAAAAAAATACACAACGGAACTTACGCCATTTCAA
>CAJTCH010000063.1 GCA_910574715.1 Lachnospiraceae bacterium | reverse complement strand
TATTTATCCGTAAGTAACATGAACACATCCTCCAATAGTTTTCTTTATTGTACTTGAAATTTGGAGGAAATGCAAAAAACTTTTCCGGTTTATCCGGGTTAGGATATAATTAAGAAAATATTTTTTGAAATTTTAGAAGGGATGTAGTATAATGACCGTATACGTGAAAATAAGAGGAGGAACACATACTGATGAAATGTCCAATATGCGGTCAGGAATTAAAGCAGGGAAAAAAAGACCCGAACTATCTCTTATGCTATAATTGCAAGAAAAAGTTCAAGGTTCCCCAGAAGACAATAGAGAAGAATGATGATGAAGATGAAGATGAGGAGGAACAGAGATACTCCAATATACCTCCGAAGCAGGTTCGGAAGAAACGGGAAGAAGAGATGCGCAGGGCATACGACGAGATGCTCGCGGTAGGGGACGGCAAGAAAAAGAAGAAAAAGACGAGACGTCAGGAAGAGATCGAAGACGACTATGATGACGACTATGATGATGATTATGACTATGACGATGATGAGAAGATGTCTAAGCTTCCAATCATCATCCTTGCAGTTGCAATTGTGATCGTGGCCGCGTTGATCGTGTTTGTCCTGTTAAAATAGTGCTTCCATACTTAAATGATTGGGGCTGCCTGGGATTCCTTTCCCAGGCAGCCCCCTTTTAGTTTTAGCGAAGCTGGAACTTCTGAACAGACTGTTTCAGCTCCTCTGCCTGCTTATGAAGTTCGCTTGCGGAGGCGGCTGATTTCTCTGCGGTTGCAGTGTTGGTCTGGACGACATCGGAGATCTGCTCTACGCCGTCTGTAAGCTGCTGAAGAGACAATGCCTGCTGCTGTGCGGAATCGGCGATCTTCTGGATCAGATCGGCGGTACTCTGGGAACCGGATACGCCGACTGCGAGAGCTTCGGTTGTATCACCGGACAGAGCGGTTCCGTGCTGTACGAGTTCCAGAGAATTCTCGATCAACTTCGTGATATCCTTAGCGGCAATGGAGCTCTTGTTGGCAAGGCTCTGTACCTCGTCGGCGACAACGGCGAAACCTCTGCCGTATGTGCCTGCACGGGCAGCCTCCACGGATGCATTGATCGCCAGAATATTAGTCTGGAAGGAAATGTCTTCAATCGTCTTAATGATCCCATTGATCTTATGGGAAGACTCGGAGATATCTGCCATGGCTGACGTCAGTTCTTCCATCTTCTTACTGCATGCAGTAAGCTGTGCTGCCGAATCCATGGAAGTCTTCCGTGCATTGTCGGCATCCTGTGAGGTCGAGGATACCTGACTGGATAAGGACTGGATATTGGCAGAGAGCTCCTGGATGGCAGATGCCTGTTCGGCGGCGCCGGAGGAGAGAACCTGGGCGTCAGACGCCATCTGTTCTGACTCGTCAGACACCTGGCGGGCCGTATGGTTGATCTGGGATAGCGCAAGATTCAGAGAATCCAGAATCTGTCTAAGAGCGTTCTGGATCGGCAGGAATTCTCCGCGGTAATCTGTGTCGATGGACAGGTTCATCTTGCCTTGCGCCATCTGGGCCAGCTTGGAGTCAATGTCATGTATGTAATTCTTCAGCTCTTTCTTCGTCTCATGGATGGAGGCGACAAGCATACCGATCTCAGAGGTATCAGACTCAAGCGGGAATTCTGCCGAGAGATTCCCCATAGATATCTCACCCATCTGATCCCGGACAGCGATGATCGGGTGAAGGATCTTGCGGCGTGTGACGGACATCACAACGAGCTGAATGACACCTACCAGAACCAGAGCCGTATATATGAGGATACGGATGATCGTCAGGCGCAGGTTCAATGTCCTGATCTCTTCGGCAGTCCGTGTATCCAGCGCCGAGAGGAACTGTTCCTTGAGGGAATTGATCTGCGCGATAGAAGTACTGTATTCTTCGCCGTAGACATAATCCAGCGCTTTCTGAAGCTTCTTCTCCTGCACATTGTTCATGGCGTCCTCCTCAAGAGGAACCAGCTTATTGGAGAGCGCGGACATCTCGTCGATCATGCTCTGCTCCCCGGAGGTAATTCCGATCTCCTGCATGGCGGCGACACCCTGGTCGCGGTTCTTGAGGTTGTTGATCTCGTTCCAGTAGTTGTCATAGTGTACCTGATCTCCGGTTGCCGCGTAAGCGCGGACCTCATTGGTCAGATAGGCAGAACCGTTCATGAACCGGTTGGCGTTGTAGGTCAGGTTAAACCGGTCTTCGTTGTTCTGTGAAAGCTTCTTATCTACGTTGGCGTAGAAGAGAAGAAGCAATGCCATTAAGATCAGCGCAAAGATGGATATGCCATTCAAAACGGCAATAAGTTTGGATTGTTTCATTGCTTTTTTCATTTGAAAATCTCCTTTGACATTAAATAATACCTATTCTTAGTGTATAGAAAAAAGAGGGAAATTTCAATGATATATTTTATAATCAAAAGTATTTCTGCAGTATTGTTATGAAGGACTCCCAGATTGCCGATTATATTAATAGCAGCATAATAGTCGAGACACCGTTAAGGAGGAAGGATATGCGGATCAGCACACAGAATCTATTTTGGATGAATACTGCACGCGGTCAGAAGAGCCTGAATCAGTTATTACCCGGAGCTGTAAGGACGGCGGACGCACGGAGGGCCTTGGAGCAGAAGGAGATCACTGAGAAGGCGTCGGCCCTTACAAGGAACGGAGAAGAGAAGAGGATAGATATCGGGCTTGAGAATACGGGTACGGCGGCGCCTCTGTCAGCATTCATCGTGGCGAAGGGGGATGTGCCGGTAAAGGCGGCTCAGAAGATAGAAGAGTTTTATCAGGCGGCAGGTTCTTTGACGGACAGCGTTACCTACAAGGAAGCAAGGCTTCGCTATCTGCAGTCAGAATATGAGAAGATTGCAGACAGCGGTTCGAAGAAGCGTGCAGATAAGCTGAAGGAATTGATGGAAGAAGAGTACAGGGATATGGCGGAGATCTTAGAATGGAGAGCAGATCTGATGGATGAAGGCTTCCGTAATTCCGACGCCGTATACGGGAAGTTATCCGGCGAAGAATTCCGGACGGTGCTTGGGGAGATCCCGGACAGGATCAGAAGTATCGCAGACAGCTTGAAGGGTACAGACAATATGGAGGAAGCGTTGGAGTATCTTGCATCAGCCAAGGAACAGCTTCTAAAGCTTGCGGACGGGCTTAAGACCAAGTATCAGGGGTATACGGGGCAAGAACTGGCAGGATATGAATATTCATCGGAGGATGATTTCGCAGGAGTGGTGAAGTCGTACGGGCTTCTCTGGAACTTCGATGAAGTGACTGTGGATACTGCTAATATGCAGAATTTGGCAGATTACGGCGTGGATATCAACAATCTGAGCGCGATCCCAGAGGCGGTCAATCTAATTGATACGAAGGCGTAAGTTTTATCAAGTTACCGGGAAAGGTTAAGGTATTCCCGGTGTTTTTCTTGTGACGGTATGTCCGTTTGGCAGCAAAAGGTCTCTGACATCGCAGGAAGCCTACTTTATGGGGAATTTCGAGAGTGGGAGCACAGGGTGGAGAAAGGATTGGAGAAGGTGTTCAGTAAGTGACAAGAATGTCACGGACGGATTCACCGTACTGTCATCAATCTCGTGTATGATAGAATATATCGAATATACAGGAGGTGTCTTATGGAGATTCTAAGATGTGAACATCTTTCAAAGATCTACGGTTCAGGAGATACAAGTGTAAATGCACTAGACGACGTATCATTTAGTGTAGAAGCAGGAGAATTCGTATCCATCGTAGGCCCGTCCGGAAGCGGCAAGTCCACACTGCTGCATATATTGGGCGGGGTAGATAAGCCGACGAAGGGAAGGGTGATGATCGGAGGCACGGACATTCATGCCTTGGGTGAGAGTAAGCTTGCGGTATTCAGAAGGAGGCAGATCGGGCTGATCTATCAGTTCTATAACCTGCTTCCGGTGTTGAATGTGGATGAGAATATCGTATTGCCGCATCTTCTCGACGGGAGGAAGTTCGACCAGGAGCGGCTTGATCTGGTGGTGGAGCGGATGGGGCTTACGGACCGGAGAAATAATCTGCCAAGCCAGCTCTCCGGCGGGCAGCAGCAGAGAGTGTCTATTGGGCGGGCATTATACAACCATCCGGCGATCATCCTGGCGGATGAGCCAACCGGCAATCTGGACCGGAGGAACGGGGAAGAGATCGTGCGTCTGCTAAAGGAGTCCAACCGGAGCCAGAAGCAGACCCTTCTGATCATTACTCATGACGAGAGTATCGCGCTGCAGGCAGACCGGATGCTCAGCCTCGAGGACGGATGCATCACGAGAGACGAGCGGATTCGGATGACTGGGGGTGGCATGTGATGAGACAGAATATTGTATTCTATGTCACCAGACAGCATATGAAGCAGAACAAAGGCCGCACATTCGTGACATTTATCGGGATCGTATTCATGGTGATCCTGATGACAGGAGTATTCATCGGCAAAGAGACTGGGATTGGATATCTGGAAGAGATCGCAGCACTAAAAGACGGCAAATGGCATGTGAGCATGTATGATGTCACAGAGGAAATGTGCGAGGAGGCAGAAGCGCTCCCTTATGTCCGTGAAACAGGAAGATCCCAGGCTTTGGGAGTCACCGGATTCGCACAGTCGGCGAATAAGGAACGTCCCTATCTCAATATCAAGGCATATTCGCCGGTCTGCTTTGACTGGATGAATATACATCTTACAGAAGGAAGACTTCCAGAGAATGGAGAAGAGCTGGTACTGAGCAAAAGTGCGGTTGACGACGGCGCCAAAGTCCAGGTAGGGGACTGGATCGACGCAAGATTTTTCAAACGATCTGTCACGAAGATCGATGAAGGGGCCAAGGAGATAATCTTTCCATTTTTCGGGATTACTTTAAAGTATGGGGAGACGAAGGCTGTGCCGGAATCTTTCCCCTATTATGGCGAGAATGACAGCTTTCGGGAGAACATAGAGTATACGGGCAAGACCGGGAGGTACCAGATCGTCGGCGTGATAGAGACACCGTCCTATGAAGACCCCGGTGCGGCGGGCTATACTGCGATTACAGGGCTTGGCGGCCAGGCAGAGACAACAGGCGGGACAGGCTTAACGGAGCAGTCAGAAGAGCGCAGCAATCTGAATCTGTTATTCGATCTTGAGCTTCTGCCGCCAGATTATGGTATAGAGATTTATGATATCGCTGACGGCTGCGAGGTAGATTACAATGATTATGTGCTCGGTTTTTCGGCCAATTCTTCGGAGTCTTCATTGAATATGGTGATCCGGTATCTGACGGTCATATTCGTGGTTCTGATCATGGGAGCGTCGGTGCTTCTGATCTACAATGTGTTCAATCTGTCGTTTCAGGAACGGAGCAGATACCTGGGAATGCTATGTTCAGTCGGCGCTACGGGGAGACAGAAGAGAAGCAGTATCTATTACGAATCCTTCTGCCTGCTGATCTTCGCTCTTCCAACAGGAATCCTTGCAGGTATCGGGATCATTAAGCTTGCCATGCTGGTATTTCGCCCCATGCTGGGTATGATGGTCGGGATACAGGAAGCCGCAGAATTAAGTCCGGTATCCGTCCGGATATCGGGTGAGAATATGGCTGCGGTGATTCTGGTGAGCGTCTTTACGGTTCTGATCTCTGCATGGCTTCCGGCAAGGAAGATCGGGAAGATCGGTCCTATCGAATGTATCCGCGGAAATACAGAGAAGAAGAGCCGGCAATATGCCATGAGGTCTTCGGTGATCCGAGCATTCGGTGCAGAAGGGATGTTGGCCAGGAATATGCTGACGCGTCAGAAGAGGCGGCCAAGGGCGGCGGCGGTATCTGCGGCAGTATTCATGGTGATCCTGATCGTCACGGTGTACGGGACGAGTACGATCCATGAGATCCTGGATGTGAAGATCAACAGATCTGTGCTCGATATCCAGACTGACGATTATGATTATGCGCTTTATTCATACGGATACAGTGCGGAATATGAAGCGCTGAAAGAAGAGATAGCCAACAGCCCGGACGTAGTAAGTACGGCAGAGTGGGGAGAGGGTATGTTCACGGGACAGGTGCCGTCTGACACCTACAGTGCAGAATACTGGGAGGCATTAAGAGAGATCTTCAGTCTGTATTATCACAGAGACATTACGGAAGAAGAGTTCCGGAAGGAGCATCTGCAGGATAAGTCTGTGGTAAATATCCTTGCCGTAGATGACAAGAGCCTGCAGGAGATAGCCGAGCGGGCCGGAATATCCGCCGAGCGGCTGATGGATGCGGAGCGCCCGGCGGCGCTTATGGTGAAGGAGGGCGTGATCTCTACGGATACCTACCGGGTCTCCGAGATGGAGCCAAAACGCTACCGGATCTTCCATATAGAAAATATGTCGGATCTTGAACCAGGGGATGAGGTAGCCTTAGAATTGTATGATTCGGACCGTGAGGAGAATGTTACCGTGCCGATTGAGAACGCCGGGATCGTCTCGGAGGAAATGCTGACAGATTATATGACCTTTGGAAATGATAACCAATATGTCTGGCTGCTTGTGAGCACTGGCGTAGCAAAAGAAATTGACGGTATTGCGGGCGGCAGAAAAGAATCGGCAGGCATCAGCCCTACGCTCTATATGAAGATGGACGGGAAAGACGGGGAACTGATTGACAAGCTTGAGAGGCTGAACGACATAGAGGACTCGGATTATATATTTGCGAAGCTGGGATCTCAGGAGAATCTGATGAATACACTGGTTCAGATCGCGGACGTGTTGTTGGGATGTTTTGTAGTGCTTACGTCGGTCATCTGTCTGCTGAATCTGTTCAACTCTATACGGGGATGGAGAGATGAGAGCAGGCAGGAGTGGGCGGTGCTGTATTCTGTGGGCATGACGAAAGGACAGCTGCGCAAAATGCTGCTCTATGAATGTCTGGGGATCTTCCTGCGGGCGGTTTTGTGGGCAGGGATCTGTTCCGGTCTCTTATATACGCTGATTCAGGCGGGAGTGACGAAGATCTTCGGGAATCTTAGATTACCGTTTCCGATAGCAGGGGCGGCATTCTCCGTAGTCCTTGCGGGAGGTGTGCTGGCAGTATTCACGCTTCTGGTGCATGGCTGGAAGAGCGGTATAGATTCGATGCAGAATTAAGGAAGAGAGGCAGATAAGAAATGACGGTTTTGGTTGTGGAGGATGACAGTGTGATCCTGGAAGGGCTGAGATTTGCTCTGACACAGGAGGGCTATCAGGTGATGACGGCAGCTTCGGCGGCAGGGGCGATGGAGGTGATAGAGGGCGGAGATTCCATCGGTTTCTATCTGTTGGACGTTATGCTGCCGGACGGCGACGGCTATCAGATCTGCCGGGCAGTCCGGCAGATAAGCCAGGCGCCGATCCTGTTCCTGACAGCGTGTGATGACGAGGTCAATACGGTGATGGCGTTAGAGCAGGGGGCGGATGATTATATTGCCAAGCCCTTCCGCATCAGGGAATTGACGGCACGGATGAAGGCCATCTTGCGGAGAACCTCAAGGAACCCGGAGGCTGCCGCGAACATTCTGACGGTGGGGCGTAATCAGGTGAACCTGCAGACCGGGAGAGTGTATCTTGATCAGGAGGAGATCGTGCTGACAGCCATGGAATATAAGCTTCTGCTGATCTTTTTGAATCATCGGGGGCAAATACTGACCAGACGGCAGATCTTGGAGCATATCTGGGATGAGGCAGGAGATTTTGTCAATGATAATACTTTGAGCGTCTATGTCAAGCGTCTGCGGAAGAAGCTTGGGGATACGGCAGAAGGAGAACTGATCCAGACGGTGCGGGGAACAGGGTACCGGCTTGTGTGATCGCATATATGCGGTATTACATTGAAGAGATGAGAAAGAGAAGGAGAAGAGATGGATAGTATCGTATATTTCCTTATGATCATCATATCGGCTGCGGCCTGTGCCGTATTAAGACAGCCAGAGCCGGTCTGCATCGTTCTCGGCGTCTGTATAGCCGGGATGTTCCTTGCGTCTGTATTCTTCCATTACCGGAGAGAAAAGCAGTTGGCAGAGCTTACCGCATACCTGACGCGCCTTCAGGATCAGCTTACGCTGCCGGATCTCGCCAGGTGCCGGAGCGGCCAGTTTGGTATTCTGGAGAGTGAGATCTATAAGCTTGTGGTCCTGATCAGCGAGCAGCGGTCAGCGTCAGACCGCAAGAAGAGACAACTGGCAGATCTGCTGTCAGACATCTCCCATCAGATTAAGACGCCGCTTGCGTCTGTCACGATCATGACAGATCTGTTGAAGAAGCCGGATCTTCCGGAAGAGAAGAGAGAGGAATTCACAGACAAGATTGAGTCTCAGGTGAACCGGATCACGTGGTTGATCCGGAATCTTCTGACGCTGTCGCAGTTGGACGCGGATATGCTCAGGCTTAAGAAGGAAGAGGTGATGGTGAGGGATCTTCTTTTCAGGTCCTGCCAGCCCTTTGAGATTCTGGCGGAGCTTAAGGGGGTGGAGCTTCACATCGCTGCAGAAGGTGCTATGAGGATCATTTGTGACGAGCGTTGGACGGAAGAAGCCATTTCCAATATCGTGAAGAACTGTATTGAGCATACGCCCCCGGGCGGATGGGTGAAGCTTACGGCTGATCAGAATAATTTCTCGACTAACATAAAGATCAGAGATAATGGGGAAGGGATCTCGAAAGAACATCTTCCCCATATATTCGAGAGATTTTATAAGGGCGGAAGCCGCTCACAGGATAGTGTGGGGATCGGGCTTGCCATGTCAAAGCAGATCATCATGAAGCAGAACGGAACGGTCAATGTGAAGAGCGAGACAGGGAGGGGAACAGAATTCCATATCAAGCTGTACTCGGAAGTGGTGATCTAAAAGTCAGCAAATACTTCCATCTGCTTCTTTAATTCATCTACAATCTCCCGGTTCGTATCCATACGGCCTGTGATATCTGCCATGTCTGCAACCAGGCTCTTTGTGCTGCCTGCGACTCCATTGATCCCGTCTGCACCCTCGTCGATCGCCTTAGAAATACTGTCGATAGAATCGGCGATCTCAACCATAGAGTTCCTGAGCCGGTCGGTCCTGCTGTTAAATGCATCGATCATTTCCTTAACATAGTCGGCGTCTTCTTTGTATTGTCTTCCGGAACGAATGAATTCCTGGAATTCCGTAAGAATCGTTCCGCTCAGATAATCCGCCATATCCTGGGAGTGCCTGGACAAATTGTGCACGGCATTCGTAACGATCTGATTGACCTCCTGGATACGGCCGGCAGTCTCACTGCAGGAATTGGCAAGAGTCTTGATCTCACTGGCAACGACGGCAAAGCCTTTGCCGGCTTCGCCCGCCCGCATAGCTTCTACGGAAGCGTTAAGGGCGATCAGGTTTGTTGTGGATGAGATTGCTACGATATCTTTGGTCAGGCTGTTCACCTGATTGACGCTTTTGCTGTTCTCGATTGCTTCCTCTAATACGTCTAAGATATCAGATGCTTTCTGTTGGATTGCTTTTGTATTCGTCTGTGCCGACGCTTCCATCTCATTCGCACGGACCTTCATAGCAGAGGAATAATCCATGATCGTACTGCATTCATTGGCCATATCATGGACATCCCCTTTCATGTCGGACGCGCTGTTGTTGATGATCGCCGCGTTGTTTGCTACCTTCTGGATCGCCGTGGACAGGGAGTCGGCAAGAGAGGAGAGCCCCCGGGCGCTTCTGCCCGATGTACGGGTGTGTTTCAGCACTTCGCCGGTTACTTCGTCAAGCTTCTGTGAGCTTTCCTGGAGAGTATCTACCGTGTCCTTGATCGGTGCTATCACATATTTTTTGATGATCCGGATGGCGGCAAGCACTAATATCAGACATGTTATGATAGAAGCAGCCGCGATCACCAGTGAGATGATATAGACCATCAGCAGTTTGTGCCTTGCGCTGTCAGTTCTTTCGCTGACGGCGGCATATAATTCATTGGTATTATCCGCTATGGCGGAACCAAAATGAGCTACGTCGCCGTTGGCATAAGCGTAGGCATCCGCGGTATGACTGTCTGCGCTTGCGCATACAAGATAGACCAGGGCGTGCTTGAAGGAATCGTAATTCTGCAGAAGCTGTGCATAGACTGCTTCTTCATCCTCTGTCACGTAGTTTTTATATTCTTTTAGATATTCTTCCAGAATCGCTTCTTCTTCCTTGATCTGTGCCACGACAGTGATCATGGTATTATAATCCGTTGCGACAATGTGTGACAACGCCATCTTATGGATATCAGTGGTAGAATGACGGATGTTCTGCAATGTCTCTGAGCCGACCATATAGTTGTCTACAATCTTAGAGGCATTGGAATTGACGTTATTGATGCTGAAAACCGACAGGACATTCGAGAACAATGCCACAACACCCAGAAGGATGATCGGAAGTATCAGACGCTGTTGTATGGTGAGTTTCTTTTTCATCTTATGTTAACAGATCCTTTCGACATATTATTATCATTAACGTGCGGAAACACTTTCCGCCATCTCGTCCAATTGCTCTTGCAAATCCTGGCCGGAAGGGTTGCCGGCGGCCATATTTTCGGCAAATTTTGTAACCGGGTCCCAGAATTTGCCTCCGATCCGCTGAAGCTGAGAATACTCAGACTGTTCTAAGAGAGCGGAGATTGCAAAAGATTGCTGGATCTCCTTAGACTCTGCTACGGTGATGTTAGAGGGGCCCTGTCCGCGCATTTCAAATCTAAGCTGCTGGTTCTCTTCGTTGGTGATCCACTCTGCCAGTCTGGCCGCCCATTTCGGATGTTCGGAATAAGCATTTACCCCGATCAGCTTACAGCCAGAGAAAGAAGCCATCTGTATCTGTTCCCCGTTACAGGTGTAGGTCGGCAGCTTGGCGGCTGCGGCATCCGCGCCCCAGGCTTCTTCCACTGCAACAGAATTCCATACGCCGCTGACACCTGCGATCACAGATCCATTCTTGACCCCGTCAAGGAATTCTGTATCTGTCCGATTGGCGAAGCCTGGATTCCCTGCGATCCGAAGCATCGCCCGGGCTACGTCGATGCCTAGGATATCGCCTTCCGTCTGGTTCCAGGTGCAGTAGTTGGTGATTCCGTCGTCGTTAAGCCCGACCTTAAGCCCGGTATTCCCATAGAAAGAATATACATACCACGCTGAGGACCAGTCCATGGTGAATTCTCTGCCATTCGACGCCGCGGCTTCTAATATGCCGTCTAAGGTCTTCACCTGTTCTTCTGTGATATAATGCTTGTTATAATATAAGAAATATCCGTTATCCGCAGTCAGCGGATAAGCGTAGAGCTGATTGTTTACTGTGGCGGCTTCTACCGCGCTCGTAAGATTCTTGCTGATGATCTCATCTGCGTTCTCGATCGGGTCCAAGGCTCCGGCCGCCGCCAGTGCATTCAACTGATCGTCGGCAAAGGTAAATATATCTGCGCCTTCTTCCAGTCCGCCAAGCAATTCGTCCTTGCACTGGGATTCTCCTTGTACCTCAAATGTTATCTGAAAATTGGCCTGTCCCTGATAGTTAGCCTGAAAGCTTTGGATGAGCTGGTTCATCAGTTCGGCATCTTCTTCGGCGCCCCAGACTACCAGTTCGACCTTCTGCTTTTCCGCAGCCGGAGAGTCTGTCTTATCGGCTGTATCACATCCTGTAAGCGCTGCGGTACAGAGCATACCCAAAAACAGCCTGTATACTCGTCTTCTCATATGTAATCCATCCTTTTCTGTTCGTTAACAGTTCATTCCCGCGTTATTCGTAAAACGCCGTATCAGAGTATAAACTGCAATAATATTATATCATTGAAAGAGCGGTGAGGCAACTTTTACTTGGCAGAGAGCGAAAACAGTGAAGAATAGTTGTAACAGTTCAGACAGGTCTGCGCATTCACTGCGCTGACCGTGTCATAGAGTAGAGCCTGAAAGCATACGGCCCATCGTGAAGCGATTTTTAATGGCCGGATGCCTGTAACAGTGAAGGTATCTGAACTGTTACGAATAGTTTTGTGACAGAATCACAGAAAAGCTTTCTATACTCAATTATAATGATTTTATCAAGAGAAGATGGAGGTATGGAGGATAATATGAAGGTTGTAATTGTAGGCGGGGTGGCAGGCGGAGCGACTGCCGCCGCCAGAATCCGGAGATTAGATGAACAGGCAGAGATCATAGTATTTGAACGGTCAGGATATGTTTCTTACGCAAACTGCGGTCTGCCGTATTACATAGGGGACGTCATTACAGATCAGGAGGAGCTGACGCTTCAGACTCCAGGGAGTTTCTTCTTACGTTTCCGCGTGACGATGAAGGTACGCCACGAGGTGATTGCACTGCATCCTGAGGAGAAGACGGTATCTGTTAAGAATCTGGAAACAGGAGAAGTGTTTGAGGAGAGCTATGATAAGCTGCTTCTTTCTCCCGGAGCAAAGCCGACTCAGCCAAGGATACCGGGTACGGGGATTGGAAAGCTTTTTACCTTGCGCACGGTAGAAGATACCTTCCGCATCAAAGAGTATATCCGGCGGAATCATCCGAGATCCGCGGTGCTGTCAGGCGGAGGATTTATCGGGCTTGAGCTTGCCGAGAACTTGAAAAACCTTGGCATGGAGGTTACGATCGTCCAACGTCCGAAGCAGTTGATGAATCCATTTGATCCGGATATGGCATCCTTTATTCACGGAGCGATGCGCAGACACGGTGTCAGGCTGGCTCTGGGCCAAACTGTGGAGGGCTTCGAGGAGAAGGAGGGCGGCGTAGATGTTCTTCTCAAGGAGGGGGAGCCTCTCCATGCGGATATGGTAGTGCTCGCCATCGGTGTTACGCCAGATACGCAGCTTGCAAAAGACGCAGGCCTTGAACTTGGGATCAAGGGCAGCATTATCGTCAATGACCGGATGGAGACATCTGTTCCCGATATCTATGCCGTTGGAGACGCGGTGCAGGTGAAGCATTTTGTTACGGGGCAGGAGGCTCTGATCTCGCTTGCCGGTCCTGCGAATAAGCAGGGACGTATCGCTGCGGATAATATTTGCGGCGGCGACAGCAGATATCAGGGGGCTCTTGGAAGCTCTGTGATCCAGGTGTTTGATATGACTGCCGCGGCTACAGGGATCAATGAGAAGACTGCGGTAAAAGCAGGGCTTAAGGTAGATAAGGTAATCTTGTCTCCTATGAGTCATGCGGGCTATTATCCGGGCGGAAAAGTCATGACGATGAAGGTAGTATTTGAGAAGGAGAGCGGACGCCTGCTGGGGGCTCAGATCGTGGGATATGATGGAGTGGATAAGCGTATCGATGTTCTGGCCACAGCAATCCATGCGGGCATGAAAGCAGCCGGCTTAAAGGAATTGGATCTTGCCTATGCGCCGCCTTATTCTTCCGCGAAGGATCCGGTCAATATGGCTGGTTTTATGATCGATAATATTTCCAGGGGAATTCTAAAGCAATTCCATGCAGAGGACGTCGGCAGTCTGCCACGTGACGGGAGTGTGATCCTGCTGGATGTCCGGACGGAAGGGGAATATGGACGCGGGCATGCCGAAGGTTTTGTCAATATTCCGGTAGATGAGCTGAGAGAGCGGGTCGGCGAGCTTGAGAATGGGAAGACAGTCTATGTGATGTGTCAGAGCGGCCTGCGCAGTTATATCGGGGCGCGGATCCTGGTGGGGTATGGATATGATGTATACAATTTCTCAGGCGGTTACCGTTTCTATGACGGGGTGATGAATGACAGATGCCTGATTGAATCGGCAACGGCATGCGGCATGTGAGATTGTAGTTTGTGTGGGCACAACGTCTGATTTACAGACGAGTGCCCGGAGGAGCAATATGAAAACAAACAAAATAAAAATATGGATTTTAAACATTATGTATTTCACGCAAAGGATCTGCCGATGATTATTTCGGTTTCTTTCACATGCGTTTACATAGTTTCTCTGTTTGTCATGCTTTTTATCTATGCAGGTAAAAAGCAGAGACAAGCGGAAGATTTTCTCTGAATATTTACTGTACCGATATGACCATGACAATCAGGCAGATGAAGAAGTTGCAGCCCTGGTAATCTGTTCTAATGGCAGAGCCATTTGTTGATACAAGGTATCAGATAAATATTTGTTCAATTCTTCCTCTAAGACGTTTAATTGCTCTGGATTTTTGCAATAAACAGCAACTTTGGCGTAACCGTCCGTTTCAAATAAATCCGAGTAGGAAATGTTATCTATGAATATCTGGTTTTCAATACGGTTTACAGAATCCATTCCTTCTGGCTGCTTGCTTTCATTTCCAGATAAAAAGATACCGACAATTTCCAAGGGAACCCGCTTTCCATTGGTATTTTCTAATTCTATCAAGTCTCCTAATTTTAATTGATTGGCATCCGCAAGATAAGAGTTGATAACGATCCCTTTTATGTCCTCCGCAATATAACTGCCAGATACAAGACGGTACACTCCTTCTGAAAACCCGCTGTCATTTTCCAGATTATCGTAGGATAGAAGGGATGCTTTCTGATTGGATGCTTCTGTAGAATCGCTGCCCGTAACCAATTGGAAATTTACAGGGAACACATCGTTTTTTGCCAGACAATTTACAGTGGAAACTTCCTCCAAATCCTTTATCCCTTCCACGTCATCAGGCGTAATTCTGTCATCCTCTTTCAAAATCTCCATGACAACTTTTGCTTTTGTTTTTTCTCCAATTGCTGTTTTTGAATCAGCCGTTGCACGGAGAATCATGTTTGTGCTTATGTCTATGCCTTCCTCCTAGTTATATTGGGTGATGATTACTTTTGCAGCTGTAAAATTTTCTGTATCGTCAAAATTCCCATAAAGCAGCAATGATGTTTTTTTCTTGATATCCTCTTTGGCAGCTTCACTGACCGTGGCTTCTCCAATCGCTATGCTTATCACTGCTTTTTGGAATATGCAGTTATCTCCATATACAGGAACTGCTTGCCCGTGTGAGGGCTTTAACAAGGCGTCCAAGCGAAATAAAAGCAGAAGATAAACTCTGCTATGCAGACTTGTGTTTGAATAAATCAAATCGTGAACTGACTTGCAGCCTAAAGACTATTTTTTTAACAGCAAAAGAGTCTGAATTGTTATATGTCCTTATGAAAAGCCCGGAAACACTTTTTCAAAGAGAACAATTGATATTGAAAATATGGGGTACATCATCGGAAGTTGAACGGGGGAATGTTGATAATTACATTTCTTTTTTACGGAAACGGTTAAGGGAATTAAAGAGTATCTGTGAAATAAAAACGGTATATGGGGCCGGATATTCTCTAACCCAGAAACGGAAATAAGATTGGAGACCACAAATGCTGAGACCTTTGTCAAAAAATTAAACGCCTTTTTTATAACGACTATTATGTATTCTGCTATATTCAAGATACCTCTGGAAAGATGATATACCAGACTTCTTTGTCAAACTTCCTTTGAAATAGCCGGATTGCAACTTGTGATTGCTTTTTAGAACTTTCCGACCAGGAAGTGCCGGACTATATCTGTCATAAGTTGGAACTGGCATGGTAGAGGCCGCCTTCTCCTTGAGAATCAGGATCTGGTAGTGGAGCAGGCTGGGAGCTTCGGGAACCGGAAGATTTCTATGGAAAAGCTGCTGCTTAGTTGCTATAATGTATTTAATAATCTAAGGCAGGCAATGGCTTAAGGAGGATGGAAGGAGCGTGGAAAGAGATGGAGATGCGAAAGAAGAAACTTCCGATTGGGATTGAAAATTTTGAAGAACTTAGGAAAGAAGATTTTTACTATATCGATAAAACAGGGCTTATTGTGGAATTACTCCATAACTGGGGAGCGGTAAATTTATTTACCCGCCCCAGAAGATTTGGAAAAACACTGAATATGAGTATGCTGGAACACTTTTTCAGGGTGGATGGGGATAAGCGTATTTTTGACGGGCTGGATATTTCAAGAGAAACCGTGCTTTGTGAGGGACATATGGGGAAATATCCGGTTATTTCAGTTTCCCTGAAAGGGATTGACGCGCGGGTCTATGAGACAGCTTATCAAATGGCAGCCCAGGTTATTATTGACGCGGCGGCGAAATATTATTTCCTTCTGGAAAGCGAAAAGCTGAATGAGCATGATAAAGCAGCATATCGAAAACTTTTGGATGATAATATGAATGAAGGCACGCTTGGCAGCAGCTTAAGACGGCTATCAGGAATGCTGGAAAAACATTATGGTACAAAAGTGATCGTGCTGATAGATGAATATGACGTCCCATTGGCAAAAGCCCATGCGAACGGATATTATGATCAGATGATCTCCCTGATCCGAAGCCTGCTGGGAGAGGTACTCAAAACAAACAACAGCCTGAAATTAGCGGTGCTGACCGGATGCCTTCGGATTTCAAAGGAGAGTATCTTTACCGGGCTAAATAATCTGAAGGTGTTGACGATTGCAGATGAGCGTTTTGATGAATACTTTGGCTTTACAGACAAAGAGGTGAGGGAACTTCTGGAGTATTATGAGGTGGCCGATCATTACGAGGAAGTAAAAAGGTGGTATGACGGATACCAATTTGGAAATGAGGAAGTGTACTGTCCGTGGGATGTGCTGAACCATTGTGACAGGATCAGGAGCGAGCCTCATGTGCAGCCAGAAAACTACTGGATCAATACCAGCAGCAATGATGCAGTGAAGAGATTTATTCAGGAATCAGCAAATGCTACGACCAAACGGGAGATTGAACGTTTGGTGGCAGGGGAAGTCATTATGAAAGAAATTCATCAGGAGCTCACTTATTCGGAGATTTACCAGACGATAGATAATATCTGGAGCCTGCTTTTTACCACTGGTTATCTAACCCAGCGTGGGAAGGCAGAGGGAAGGCAGATGAAGCTGGCAATCCCCAATCTGGAGATCCGGGATATTTATGTGACGCAGATCATGGAATTCTTTAAAGATAATGTCCGGGAAGACGGAGATACGCTGAACCGCTTCTGTGATGCTCTGCAGAATGAGAATGCAGAAAACGTAGAAAAGATTTTCAATGATTATTTAAGGAAGACCATCAGTATCCGGGATACGGCTGTAAGAACTGACATGAAAGAGAGCTTTTACCATGGCGTTCTGCTTGGAATTTTAGGTGTGAAGAACCGATGGGGAATTTCTTCCAACCGGGAAATGGGAGAGGGATATGCGGACATCCTTGCGGAACCGGATACCGGGGATATGGGGATTATCATAGAGGTGAAATATGCACACGACGGAGATCTGGATGCTGCTTGCAGAGAAGCATTAAAACAGATCGAGTATACCAGATATGAAGATGACCTTGAAGACGACGGGGTAGAGAATATCCTCAAATACGGGATTGCATGTTATAAAAAGCGGTGCAAGGTCATGCTGGCAGAAAAGCAGATAAAATAAATACAGATACAGGAAAGCTCTGGGGAAAATATTTTCCAACAGCCTATGGCAAAGAAGTCATTGCTGCAGGACTTGCTATCAAAAATCTTGTGCTTATACCTGCCTTGGCATAAGCCTTTTTTCCATGCAGAAATTTTGCCATTTTGCGCTAAAAATAATTTATAAGTGCCTAATAGAAGAATTTTTCTGAGCGGTACTTCGTCATAAAAGTGTTAAGAAAATTCAACAAAGATACGCTGGAGAATAAAGCAGCATGGTGGAATCCGGAAGTGCCGGAAGGCCCTGGGAAAGAACCAAAGAAAGGGAAAAAGGAGAAGCAGCATAAAAATTGTGTATTTTATTCAGTTTTCAAGGTCAGGTAAAAGATTCGTGAGAGGATCTGGGAATACCTGATTTTTTAGTGCAAAAATTCAAATTTGATTGTTAGATTAATGCAATTTTCGGACAATCTGGGGGGGATCTGTTTCAGGTATGGAAGGCTTACCATGAGGCAGCTGTTGGATATCAAAAACTTCAAGAATTTATCATTGAGAAGCCGGATACAGAAATAGAAATCAAAATAAAAATATAACCGGAATCCGAAAAGAATCGATTCTGTCCAGGTTACCCTTGTGAAAGCTCTCAGATATCTGCCTCCGGGCGACATATGCAGGCCCTTCTGGTATGTGAGCAGGGGTATCTCTATGAACAGTTTGGAATAATCATCGAAATTACCGTTAAGAAGGCTGGAAACAGAAATCATAGAGCCATAGGCAGCGTTCTCTTTTTTCTATTACGCTGATCTCAGAAAGATCCATTGTCAGCAGGGCGGCCATATTCTGGCGGTGTGTGCAGAGGGTTTCCCGGACGGCCTGCAGATGGGTGATTTTGAGGTCAAGGTCAGCTATCTTTTCATCCAGAAGGTCTTTCAGGTTTTCGGCGGAGCGGTTCTTTATATAATCCTGTATGGCTTGGATAGGGACTTCCAGTTCCCGGAGCAGGAGAATGGTCTCCAGCAAGGGACTCTGGTGGTAATTATAGCAGCGGTATCCATTTTCAGGGTTGACGGCGGCAGGTCTGAACAGACCGATTTCATCATACCACATCAATGTTTTTTTTCAAAATGTCCTTGACCGTACTGTTACTGTACGGTCTATGATACCGTATACAGGAAGAAAATACAAGGTGACTGGAGGAAAAATTTATGGAGAACTCAAATGCTTACGAGAAGCCCGTAACTCTGAAAAATATTGTAAAATTTGCCGTGCCGACGATTGCCATGACGGTGTTTATGTCCTTCTATACAATGGTTGACGGCCTGTTTGTGTCAAACCTGATCGGTACAGACGCGCTTTCAGCGATCAATCTCACGGCGCCTGTGATCCAGCTTGTCACGGCAGTCTCGACTATGCTCGCCACCGGAGGCAGCGCGGTCATTATGAAAAAAATGGGAGAGCAGAAAACGGATGAAGCAAAAGAAGATTTTACTTTCCTGATTATCGTAAATGTTATTGTGGGACTTGTCATGTGCGCGGCAGGGTATCTGGCAATGGATTTTATTTTTGCCGGGATGAACCTTTCTCCGGCTGTAGAAGGATACTGTGTGGAATATCTGAGCCGTTATCTGATATTCACTGTGCCGATCCTTTTGATGAACAACTTTACGCTTTATATGATTGCCAGCGAAAAGGCGGTCCTTTCCCTAGTCTGTTCTGTGACGGGCGGCATTTTGAATATGGCGCTTGATTATGTGTTTATTGCCGGATTGGATATGGGGATCGGCGGCGCGGCTGTTGCAACGGGGCTTGGATATTCTGTAACTGCGGTTGCCGGTCTGTTTGTCTTCAGCCGGAAAAAGAGCCTGCTGCATTTTAAGAAACCGGTATTCCGAATCAGGGTTCTTGGGAGTGCGGCTTCAAATGGATGTTCCGAGATGGCGACGGCACTTGTTACAGGTATTGTTACAATGATGTTCAACTGGACGATGCTGCATTACGTGGGGGAAGACGGAGTTGCGGCCGTTACCATCATCATGTATGTGCTGATGTTTGCAAGCTCCCTGTATACGGGATATTCTTACGGGGTTGCCCCTATGCTGAGCTTCTATTACGGAGAACAGAACAGAGAAAAACTGAAAAAGCTGGTTGGGTTGAGTATGAAAGTGATCGCGGTGATTTCTGTGATCACGGCTGCGGCTTCCTTTGTGATGACAAGGCCGCTGGTATCCGTATTTGCCAGAACGGATAATCCGGTGTATGATCTGGCGGTAACAGGAAACCGGATATGTACGGCTGCGTTGTTCTTTATTGGATTTAATATTTTTGCCAGCGGGATGTTTACCGCATTATCCAACGGAATTGTTTCGGCTGTCCTCGCATTTTCCAGATCGTTCGTATTTATGCTGATTACGATGATCGTGCTTCCTTTGCTCCTTGGCGTGAACGGGATCTGGCTGGCAACGCCGGCGGCGGAACTGATGGCGCTTGGTTTGTCATTTTTCATGCTCCTGAAATATAGAAAGAGGTATGGATACATGTCGGGCAATGGATTAGATGATAAGCGGAAATGAAGAGTGCTTCGTCATAATGCATTTCACGTCAGCAGATAAACATTTCACGGCAATCAAATTGTTTTTTTGTTTTGGATAGGATATAATAAAATGTCTGTTTTGATGATAATTAGGAGGTGGTACATTGATCCATATTGCAATCTGTGATGATGAAAAACAGATGTCCGATCATATAAGGTTACTGGTCTCCGATTTTTTTCGTAAAAAGAACAGGGAAATCAGCCTTCGGACATTTCTAAGCGGCGAAGAGCTGCTGAACTACGACGGGCAGATCGACATCCTGTTTCTGGATATCCAGATGAAGGATATCGACGGTATGGAAACAGCAAGGAGACTGAGGGCGGATAAGTTTCAGGGATTTCTGATCTTCATCACGGTATTAAAAGAGATGGTATTCCAGTCTTTTGAGGTGCAGGCTTACGATTATCTGGTCAAGCCGGTGGAAGAAAAACAGTTTGAGAGAACCATGGAGCGCCTGTTAGCTTCCATGCACAGCGTCGGTGAAGACAGCCTGCTCGTACAAAAGGGGCATGAAGGGCGTATTATCCGAAGGGATGAGATTGTCTTCTGTGAGATCATAGACCGGAAAATATATCTGAACCTGGTATCAGGCGAAGTTCTTGATTATTATGAGCGGATTGAGAATCTGGAAACGAAACTGGGAGGCCGTTTTTTCCGATGCCACAGGAGCTATCTCATCAATCTGAAGCACTTAAAAGGTTATAAAAACGGGACTGCCTATATGGATAACGGCAAAGAGGTTCCCGTATCACGGTTGCGTAGTAAGGAGTTTTCTAATGTTGTTCTGCAGTATATGAAGAACATCTGAGATTCGAATGGGAGGTAGAATGGCTGAGTATTTAGACTTTTTTAACAGATATATTATGGGTGTTACCGAGATATCTATCCAGCTTTATTTTCTGGCAAAAATCTTGAAAAAGAAAATATGGATTCCATTTTATTTCCTGTTTGCAGTATGTGCGGTGGTTGTCAATGATTTTGTTTCAGTCGGCACGATAACGGGCTTCGTGGTGTTTGTATTCCTTCTTACGGTATACGGGAGGTTGGTCTGTCGCGCGGATTTTAAGTTTTCTATTTTGTATGCGGCATTGATGAATGAAATCATGCTGCTCTGCTTTGGGATTGTGAACTCCCTGACGGGTCTTTTATATTCATGGAGACCGGAATTTTTCCATGGTACGGCAGGCATCGCGGTCATGCTGGGCAGCGAGGCGGCGTCACTTTTGCTGGCAGGGTTTTGTTATTATATGGTATACCGCTATTTTTCCTATTATACAGCAGCGGAAATGCAGCAGATGTTTCTGGTTTTCATCCCGATCCTGATGATCTTTATTATGAGTGAGTACATTAATACGATCGCATTTGAGTACGGGTATGAGCTTATAGGGGAGGAAGAACCTTACATGTATCTGTTCAACCACTGGCAGCTGCTCGTCATGCAGTTTTTTGGACTTTTAAGTGTGTTCTGCATCCTGTTCTCTTATAAGAAATTGCAGCAGAATTTCCGCCTTAGCACAGAATTATCATTACTGGAGCAGGAAGAACATTTCCTGAATCAATATGTAGAGGAGGCGAAGACCCGTTACGATGAAACAAAGTCATTCCGCCATGACATCAGGAACCACATCACAGTGGTAAAAAATCTCTTGCAGAGCGGGAACGTGGAGGAAGCTGTAACCTATATGGAAGATATGGATGATATGGCAGAAAAAATGTCATTCCCCTGCAGCACCAATAACCCGGTAGCGGATATTTTGATGGGAAACAAGCTGGGGATTGCCCAAAGTATGGGGATAGATGTGGACTGCTCCCTTCTTCTGCCTTACCCCTGTGACCTTAAGGACATTGATATCTGCATTGTCCTGTCAAATGCACTGGATAATGCGATTCAGGCAGTGAAAAGTCCGGATGCGGGTATAGAAAGATTTATCCATGTGTCCGGGCGTATCCAGGGGGATTTCCTTATGATAGAAGTGGAGAACAGCTTCCATGGGAAAGGCGCGTTCAAAAAAGGGACAGGTCTGTCAAATGTAAAAAAGGTAGCCGAAAAATATGGCGGCGCCATGAGTATAGAGACACAGGGGAATGTATTTATCCTGCAGGTGCTGCTGATCATCCCACAGCATCCAGAAAGCATCTCACAGCAAGTGGATTAACCTGCCGTTTCTCGCTGTCGAAAACCAAAAAAGGGAGCTGTTTGCAAATGTAAAACAGTTACCCGGCAATATCAAATGAAAGGAGAAACATACTTATGGCAATGCAGATCAATGGAAATTACGCGCAGTCTAAAACCGACTACGCAGAGAGGGTGAGGGAGAAGCAGGCAGCCCTGAAAGCGGAAAAAGCAAAAGAAGCAAAGGAAACAAAAGAAGCTGCAGAAGAAAAAGAATCAGGTAAGCTGTCTGAACCACAGGATGTATACATCAGAAGTGAAAAGTCGGGGAAGGAGCCCGTCGGACTGTACCGGATAGGACAAGACGAGAACGGCGGCCGGAAAATCTTTTTTGAAGATCCGGATAAAGCAGACCGTGCGGATGGAAAGGAAGAACCGAAAGCAGAGAAAGCAGATGGTAAAAAGCCTAAGGTAGACGGGGACAGCCAGGGAAAGCCGGCAGAAGTTTGTATCGGCAATACAGATAAGGTAGACCGGGAGATCGAAAAACTGAAAGAGAAGAAAAGGGAGCTGGAGCAGCAGATCCGGTCGGCCTCCGGGGATGAAAGAAAGATCCGGGAGCTGGAGAAAAAACTGGCGCAGGTAGAGCAGGAATTAAGCCAGAAGGACAATGATACGTACCGGAAGCAGCATTCTGAATTTTCCCGGCTGGCATAAATCAAGGGAGGGATCATTATGCATGCGAAAACGATGGAAGGCCTTGCAGGGGCAAGCATGAATATGAAAATGATGAATACGCCTTTCCGCGTCTACCAGGAAGCAGAAAGGAGAGGCGATACATCTGTCATGGAGCGGGCAATGGGGTATGTTGGTGAGACCGCAGATAAAGCAGAGGACTATCAGAAGAAAATTGAAAAGGGAATGAAGGAAGAAGCAAAGGAGGCGCGGGAAAAAGCGAAATCAGAGCAGGAAAACGCTGTCCGGAAGCGAAAAGAAGAACGCGGGGAACAGGAAAAGAGAATAGCGGAAAGCAGGAATGGGAACACAGATACAGTCAGCATCAGTGAAAACGGGAAGGCAATACTGGGTGATAGATCTGATCTGGCTCAGGCTGGTATGGTCAGCAATATGCCTGTAGAAACAGCAGATGCTGTTAAGACAGAGCCGGTAATCTATACGAAAACCGGAGAAGCCGCCAAGTCGGAATCCGGTACGAATATTTCTGTTTCTGCATAGAAGGAATTGATCCCTGGCAGCAAAGCTGCCGGGGAAAATATGTTTTTTTCAGCTGTTCGAAAGATTTAAATAGGAGAAGAAAAATGAATAAGAAAAAATGGATACGTATTGTGTCGGTTTATTCGATGATATACACGGCAATCACATTGGTGAACAGTGTTTTGTATCTTTGCAATGGTACTTATGAAGATCCAAGCGGGAACTGGCACGAATTAGACAGGGCTATGATTCTTTTGATTGGGATAGCAGCATTTGAGCTGTGTACGAATCTGCCTGTTAAGCCTTTGGTTCTTAGATATGTGTCTGCGTATATCCCCTCCTTGTTGTTAGCGTTCGCATATGTCTGGTTTACCGGACTGCGGGAACCACTGGCAAAAACAGCATACAGGGATATTTGGATTAACTTTACAAGCCTTTTTGTGCTGCTGTCTATCATCAATACTGCCGTTCATGCTTATAAGAAAAAAGAGAGGGCAGTTTTGACTCTGTAATGCTTTGGTGGAGCGATAAATTTGGCAGGGGAATAGGTTATCAAAGGGAAGTTTCATTTGCCAGAAATGCCGGAAGAATTAGAGGAATTAAAAACACGCTTGCGGATAGAATTAGACAGATTACAGTGCGGGAAGGATCCATTATTATAAAACGGATTCGGAAATAGAGAGGAAATATTTTGCAGGCAGACGGACAGGAAGGAATCTGTATTGCGGAACTTGACTTAAAGCAGCTGCGCAATTATCGTGAAAAAGAGGTGCACGGAAATGCATATCGGCATCCGAAGAAGTATGGAATGCTGGTTGATGCAAAAATTGATAAACCGTTCGTCAGAAATGATTATAGAGAGAAAGAGAGGGCAACCCAGGAGCACTCTCGGAAACTCAATAGAGAATAAGCAGGAAAGGGTTGATTTTCAGAAATGAGAGGGATAAGGGATGGATGATTATGGGGCTTGAGCAGTCCAGAGAGCAT
>CAJTCH010000062.1 GCA_910574715.1 Lachnospiraceae bacterium | reverse complement strand
GGCTGGATAGTAGTTTGATTCAAAGTGTATGATTATCGAAAACAATATTTTATTGGCATGAAATTGGTACAAAGAGTGCCTCATATTTCTTATTTACCGATTTCATTTTATTTTTAGGTTAGGTTCACGGATTCAGGTTTGATGAAAGCATGGAAAAAAGTGAACGTATGAGAGAAGAGACCCGTATCTTATATGTTGCAATGACGAGAGCCATCAGAACCTTTTCGTGGATAGCACTAAGCGGAAAGAATAGTAAATGTTGGCAAAATCTTATATGGGAGGATGAGAATAATGGCTTATAAAATCTATACTTATGCAGACCCATATAGGATAAGAGAGACAGACTTTTGGAATGGCAATGTTGACCATATTAAAGATTATCCTCAGCTGTGCGCATCCAGAACGTTGGTAAATGGTCTTATAAGTGTAATGAGAGAGGATATAGAATCTCTGATATGTCCTCTTGATGATATTGTGAACGAAAAAATCTTCAGATCATGGACTAATGACATTGGAGTGAGAATCCTTCAATACAGTGAGTTGAGCGCTGTGTATCGAAGATGGAATCAGAATAAGAAGCTTTCCGATGATTTGTATATAGCGTTGACTCACAATAAGGACGAAATGCTCGACTCGTTGCGGTTGTTTATTGAGCTGGGTATTGATTCTTCTTCATTAAAAACAGATGGTCTGAGCATGGAGCATAGGCTGTTTGCGTATATGCTGAAGATGACAGAGAATGAGAGTCTCTTTAAATTGCCTGAAATGCCTAATTTATCGGAGATTATATCTTTGTTTAAAAAGCAGGCAGAGGATGAAAAAACAGAAAAAGAAAAAATAAGAAATGAACACATGGATACTGATGACAGCAAGCTTTGGGAGCAGGAGGAAAAGCTACTGAATCGTATGATTGAAAGTACGAATCATTGGGATGGCAAGCATGTGGTTATTCATGGAATACATCAGTTCACACCTCTTCAATTGCGGTTTATTACCCACTTGGATAAGTTAGACGTGGAGGTTATTTTCGTACACAATTACGTTCCTGAATATAAAGAGGTATATTCGTCATGGAGCTACATTTACCAGCAGTTTAACGCACCTGTACATCATGACAGAAATGTTGGTTCGTATGTTCCGGTAGGCCAGTTCAAGATACCTGGAAATGCTATAGCAAGTAACCTTGGATTATTATGCGAAGATACGGTATCTCGTACCGATAAACGGATGAGAGATAACTATGATTTGTATAAAGATGTCCGGGTACAGGAATTTGATAATGTATCGGAGTATGCAGGGTATATTTCTGATGAGTTCATGGAAGCCGAAGCAAGCATGAGCGATACGACATCGCTGTATGAAAAGCCATTTAAGAAGAAAGCTGGAACAGCGGCGGTTTTAAGAAGAATGCAGGAAGTCGTATATACAGCGAATAAGGATGTTGATGATCTGCTTCAAGTGTATCATCCTGAGTACGCCAGAAACAGACATTTTCTCGCTTATCCGGTAGGCCAGTTTTTCGCTTCACTTTATGCTATGTGGAATCCGGATACCCAAATCCTTGAACTGGATTACGGATCGTTGAGGGAATGTGTAAACTCTGGCATTCTTTCAAAATACAGTGCGGAAGCTTTACTTAAAACATTGATGAATGTTCAGCCACTATTTGAACATATTGAGACAGTTGAGGATTTTGATAGGATTATTGGCAAAAAGTATAAGAATGCTTATTCCCAAGTATCCAATTCAAAGCAAGGTTCGATTGCTTTTTCACTTAGAGCAATGAACATATACAACACATATAAGATTACAGCAAAGGATTTTGATAATCTTTATAAGGCTATATGTGAGATTAACGAAATAGCGAAGAAACTGTTTACAGAAACCGCCGGGGACAAAATAAATTTCAAGAAGCACTTTGAACGGTTGGAGGAATTTGTAAGAGAGAGACAGGACACTTTGGTTAGCGAAGAGGAAAAAACACTCATAACTCAGCTTCTTACAAAGTTGGATATAATCCAGATGAAGAAAAAAGAGGATGAAGATGAGGGTACATTTGAAGACCTTCGTAAAGGGTTGTATTTCTTCTTGAAGCAAAAAGAAGAACCGGCATCAGATTGGTTTGTAAAGAATTTCGAACAGATAGATGGTGATGTATTAAACAGTAAGTCACAGAACAAGCCCGGATTTAAGAAGGTATATCATTTTGCGTGCGTATCCGATGCGGACATGAATAAAGATATTGATGAACTGTTGCCGTGGCCTTTATCGGAGATGTTTATTGAAAGAGCATATAATCCTAAAGAACTTCCGTTCCAGGTTTATTATGCTGCCTTGGGTGAAAAAAGCAATTTTTTGAGATATGCGTTGTTTTATGGGCTATATTTCAATCAATGCGAATCGAAGATCAGTTTTGTGAAAAGGTATGGAGATAATACAACAGACATGTATGAGATGCTAAAACTTATTGGCGTTGAAAAAGCTGATGGTCCTGCTGGGGAAAGGATGGATGACTGCAAGATTTCTACTGTGGTCAAGACAAAACCGGTTAGTTCAATGACTTATATCCGAGAGCAAATGGCGGATATGTTCCTGTGTCCATACAGATACTTGTTTGACTTTGTGTTAAATCCACAGCCCATATTCTCCGGAACGTTCTTGTTCCAGAAACTGTATGAGAATTTGCTGATAACAAAAGTATGGCAGCAGCTTGTTAACAAGCCGATGAATGATGCCACAAGAGTGTTACCGTCTGTAGTAAGGGCGGAATCAAAAAAGATGGAACCATATTTCCCGCTCT
Source organism: Lachnospiraceae bacterium (assembly GCA_910574715.1). GTDB lineage: Bacteria > Bacillota > Clostridia > Lachnospirales > Lachnospiraceae > Sporofaciens. The sequence continues at coordinate 22,866 of CAJTCH010000062.1, read as the reverse complement.
TTAGAGAAACGGAGATTCTTGATCTTGAAAGAAGAGCGGAAAATTATGTGATCCACAGCGTATTTCGTGAAGGAGAAACTAAAGTTCGCAAGTATGAGCCTACACATATGCAGTTAAGAGAAAACTTTGGAAATGCTTTGTTTGCTGAAAATGGTCAAGACTATCCAGAAGCACATCCGTACAAGGCATTTGAAAATATAACAAAGTGGGAAGAGGGAAAGAAGATTTACGGACTGCATGATATACCGGCTTATGAAAAGAAAGAATTGATCGAAGCTACGTTGCAGTATCTGAACGATACTGATGAGAATATGGCGCGTGCAGGAAGCTGGTGTGTCTTCTGCCCTAATAAAGGTATATGCTTAGAATCCTATGCGGCAGAGAACAAATAGGGGTGGTGTACGATATGAAGAAGAGAACAATATGCGATGCAATAAAGGAAGTTTTAAAAGATGAAAAACAAGGATTAACCTATTTAGAAATCTATTCACGAATTGAAGAAAGAAAGCTATATGAATTTGGCGCAAAGTCTCCACAAGCAGTAGTTCATGGCGAAATAAGAAGGCACTGTGAAGATTTGGAGTTTCCGTCTGCATCGCCGGTAAAGTTCTTTAAGATTATTCGTGCAGATCGTAATACAAATTATTATGGTTTGGTTGATGATATGAATCCATCTCCTATTAAAGATAAGGATTCTGATGAACCAGGTAATTTGCAATATGTTTTAGGCATTGAAGATGAGCTACTACCAGAAGAAAAAATGGTGCAAGCATATCACAGATATTTGGGTGATCTTAAGCATTCCTTGCTTGAGAAAGTAAGGGAATGCCATCCGAGCTTCTTTGAAAAGCTGGTAGTGGATTTGTTACTTGCCATGGGCTATGGATGTGATGATAAATCTGGTCAGGTAATAGGAAAGTCTCATGATGGCGGTATTGATGGAATAATTAGTGAGGATAAACTTGGATTGAATCTTATTTACATCCAAGCAAAACGGTATAACGAGGGAAATAGTGTTGGAAGACCTGAAATTCAACGCTTTATTGGAGCAATGCAAAAGGCGGAGAAAGGGGTTTTCATTACAACATCAAAGTTTACGAAAGAAGCACTGGATTTTGCTAATGCAGAAAGCAGAAAACACATTAGGCTGATTGATGGTGATTCTCTTGTTGAGTTAATGATAAAGCACAGCGTTGGACTTGAAAGAATAAAAGAGTACATCGTTTACAAGATAGATGAGGATTACTTTGCAGATATAAGCTAATCCGCTGGACTTATTGTTGTATTTGGAGGTTATCGCATGAAAATCGGACAATATGTGAGATGCCCAATTGTATTTGAAGAGAATGATAATTACTTTCCGCGTAACTTTGTGTTGGGAAAGATTACCGCAATAAATGATCTTTCGGGTGAAGTAAATGTAAAACTGTACGACCTGAAGGACAGTAAGAGGTTTTATGCGCATGCCTTTGAAAAAGGTAAGTTTGCCATTGATAAGGTAAGGAGATGCGGTGCGGCAAAAGATGCACTTGTTGTTACCCCTGACGGAAGCGGCAAGATTCTTTCTAGAAGGATTGAACAAACAGAAGATGCAATGTACGAGTATTACGTTATGCTTTCCAATGGGGAAATTAATTCCTATTTCGAGGATGCATTGGAAATAGAGTATTCTGCATCAGACTATCAGCCATTAAAGCAGATGATGCAATATGAGTTTCAGAATCCAACATGGTATGCAAATAGGCTCCATGTAAGTAACAATATGCACATGGTCAATAATACTGTGTACGGCTTTAAGGAGCTCGCTGGATGCAGGACATACTTGATGGCGCACCAAATAAGCACCATTGTAAGGGCATTTGAATCAAGACCTATTCGGTATATGTTGGCTGATGAGGTAGGACTTGGAAAGACCATAGAAGCTGCTTCGATTATCAAGATATTATCGTCAGAAAAACAGAATTTAAGGGTATTATATATTGTTCCGGCTGCATTAGCGCAGCAATGGTCAAATGAGTTGAAGTATAAGTTTAATATAAATGCATCGATTGGTGATGCAATGGCTTCATATGCGAAGCATCTGATACTTTCACTCGAAGACTTGGATGAGTACTGTGATGCTATGGCTGGAAAGTGGGATATGCTGCTTGTGGATGAAACTCACAGGCTTTTATCACAGGATGAGAAATACGAATTGGTTCTTCAACTTAGCAAAAGAGTACCTAATGCCTTGTTTTTGAGTGCAACGCCTATTCAGGATCGTAAAGAAGAATATCTGAAGCTGTTGTCTTTATTACAGCCTGATCAGTATTGCCGTATGACGGTTAAAGAGTTCGGAACCATTCTTGCAAATCAGAAAAAGATACAGAGGCGCGTCAATGCGATGTTGGCTCACATGAACCAATATGAAGATTACAAAGAGGATACTCTGGAAAAACTTTCTGAGCTTGCTGAAGAACTGGATGACACGCATCTTAGTAAGATAATAGATAGTATAAACATTTCTGATGACGACGGCGGACAGAAATTCGCGGAACAGGCATTGTCGTATATTTCTGAGAATTATCGGATTGAGAGAAATGTGATAAGAAACCGGCGTGATTACATAAATGAGGCGCTGGGAAAAAGAGAAATCTACGAGAATGGTTATGATGTAAAGAATGCGGATGATAATTATTCTGAGCGGAATGTTTATTATGCCCTTCTTGAATATATTTCAAGCAAAATAGAGGAAGATAGTATAGACGCTGATAAAGTGTATTTGCTCCTTCAGGCTATGTTTAGTTCTCCTTGGGCACTAAAAGATGTTGTAGATGAATTGGACATAGATGATCAGGATCTGCTTGCAAATCTTGGGCTGTGGATTACTCAGGGTGATGATGAAATTAACCAAGCAGAGTACCTGCTTGATGAGAATCCCGATGATATAAAGGGTAGATTGCTTCATGTGATTGATTTTATAGAGCAGGAAGTAAGGATCAGCAAGGACAATAACGGAAAGGTTGTGGTATTTTCAGAGTTTCCTGCGACGCTTTGGAAATTAGGCGAATTGCTGGAAAAGAGAGATATTAACGCTGTCTGCTTCACAGCTAATATGCTTAGGGAAGAGTTAGAAGACAGTGTTTATGACTTCCAGAATAACGAAGAGTGTCGTGTTATTCTTTGCGATGCAACAGGGGGTGAAGGACGAAACTTCCAGAATGCGGACTGGGTAATCCATGTTGATTTACCGTGGACGGCCAATGCAATCGAACAACGAATTGGTAGATTGGATAGGTTAGGCAGGGATAAGGATCATATGCAGGTGAATTCAGTGGTGTTCTATGGGAATGGAACGATTGAGGAACAGTTATTCCGCATATGGAATGAGGGATTAAATCTTTTTACAAGATCATTGAGTGGACTTGAAATAATTACTGCCGAACTTAATGAGAGAATATCGGATGCTATTTTTGAAGATGTGCATACGGGATTGGAAAATGCGCTGTCAGAAATCATAGATATGACGGAAGAGACACGCGATGCTGTTGAGGAAGAGCAATTATATGATTCGGGTAGTGTTATCTATAGACCTCTTTCGTTAGCGGTTAAGCAGATGTTATCAACATACAGTGGTGGTGAAAGCGACCTTTTTCAATCATCAATGCTCGGATGGGCTACGCAGGTTGGTCTGGGCAGTTCAATATCAAAAGCAGGGGTGGTTCAGTTTGCAGCATCAATGTTTAAGGAAAGGTCTGCGATACAGTCACTCTTTATTCCACCGGATTGGGCGTTATACGATAATACACCTATTGTAAGAAAAGAGGGTAGGATACTGGGAACATTTGACCGTTCTACGGCAATTAAAAGAGAAGATCTGTTGTTTTACGCACCGGGAGATCCGGTTTTTGACAGTATTATTGGAAATGCAGTAGATAGCGGTAGAGGGCGTTGCTGTGTGTTTGCCAATATGGCTCCGTTTAATTTTACCGGCTTTGCTTGCGTATACAATGTAGAACCCAAAATAAATTATCTTTATGATAATGGAATACCGATTCAACTATTGTCTCAGTTTAGAATGTATTTGCCGATGAAACAGGTAATTGTATTTGTTTCCATACGCAAAGGGGACAATGTATCTGATGAAGAGCTTATAGATTATATCTTTGAAAAAAGAAATGTCCAAAATGCAGATCATATTGGACAACGCTCAGGTAAAAGGGGAGAGATGTCTCCGTTAGAGAGATTTATGGAAGCATACCCTGAGAGTGAGTGGCAGGAAACTGTGCGAAAAGTAGGAAGAATATCAAGGGATAAGGCAAAGAAGAAAGCAATCGAATTGGCGGATTTGAGTGGAGCCAAGAGAGAAATAGATCGTATCGTTAGCGGATATGAATCTGAATACATATATTTGGGAAAAAATATGTATAATCTTAAATCAATCAAATCCCAGTATGAAGCTGTATATTATGCTTTGTCCAATCCGGTGATTTCGTTAGATTCGATATCCTTAATGTTTTTATCAAGGCGGTAGAGCGATGGATTATATGGAAGTATTTCTGAAATGCATAGAAGGCGATATAGATACCTCTAAGGCATCAGAGCTTATAAGACAACAGGCAGATGCTTTATTGCTGTCTGGAAAAGTAAAAGAGTATGAAAAGGCAGTATTATGTTTGACCTATTTTATTCGGTATCATCAGTACAATACTGGAAAAATAAATGGAAATGATTTGATGCTGTTCCTGAGAGACTTTGTTCTTTATGTGGGAAGAGTTCGATTCCCGAGGCTTATTCAGGATGCTGTACGACGCGACGGGAACAAAATAGGCTTGTTTGTCGCAGGTGATGGTGCTGTTGATGCAACTGTTATAATTCCGGAGGATTTGAAAGAACAAAAGACATACATAGAGGAAGTTTACTCATTATCAGAGGCAGGGATGCAGAGCAACCACACTTCATTCGGAGATGATTACATCTACAAGTTTACGAAGTTTAAAAAATATCGTTCTTTAGAGCAGAAAGTAGCTGTACATAGTGCCATAGATTTGCCGGATAATTATACCCTGATGATTTCGCTTCCCACTGGTGGTGGTAAGAGTCTGGTAACTCAGCTTTTAGCGGCTACCGAGGCGAAACTGACATTGGTAATAGTTCCTACAGTTTCTCTTGCAAAAGACCAGTGTTTACAAGCAAAGAGCTGTATTACGGATAAAGTGGTTTGCGATAGTGTTTTCTGCTATCGAGGAGACTCGGATAATAGTGTCATTATATCTGGAATTAAAAATAAAACGGCAAGATTGATATTCACATCCCCTGAAGCAGTAATTAAGAGTTTATATCTTAATAATGCAATAAGAGAAGCGGCAAAGGATGGATATCTGCATAATATTGTAATTGATGAAGCTCATATAGTTCCTGACTGGGGTGTACACTTTAGACCTGATTTCCAGATTTTTTCAGTAATACTGAATGAACTGCAAGAGGCTTCAAACAAGTATATTAGAACATATTTGCTTTCTGCTACGTTATCGGATGATGTAGTTGATGTGTTGTTTTCATTGTTTGGTAGTGATGGTAACAATATACAGTATAGATGCGATGCATTAAGACCGGAACCGAGATACATCATAAAAGAATACAGGAATTACGATGAGAGGGTAAATGCAGTAATAGAGATGATTAAGTATATGCCCAAACCTTTGATCGTGTATGTGATTGAACCGGATACGGCTAATAAGTATTGTAAAAAACTTAGAAGTATGGGATTCACCAATGTTTTCTCATATACTGGAGATACTTCGGACACAGACAGGGAACTACTGTTGGAGAAATGGAAAGCCAATGAATTTGATGTAATGATAGCCACATCTGCATTTGGTATGGGCGTTGACAAGAGTAATGTAAGAACTATTATTCATGCATGCGTGCCAGAAAATCTCAGCAGATTTTATCAGGAAGTCGGAAGAGGTGGTCGTGATGGCTTGCCGTCATTAAGCATTATGGCTATGTTTACATCAAAAGATGATGGTAGAAATGATTTATCTGTAGCTTTTGGATTGGTAAATAAGAGTATTCTGAAAAAAGAGAATTTATTGATCCGTTTAGATAGTATTTTAAAAGACCAGAGAACACTGATTGAAGGCGATATAATTGTAGCGGACTTAAATACAGTGCCCAATTCTTTTACCGATGATGAAGCTCAACATGCTGGTATGCGTAATATGTTCTGGAATGCAAATACACTGTTGTTACTTCATAGGAAAGGGTATATCAGAATAACTCATGCATCTTATGATGCTCAACAGAAAACGTATTTCTTTACGTTCAAAATGCTTGATGTCGCCCTACTCTATGATAAAGATAGGCTAGGAGAAACGATTGCTTCAGACCGTCAAAATGAATATGATATGCGTGTAAGTGGATATCACAAGATGGCTGACATTGTACACCATCCAAAGGCTAAATGTTGGGGAAGGCAGTTTGTTTCTTTGTTTCCGCTTGCAAGGCCAATATGTAGCGGATGCCCAGCGCATGAAGGAAGGACTTCTGCAATAGAAGATAGTATAAGAATAAGACTGGAATCTGAAGTTGATTGCGAGGTGTCGGAACCATCAAGACTTCTCAAAAGACACATGGGTCCTCTTACAGATTTGCTTGTTCCGATAAATGATTATCGTGATTTAGATATAGATCTGATAGGGGAAAAGGCAAAGAAACTAAATGTTTCCTGTGTGGTTTATCCGGATGGATGTGAACCGACAAGAGAGGTAGGGTGTTTGTTTTTCTCTCACAGTGAGTTTATGGCGGTAGCATCTAAAGTTGCATGGATTATGAGAAATGGATTGGTCATTATTCTATCGGACAATGCCAATAATAATAACAGGATTTTTGAGGCGGCCAATAAGAATGGTATTGAGCATTATAGAAAAATCTGGTGCTGCAAGATAGATACTATGATTCTGAGTAGGAATAAAACGATTCATGATTTTCTCAATTGCAGGACTTGCAATTTAGAGACCATTTAAGGAGGTATTCGCGTGTTCAAGGAAAACGATAATATGAGACCGGGACCTACACCTGAGCGTGTGCTAGCTGTTTGCCGGTTGATAAGTCAAGGGTCATATACAAATCAGGATATCTACAAGGAATGTGCGTTGAATGAAGATGCTGATTTGAATGATGAAGCGATCAGATCTTCTATTGATTCAGCTGAAGAGCTTGGCTTTATTAAGAAGAATAAAGACAGGTACGAACTTGTAATAGATGTGAAGTATTTGGATACTGCCCAAGAGTTTCGGAGGCTGGTTTCTTCTGCTGCGTTCAAGAATAAAAAGACTACCTTTTTCAAGCTCACAGAATGGTTTATAAAAAATTCTGATGAGGTGTTGAAGATAAACAGATTTGATGATCTTGCCGCTACAGCAGCAAAAACAGGCGTTCCTTCTGTAACTGAGAATGATATTTTGGGATGGAGATTTTGGATGCGGTATTTAGGGTTTGCTTATCAGTACAATAAGACTCTGATTCCTAATATGAAAACAAGGATAGAGGATGCATTGTTAGATATACCCAAAGATACAAAGATGTCATGTACTCAGTTCGTGGGATGGATTAAGGAAAATATACCGGAAGCGGCTTCGGCCTGTACCGAGGCATTATTGTCGCTGGCTGTTTCAAACGGATTAAGAGTATTAAACAATGAGGGTGTAATAGAACTTGTTTCGACAAGAGATGCAGTCAGAACCTCATTATATCAGCTTAATGGGGTTGAACTTAATGACTTTTCTGAAATCATAATCAGGGGGTGCGACTGATGAATTGGATTGATTGTTCTGATCGTATGGATCAATATGTCATCAAAAAAGATGGCACTGCGGTTGACAATGAATACTTCATGGCGACCCATGTTCCTTTTAGAGAACTTGAATTTATTGAGTTTGGAGACACAGATTCCAAACCGATAAATCTGACTGAGGAGCAGATATATGACAAATACATAGTTAACAAGGCTAATAAACATCAAATGATCATAGTCCGTGGTATGAACGGTACAGGAAAATCTCATTTGATATGCTGGCTCCATAATCGTTTTATAAATGATAAAGATAACTATGATGGAGACAAGGAAAAAGTAATTTTCTTGCGTCGATTAGGTAATACCGTTCGAGGCGCTGTCCAGCAGATGCTTGACGAAGGGCTTGTACAGGATAAAGAATTACGTGAGAAATTTATAAAGTTTTGTGATGCGGCTGAGTCGCAAAGCGAATCTGAATTCAAAACATCTATATACAGTGAATATGTAAAGCGTGTTGCTACAGATGCGTCTAATTCTGTATACAAACAGATTGCGTGTAAAAATATAGCAGCGTTTCTTTACGATTCGCGTGTGCAAGAATATTTGATGAGAGCAGGCGGTCCGGTCGATAGATGTTACCAGATGATCACATCCGGAGCTAAAACTATGGTTACGGATTCTACGGAAACAATCTTCGACAAGGAAGATTTTGCATTTCCTCGGAACGTAGCCAATATGATAAAAAAGGATGCGGCTGAAGAAGTAAGGAATTATTATTTATATGATTTAAGGGATGATGAGGATGCTATTGCTAAGCTTGTTTCATACCTTAATCATTTTACGTCTGGGGTTATGCAGAGTTGCGCAAATATCACCAGCGAAAATGCAAGAGATCTATTTGTTAATTTGAGAAAGTCATTACGCAAGGAAGGTAAGAATCTTACAATCTTTATCGAAGATTTTACATCTTTCAGTATAGTTGAAAGTGAGTTGATCACAGCTCTTGCAGTTGAAAATGGCGGTGAATATAGCGATTTATGTCGAGTTACATCTGTCATTGGAATTACGGACGGATATTATGATTCGTTTAGAGATAACTTCAAGGATAGGGTAACAAAGCAGATAAAGGTGACTGAACAATCTTTTGGTGATGATGAGTTTCTTTTGGAACTTGCTGCGAGATATCTTAATGCTATCTATTGCCCGAGAGATGTTGTAAAGGACTGGTATGATGGAAACACGGAGAATGGTTCTTTGCCTGATCCGGCTTATAAGCCTGACATAGAATGGGATTTCGTAGAAATCAATAAAAAGCAGTATACACTCTACCCATTCAATAAAAAGAGCCTGATTTCTCTTTATAACAAATTGAAGCATAAGAGTCCGAGATATTATTTGACATACGTAATCCAGCATTTCTTCGCGCATTTTGCAGATGGGATGGAATATGGGGATAATTGGAGATTTCCTGAGATTCCTACTTATATTTCCGCTGTTACTCTTCAACCACCATATGCAGATAGCGTTGAAAATACTGATTTCTCAGATTCAGATAAGCAGCGTTTGAAGGTGCTGTTTAGTATATGGGGGGATGAGACAACAGAAGCTAGAGAGAATATGGTAGGTGGAGTTAGGGCGGAGTTACTTGCATCGATTGGGTTGGGTGCATTTAAGGGAGTGAAAGGAGGATCTTCTGAAACGCCTATAAAGAAACCTCAGGCACCTGTGGTGGGAAATGAACCAGTAAAACCAGCTCAATCTCAAAAAGAAATAGCTCTGAATAGAAAGAAAGCGGACATAGAGAGCTGGTTTGAAGAAAAGAAGACCTTGGAGTATTCGTCCGACTATAATAAGTGGGTTGGGAGCTTTGTCGTTCAATCTATTGCTTGGCAGGACGAAGGGCTTCCGGGGGATTTTGTAACGCAAAGGCTAAGAAATGGTAGTTTTGTCGATATAGAGGATTCAAAGCTTGATACTAATCAGAACAAGGCAGTAGTAATTCTGAAAAGAGATTCAGAAGCAAGAACCATTCTTATGGGATTATCTTTGTTCGATTACTATAAGAACTGGGAATTTGAAAATGCGCCATATTATCAAATGGTGTTGATTAACTGGGTTGAGAAAAATAAACAGACCTTTATTGATAATCTTTTTGGAGATAGTGTCGGAGAAAAGGAACATCCGATAATTACATGGTGCGTGGCGGCAGAATATATTCAAGGCTTGATAAATGGAATCAGTTTTGAAGGGATGTCTGAAGAACAATTGCTTCATCAGATGATGCTAGAAAAAAGCAGTAAAAATGTTTTGACAAGAACGAACAAGGAATGGAACGATGTGCTGACTTATCTTACGAATCAGGCATCTATGCGTGGTACAGTGAGAAATTCTCTTGTTTCTGGTAGCAACACAATAATGGGAATTGTCGGTGATACTGTATCTGGAAAGGTTCAGTTTTACAGAACTTATGAATTGTTTAATTCACTAAGACACTTGGAATCCAAAGGTTGGGATATTAGTGGTGAATTAGCAGATTACAATTCAAAAGTGTATGAAAATATACGCTCATATCTTCAGGGATTATATGCTAAAGTAGGTGCGATAGTTACAAGCGAGAAGAAGCTTGCTAAAGAGACGATCAAAAGATTTGAGGAGCTTTTGGGAACGGATCCGTCTGAAGAAGATTATATTAATGTTGTGAAAGCAATAAGCGAGTTCTATACAACATGTAATATGGCTCATGAAGTATATACCAGTGCATTGAAAGAACAATTTGAAAAGAAGACTCCGAAAGAACAGGCCAAAGAGGCAATAGGCTTATATCATTTGTTAAAAGATAATTCTAAGAGCAAAGATAACATGAAACTGCTCCAAATATTTGCAAAAGCTCCGCGTGAAAAGCTGGATGATATTATTTCGAGTCTAACACAGGTTGAAGCCTTTGCGCTCAAGCTGAAAAACAACCATAGTAAAATGCTGGGGGATGTTGATCAGATCGATCTGCTTATTCTTGAAGGGGCATTAGAGAGGCTGGAAAGCCTTAGTAACACAATAGAAGAGATGGAGGTGTAAGGATGATACTGGAATCACTTCAATCTGCCAACAGTACAATTTTAGATTCGGTTCAGGCTACGAGTAACAAACAAGCTGCAAAGGCATTTAAGGATCAGGTGATTGCATTGAGTCAATGCACGTCGCAGCTTGAACAATTACTGAACCTAATTAAAGCCATGCAGGAAAAGAAGATTTCATCTAAAGTCTTCACGGTAGAGATAAAGGATTCTTTACAGGATGCTGTTGATACATGTGGTCAGAAGACAAATGATCATACATTAGACGTAAGTGCTGTGACAGCATTAAAAAATGCAATAGAGCTGTGTCGTAAAAATGTTGATATTACCTGGAAGGAAGCGGCAAATGATCTCTCAAATGGCGTTGAAAATTCTCTGGCATCTTTGAAAGGGCTACTTCAAAACAAACAAGAGGCAGAAGGACTTTTGGAGGCTTTGCAAAAAGCAAAGGTTTCAATTCCGGGATCTTCAAAGGCGATAGATACTTTTTTGGAACATGTTAAACGCGGTAAAGGCCTGATTGATGGACTTCATTTGGATGAAGAAGCAGAGAAGTTTATTGTAAAAGTAAGGACTCAGCAAGCTACAGTTGCTGATCTTTCACCACACATTATGGACTGGCTTAAAGAGAACCATTTGACCGGTCAGATAAAAGTAAGATTCTAGAAAAGAGAGGGAGTGCCATCAACGGCATTCCCTCTTGATGATTATATTACGGATTTTACAACAGAAATGAAATCGCTAAAATCGATATCACTTTTACCATTCCATGATAGTCTTATGGCTTCAGATTTTCTCTTTTCACTTAACCCCATCGCTTCCAATACATAGCTCAGAGTATGCGAGGATGAATTGCAGGCTGAGCCGTTGGAAAAAGAATACATATCACCAAGACACAAGAAAGCAGCCTCTGCATCAAGTCCATCTATGCTTATGTTGACGGTAGAAGGAAGACAGTATTCAGGATCGCCATTAACTTCGTAGGTGAGACCGTTGATTGTTTCAAAAAACTTTGCTTTTATGGCTTTGCATTTTTCTGTAGAAGAAAGAAGATTTTCTTCCGAAAGCTCAATCGCTTTGGCAAAGCCAGCCACAAGTGCAACGGGCGTTGTGCCGGGTCTAAAGCCTCTTTCTTGGCCACCGCCATACAACAGTTGCTTTATCGGAGGATTTTCATAATCAGTATTTCTTTTTCTGATTAGTGCACCAATTCCTTGTGGACCACCAATCTTGTGACTGGCAATGCTTAGTAAGTCATAATCCAGTTTGCGGATTTCAGGATTCAGCTTGCCAAGAGCCTGTGTGGCATCGACATGGAAAAGAATATCGAGTTTTTTTAATTCCGATCCGATTTTTTCTACCGGCTGTATAATGCCTGTCTCACTATTGACGAACATGACTGAAACCAGACATGTTTGATCTGATACTTTTCCAAGGATATCTTTTGCTGAAACACGACCGGATGTGTCGGGTTTAACAAAATCTACTTTGTATCCCTTGGATTCAAGATAGTGCAGTGGCTCTAAAATTGCTTTGTGCTCAATGGCTGTTGTTACAATGTGCTTTTTACCGGTTTGCTCAGCATATTCCTGTATGCCCAAAATGACGGTATTGTTGCTTTCAGTTGATCCACTTGTGAATATAATCTCTGATGGATCAACCCCAAGCACAGAGGCTATAGATGCTCTTGATTCGTTAACCAGCTTTTGAGCATTGGTGCCGTATATGTGTGTTCGGCTGTCGGCGTTACCAGGAGTGTTTTTGTATGCTTCTATCATGGTGTCCAACACTTCAGGAAGAATTGGAGCAGAAGCGTTATAATCCAAGTATAGGGACATGACTATTTCTCCTTTGGCAATGTGGCGATAAGGTCATGGATGCTTTTAAGAACATCACGAGAACTATAATGATTTATTCCTCTGTTTAGGTGTAATCGGAAATATCGATATAAAGTCTCTGTATCGTCGTTTAACCCATCTTTAAGACAACGGACACGGATGAGTTCTTCGTATATTTCATGGTATTCACCGGCGAACGTAAGCCAAGTCATTTCGACATTGCTGTCCGACTGGGGATCCACGCCACCTGGAATGGATTCTTCATTTAACGACCAACATAAAGCCCATCTACAGATTATATTCCAGTTCTGTATTCCAGTTCTGGATTTTATTCGTATCAGCTTGTCCTTTTCTGGCTGTGAAAGCTTGAATTGTTTACAGATCATTATATCCACCTCCAAAATACCCCGGCTCTATAGTACTGCATTTTTCGGAGTCATTATAAATAAGGGTATATGCCTTGTTGACATATGCTTTTATATCATCCAGATATTTTCCGTTAATCTCTTCGTCTGTAGAGAGAACAATTACCTGAGAGCTTGCGTTTGGAAGATACTTGTTGATAAAGTTGCTTCTGTGCGCAGAATCAAGTCGAGCCATTGGCGTATCAATTATCACCGGAAGTTTATAGCCAGATGAAAGAGCAAGTCCCCATAATATTGATATGGCGAACATCTGCTTTTCGCCAGCGGATAACTGATCTTTAAGAAGCACACCACCTTTGTAGTCCTTTAAGGTGATATCAAGCGTTTCAGGGTCAATGATAATGGAGGTTATTATGGCCTGCTTTTGAGCAAGAAACCTAAAGCAGGAAGTTATGTTCTTTTCAAGAATATCGACTTTTTGAGTTTGCAGCCGATGAACAAATTCATGCATCACATCCAATGTCATGGTTGAATACTCAATTATTCGCACGTTATCATCGCTTGTATCTGCATTGCTGGCGATTTTCAAGAGCACTTTATTTAATTGGCGTTCAATTTGTTCTTTTTCAAACTGAGCTGAGTGAATTTGATCATCACATCTGGATATTTCAGTTTCGAGCTCGGTTTTCTTGGCCTGTAATTCCTTTATTTCGTTGAGTAGCTTGACAGTATCATTCTTTTCGGCGCTACTGCTCAGGTGTACTTCCAATTGTTCGAGAGCTGTTATAACCTTTTCGATTTCAGAAACAATACTTATCGCTTCAGACGATATTCGCGTTATATCCTCACTTATGAACTTTTCCATAAGAGATTTAGCTAAAGGTGTAATAGCATTAACAGCTTCAGAACCAATTTCACCTTCAAGCTTTTTGAGCTGAGCCGTTACGAGCTTTGAAAGAGTTTTGTATGAATCTGTTGAAGCAGAATAGCTGCCCTTAAACTCTTCGAGTAGCGATTTATATAACTTGGATATAATCGGATATGAGTACTTAACGGCACGAGATTCTTCGTTGGACATAATCTCATTGTATGTTGTTACGGCAAGTTTCTTGCAGAGGCATATAGGAGTAGCAGGATTGGAAGCCAAGGCGATAGCTTGTTCCTTAAGTGCGCTTTCTTTGTCTTTTAATTCATGCTGATCTCTGATTATGTCATCGTGATTCAAGCCAAGATTTCCGCCTTTTTTCCAGAAAGACTGTTCAGTTTCTTCTAACTTATTAGTAGTCTTTTCCAATTCAGGTACTAGAGCTGCACGCTGAGCATAAAGATTCCGTATTTTTGTTTCGCATTCTTCTATAGCTGTTGATAATTCTTCAGACTCTTTTGTCAGTGCAGGGGCTGATGTTTTTTTTAGGCTGGCATTTTTGTCTTTTCGAATTTTCTCGATGTGTGCACAAAGGGTCTCAACAGTTGTAACACCCATAACCGATTTGATAGAATCCTTTATTTTATCAAATGCATCATCATCGGCAATCTGGCTAATTTTTTCATTGTCGAAAAAGAAGAATTTAGCTATGCCATAGGGGATAAGTTCTTCCACATAGTATTCCCAGTTTTCTGAAAGATAGGTGTCTTCAATACCGTTTTTTTCTACGATTAGATCCGTGGTGATCTTGCTGTCTGTCTGAGCCCAGGTCCTGGTTATTGAAATAATAGTATCTTCATCGTCATCCATGACCATGGTGATCTTGACATGGGTTGTTTTATCATCGGCAGATTTGTTTATTCTGTCTTTAAGTACTTTATTATAGGCTTCCTTTTTTCCAACAATATATTCGATAGCCTTTCGCCCATAGAGACACAGGAATATGGCGTCAAGGATGGTTGTCTTTCCACGACCATTCATTCCGCCAACAAGTGTTATGTTCTTTTTCTTTCGTTGATCAATCAGTTCGATATTATGCTGACCTTTGTATATGCCAAAATTATATAATTCGATTCCTGAAAAGTGCATTTAACAGCCCTCCCCTTCTAAACCGGTTGGAGAAGTATTTATCGGTTCATCAGTATCCGAATCCTCTTCGTCGGCATAAATACTGTCATCAACTAGGCCTTGTCTTTTTCTACGCATACGTAACATTTCTTCTGCGTCTTCTTCATCTTTGTAATAAGCGTGCTTTATTTCTGCTTCAAGATTCTTGACCACATTCCGGCGTGCGCTTATTGCGGAGTTCTTTGCTTCCATATCAAGTAAGCTACTTCCTAATTCAAGAAGAAGCTTATGGTCGGGATAAAGTTCCTGACATACATCGGAGAGTATATCCCATTCGTCTTTTCCGAAGTAATTGTTTTTAATAATGCTGTTGTCTTCAAAGTTCTTACCCATTACTTCTTTATAGATTATGGGAAGAGTATCATCAAACTCGTGCTTTTCATTCAACCATATTTTGCGGATAAACCGCAGTTCATCCATGGTTATCAATTCAACTTTTCTTACTTCTTTTGGACCGGTTTTCTGAATAAACAGCTGCAATTTTAAAAGCCGTCTTAGAAAATCCTCACGAACATCTTTGGTGTAAGGACCGTGAACCAAGCGGTTATTATGCCAGGTGAGATTGCCGGTCATCCGTCGGAAGTCTCTTCTTCTTCTGTCTATTTCGTTTTGGGTGAGTTCGCTATCTTGTTTGTAACCTGCTATGTAGTTACGGAAGTCAAGCAAAGGAAGCATCCACGCTTTCTCTTCATCATTCTGTATCATTGCAGACAGAGATTTGTCTTCAGTGACCATTGTGCATACCCAACATCCCATTCGGCTACCACCGCACGATGGAGTACCACTTTCAACCACAAGAGGGCATTCGTTATCAGTGGATGCGCCTCTATACATTGCAAGAAGATCTTTGTTTGAGTGCCCCCACGGATTGTCATGCTGCATAAGGAATTGCCAGACCATTGAGTCTTCCCAGTTCTCGATAGGTGTGAATACATAAGTATTAGGGTATGAACCGTTTGGACTCAGGTGCTCGCGATATCTTTTTTCTTCGTATCCTTCCATAACCTTCCGGCGTGTAGCACTCTCAGCTTTTCTCGAACCAAGTACCAAGATAGCCTCGCTTTCGGCAGCAAGAATGCTTTTAATGAATTGGTTTGATGCGTCAATTTTCAAACGGTCAGTACACCACCTGAAGTTTACGCGAGGAGCGGGATAACCACGACCGATGAGGTTTACCCAAAAAGTATTTTGTATCTGAGGTGTCAGACGATGTGGTATAAGTGGAAGATCGTCATGATCTTTATCAGCAGCCACCTCCATTTTCTTAAGAGACTGACTGGCCCATAATGCCACGACAGGGGATTCTACTAAGGTGTCCGTACTAATAACATGCACCGTCTTTGTTCTTTTTTCTTTAGGAAGCTGTTGCAATGCCATCCAAACTAATTGAACAACAGCGGAAGAGTCCTTACCACCACTATAGCCGCAGATCCATGGAATATTGTCTTCCATATAAACCTGTTGAATAGTTTCGATTGTCTCTTGCAAGAGTTTCTTCGTTAATACAGTTGCCATGTTTATCACTCCGTTAGGGTTTTTTCTAATATATTAACCATTTCCTGTTGAGTGGCACGGGATAATTGAACACTCCCGTTAACGATTATGCCGTTAGCCCAGTTTTTGTTCTTTTTGCTCCAATCAACATTCTGTAGTTTTTTCATTTTTTTATCCCAAGACTTGGGATGCTTTGTGTAGAATGAATTTCCGATTTCTCCAAGAGCCTTTATTGTGATGCTCAGTGGAGAAAGGGATTCTTTGCGGACAACAGAGGATTTTACTTCGCCAGTATTAACCTTCTGCCATTCCGGCATATTTTCATATACCGTAGTCCAGTATTTTATTGCAAAGTCACGTTGCTCTTCTGGGGATAGTTCCAAATTCTTTAGAAGAGCAGTAGTTCCCCGATAGAATGCGCTAAGTGTGAATAACGCTACAGATCTATTTGGAACGGAAGTGTGTTCTTTATCTACTAATGTATTGAAGCCTGGGATTGCATCAATAACTTCTTTAACAAGGATGGAGTTCTTTCCACGTGTGTCATATAAGATGTTCAGGGATTGGGTAGGTCTGATGGCAAACCTATTTAAATCAGAAAACATCTGCTGAGATCGTTTTAATCCTATGTCATGATAAAGAACCATGGAAATGTGTTCATATTTAAGGTTTGGATTCTTTTTTAATGCAGCTTCAATAGCTGCCTTCCTATGCTGACCATCATTAATAAGAAGCTTTGCAGACATGGCTATTGATAAAGTTCCAACAGTGGAATTATCAGGGCTAGCTGGATCGAAGCATACTTCCCCGTCTATGGATGCAGTTAACGCTGAAAAGACATAAGAGGTTGGATTCTGAAGAATATAGTTGCACATCTCCGGAATACGAGATTTATTCAGCGTTCTTTGTGATCGCACTTCCGGTGGCATATTCTCATCGCTGAACGTGAATAGCTTGGGAATGCAATCAAGGGGAACCATAGTAACATAGTATTCCATATTCGCCTGTATCCCTTTTACAGCAGGGAAGCTGAATTTAGCAGGATTCATGTCAAAACACTCCTTAATTAGAAGTAATACGGAATAATACCGCATAATACTCACAAGTCCACAGTATGCATTATAGCAAAATCTAAAAAGGATGTCCACATAAATCTAAAAGGAAATCTAAAAAATTTATCTGGAAGTGTATAGAAGCATTTCCGCATTGGAGTTAACTTTGGGTGAAAAACGCGAGAATGCCTTAGAATACGCGGTTCGAGAGGGGAATAGCTTATGACTCTGGCTTTATGGGGGATAGGGAAAGTACCTTGTGCCCAATGTGACAGTACATGAGCTTGTTCCAATGTTTTTCAAAAACATATTCAAATAGAAGCTTCATAATGACCGTGTTTCACATAATCTAAATATGTTTTTCAAAAACATCTTAACTAATGACTTGACAATGTAGAACATCGGATGTATTATAATCACATGAAAAATGTTTTTGACAAACATGGAGGTGCTATATGAAAACAATATGGGCTCAGAAAGCTAGAATAGGCTCAACGGATTATTACATAGCAAAGATGGAACTGGAGGAACTTGTTAACTCAGTTGGGCTGGCAATAGAACTTCCAGAGTGGAAGGACATGACACCCGATGAAAAGATGCAGAGAGAACCAGATCTTAATAGGGTAGTAAATGAGATTTGTCCTTACTTTATTGAAGATCCGGATCGCTTCTTTGGGAGCCTGATTATTGATATCTACTCTGGCTATGAGAATATGAGGTTTGATCCTATTTCGAAATATGTTAAGGATGACGTGAACTTTACTTATGAGGTAGCAATGGAAGATGCCGGGTTTCTTGCATTGCCAGGGAAAGAAAGACTTATTGCTTTGGATGGGCAACACAGGCTCCTAGCTATGAAGCTTTGCCTAAAGGGGAATAGTGCTATATCTGCAGCGATGCTTGGAAACAAGAAAATGACTCCGCAGATGATGGCATTGGAACCGCATCCCGAATTAGCAGACGAAGAGATTAGCGTGATTTTCGTTGAGGGAAAAGACGCTCTTAAGATAAGAAAGATCTTTAATAAGGTGAACAAATACGCAAGACAGACCGGACGCGGACAGAACATAATCACTGCTGATGACGATATCTTTGCTATTATTTCAAGGCGTTTGTTCAGCAAGGGTCAGATTCTTGAAAAAATCGGAAAGAATGAGCTGGTAAATTGGAGCAGCAATACTCTGTCACAGAGAAGCAAGCAACTGACTACTGTAAGTGCCTTATATACAATAGCGGAAACATTGGCTAAAGACAGGGGATGGACGTCGAAAACCATGCCGGATAACGAAGATGAAATCAATGAAGTTTACGAAGAAAATGTGGAGTTTTGGAAAGCACTTCTCGAAGGCATGGATATGTATAAAAAATATCTGGAACTTACCAAAGAGGATAAACCAGTATCACAACTGAGGGATGATAATCTTCTCATGAAGCCAGTGACCCACATGGCTCTGGCACACGTTGCTTATTATGCAAAGCAGAAGGGCATAGGATGGAGCACAGTTGTTGATAAACTGAACAAGGTAAAATGGTCAATGGATAATTCCCTCTGGTTCAATATTTTGGTTGTTCCTGCAAAGAAAAAGAAGGTTATTACAGGAAAGGAATCCATAAAGGCAGCAGGATTAGTTATATCCTATATGGTTATGGGTGAGCGCATGAACGAAGATGAAGTGGCAGATGTTCGAGAGATTATTAGAAACGCTACTAATGACGAAAAAGACGAACTGCCGCCAATCATAGATTGAGAGGAGGTCGCAAATGGGAAAGATTGCAGAAATCATAAATGCAGATCAGAAAAGGACATTTGATCTGATCAGAGAGTCGGATGCGTTGTATTTGAGCGTGAAGTGTAGCGACAACGAAAAACATAGCAAGGTTCTTAAAATCAAATTGTCGGATGTCCTTTATCAGGTTTGGAAACACATGACTTCTAGAGAAAAGCGAGAGCTATTCCAATTCTTCAACCGGATGGTTGCAGACAAGAAGTCAGCATAATGAGCCGAGCTCAGATCCGTTTTAATACGAGGTCGTAATGCCGGAGTTGATTTCTTCACAGGTAGTGGAGGACTCGACTTCGGCTTTGTTTATATCACAAAACTTTCAAGGAGGTGAGGGCTATTAAAACGCCGGTTACTACTTACCAGGACTTGATTGGGATGTTTGGATCGGAATATGAAATGCCGCCCGTAGAGGATTTCGAGAAAGGGGATAAAAACGAATATCGTTGTCCATACATTCCAAGATGTCCGGCTGGTGCCAATTGCTTTGCGGTTGCGACACCAGAACCGCTTCAGGAAAAAGAAATCCTGAATGTGACTTGCCGACTCTGTGGAAATCGTAAGATTCCCATATATGCAGGGAAAGCGCAAAGAAGCATAAAAAAATAGAATATCGGAGTCACTCGTAAGCCACTTAGATGCGTTTTACAGGGCTCAATGTTACGAAGCTTTTTCGTGCATTGAATTCTGAAAAATGCAATCTAAGTGGCTTTTTTATCCCGCCGGATCTGATCAATCCGACGGCGGTCGGGCAACGACCTTAACTGCCTTCGATGTGAAGCTCTGCTCCTAAGTACACGGGGCACTACGCGAGAGCGTGCTGCTTCAGGGTGGATCATCGGACACCATTAACCGTCAAGTGAAGCAGCTGACCATAACAAACCCAAGGAGGTTGTGTTATGGCAGCACAGAACGAAGATTCAAAGAACAATGTAGTTAAGCCTGTCCGTACCAGTGAGTACGACGATAACCGTGGTTCTTACATGGATGCCGATGGCAACTATGTTTACACCACATGGGAGAAGAGAGGAAAGAAATGGGTTGAAGTGCCTGTGTGCACGATTCCTCTGGGAGAAAACGGAGAGAATGCAGAGTGGATTATCATGCTTGACCATGATGATCACGAAGTGGATCTTCAGAATCGCTATCAGGATGAAAATGCAGATTACGGGTTTTCTAATCGTGTGGCTAATCAGAAGGCCGGTGACGATGATGATATGTCCGATACCGATGTCTGGGCGATGATTGCAGATCCCAAAGCGGATATATTTGACACGTTATTTCCTGAGGAAGAGGAAGTAAATCAGAAGCTGCAGCAGTTAGAGGAATTTATGAAGCTGCTGACAGAAGATCAGCGCAACCTGATCTATGAACATTTTGGTGCCAGAAAGACTTTAAAGCAGATTTGTGATGAAGAAAATGCAGCAAACGGCACCGACAAGTCTCCCCAATCTGTCGGGAATCGGAAGAAAAAGATTCTTGAACGCCTGAAGAAGTTTTTTGAGAAAGCGGAGCAGTAAGGAGCAGGGACGGCTGGGGGTTGTTTATTTCGCCTTGTAGTAGAGGAAGAAAGAACCTCCGGGCAAAGTCCCGTACATGACAGATTGGAGGAAGGATCATGAAACACAAAGTTTGTATCAGTGTTGCTGACAGGAGCGGCAACAAAACGGAGCTTCTAAAAGGCAGAAGAATAATGCTTCCAAAGAGATTGCTGAAACTAATATTCGGGGATTTCTGCGAAGTATTTGTTCTGGCACCCGGACAGACTGTTTCCAGTGTGGAGATTAAGGAGTTGCGAAGGGGAGGTGCCGGTTATGAAGCTTGATGAAATAAGCATGTTAATGCCGATAAAGGCGAATCCATACGAACATCAGATCAAGGCATTTGGTTTTGTATGCGGCCTGTTCGGTATTTTCAATGCACCGTTCTATAGCAGGGGTGCCGCACTTTTAATGGAAATGGGGTGCGGAAAAACGATAACAGCTATCGCAATCACCGGATGCCTCTATCAATTTGAAAAGGTGAGCAGAGTTTTGGTGGTTGCACCCTTAAGCATTCTCGGAGTCTGGGAAGAAGAATTTGAACGTTTTTCGGCATTCCCATTTTCGCTTACGGTTCTTAAGGGAAGTGTGGCAAAGAAGAGAGAACAGCTTGAAGAAATAGCTGACAAAGGACTTCAGATCGTGGTCGTGAATTATGAATCGGCATGGAGACTTGAAAAAGAACTTAAAAATTTTGATGCGGATCTGATTATTGCAGATGAAGGACACAAAATAAAATCCGCTCAGACAGCAGCAGGGAAATGTATGCACGCTTTGGGAGACAGGGCACGGTACAAGTTGCTGCTGACAGGAACCTTGATCACAAATAAGGAAATTGATGTTTTTTCACAGTATCGCTTTATCAACAGCGAGATATTTGGCACAAGTTTCTATGCGTTCAGGAATAGGTATTTTGACATGCTGGGGTATGGCAACCATACACCGGTATTCCGTAAACACCTGAGGGAAGATTTCTTAAAAAAGATGCATTCCGTCGCATACAGGGTTACAAAAGCTGAATGCCTTGACCTTCCTGATATCACGGAGGAAGTAAGGACGGTTGAACTGGAACCGAAGGCGATGAAGCTTTACACAAATCTGGAAAGGGAATCATATACCCAGATGGCAGGTTCTGAAGTAAGCGCTGTAAATGTTTTAACAAGACTGCTTCGATTATCTCAGATTACCGGCGGACACCTGACCGATGACGAAGGAGATGATAATGCCGTGAGTACGGCAAAATTAGATGCTCTTTCGGATATTCTGGATACCGCTATGGATGAAGGAAGAAAGCTTGTGGTTATGGCAAGGTTCATTCCGGAATTGAACGATATTCAGGAACTTTTGGGGAAAAAGGGTATTGGATATGCGTTGATCCGGGGCGGCGTAAAAGATCGTGCTGAAGAGATACGCCGATTTCAGGAAGATGAGGATTGCAGGGTGTTTGTAGGACAGATAGCGGCAGCAGGCTTAGGGATTACTTTGACGGCGGCTTCAACAATGGTGTTCTACAGTCTGGATTATTCAATGTCTAATTTTGAGCAGGCAAAAGCCCGTATCCACAGGGTATCGCAGAAGGAGAACTGTCTGTATATATATCTGGTTGCGAAGAATACAGTAGACCGCAAGGTGCTCAGATCTCTTCGAGAGAAGCGAGATCTGGCAAAGCTGTTGGTTGATGATTACAGGAAAGGCAAGAATCCGTTTAAGGATTGAAAATGCGCTGCTATGAGCCGGAAAAGACAGGGGGTTGTTTTTTTCGGCTTGTAGTAGAAGGAGCTTCCTGTATAATATAAAGTGTAAAGGGAGTTGATAAAAAAAGATACCTCGTATATAGTTGGATTATTACTGACCAGCCAGTTGGTAAAATCCAAAAACACAAGAGGTATCTAAG
>CAJTCH010000061.1 GCA_910574715.1 Lachnospiraceae bacterium | reverse complement strand
AAAAAAACTATATCGGAACAGGCAGGAATGGTCAAGAGGAAAATGCGCCGTTTCCTACAGCGCGCTCTGATAGACAGTATTAAGAAGATGAGATTTTAATTCGATGTTTTTGTGCGGGAGATAGGAACTTTAGTTTGCTGGGCGACAATACGGATATGTGAAAAGCCCTGATGATAAAAACCTCTGGCTTGTGGATGAAGAAGCGGCGGAGGTTGTGAAAAAGATTTTCCGTCTGACCGTGGAGGGCATGGGACCGTACCAGATTGCAAAACGGCTTACAGAGGAAAAGATTGGGAAACCGTCCTATTATCAGGCGACAAGACAGAGGGGGAATTTCAAAACCATGTGCGATTTTGAAACTCCCTACAACTGGACGGGCGGATCGGTGGTGCGGATACTGGAAAGACCGGAATATATGGGCGATACCGTAAATTTCCGTAGCCACAAGGAATCCTATAAGGATAAGAAAGCTGTTAAGAATAACAGTGATGAGATACTTGTTTTTCAGGATACCCATGAACCAATCGTAGACCGCAGGACGTGGTATATGGTGCAGGAATTAAGAAAGACAGTGCGGAGAGTGGATACCGGCGGAAAAGGAAGCCTGCTGACCGGAAAGCTCTACTGTGCGGACTGCGGCGGAAAAATGCACTACCGCAGAAGCACGACAAGGGCGGCAAGAGACTGGAGGGGTATCCCGAACGGCGGGACAGAGCGCACATCCGCAGGCTTTAACTGCAGCACTTACAACAGCAGCAGGAAGCAGTATAAGCAGGTGTGCTTTTCACATTCCATAAAAGAGGATACGGTAAAACAGCTTATCCTCGAAACGATACGGTATGCCTTAAAAAGCGTCCGCATGGACGAGGCGGCGTTTATAAAAAATATGCGGAGTGCATCCGAGGTCAGGGATAAAAGCGAGGTCAAAAAATTGAAAGCAGACTTTTCTAAAAAAGAGAAACGTTTTGCAGACCTTGACCTGCTGATCAAAAAGGTGTATGAGGACAACGCAATGGGGAAGCTGCCGGACAGACGGTATGAAATGCTTTCTTCCGATTATGAGAAGGAACAGCAGGAGCTTGAAATCTCCATGCAGGAAATCCGTGAAAAACTTGCACAGTTTGAGGATGACACGGACAGGACGGAGGAATTTCTTTCCCTTGTCCGCAAGTACACCGACATTCAGGAACTCACGCCCGCCATTGTGAATGAATTTGTTGATAAGGTCATGGTGCATAAAATAGAGGAAATCGACGGAGAACGTGTGCAGGAGATCGAGATTTTCTTAAATTATATCGGGAAGGTGGAGCTTCCGGTGCAGGAGCTTTCTGAGGAAGAAATGGCGGCGGAGGAAAAGAAGCGGAAACGCCGTGCATACAGCCGTGCCTACCTGAAAGAATACCGTAAAAAGCACAGACCGGAAATCCGGCGTGTGATTGAAGGAGCAAGGGAGGCGGACAAACAGAAACAGATGGCGGAGGCGGAAGCATCAGCGGACGGACTCCTGCATACGGACGGTACGGAACAGGTTGCAGCTATGGTAGCAGGGGAAAACAAGATTATTGTAGAGAGCAGCCTTCCGACCAAAGAGGAAGTGAAAGCAAAATATGGCAGATAGTTTGATAATAACAACAAGCATGAAAGTGAGGATTTTGATATGGCAAAACTTAGAGATTACAACATGAACGGGACAATTATTTTAGGAGTGGATGCAGGCTATGGGAATTATAAGACGGCAAGGTGCTGTTTCCCGACTTCCGTGAGCAGGAGCAGTCAGCCGCCTGTCTTTACAAGAGACTATCTGGAATATGAAGGCAGCTATTACACCATAGGCGAGGGACACAAGGATTTTGTTGCGGAGAAAAGCCTGGATGACGATAATTATATTCTTACTCTTGCCGCCATTGCAAAGGAGCTGAAAGCGAGAGGATTATCGGCTGCAAAGATACATCTTGCGGTAGGGCTTCCGTTAAAATGGGTGCAGGCACAGAGGGATTCCTTCCGTGAATATATGATGCAGAACCGCCATGTAGATTACAAATATGCAGGTAAACGATATACGGTTGACATCGCGGACTGTACGGTCATGCCGCAGTGTTATGCGGCGGTAGCGGAGAGCCTGCCGGATTTTAAGGGGATGCACATGATAGCGGATATCGGCAACGGGACGATGAATGTGATGATACTCAACAACGGCAAGGCGAGCGAAAGCAAGTCGTGGACGGTAAAGCTGGGGGCGAATGAATGTTATATGGCGATCCGCAATCTTATACTGGACAGGAAAGCGGAGGAACTTCCGGCAGAGATTATCGAGAATTATCTGCGTTATGGTGATATAAAAGTGGGCGGGGAATACCAGCAGCTTATGGAAAAAGCGGCAAAGAGCTATGTGGATAAGATATTTGCGGAACTGAAAGCACACGGTTATAATCCGAACCTTATGAAACTGTATATCATGGGCGGCGGCGCAAAGATTGTGGAGCTTGTCGGGGATTATGACAGTGACAATGTTGCCTTTAACCATGATATACGAGCAAACGCCAAAGGCTATGAATATTTCTGCTATATGAAACTCCGCAGGCAGAAATTGATGGCTTCCGCCGGATAAGGAGATGTGTCTGAATGAAGAATAAAAACCACAATATCCGTTTCAACATGGAGAGAGGGGATGAGTGCAGGGCATGGGAACTCCTGCACTCCCCGCAGATACGGCAGATGTTCAAGTCACAGAACAGATTTGTGATAGAAGCAGTCAATAATTATTATGACCGCTGTGTGGCGGTAAAGCGTGATCCTTATCTGGAAACAAGGGAGAAAGAGGACGCTTTTGCGGAGCGCATCGTGGAAATGGTGGAAAAGAAAGTGATGTCCAATCTCCCGGCGCTTTTTGGGATGTATATGGCACAGATGCAGTTTTTTCCCTTATCCGTTCCTATGGGTGCATACCCAGCGGCGCAAGGCGGCATGGTGTACGGTCAGGCATCAGCAAACGGTATGAATAACGGAAATGCAGTAATGGGCGGGGCAGTTTCTCCAAGTGTTTCCAATCCGGCAGATATGGAAGCAGCGATGCAAAATGCAGGGGATGTGCAGGAAGAAGCTGTATCGGAGAATCCCACAGAGCCGCCGGACAATGACTTGATTGATTTTGATGCATTTTAATATATTTGCAGAGTAGGGCTATGGTAATCAGGTTTACTGTAGCCTTATTTTTGTGGATTTTTTCACATCAGAGCATAAATGCATCCATATTTTCATAAAAGACCGACAAAGGGTAGCCGAAAGGCTACAAAATAAGGACAAAGAGCAGCCATATAAGGCTGCATAATAAAGGGCGGGCATTTAAGCCCGCAAAATAAGGGCAAAGAGCAGCCGGAAGGCTGCAAATAAGGGCGCAAATGTAGCCGTCTGTTTTGAAGCTGGAATACCAGTTTTCAGACAGGCGGCTTTTTTATGCCCGTAAAGAATCTGCTCCACGAACTGTTTCGGAGTAGCTCAAGGAGTGACTGGCAGTAATTTCTAGGGAGGGCGCAAGCCCTTCCCTAAGCTCTCGGCGTTTGAGAGCGAAATACACCCTACGCACAAAACTTCGTTTTGTACTCCGGGGATTTCGCCCTTGCAGGGGGCAAATTTGCGCCTGCGCAAATTTACAGTCCGAAAGAGCCGGACTGTATTTATCCATACCGCCCAGAGGACGGGCGCATGAATGGCGATGCTGCTTACGGCTACATTTCAGGGCAGATGTGCAGCATCGTCATAGGGACTTCATAAAACGAAGCCCTTATGCGGCTGTCAGAAAGCGACAGCCGTAAATTGCCCGTATTCGGACATCGGTTCGCAGACAGACGTCTGATAATGACTGCTCACAAAAATCTGCGGCGGCAGATTATCTATAAAAAGAAAGGAAAATCGCATATGAGGAGAAATTCATTTATAGAAATGGCAAAACTGCATGATTTATCGGGGCGCATCACTTATATTTCAAGCCATGCCAAACAGGAGCATCTGTATGAAGTCTATGCAACGGAGCCGGACAGGGCGTTCTGGCGGGAACTTGCCAAGTGTAATCAGGAAGAATTTGAAAAAAGCGGGACGAATGGAAAGTGCATCGAAGCAAGGGAGCTGATGATCGCCCTGCCGGAAAGTTTCATCAACCATGACCATGATGAGCTGCTGAAAAGGATGGTTGACGGATTTAAGGATAGGTACGGCGTGGAGTGTTTTGCTGCACTTCATCATAACAAACGGAAAACAAACCTGCATATCCATATGATATTTGCGGAGAGGAAACGGTTAGACCAGCCGGAAGAAAAGACTGCCACCCGGAATATGTTCTATGACGAGCAGGGGCGTCATGTGCGGACAAAGAAAGAGATACTTGGCGGGGACGGAAATATCCGCAAGGGCTGTAAAATCATCAAAAAAGGCGAAGCGTATGAACGCAGGATTTTTACTGTAAAAGACGGACGCTTCAAGCAGGAATCTTTTCTGGATGAGATAAAAGTATTATATACGGATCTGATTAACCAGATGGTGATTGACGATAAGGACAGGCTCGGCATATTTGATAAAAACGGTCCGTACCTTGCCACAAAGAAAGTCGGTAAAAATAATCCCAAAGCGGAGGCGATAAAAGCAGACAATGAAATCCGCATGGAATGGAACAGGGCTGTTGACCGTGCTATTATAAGCGGCGTATCCGAGACGGAGGTTGTGGAACTGAAAAAGACAGAAATCACGGAAAAGGTAAAGGAATCTGTGGAGCAGAACGGTAACAAGCCGGAGCTGTTCGGGGAGATTGTCAGGGCGGCGATTTTATTATTAAAGTGTCTGATTATAAAAGCTATGCAAAAGGTAATGGATATAGCGGAAAAAGTTATTGATAAAGCTGCTGATGCCATAAAGGAAATACCAAAAGAAATGGAAAGTCATGCCCATGTAAAAGCTGGTTCGGCGACTCAGCAGGAAAAGAAAAAGATACCATTTTCTGTTAATCTGCGCCAAGAAACGGATATGCAGAATAAAGCAGAACAGTCACAGCAGAAAAATACTGTCACAGTCAAAAAATCTATAATCGAACAGATAAAAGCAGAACAAAAATCTGTTCCTGCCGAAACAAATAGGTTGGAAACAGAAAGACCGCCGCAACCAAAACCTTCCGTACTCGCAAGTAAATATCCCCTTCTGAAAGAGATTGACAGTAAGCTCAAAGAGCAGAATAAAGCAATTTTTGAGCGTGAGAAAAAGCGCGATAAGCTGAAAAAGGAATTATCCGAATGTATGGGTATCTTTAAGGGTGGAAGACGGAAGGAATTACAGCAGGAGATTGACAGTATCGACAACCAGATTGCCAATATGAAAAAGCGGCTTTCATCCATCGTGAAAGAATATAACTTTGACTCTGTTCAGGCATTCTATAGGGAATTTGATGCATCAAAGAGAGAGAATCTTGAGTATCAGGCAGCTCGTGCGGAGTATGAGAAAATTCACGGAGAAAAAGCAAACGATATCATGAGCATAAAAGAACGGCTTAGACAGAAACAGCATGAGGTAAAAGAAAGGGAAAGCAGACGAGAGCATCAGGCAAGGCAAAAGGATAAAGGGGCGAGGTAGCAAAGAAAAACTTGTTTTTAGTCAGGGTAAAGACCATAAAATACAGAAAAATAATTAGAAGGGGATATTTCTTAAAAGGCATACAAAATTTGTTCGGTTATGATATAATTCAAATATTATGTTTATTGTGTCCGTAGGGTTTCATTTAGATTTAAAATAAATACGAAAAAATTAGGAGGAAATCAAATGGCAGCGTTTTTTCCGAATGTATTGGATAAATTTTTGTCACCTACTTTTTTAGAGGAAGTACGCAAAAAATTCCATTACGATGAAACACAAATACATGAATTTCAAGCAGTGGATGAAGAAATGCTGCCATTGATGCGTGAAGAAGCCTTTTGGGAGAAAAGCGTATATTCTGGGAAAAATAAGCATCAAAGTGAATCGTACAGCGTGATATATGAGCAAGTTGTTATGTCTTTAGGTAACGGTATAGATTGTTTACAGGAAAGATATAGTGAAAGAAAAATGTTGTCACATAGCTATATGATTGAGGTACTGGCAGGCGAATTTCTATTGCAGGGATATGCCGCTTATAACTGCTATATTCAGAAAAATACGGACTGGCATGTTGCGAAATATCATTTTCTTGGAAGTGAGGAAGATTTTCCTTTGGAGATGCTGCCAGAGCTGTTAAAAACGCTTACGCCGCTGATTACCTGTAATTCAGCTTTTTGTATGCTGCCGAAAAAGAGTGTTGCATTTATTGCAGAACTTACGCGGGATGATAAGGTCAGGTGTAGAGGCATTTGCGTTGACTGTAGCAATCTTAATTGTTCAGGCAGAATGGCAGAAGGCAGCTTGGCATGGAAACGAGTGCCAGTCATGACCGATATGCAGTTGACTTATGGATATGGACAAATTTTCGGATTGTTCTAACAAGTTTTAGGTAACAAAAATTTGATTTGCAGTTATTGACATTAGGGAAAAAATGTGTTATACCTTGTACAATTGAATAAATAGTATACAGGTGTCAGAACAATGCGGGAAATGAGCATTGGTTTTGGTGAAAAGGGAAACAGGTGCAAATCCTGTACGAACTCGTCACCGTAATTAGGGAGTAGAAGCCGATATGTCACTGGGAATTAAATAAATCCTTTCCTGGGAAGACGGCTGATGTGATGATCTATAAGCCGGGAGACCTGCCTGAATGCTGTACAGAAACATTTGTTTCAAACCACGAGTAACTGGTTGTACGTTTTGAACTTGCAGAAAGCACGATGGAAGATTGTTTATTTTAGTGCATTTGGCAGGCTTATTTTGTGTATGAATCCTTTACCGTAGTTATTATGGTGGAGGATTTTTTTATGCGCAGGGGCGCACAGATGAAATTGTTGCTTGCGCAACGTGCGCCCCACGCGGCGAGTAGGGGAAGATGAATCTTCCCTACTCGATTAAAATTTAACATAATATCCCTGTAGAGCGACAGGACAGGGAAGGAAGCGAGGAGAAAATGAAAAAGAAATTAGTAGCTGTTTTATTAACTGGTGTTATGACCTGCTCACTGGTGCTGGCAGGTTGTTCAAAAGATGCCCCGGCATCGGCGGAAAATACCGTACAGTCAGAGGAGGGAGATACAAAGAGTGCAGAATCGGCAGAAGAGAATGACAGCCAAAATCAGGCGGATGAATCGGAGACAGGGGATGACGTTGTTTCTGATCAGGCAGCAGCAGATGAAGTTGCAGCATTGATTGATGCAATCTATGTACAAAAGAGAACAGAAGACACTGATGCGCAGTGCGCTCAGGCAAAAGCGGCATGGGATGCGCTGACGGATGCCCAGAAAGAACTGGTGGAAGGGGAAGAAGCCGATCCTGATTATTTTGGCAGGGATACAGGCGACGCTTCCAAAGACAATCCGAGAAATCAGGACGATATCGGAGAAAATGAAATTCTGGTAGTCAGTTTCGGGACTTCTTTTAATGACAGCCGTGTTGCAGATATCAAAGGAATAGAGGATGCAATACAGACAGCAAATCCTGACTGGTCTGTAAGAAGGGCTTTTACGGCGCAGATTATTATCAACCATGTGCAGGCGAGAGACGGAGAGTTCATTGACAATATGGATCAGGCATTGGAACGTGCAGTGGGAAACGGAGTAAAGAATTTAGTGGTACAGCCTACTCATCTGATGCATGGGGCAGAGTATGATGAACTGATGGAGACAGTTGAAGTATATAGAGATCAGTTTGAAACAGTAAAGATTGCAGAGCCGCTTCTTGGCGAGGTCGGTGCGGATGCATCTGTTGTCAATGAGGACAAAGCAGCGGTAGCGGAAGCAATCCTTGCGGAAGCTGTGGCGGACGCAGGTTTTGGGAGTTTGGCAGAAGCGCAGGAGGATGGGACAGCGTTCGTATTTCTGGGACATGGCACTTCCCATGCAGCAAAGGTAAGTTACAGTCAGATGCAGACACAAATGACAGACATTGGCTGTGTCAATGCATTTATCGGAACAGTGGAAGGGGAACCGGAAGAAACATCTTGCGAAGCGGTGATAGATGCTGTGAAACAGGCGGGTTATACAAAGGTAATCCTTCGTCCGTTGATGGTTGTTGCAGGAGACCATGCCAATAATGACATGGCAGGAGAAGATGAGGATTCATGGATTAGCATGTTCAAGGCTTCTGGAAATTTTGAAAGCGTGGATGCGCAGATTGAAGGTCTTGGTTCTATTCAAGCAATTCAGCAGCTTTATGTAGAGCATACGGCAGATGTAATGAAAGATTAACAGGCGGGTAAGAATCATGAAGAAGAATATAATAATTGCTATTGCGCTTCTCTCTGTCACGTTGTCTGGGGGTTGTGGAAATAACAATAATGCGCAGGAATCAGATTCTGCGGTAGATGTTACTGTAGAAGAGGATACAGAGCAATCATCAGAAACTGTAACGGAAACATTGCCTGAAGAACCAATGGAAAAAGAACCTGAAAGTGATGAAACAGATAAGCAGAATCAGGATACAGCAGAGCTGGCAGATGGGATTTATACAGCAGAGTTTACGACAGACAGCAGTATGTTTCGTGTCAATGAAACCTGCGAGGGCAAGGGAACGCTGACAGTAGAGAACGGGGAAATGACAATACATATTACCCTTGGTTCAAAAAAGATTTTAAATCTTTATCCCGGACTGGCTGAAGATGCGTCGGAAGAAGGAGCAGAGCTGCTTTTACCGACAGAAGATACAGTCACATACAGTGACGGTATGACGGAAGAAGTTTATGGTTTTGATGTGCCTGTTCCCTTGCTGGAGAGCGAATTTGATCTGGCGCTTATTGGGACAAAGGGAAAATGGTACGACCATAAGGTCAGCGTCTCCAATCCGGTGCCGCTTGAGAATGATGAACAGGTAAATGATGAAGTATCTTTGGAAGATGGTACATATAGTATGGGAATTACCTTTGCAGGCGGAAGCGGAAAGGCGGAAATTTTGTCTCCCGTATCAGTAACTGTGGCAGGTGGAAAAGCGATGGCAACCGTACAATGGAACAGCCCTAATTATGATTATATGATAGTGAATGGAGAAAAATATCTGCCAGTAAATACGGAAGGCGATTCTATATTTGAGATTCCTGTTCTTATATTTGATGAACCAATGGATATTATCGGCGACACTGTAGCGATGAGTAAACCTCATGAAATAGAATATACACTCACTTTCCATTTAGATACAGCAGTCAAAGAATAAAAGGCAAAAAATTTTCTAAGAAAATCTTTTTGCCTCCAAAAGTGGGGAATAAGATGAGAGGAAGAAAAAAGGCATCTGTTTTGTTTCTTTTGTTTCTTGTGGGGCTGCTATGGCTGTATGGCTGTGGCAGTCCTTCTCCCGATTCTGAAGTAATGGCAGATATAGAGGAAGAATCAGATTTGGATTCAGGAGAAGAACTGGTTTATGAGAGAAGCTTAGAGTTACAGTATGCGGAAAATTTTAAAGTTGATTATTATGAGGGCGGTTATACCCTGCTTACGATAACAATGGATGGCACGCAGTTTTTAATTGTACCGGAAAATGGGGATGTACCGCAAACTTTAGATAAAGAAATTGTGGTGCTTAGGCGTCCGATAAAAGACATCTATCTTGTGGCATCTTCGGCGATGGATATTTTCAGTGAATTGGATGGATTAAATTCTATTACTTTTTCAGGGCAAAAGGAAGATGGCTGGTTTATTGAAGCAGCCAGAGAGGAAATGCAAAAGGGTAATATCCTTTATGCGGGTAAATACAGCAAGCCGGATTATGAACTGCTTGTTTCAAATCATTGTGCGCTTGCCATAGAAAATATGATGATTTCGCATTCGCCTGAAGTAGTGGAAAATCTGGAAAACTTTGGAATCCCTGTTATGATAGACTATTCCAGTTATGAGTCACATCCGCTTGGCAGGGTAGAATGGGTGAAATTTTATGGGGCGCTGCTTGGAAAGGAAGAGGAGGCAGAAAGGATATTTACGGATCAGGCAGCAATTCTTGAGAGAGTAAGTGCATCTGAGAGAACAGATAAAACAGTAGCCTTCTTTTTCATTACTTCCAATGGTATGGTACAGGTACGCCAATCTTCTGATTATGTTCCGAAGATGATAGAACTTGCAGGTGGAAACTATATCTTTCAAAATTTAGGCGATTCTGAAACAAAGCGTTCTACCATGAATATACAGGTCGAAGAATTTTATGCCAGTGCAAAAGATGCAGATTTCCTGATTTATAACAGCTCTATTGATGGAGGTGTTTCCAGTGTAGAGGAGTTGCTTGATAAATGTGAGCTGCTTGCGGATTTTAAGGCTGTGGAGAATGGAAATGTGTGGTGTACAACAAACGATATGTACCAGCAATCCCTTGCAATCGGATATTTCATTGAGGATATCCATTCGATGATACAGGGAGAAAATGATGATATGAACTATCTTTATCATTTAGAGTGAAAGGCTGCGATTATGATGCATAAAAACAGAAAACATAGAAAAATTGCGGCTTTCTTTTTGCTTGGAGCCTGCGTTTTGATTTTTTTCATATTAAATATTTGTATTGGAAGTGTCAGAATTGCATTGCCGGATGTGGCAAGAATATTTAGCGGGCAGGAAAGTAATGGAACGGTAACAAGAATTCTGTGGGATATCAGGCTTCCGAGGGCGATAGCCGTGTTGCTTCTCGGGGGTGCGCTTTCTCTTGCCGGATATCTTTTGCAAACATTCTTCAATAATCCGATTGCAGGACCGTTTGTTTTAGGAATTTCTTCCGGGGCTAAAATGGTGGTGGCGCTTGTAATGGTTTTTCTCATGGGAAGGGGAGTCAGGGTGACATCGGCAACTATGATTTTGGCTGCGTTTATTGGAGCTATGCTATCTATGGGCTTTGTACTTTTGATGTCCCATAGAATCCATAATATGTCAATGCTGGTAGTCAGCGGAGTTATGATAGGTTACATTTGCTCGGCGGTCACGGAATTAGTAGTTACCTTTGCCAATGATGCGGATATTGTAAATCTTCACAACTGGTCACGGGGAAGTTTTTCGGGAATGACATGGGAAAACGTAAAAGTTATGACCGTTGTGGTTGCCGCCGCGTCTTTGACAGTTTTTCTGATGTCAAAGCCACTTGGCGCTTACCAGTTGGGAGATGTTTATGCGCGGAATGTGGGTGTTAATTTACGCCTTTTGCGTGTGTGTATTGTAATTTTCTCCAGTATTTTATCTGCGTGTATTGTGGCATTTGCGGGACCGATTTCTTTTGTTGGAATTGCAGTGCCGCATTTGGTCAAGAAATTGCTGAATACAACAGAGCCAATTTGGATGATACCTGCCTGCTTTGTTGGGGGAAGTGCTTTTTGCTTGTTTTGTGATTTGCTTGCGAAAACAATACTTGCGCCAACAGAACTGAGTATTAGCACCGTGACGGCGATTTTCGGTGCGCCGGTGGTGCTTTGGATAATAAAACGAAAAGAAAATCTAAGGCGCTAAAGAACACCGCCTAAAATTTTCTATGTTTCGTTTGGGAGAAAAGCATGAAGAACTACTATTTTTCTACGAAAAAGATGTGTGTGGGGTATGATAACAAACCACTGATAAAGGATATGGAAATTAAACTGCGGGAAGGGGAAATCCTATGCCTGATCGGACCAAATGGTGCGGGTAAATCTACCGTTTTAAAAAGTATTGCAGGGCAGCTTGGGCTGCTTGGCGGAGCGGTATATCTTGGGGAAGATGATTTGTCTGAAATGAAGGCAGAGGAACTGGCAAAGAGAATGTCCGTAGTGTTTACTGAGAGGGTAAGGGTAGAACTGAAAAGCTGCAGAGACATGGTTGCAACAGGGCGTTATCCATATACCGGATGGTTTGGCATATTATCAGAAGAAGATGAGCGGATTGTAGATGAAGTGATGCGGCTTACCCATATAACAGACATCAGTGAAAAAGACTTTGGCAAGATAAGCGATGGGCAAAAACAACGGGTGATGTTGGCGAGGGCAATCTGTCAGGAGCCTGAAATTGTGATATTAGATGAACCAACGTCTTATCTGGATATCAAATATAAGCTTGAATTTTTGCTATTATTACAGGAAATGAGGGAGAAAAAAGGACTGACGGTTATTATGTCCTTACATGAATTGGAACTGGCAAAGATTGTTTCCGATAAAATACTCTGCCTGAAAGGAGAGTATGTGGAACGATATGGGACGCCGGAAGAGATTTTTGAATCGGATTTTATCGAACGATTATATGATATGAATGAAAAAGACTTTATTGGAAATGAAAAGCTTCTTGCGTATATGAAACAGATTAGTAATTCAGAGAGGTAATTATGGCAAAGGTTATTATGATTCAGGGAACCATGTCCGGTGCGGGAAAGAGTCTTTTGGTAGCGGGACTATGCAGGATAATGAAACGGGATGGATACAGAGTAGTTCCTTTTAAGTCCCAGAATATGGCGCTTAATTCTTTTGTTACAGAGGAAGGACTTGAAATGGGAAGGGCTCAGGTCATGCAGGCAGAAGCAGCAGGGATTACTCCGTTGGTCTGCATGAACCCGATTTTATTAAAGCCGACAGACCATACAGGTTCACAGGTAATTGTAAATGGACAGGTTCTTGGCAACATGAGCGCGAGGGAATATTTTTCTTATAAACGAGGGCTGATTCCGGATATTAAGAGAGCTTTCCGAAAGTTAGAGGAAATGGCAGATATCATTGTGATAGAAGGTGCTGGAAGTCCGGCAGAGGTAAACTTACGCGAGAATGATATTGTCAACATGGGACTGGCAGAGATTGTGGATGCTCCGGTATTGCTGGCAGGCGATATTGACAGGGGCGGTGTATTCGCACAGCTTTTAGGAACGCTGCTGCTGCTTACGGAAGAGGAAAAGAAACGTGTGAGAGGACTGATTATTAATAAATTCAGGGGAGACCGCTCACTGCTTGATTCCGGCATTGAGATACTGGAAGAAAAGGGAGGTATTCCGGTAACAGGGGTAGTACCCTATATGGATATACAATTAGAGGATGAGGACAGTCTGACAGAGCGCTTTAGAAAAAAAGAAAAAAGAAAGATAGATATAGCAGTCATCAGGTATCCCAGAATTTCTAATTTTACGGATTTTAATGTGTTTGAACAGATACCGGAGGTGTCTGTTCGCTATGTTGCATCAGCAGCAGAATTAGGATGTCCGGATATGGTCTTTTTACCGGGCAGCAAGAATACAATGAGTGACCTTGACTGGATGCGTGGGAGCGGATTGGAGGCAGCAGTTATAAAAATGGCGGAAAATATACCGGTTTGTGGTATATGTGGTGGGTATCAGATGATGGGGGAGCATATTTCTGATCCGGAAGGAATGGAAAATGGCGGAACCATGAAAGGAATGGG
Source organism: Lachnospiraceae bacterium (assembly GCA_910574715.1). Lineage (GTDB taxonomy): Bacteria > Bacillota > Clostridia > Lachnospirales > Lachnospiraceae > Sporofaciens. The sequence continues at coordinate 14,646 of CAJTCH010000061.1, read as the reverse complement.
ATTATTACCTGTTACAACAAGGCTGAAACATGAAAAAGTGCGCCGTCAGGTATATGGTACAGTGAATAAAATGGAAGGTTTTTTTTCCATGCTTTCAGGATTGGAGTTTAATGGATATGAGATACATATGGGGGATAGCGGGTATTCTCCAAATGAATTTGAGATATCTGGCGCGGAAGAAGCGTTTGTGACCGGAAGAAATAAAAATGTATGTGGAACGTATATTCACGGGATATTTGACAGGGCTGCGATTGCAACCGCTCTTGTGACTGCATTGGCTGAAAATAAGGGATTATCCATTGAATCCTGCATTGATTATAAGGATTTTAAAGAGAAACAGTATGATAAGCTGGCAGATATCTTATCGGGATATCTAAATATGGAGGAAATATATGGAATACTCAGGGAGGCACATATTAGATAACCGTACAGAGGAAACATTGAAGAAACTTAATTTGCAGGAACCGGACTGTAAAATATACAAAAAGGTATTGAAAAATTGGGATTCCATAGCCAAGCCCCTTGATGGAATGGGAAGATTTGAAACGATCACCGCACAGATTGGCGCGATTTTAGGTACGGATGAAATTGATATTTCAAAAAAAGCTGTCATCATCATGTGCGCAGATAATGGAATTGTAGAGGAAGACATTAGCCAGTCCGGTCAGGAAGTCACAGCGGCAGTAGCAGCGCAGATGGGAAGGGGTGCATCATCCGTAGGAAAAATGGCAGCGAAGATAGGGGCGGGCACGATTCCTGTAGATATTGGAATCAATGGAAAAGAACAGATTGCAGGAGTGCGTAACAAAAAAGTCCGCTGCGGAACCAGAAACTTTCGTAAGGAGCCGGCTATGACGAGAGAAGAAACTGTCAGGGCAATTTTTACTGGTATAGAAATTGTGGACGAATGTAAAAGGAAAGGATATCAAATTCTCGCAACCGGGGAAATGGGGATTGGAAATACGACAACGAGCAGTGCGGTTGCAGCGGCATTGTTAAGATGTGGGGCAGATGAAGTGACTGGAAGGGGTGCCGGACTTTGCGATGAAAAATTACAGCGTAAAAAGCAGATGATCACTGAGGCAGTCAAAAAGTATAAACTTTATGAAGCGGAACCTCTTATTGTGCTCCAAACAGTCGGAGGATTGGATATTGCCGGGCTTGTTGGAATTTGCATTGGCGGCGGCGTTTTTCATATACCAATTGTGCTTGATGGCGTGATTAGCATAGTAGCGGCACTGCTTTCAGAAAGAATTGTACAGGGAACAATAGGGTATCTGATTCCGTCGCATAAAGGCAAGGAACCAGCAGTGGAGAAACTTATGAAGGAATTAGGGTTAGAGCCTGTGATAGACGGCAGAATGGCATTGGGCGAAGGAACGGGAGCTGTGATGATGCTGTCGCTATTGGAAATGACATTGTGTGTTTATCGTAAAAGAACTTTGTTTTCGGACATTAAAGTGGAACAATATGAAAGGTATTTATCATAATGATGGTTTTGGTTGTTGGAGGAAGTGGAAGCGGCAAATCTTCTTATGCGGAGAAAGTGACTGTTTCGCTTGCACAGGAAAGTGTGAAGGAAATCACTAAGTCCGAAAATACTTCGCTAAGTGATTTCAAGCTTAACATTCCAAAAAAATATTATCTTGCAATGATGCAGGTTTTTGATGACGAGGGAAGGAAAAAGGTTGAAAGACATAGGAATCTAAGAAGTGGTAAAGGCTTCTTCACGATTGAGCAGCCCACACGGATTTCCGGCGCACTGGAAAAAATGGAAGATGGAGATAGGACTGTTTTGCTGGAATGTATCTCTAATTTGACGGCAAATGAGATGTTTTCAGAGAAAAAAACTATGACGGAAATACAGGTTACGGAAAATGTCATACGAGATATAAAGATGCTGAAAGAGCAAACAAATCATTTAGTTGTGGTAAGCAATAACATATTTGAAGATGGAACTACTTATGACGAAATAACAACGAAGTATATTCGGGCAATGGGAAAGATTAATCAAAAACTTGCGGCATTGGCTGACCGGGTAGTGGAAGTGGTAGCAGGGATTCCGGTAACTTTAAAATAAAATCCCGCTTTGTAGGATTTTCCGCGCGCGAACGGACTGCGAAAGCAGTGATTTCCGCTCCGTGAGCTGTGCATATAAAATAATAGCGGCGAAAGGAAACAGGTATGCAAGTGATAAAATCCTTTTTTATAGCAGTATCCATTTATTCTAAAATTCCTGTTCCCCAATTTGAATGGAAAGAAGATGACATGAAATATGTTTTTTGTTTTTTCCCATGGATAGGGGCACTGATTGGCGGTAGCATTTATTTCTGGAATTATTCATGCGGCGTTTACCATATAGGGGTTGGGTGCAGGACAGTGATAGGGATGGCTATTCCGATTTTTATTACGGGTGGATTTCATGTAGATGGATTTATGGACACGATGGATGCGATACATTCTTATAGCCCAAAGGAGAGAAAGCTGGAAATATTAAAGGATTCCCATATTGGCGCTTTTGCAGTCATTATGCTCGCTGCTTATGGATTGGTTCTTTTTGGTACATTTTCGGAAGTAGAAAGTGATGCACTGTTAAAGATTGTATGCTGTGGCTTTTTCCTGTCGCGCTGTTTGTGCGGTATTAGTGCCGTTTCCTTTCCACTCGCAAAAAAAGATGGTATGCTTTATACTTTCGCAGACAGTTCCCATAAAAAGGTTGTGAAAGGCTCATTATCTTTGCAGAGCGCGCTATGTGTTGGCTTGATGTGTTTCCAGTCTTTTCCCGCAGGCTTGATTGTAGCAGCGGCGGCTGTCTTAACGCTGGTTTATTATTATTATCGCAGCAGGAAGGAATTTGGGGGAGTGACCGGCGATACGGCAGGGTTTTTTGTACTTTTTTGTGAAGGATGTATTGTAGTAGTTGCAGCATTTATTGATGTTTTTGTCTTAAAGTAGTTTATATGTAGACAGGAGTAAATATGAAATTAGTAATAGGCGGAACTGCGCAGGGAAAATTGGAATATGTACTTCTGAAATATGATGTGCAAAAAAATATGGTGTGGGATGGTGTTTTGCCAAATGATAGGAAATTAAATAAGAACATTGTGATTATCAACCACTTTCATCAGTGGGTTAAGAGCCGTATGGTGAGCGGGGGATGTCCGGAAGATGAAATTATGTCATTTTTGGACTGCAATGAGGATTGTATTATTATATGTGATGAGATTGGAAACGGGATTGTTCCAATAGATCCGTTTGAGAGAGAATACAGGGAACGTACAGGAAGGATTCTTGTGCAGCTTGCAATGAGAGCAGAGGAGGTAGAGCGCATCATATGCGGGATTGGACAGAAAATCAAATAATGCTGGCATTCATCCGGCATGGTGTAACGCAGGCAAACAAAGAACGAAGATATCTGGGAAAAACAGACGAATCCCTTTCAGAAGAAGGGATAGAAATATTGGAATCTTTTAAAATGCGGAAACTTTATCCTGATGTGGAGTACCTGTTTACCAGTCCCATGAAAAGATGTACGGAAACTGCTAAAATTATTTATCCCACATTATGCCCGATTATTATTCCAGAATGGGAAGAAATAAATTTCGGACGGTTTGAATATAGAAATTATGAAGAATTAAAGGATAATGCAGAATATCAGGAGTGGCTTCGCAGCGGAGGCACACTGGATTTTCCAGAGGGAGAAAGCAGAAAAGATTTTATCCTGCGTTGTAAAGGCGGCTTTATAAGAATGTGTCATGAATTGAGTCATGTTTTAGCACAAAAGGCAGCCCCCTGCGGGGATACCTCTATGCTATTCGGCAGGAATAGGGTTAAGAAGCCCGCTTTGGCAGGAATGATTGTTCATGGGGGAACGATTATGTCATTGCTGAGTTTGTATGGCGGAAAAGATTATTTTGACTGTCAGGTGTCAAATGGCAGGGGTTATGTATGCAGACTGACGGGAGTGAATGGCAGGACAACACAGGAAGATGATCTACAGATAAAGGTGGTAGCGGAAATATGAGGCATTGGATAAATTATCACATGATAGCCTTTTTCATGGGATTTCTTTTGGATTTGGTTTTAGGTGATCCTTATTATTTGCCGCATCCAATCCGTTTGATTGGAAAACTGATAGAAGGAGCCGAAAAAGTACTTCGTGGAATGGGGATAAGAGGGAAAGATAGTAAGGAAGATAGTAATGGGAGAGCGTTTCGACAGGGAATAGGACTTGTGCTTATTGTGATTATCAGCGTGGTAGCAGTTACTTTTTTTCTGCTGTTTATGGCAAATTGGCTTCATCCGGTTCTGGGAGTGGTGGTGGAGTGTATTATGACTTATCAGATACTTGCAGTAAAATGTCTGAAGGTAGAGAGTATGAAAGTCTATCAATGTCTGAAAAATGGCAATCTGGAGCAGGCAAGGAAAGCTGTTTCCATGATTGTAGGCAGAGATACGAAACATCTGGACGAAGAGGGTGTTGCAAAAGCAGCGATAGAAACGGTGGCAGAGAACACCTCTGACGGAGTGATTGCACCAATGCTGTATCTGGCAGTTGGCGGTCCGGTACTTGGATTTTTATATAAAGCGGTAAATACAATGGATTCCATGATTGGATATAAAAATGAAAAGTACCTGTATTTCGGAAGATCAGCAGCAAAGCTGGATGATTTTGTGAATTTTTTTCCGGCAAGAATCAGTGCCTGTCTTATGATTACTGCATCTTTTTTGGCAGGCAGACAATTTTCGGGAAAAGGTGCATGGACGATTTATAAAAGGGATCGCAAAAAACATACAAGTCCAAATTCAGGTCAGACTGAGGCGATATGCGCCGGTGCGCTTTCTATACAGCTTGCAGGAGATGCCAGTTATTTTGGAAAGACAGTAAAGAAACCGCATATAGGCGATGCGGTACGAGGGGTAGAATATGAGGATATAAAACGGGCGAATCATTTAATGTACATTACTGCATGGCTGTGTGAGGTGTTATGTCTACTGGTAATGTACGCAATAGTAATGAGCAGTGCGCATCCGTAATCTGAAAAAATGGCAGCTTGCTGACAATTTTTTCAGAATGCGGATGCATAGGGCGAATGCCTGCGAACTGTGTACTGCGGAATATGTGGAATAGATGATGAAAGGAGCAAGGATGAGCATTCATGGAGGAGATATTTACAGGAATCATGTGGATATTGATTTTTCAATTAATGTAAATCCGCTTGGTACACCGGAATGTGTAAAAACAGCACTTCATAAGGCGGTTGAGATGTGTGGGGAATATCCTGATATGGAAGCGGAAAGATTAAGAGAGGCGATCAGTACATTTCTTGGAGTGCCAAAGGAATATTTGATATTCGGAAATGGGGCATCAGAACTTTTTATGGCGATTGTTCATGGGATAAAACCGGGGAAGGTCGTGATACCAGTGCCTTCCTTTTATGGATATGAATATGCGGCAAAGTCAGTGGATGGCGAAATTATTTATTATGAGATGAATCAGGAAAATAACTTTTGTTTGGAAGAGAAGATGAAGCGTATCTTGACAGAAGATGTGGATCTTCTTTTCCTTGCCAATCCAAATAATCCGATTGGAAATCTTTTAGACAGAGAGCTGGTGAAAGAGTTGCTCTTGTATTGTGAGAATAAAGGGATTTATGTGGTAGTAGACGAATGCTTTATTGAATTTTGTGGAAATCAGCTTTCTTTATTGTCTGAGATAGAGGAATATGATCATCTGATTATTGTAAGGACTTTCACAAAAATCTTTACAATTCCGGGAGTGCGTTTAGGGTATCTGGTGTGTAAAAATAATGTGGTACATACAAAAATAGCCGGACAACTTCCTGAATGGAATCTTTCCTGTTTTGCGCAGGAAGCGGGATGTATCTGTGCTAAGCAGGCAGAGTTTATTGAGAAAACAAAAATTTATATTGAAGAAGAACGACAGTTTATGGAAAAAGAACTTATGCAAATAGGATTGAGGACATTTCCGTCTGTGTCGAATTTTATCACGATATACAGTGATAAACCCTTATATGAGAATTTGCTGAAAAGGGGAATTTTAATCAGGGATTGCAGTAATTTCAGGGGATTAGGAAAAGGATTTTACCGTATTGCAATAAAGAACAGAAACCAAAATAAGATTTTACTGGAAAACTTATAGCAAATGGGAGATGGAACATGGAACATTCTAAAATAGAATATCTGCCGCCGGAGGAAATTGAAAAGCGGAGCTTTGAGATCATTACAGAAGAACTTTTAAAGAGAAATATCAGTCTCCCCAAAGAAGAGGAGTTAATTACAAAGCGGGTAATACATACCAGCGCGGACTTTGATTATGCCGAAACGCTTTGTTATTCCAAAGGAGCAGTGGAAATCTTGAAAGAGTTGATAAAAAACGGAGCTGATATCGTAACAGATACCAATATGGCATTGGCAGGAATCAATAAAAAGGTGCTTGCAAAGTTTGGTGGGGAGGCGCATTGCTTTATGGCAAATGAACATATAGCGCTTTTGGCAAAGCAAAGAAATATGACACGGGCAGCGGTCAGCATGGAAAAAGCGGCAACGATTGAAAAACCAGTTATTTTTACAATCGGCAATGCACCAACTGCTCTGATAAAGCTGTATGAAATGATGGAAAAAATGGATTGGAAGCCAGCCTTTATTATTGGCGTTCCGGTGGGATTTGTCAATGTGGAAGCGGCAAAAGAACTTATATTAAAAACAAATATTCCATACATCATTAACAGAGGACGAAAAGGTGGAAGTAATATCGCTGCGGCAATTTGTAATGCCGCATTGTATCAACTTTAAGAAGGGAAGATAGAAGTGCGATATGGTTTTACGACCGGAAGCTGTGCGGCTGCGGCTTCAAAAGCCGCAGCTTATATGCTGCTGACAGGATTAAAAAAGACGGAAATTACAATAGAAACGCCAAAAGGGATTCCGTATAGGGCAAATATTTTGGACATCATGCGTAGCGAAAACGAGGTGCGATGCGCTGTAGAAAAGGACGGCGGGGATGATCCGGATATTACAACAGGTACATGGATTTGTGCGAAAGTTTCGTATGCAGAAGAAAGTGTGAAGGAACAAATTATCATTGAAGGCGGAATAGGTGTGGGGAGAGTGACAAAACCGGGACTTGACCAGCCTGTAGGCAACGCGGCAATCAATCGTGTTCCGAGGGAGATGATAAAAAAAGAAGTATTAGAAGTTTGCAGACTGGCAGATTATAAAGGCAGCCTTCGGATTGAGATTTCAGTGCCGGAAGGTGAAAAGCTGTGCGAACGTACTTTTAATCCAAGACTTGGCATTGTTGACGGTATTTCCATATTAGGGACGAGTGGCATTGTGGAGCCTATGAGCAGTCAGGCACTTATTGATACCATTCGGATAGAATTGCGTCAAAGAAGGGTTTTAGGATATGATTATGTTGCCGTTTCGCCGGGAAATTATGGTTTGGAGTTTATTAGGAAAACATATGGATATGATTTGGACAAAAGTGTGAAATGCAGCAATTTTATCGGTGCAACCATTGATATGGCAGTGGAAATGGGATTTCAGAAAATGCTTCTGACAGGTCATATAGGCAAACTGATTAAGGTTGCAGGTGGAATTATGAATACCCATTCCAAAGAAGCAGATTGCAGGATGGAGCTTCTTGCGGCATTTTCCGTAAAGGAGCAGATAGAACCTTTACAGGTAAGAAGAATATTGGAATGCGTGACAACGGAAGAAGCAGTTTCTATTATAGAGGAAAGCGGGAAATTACAGCAGGTCATGGAGCAGATTGCAAAGCGTATCTGCTATTATATGGAAAACCGCGCCGGAGGAAAAATGAAAACAGATTGTATTCTGTTTTCCAGTGAATATGGAGAACTGGCAAAAAGTAAGGGAGCAGAGGAATGGTTTATTTTGTTGGGGCGGGAACAGGCGCGGTAGATTTGATAACAGTCAGGGGAATGCGCTTATTAGAACAGGCAGATGTGATTATATATGCAGGTTCTTTGGTGAATCCAGAACTGCTTATTTATGCAAGAAAAGACTGCGAGATACATAACAGTGCGAAACTAACATTAGAAGAAGTAATACAAATTATCGTTGGTGCAGAAAAAGAGGGGAAAACAACTGTCCGTTTGCATACGGGAGAGCCGAGTATCTATGGAGCGGTCAGGGAGCAGATGGATGAGTTGGATACACTGGGCATTTCTTATGAGAGCTGTCCGGGGGTAAGCGCCTGTTTTGGCGCAGCGGCGTCCTTGAATCTTGAATATACGCTGCCGGGAATCTCACAATCCCTGATTATTACAAGAATGGAAGGCAGAACGAAGGTGCCGGACAGGGAAAGTATTGAGAGCTTTGCAGCACATAAGGCATCTATGGCAATTTATTTAAGTGCCGGAATGATTCGGGAATTAAGCAGACGGCTAATGAATGGCGGGTATAAGGGGACAACACCGGCAGCGCTTATTTATAAGGCAACCTGGGCTGAGGAGGAGGCTTACCTGTGTACGATTGAGACATTATATGATGTATCCGTAGAGCATAGGATTACGAAAACAGCCTTGATATTGGTCGGAGATGCAATCGCGCGTCAGTATTACAGAAAATCAAGGTTATATGCGCCGGATTTTTCGACCGAATACCGGGAGGCAAAACGAAAAGAATGAGATTAAGTATAATTAGCTTTACAGAAAATGGAAAACAACTTTCGGAAAGTATTGTAAAATTGTTGGAGAGGGAGTTAGAAATCAGGTTATATACAAAATGTGAGGCAGGTATAAAGGATGATCTTTATTCAGATATCTTATTTGTAAAAACATCTGTTGGAGATTGGGCAAAGGAACAGATTCAGGAGCAAAACGCCTTGTTGTTTATAGGCGCCTGCGGAATTGCAGTCAGGGCAGTAGCACCGCATCTTACGGATAAACTGCATGATGCACCAGTGCTTGTAATGGATGAAAAAGGGAAATATGTCATTCCGATTTTATCAGGACATATGGGCGGTGCAAATGATCTTGCAAACCATATAGCAAAGAAAACAGGGGCAGTACCGGTGATCACTACGGCAACAGATCTGAATAAAAAATTTGCTGTGGATTTGTTTGCAAAAAGAAATAGCCTGTATATTACAAATAAAGATGGGATTGTCAAAGTATCATCAAAGATATTAGCCGGAAAAGAAATTACGATGTCCATAGAAGCGGGGCACGAAATCATCGGGGGAGAGTCGGGTATACGGTTCGTTCCATATCCGCCTGCGGGAGTTGTTGATGTTGTCGTAACTTCAAAAGATGATATGTTTGATACTTCTCTTTTGTTGAAACAGCGGGAGTATGTCATAGGAATTGGCTGTAAAAAGGGGAAAAAAGCAGATGAAATTGATGATTTTATCTTAAAAGCAATAAAGAAAAAGGGAATTTCTATAATGCAGATTTTCGCGCTGTCTTCGATTTCGCAAAAGCAAAATGAACAGGGAATTATTGAATGGTGTCGAACAGAAGGGATTCCATTTTTTACATATACAGCAGAAGAATTGCAGGAAGTAACTGGAACTTTTACAAAGTCTGTGTTTGTCAAGAATCAGGTTGGCGTTGATAATGTTTGTGAAAGGGCAGCAGTGAAAGCCTGTGGAGAAGGTGGAAAACTAATATGTCCAAAAGTTGCGGAAAATGGGATGACAATCGCGATTGCAAGGAGAGAATGGAAGGTATGTTTTGATGGCAAATAGAATTTATATTGTAGGAATGGGACCGGGAAGGGAAGAAATGATGACAGGAGAAGCATTGAATGTGTTAGATCAGTCAGATGTGATCGTTGGTTACACATTATATCTAAAGCTGCTTGGCGGGCGTTTTCAGGGGAAAGAAATGTTATCCACACCGATGCGTCAGGAGGAGGAACGGTGCAGGCAGTGTTTTGAGGAAGCTGAAAAAGGGAAAAAAGTAGCCCTTGTATGCAGCGGTGATGCAGGAATTTATGGGATGGCGTCTTTGATGTATGAGATTGGGAAAGGCTATCCGGAAATAGAACTTTACGTTATCGCAGGGATTACTGCGGCGAGCAGCGGTGCGGCAGTTCTGGGAGCACCACTGAACCATGATTTCTGCGTTATAAGTCTGAGTGATCTGCTGACACCGTGGGATGCGATTGAAAAAAGGTTACATGCAGCCGCAGAAGGTGATTTTGTCATTGTACTGTATAATCCGTCCAGCCATAAAAGAAAGAATTATCTGATGAGGGCATGTGAAATTTTACTGTGCAGCATGGAGGGAGAACGAGTTTGCGGATATGTTGAAAATATAGGAAGAGACGGAACGAAAGTGGAAATCTGTACCTTAAAGGAGTTAAGGGACAGGGAGGTCAATATGTTTACGACGGTATTTATTGGAAGTTCCGGCTCGGAGAACATAAATGGGAAATTTGTCACAAGGAGAGGCTATAAGATTGAAAAAAATATTGATATTTGCGGGGACAACTGAAGGAAGAAAATTATCGGAATATCTTGCAGAGGCTGAAATAAATCATACAATCTGTGTGGCAACGGAGTATGGCGCAATTGTTTTAAGACAGCATCCCCTTGTAAAAGTACATCAGGGAAGAATGAATCAAGAACAGATAGAAAGATTTTTGGACGATGGAAAATATGGTGTTGTGGTAGATGCAACACATCCTTTCGCCAAAGAAATTACCTGTAATATAAAGGCAGCATTGAAAGAAATGGGACAGGGAGGAACAATAATTCCTTATTTAAGATTGAAAAGAAACGGCATTGAGGAAAAGGAAAACGACGTTACTTATTTTGAAACAAACGAAGAATGTGTAAAAGCGCTGGAAGATACGGAGGGTAATATTCTTTTGACTACCGGAAGTAAGGAATTGTACAAATATTGTATTTCAGAAGGAATAAAGCATAGATTGTATGTAAGGGTACTTCCAAGTGTGGAAAGTCTTTCTCTTTGTACGGAGCAGGGTATTTGCGGAAAACAGGTTATTGCAATGCAGGGACCTTTTACTACAGAGATGAATGAGGCTATCATTCGCCAATATGAAATAGTTTATCTTGTAACGAAGGAAAGCGGTGTGCCCGGAGGTTATCAGGAAAAAGTGAGCGCTGCAAAAAAAACAGGGACAAAGGTATTTGTAATAGGCTGTCCTGAACAGGGCGAAGGATATTCTTTCCCTGAAATATACCAGAAACTTAAAGATATGGGAGGAAAGAACTTCCAGACGAAAAACCCAAAAAAAGGAAATATGGAAATACCCTGTGGGTATCCCTCTATGTCCCAAAAACAGGACATATCTTTTGAGATTATCCTGGCAGGCATTGGCATGGGACATAGAAACGGTCTGACGGGGGAAGCAGCGAGGGCAATCGAGGAAGCAGACATTTTATTAGGGGCGGAGAGAATGATTATGACGGTCTGCTCTAAAGCAGAAAAATATCCCTTTTATCAGGCAGAACAGATTATCCCTTATCTGCATGACATGCAGAGCGGAAATACATTTACGGGAAATAAAAAAGTTGTGGTTCTTTTTTCGGGGGACAGCGGATTTTACAGCGGATGCCAGCCTCTAAATGAGGCGCTGAAAAAGGAAATCACAGAAGGACGCCTGAATGCATCCCTGCGTATTCTTCCGGGTATTTCGTCCGTAGCTTATCTGGCTTCATGCATTGGAGAGAGCTATCAGGACGCGGCTGTCTACAGCACACATGGGAAAAAATTATGCAACCTTGTACGGCGGATTAAAAGCAGTCCGAAAACATTTCTGATTATGTCCGGAGTAAAAGATATAAATCAGTTGGGAGAACGACTGACAAATGCCGGGATGCAGAAATGCGAAATCATTACAGGATATCAGTTATCCTATGAAGAACAGCGGGTGGAGAAGCATACGCCAGTAGAATGTATGGAATTGAAGGATGAGGGCTTATATACATGTTTTGTCAGAAATCCATATGCGATGCAAAGAAGGCTGACACATGGTATCGCAGATGGACAGTTTATCAGAGACAAGGTTCCCATGACAAAAGAAGAAATCCGGGAGATCAGTATTTGTAAGCTGCGATTAAGGGACGGGGCGGTTGTCTATGATATTGGCAGCGGCACGGGTTCTGTCGCAATAGAAATAGCGGGCATTTCTGACGATATACAGGTGTACGCGGTGGAGCAGAAGCATGAAGCTGTATCCTTGATAGAAAAGAATAAGGAAAAGTTTGAGCTGCAGAATGTAACCGTGGTAGAGGGGGAGGCGACGGAAGGACTTTCCCGGCTGCCAATGGCGACACACGCATTCATAGGAGGAAGCGGTGGCAGATTAAAGGAAATACTGGTGTCGCTCCGACAAATTAATCCAAATATGAGGGTTGTGGTAAATGCTGTCAGTATGGAAACAATTTGTGAAATAAGAGAGATTTTATCTATGGATGATATTATAAAAGAAGATATTGTGCAATTACAAGTAAGCAGGGCAAAAAAAGCAGGAAATTATCATTTGATGCAGTCTGAGAATCCGGTTTGGATTTGTGCATTTGATTTCTGTGGCAAAGAGCTTGAAAGAAAGGCGTGATATTTGCATGAAAATAAAAAGAGTTATGATTGCAGCTCCTAAAAGTGGAAGCGGAAAAACAGTAGTCACCTGCGCCTTGCTTCAGGTATTAAAGGATTACGGCTTGAATGTGGCTGCGTATAAATGCGGACCGGATTATATTGATCCGATGTTTCATGAGAAGATAATAGATGTTCCGGCAAAAAATCTGGATACATTTTTTACAGATGAAGAAAAGACAAGGAAACTTTTTCAAAAAAGTGCAATGAAAATGGACTTTGCAGTTTTTGAGGGTGCTATGGGACTATATGACGGGGGAGGCGGAGTTAAGAAAGAAGGTTCTTCTTATCATCTTGCAGAAGTGACAAAAACACCGATTGTGCTTGTTGTTGATGTGAAGGGGATGGGACGCTCCATTATACCATTAATAGCAGGGTTTCTTAATTATGATAAAAAACATCTAATACAAGGTATCATACTGAACAGGATGTCAAAAGGATATTATGAAACATTAAAGGCATTGATTGAGGAAGAACTGCAAATAAGGTTACTTGGATTTTTGCCGGAAAAGGAGGAACTGCATATTGAGAGTAGGCACTTGGGACTTTTTCTGCCAGATGAAGTGAATCATATAAAAGAGAAATTACAGGCGGTTTCTGAATTATTTTTACAGACAGTTTCCGTAGAGCGTATCAAAGAAATAGCAGAAAGCGCGGAAGAACTGGAATCTGAAGAAATAGCGATAAAAGAAACCAGAATCGAAAGCTATGGGGATATTGGTCATGTGAAAGCAGTTAGTGACAGCCGTCCAACGATAGCAGTGGCAAAAGATGAAGCCTTCTGCTTCTATTATGCTGATAATATCCACTTGCTGGAGGAATATGGGGCAAATATAACATATTTTTCTCCGCTGCGGGATGAAAAACTGCCGGAAGGATGCCATGCCCTGTTAATTGGCGGCGGATATCCGGAATTGTATGCGGAACAGCTTAGCGCAAATACGAGAATGCGTGAGGCAGTCAGGAGTGCGGTTGAAAATGAAATGCCAGTCGTGGCAGAATGCGGCGGTTTTATGTATTTACATTCTTCTTTGAAAGATAAAGAAGGGTTTTCTTATGATATGGCGGGAGTTATTCCAGCAGCCTGCTATCATACCGGGAAACTGGTTCGTTTCGGTTACATAGAACTTCGGGAAAAGCAAAAGCACTTCCTGTTAAACGGCGGGGGAATAAAAGGACATGAATTTCATTATTACGACAGCACCTGTAATGGGGCGGACGTAATAGCAGTTAAGCCGGTGACCGGAAAAGAATATGCCTGCATTATAGAAAATAAAACGCAGTGGATAGGATTTCCGCATTTATATTATCCGTCAAATCCTGCATTTGCAAGGGCATTTATTGATAAGGCAAGGGTATATCAAGTAATGATATAGGAAAGGAAGTTTGGAAAAGTGAGTATGGAAAATTCATATCGATTTTTTGAGAACAGGAACTGTAAGTATTTTCCCTGTCATAAGGGATTGGAAAACTTAAATTGCCTGTTTTGCTATTGCCCGCTATATTTAAGGGATAATTGTCCGGGGAATCCTGCATATATAGAAAAGGATGGGAGAAAGATAAAAGTCTGCACAAACTGTACCTTTCCCCATCATCCTGAAAATTATGATGCGGTAATTCAGATATTGAAAAGGTAAGAGCGCATTATGATAACAGAGTATGGGAATGTACGAAAGCGCGTAAAGAAAAGTAATAGTAGATTGTCAGACAATCGAAGGTGTATCGTGATGAAGTGAGAGCTTTTAAACGATGCACCTTTTTAGATTCAATTCTGAGGGAGTGTATACTTGGTTGTCCAGATTTCAGGGAAGGACGGCAATACGGATTTATGATTGTGTTTGGTATTTGGAGTGAAGGTAACAGGATTTTGCTAAAAATTTACAAACACACTTGACAATATCTCTCTGAATTGAACCTGAATCCGTGAACTTCGTTTAAAGTAATACTTTGGCATGCTTCTAAAATTCAATATCTTGATATATATCGGCTAAGATATGGTGCTCACCGAATAGGTGGATAATTATTGCCTTTT
>CAJTCH010000060.1 GCA_910574715.1 Lachnospiraceae bacterium | reverse complement strand
TCCTTTCAGTGTTTGTGGGTTAGTAATAGTATTGACACAAAAAAGGGAGGTCATTGCTTTTTTTCTTGAAAAAGTGGTGTAATCCTTGGAATTATAAGGTTTGCAACAAAAAATATAGTGGTAGATTTGACACTACCAAACAAAAAAAGAAAGTGAGGTATATGAAAATTGGATATTCGTGAATTTTCTACAAAACTCGCAGAAGCAACCAGGGATATGACGCCGGCAGAGCGCCAGGCGATCCAGAAAATGTTCCAGGGAATGAGCGAGCAGATCACAAAAGAAGATCCGGCGCCGGCGTCTTGCGCGTCCGGATGTAAGGACGGATATGCAGGAACGGCAGATCACGGGACAGCTATTCCAGAAGGACCGACAGAGCGTATATTGGCTTTGAAGAGGCAGTATATGAGTTGGAAACCGTCCATCACAACACACCGTGCAAAAGCAATCACCAAGATTTACAAAGAGAATCCGGGAATGCCGAAGATCCTGCTTCGCGGAAAATGTTTCCGTTATTGCTGTGAGACGGCTCCGCTTGTGATCCAGGAGAATGAGCTGATCGTCGGCAACCCGACAGGAGCGCCGAGAGCCGGTGCATTCGCTCCCGATATCGCATGGCGGTGGATGCAGGATGAATTGGATACCATCGAGACACGTGACCAGGATCCGTTCTATATTTCACCAGAAGATAAGAAATATATGAGAGAAGTTCTGTTCCCATTCTGGGAAGGAAAATCTGTAGACGAATACTGCGAAGGCCAGTACCGTGAATGCGGCGGCTGGGAATTATCCGGCGAGTCCTTTGTATCCGATTGTTCCTATCATGCATTAAACGGCGGCGGCGATTCCAATCCGGGCTATGACGTGATCACCATGAAGAAGGGTATGATCGATATACAGAATGAAGCCAGGGAAGCGCTGAACCATTTAAGCTACACGAATCCAGAGGATATCGATAAGATCTATTTCTACAAATCTGTGATCGATACGACCGAAGGCGTTATGATCTATGCCCAGCGCCTCTCAGACTATGCCCGCCAGATGGCGTTAAAGGAGACGAACCCGCAGCGCAGGGCAGAGCTTGAGAAGATCGCAGAGATCAATGCAAGAGTTCCAAAATATAAACCGGAAACCTTCTGGGAAGCGATTCAGGCAGTATGGACCATTGAATCCCTGCTTCCTGTAGAGGAAAACCAGACGGGTATGTCGATCGGCCGTGTGGACCAGTATATGTATCCGTACTATCGGGCAGATATCGACGCCGGGCGTATGAACGATTATGAGGCATTTGAGCTTGCAAGCTGTATGCTGATCAAGATGTCCGAGATGATGTGGGTAACGTCTGAGGGCGGTTCCAAGTTCTTCGCTGGATATCAGCCGTTTGTAAATATGTGTGTCGGCGGATGTACACGTTCCGGTGCAGATGCGACCAACGATCTGACATACCTGCTGATGGACGCGGTAAGACACACGAAGATCTATCAGCCGTCGCTTGCATGCCGTATCCATAATAAATCTCCTGAGAAATATCTGCGTAAGATCGTAGATGTTGTGCGTGCGGGTATGGGATTCCCGGCCTGTCATTTCGACGATACGCATATCAAGATGATGCTGGCAAAGGGCGTGTCTGTAGAGGATGCAAGAGATTACTGTCTCATGGGCTGTGTTGAGCCGCAGAAGGCAGGACGGTTATATCAGTGGACTTCGACTTCTTATACACAGTGGCCGATCGCCATTGAACTTACGCTGAACCACGGAGTTCCGCTCTGGTACGGCAAACAGGTAACACCGGATGAAGGACCGCTTACCCAGTATCAGACTTTTGAGCAGTTCGACCGGGCTGTTAAGAACCAGATCGACTACATCACAAAATGGACGGATGTTATGACGGTGATCTCCCAGAGAGTACACAAGGAACTGGCGCCGAAGCCATTGATGTCCATTATGTACGAAGGATGTATGGAAAAGGGCTACGGAGTTGAATCCGGCGGAGCTATGTACAATTACGGCCCGGGCGTCGTATGGTCAGGACTTGCCACCTACGCAGATTCCATGGCAGCGATCAAGAAGCTTGTATTCGAGGATAAGAAGTATACTCTGGAACAGCTGAATCAGGCTCTTCTTGCTGATTTTGAAGGATATGAGCAGATCAGAAGAGACTGTCTGGACGCACCGAAGTATGGAAATGATGACGATTATGCAGATAGTATCTGTGCGGATATCATTCAATACACAGAGCATGAGCATAGAAAATATAAGACCTTATTCTCACATCTGAGCCACGGTACGCTGTCAATTTCCAACAATACACCGTTTGGTATGATGACAGGCGCGTCTGCGAACGGAAGAAAGGCATGGCTGCCTCTGTCCGACGGTATCAGCCCGACACAAGGCGCGGATTACAAGGGACCGACGGCGATCATCAAGTCCGTATCAAAGATGGCGAACGACAATATGAATATAGGCCTGGTACATAACTTTAAGCTGATGCCGGGACTTCTTGACACAATGGAAGGCGAACAGGGATTGATCACACTGCTGCGCACGGCAAGTATGTACGGCAACGGCGAGATGCAGTTCAACTATGTGGATAACCAATCTATGCTGGAGGCACAGAAGGATCCGGACAGCCACAGAGACCTTGTGGTACGTGTCGCAGGTTACAGCGCGTTCTTTACCGAGCTGTGCAAGGATGTTCAGGACGAGATCATCAGCAGGACTATGCTGACAAAACTTTAGACGATTACACGGAATGAAGGAGTTCACTTATGAGCGAAGTGCAAAATGAAGATATTGAACGGAAGGCAGTCATATTTAATGTGCAGAAGTATAACACATTCGACGGCCCCGGCGTCAGGACTCTGATATTTTTTCAGGGATGCCCGCTCAGATGCAAGTGGTGTGCGAATCCGGAGGGCCTTGAACGGAAATTCAAAGTGATGTTTAAGGCTGACGTATGTGTAAACTGTAATAGATGCGTTGCGGTGTGTCCGAACGGCGTCCATCAGACGTCAGCCGATACAGGCAGACATCTGATCGACCGCAGCAAGAAGTGCATCGGCTGCCGGGCGTGTGAGTCGGCTTGTCTGGTCAAGGCGCTCAACATTGCCGGAGAGGAAAAGAGCATATCCGAGCTTCTGGATATCATAATGGAGGATAAGGACTTCTACATGATGTCAGGAGGCGGGGTGACGCTTGGCGGAGGCGAGGTGACCAGCCAGCCGGAAGCGGCAGGAAGCCTTTTGTCTGCGTGCAAGAAGTCGGGAATCGGGACCGCGATCGAGACCTGCGGTTATGTGAGACAAGAGAATCTAAGGATGCTCGCGCCGTTTGTAGATCTGTTCCTGTTTGATATCAAGCATATCGATTCAGAACGGCATTATGAGTGGACCGGCGTCCGGAACGAACTGATCATTGAAAATGTGAAGTGGCTTCTGGGAAATAATAAGAATGTCAAGATCAGGATGCCTCTGTTAAAAGGAGTAAACGACAGGCGTGAAGATATTGAGGGAATCGTAAAACTGCTGACACCGTATCAGGATTACAATAATTTTAAGGGCATAGACCTGCTGCCTTATCACAAGATGGGCGTCAACAAGTATAAACAGCTTGATATGGAATATCAGATTGAAGGAGATCCCTCTCTTTCGGCAGAAGATCTGGACAGGATCGAAAAATGGATCAGCGGGTATGATTTACCGGTAGCAGTAATCCGGCATTGATGGAGGAAGGAAAATGGGATTTCTTGACGACAGCTCCGATATAAGGAATCGGATCATTGAAGAATCGGTACCCGGGAAACAGGTGACAATTGCACACGTGATCGCATCGCCCATGCACGATATCTATGAAAGGCTTGGGATCGAAGAGGCGGGAGCGATCGGGATTCTTACGCTTTCGCCTTATGAGACAGCGATCATTGCAGCAGATATAGCCGTGAAAGCGGCGAATGTGAAGATAGGCTTTCTGGATGGTTTTACGGAATCGGTGTTTTTAAGCGGTGATGTCCAGAGTGTGGAGACCGCCCTTGCGGCGGTCACCGATACACTGAAGAATATGCTGGGATTCACCGTTGCGCCGATCACCAGAACGTAGTACGGAGCATTGGATGGAGGAGAGAATGAAATTTATAACAGAATATGATCTTCGTGCCAGGTTCAATGAACAGCCTTTTACAGACTATATAATTGAGAAAAATACCCGTCTGACGCCAGGTGCAAGACAGTTTTTGTCGGATCGGAGGATTACCATATTGGAGGACGGTGCGGACAGAAGCGTTAAGGTGCAGGAAACGGACCGCAAACGGATACCGGAAGCCTGCCAGGCTTGTGAAGCAGCAGATTCAAAGAAGGATTCTCTGGCAATTGCAAAGCTTCTAAGCGATGTGGAAGTTCTGGAAGCGGAATTCCTTGTCATAACGAGCCAGATCATCGAAACGGATATTGAGATCGCCGGACAGATGTCAAAAGCCGGGCATGAGTTCGGCAGGATCAAGACTCTTCTGACGGATGGAGAGGCAGATCTCAATATCAGCTTTGAGGGATGCACTGGGATGGATAAGGATCATTTCGGTAAGGATCTGGGCAATTGTTTTGACATTACAGACTTCTATATACAGTCGCCGAACGGAAAAATAATTGTTCAGATGAATGCCCTGCGGGCTAAGATCAGAGCGATGAGGATCAGCGTTGCAGAAGCGCTGAGCGCAGACAGAGAGGAAAAGCGCCAGGAGGCAGTGACAGAGGCGGTCAATCAGATCATCAATAAATTGTCACAGCTGATATGTATGGCGGCGGGGGTGAAAACATGCAGAAGGACGTAATAGATTTCAAGTTCTGCGACGAACTTGTAGAAGAATTTAAACAGGTGATAAAACACCCGGTCCGATCAAAGAGTTCCGTCTACTATGTGGGCGTGGATCTTGGAACTGCATGTGTAGTAACCGTGGTTCTGGATGAGAACCGCAAGCCTGTGGCAGGAGCCTATGAATATGCAGACGTGGTAAGGGACGGAATGGTCGTGGATTACATCGGAGCGGTTGATATCGTTCGCCGGATGAAAGCAGAACTGGAAGAAAAGCTCGGCGTAGAAGAATTAGTATATGCGGCGGCGGCGATCCCGCCGGGGACAGATACCCTGGACGGAGGAGCAGTCAAGAATGTGGTGGAAGCGGCAGGCTATATGATCACATCGCTGGAAGACGAGTCTACTGCGGCGAATAAAGTTCTCCGTATACAGAACGGCGCGGTGGTAGATATCGGCGGCGGAACTACGGGAATATCCATCTTCAAAGACGGAAAGGTAGTATACGTGGCAGATGAGCCTACCGGCGGTACGCATTTTTCCCTGGTGTTATCCGGCGCTTACCGGAAGACCTTTGAGGAAGCAGAGCTTTTTAAGAGAGATGGGGCGAATCATAAAGAGATACTGCCTGTGCTAAAGCCTGTGATCGAGAAGGTATCCGCGATCATCAGCCGGCATATTGAAGGGTATCAAGTCGACAGTATTTCCTTAGTCGGCGGTACCTGCTGCCTGGCGGGAATCGAAGAGATCATTGAGAAGAATACCAAGATACCAACTTATAAACCGATAGATCCCATGTTTGTGACGCCTCTGGGAATTGCATATAGTTGTACTGACAAAGAGAGATAGGACGGCGGAGAAGATATGGAGTTTCGGATCATTAAATCCCCGACAAAAGGAACGCTTGATATATTAGAGCGTCGGAAAGGCTCAGGCAGCAAACAGACGCTTGGGCACGTGGGTGCGGTTGGGCTTGTACAGGGCAGGCTGATCGAGATGATCGCGGCGGCGGATATCGCCGAGAAAGCGGTCGGTGTCACGGTAGAGGACATCAGAGGAAGCTGCCCGCAGAATATGATATTGCTGGCGATATTTGGAGACACTTCTTCGGTAGAGTCTGCGATTGAGAAGATCAAGGAGAGCTTGTAAGAGGTGAGGAATTATGGTGACAGCGAGATTGATCGATAATATCTGGGCAACCAGGAAATCAGAGCTTCTAAACGGCTATAAGCTGATGCTTGTTGAGATCATAGGCGGAATAGAAGCCGGTAAGAGACTGGTGGCGGCAGATGTGATCAGTGCGGGGATCGGAGACCGGGTACTTGTGACCACGGGATCTTCTGCCCGCAGAATGTTTGATAACGATAATATCCCGATTGATGCAGCGATCATCGGAATTATTGACGAGGATTGCTGTTTCGAAGAATAGAACAGGAGGTGAAAGACAAGAATGAAAAGACTGATTGATGTAGCCGCCGTGAATGAGATGAAGGCAAACGGGCAGAGTATCGTCTATACAGACGGGAATACATTGCTTACGCCTGCAGCGATGGATGCGATCAACGCGAATGGCATGACGGTCAAGGAAGGCGCATGTCCGGCCGCAAAGGAGACGCCGTCTGCTTCCTGCTGTCAGGATCATAAGACTGCAGCGGCAGGGGACCCGGGAGGAGAAGTAAGCGCGGACCTGATTTTTAAAGTCCTGTCGAGCCTTTCAAAGAGCGGGCTTCTAAATGACATGCTCGCGGCATGCGGGGCGGACAGTAAGCCGTATGAGGCAGAGTACGATCCGGCAGGATTCAAATTGATCCGCGGCAGCAGTGTCAGGACGGAGGTCTTAGACACAGGCGATCCTGCGCAGGCAGGCAAGGTCAACTATAGGGAGATCATAGGCGCAGACGACAGATCTTCCATAGCGGCGGGCATTATTACGATTGACGACGTCAACTTTGGCTGGGAAACCGAATGTCAGGAGATCTATTATATCATAAGCGGCTGTATTACTGTTACGATCGACGGAAAAGTATATGAAGCGAAGGCTGGCGACGTGTTCTTTATCAAGAAGGGAATCAAGTGTGCATTTGGCGCCAAAGGACTTGGAAAGGCATTTTATGCAACATACTGATCAATTAGGAGGATGATATATGCAGGCTTTAGGTTTTATTGAAACCAGAGGGCTGATCGCAGCCATTGAAGGTGCGGACGCTATGCTTAAGGCGGCCGAGGTGCGTCTGGTGGAAAGAACATTCGTAAAAGGCGGTATCGTCACCATTACGGTCACAGGAGATGTTGCGGCGTGCAGGGCTTCCGTGGATGCGGCGGCGTCTGCGGTTGCCAGAATGGGAGGAACGATTCTTTCCACACATGTGATCCCGCGTCCGCATGAAAGCCTTGACGGTTCGATGATCGGTTCTGTAGATCCGGTTTGGGAACAGGAAGAGATTGAGAACACAGAAGATAAATTAGAAGAAGAAGCCTTTGAGGAAGAGCCGGAAACGGCAGATGAAGAGACCTCTAAGGAAGAGCCGGAAGCGGCCGGGGAAGAAAAACCGGATCAGAACCCGGAATCTGAGGCGAAGAAAGCAGGAGCAAACAGGGCATATGTTGAGAGTACCGTGGAAACAGACGGGATCGACAAGGCAATTTCAGTGCTGAAACGCTCCAGAACAGCCGAGATAAGAGAAATGCTCCTTGGCGAATATCCGGAAACGAATCTTAACAGCGAATCGGCGGCAAACATGACAAAGAGAGAAATGCTGGATTGGCTGAAAGATTTCTACACTGAATCATAGTGAGGAGGAATATTATGGATAACATGGATCTTGATCTGCGGTCCATACAGGAGGCGAGGGATCTCTGCAAATATGGTTCCGCCGCCGCCGAGCGTATTGCGAAATACTCGGAGGATCAGATCGACAAGATTCTGCAGAATATGGTCAGAGCCGCAGAGGAACACGCGGCAGAACTGGCGCAGATGGCTGTAGAAGAGACTGGCTTTGGAAAAGTGCAGGACAAAATATATAAGAATCACGGAGCATCGACTCTGGTGTATAATTATATCAAAGATATGAAGACTCAGGGGATCATCTCAGAGGATCCTGTGAACAAGATGTTTGAGGTTGCCGATCCGGTCGGTTTGATCATGGGTATCATCCCTTCTACGAATCCGACGTCGACGGTGATCTACAAATCACTGATAGCGGTTAAGGCAAGAAATGCAATTGTATTCTCCCCTCATCCGTCAGCGCTTAAGTGCACCTCCAGGGCTGCGCGGCTGATGGCACAGGCGGCGGTAGACGCAGGGGCGCCGTCGGATACGATCGGATGCCTGTCTATGTGTACGATGCAGGCGACGAATGAACTGATGCACAACGACGCGGTCAAGCTGATCATCGCGACAGGCGGTCCGGGCATGGTAAAAGCTGCTTACAGTGCAGGCAAACCGGCGATCGGAGTAGGGGCGGGCAACTCTCCTTCCTATATCGAGCGTACTGCCGATGTGAAAAAAGCTGTATCGAATATTATCGCGAGCAAGACATTTGACAACGGTACCATCTGTGCGTCGGAACAGTCTATCATAGTAGAAGAGTGCAATCATGACGCGGTTGTTGCGGAACTGAAGGCGCAGGGAGCATATTTCATGAATCCTGATGAAGTTAAAAAGGTATGCTCTGTACTGTTTAAAAACGGCCATACTATGAATGCGAAGTATGTGGGAAGGTCTGCCAAGGTCATTGCAGAAGGCGCAGGAATCAGCGTACCGGACAATACGACCGTGCTCATCGGGAAGCAAAGCGGTGTCGGAGAAGGGAATCTCCTGTCATACGAGAAGCTGACCTGTGTGCTTGGATTCTATGTTGTACGCGACTGGCATGAGGCGTGCGAGCTCTCTATGAAGCTGCTCCAGAACGGGATCGGGCATACGATGAACCTGCATACCCAGGACGAGAAGATCGTCCGTGAATTTGCAGTTAAGCCGGCGTCTCGTATTCTTGTCAATACCGGCGGAAGTATGGGCGGAACCGGATTAAGTACCGGGCTTGCACCGGCGTTTACGCTTGGCTGCGGAACCATGGGCGGAAGCTCCGTATCGGAGAATGTAACGCCGCTGCATCTCATCAATAAGAAGACGGTATGCTATGGGATCAAGGATGCGGTTACTCTTGCCAGTGATGATCCGACGTTCCATGTATGCGCTGATGCTTCAGCAAAGAGCCAGACATGTTCGTCTATTCCGGCAACGCCGATCTCTTACAGTACCGGATGCAACAGCTGCGGATGCGACGCACAGTCACCGGCAAGCTTCGTCAGAAATCCGATGGCAGCGGCTCATGCGGCTTGCGTGGCAGGTACACAGACTGTCTCAGAGGACATCGACAGCAGGAAGATGGCATCGTCAGATGAAGGGATCAATCTTGAACAGTTGAAGGATATGATCAATGGGCTGGTGAATGCCATGAAGGGAGAGTAAAATGGATAATAACAGCTATAATGAGATTCTGGAGCTGTTCTTAAAAGCAGTTGAATCTGTGAAATCTTCCAACTCTGACGCATATACAGAGGATGCAAAAAAGGGATTGGTCCCGGTAGGGATCTCCAACCGTCACGTGCATCTGACAGAAGAGGCGGTTGAGGTACTCTTCGGAAAAGACTACGTGCTTGAACGGATCAAGAATCTGTCCCAGCCGGGGCAGTTCGCCTGCAAAGAGTGCGTGACGCTGTGCGGTCCGAGAGGCGTGATCGAAAAGGTCCGGGTACTGGGGCCCACAAGGCAGCAGAATCAGGTAGAGATCCTTGCCGGCGATATGTTTAAGTTAGGCTTACAGGCGCCTCTTAGGCAGTCCGGGGATCTTGCGGAAAGCGGCGGTATCATCATGGTGGGGCCGAAGGGTTCCGTACAGATCAAAGAAGGCGTTATCGTGGCTCAGCGGCATATACATATGAATCCTATGGAGGCAAAAGCTTACGGGGTTCATGACGGGCAGAAGGTAAAACTGGCGGTCGACGGGCCAAGGGCCGGGATCATGGACAATGTAGTAGTCCGTGCGGATGACAAAGGCGCTCTGGAGTGCCATATTGATACAGAAGAGGCAAATGCATACTGCATTAACTCAAAAACCAAATTAATGATAATTAAATAACAAAATTATTTATAAAACAGGAGGAAATAAAAATGACAAAGTATGATGCATTAGGAATGATCGAGACAAAGGGACTGATCGGCGCGGTAGAGGCAGCAGACGCTATGGTAAAAGCGGCTAACGTTTATCTGATCGGAAGAGAATTCGTAGGCGGCGGCCTGGTTACCGTTATGGTCCGCGGAGACGTAGGAGCCGTTAAGGCTGCGACAGATGCCGGAGCCGCGGCTGCACAGAGAGTCGGCGAACTGCTCTCCGTACATGTGATCCCGCGTCCGCATCAGGAAGTGGAATCTATTCTTCCGACAAAAGCAGAGTAATTCGTAACAGTTCAGATACCTTCACTGTTACAGTAATTCATCATGATCGGGCCTGCCCAAACACAGGCCCGATTTTGAAAGGTGCTAGTACATCATTGCATTAATTCTTGAGTAATAAGCGCCTGCTATCCATGCCATCTGCACGCCTTCGAACCTAGATGCAGCCCGCTGCACCGTCGGTTCGCAGACGCACAGCTGACACGAATATCAAGCACTATTACTTCAAGATTAATGCAATAATGTACTAGAAATCAGGATAAAAGGAATCGTGTGGTGAGGATGAGGGAAAACAAGAAAAAATTATATTCTATTGGCGAGGCTAGTAAGATCTGTAATGTCTCTACAAAAACACTGCGTTTCTATGACAAGATGGGTGTTGTAACACCGGATTACGTCAGCGAAGAGAACGGATACCGTTATTACAGCAGTATCACGCTGCTGAAAATTCCTGTGATCAAATATTATAAGCAGCTGGGGTTTAAACTGGAGGAGATGGTAGGACTTCTGAATGGGGAATCTTATCATGGTATGGAGGATAATTTCCGTAAGAAAATAATAGAACTGAGCCGGGCAGAGCAGGAGATCCATAAGAGCTATGTGTCTGTGAACGACTGGTATGAGTTGATCCGGGAAGCAAAGACGGTATCTGCCCAGGCTGAGTGTCCGGTATGTATTAAATATCTGCCTACTCAGGAATATGCGTATCTGGATCAGGAGTTTTCCTATAACTACAGAGACGCCGTGATCAATATACCATGGACGGATTACCTTTCCAGTATGAATTGTTCCATTACCGGTCCGATCATCATAGAATATCCTTCCATGCAGGACAAGATGGAAGGAGTCTGCCGCACTGCACGGATCATGCAGCGGATCGTCGGGACTTGTGACAGACGGACGAACATCCTTGTCATGAAAGGACAGATGGTGGCGTCCCTCTATCATTTGGGCGGTTATGACAACATTAAGGAGAGCTATCAGAAGATCCTGGAATATATTGAGAAGCAGGGATATGTCTGCAAAGAAAGATCGATAGAACGGTATGTATTGGATTACTGGACATCGGAGATCCTGGATGAATTTGTGACAGAAATCATTATTCCGATCTGTAAAAAAGCATGATTTTAGACAGCGAAAGAAAGGAGGAGTTGATATGGAAGAATTTACTATGAACACAAGAATATATATGGGAGAAGATTCCTGCGAAAAAATAAGTGAATTTGAGATAAAGCGTGCATTTATCTTCTGCGATCCTTTCATGAAACAGTCAGGAAAAACCGATCTGATCGTGACAAAGCTAGCCAAGATGCGTGTGGAATACTATATTTTTGCAGACGTAGTTCCGGATCCTGACATGGCGGTGATACAAAAGGGATTGAATCAGCTGAATGCTTTCAAACCGGATACAGTGTTCGCCTTTGGCGGCGGTTCTGCCATTGATACGGCTAAGGCGGTCGTACATCTGTATGCCAAGATGCATGATATCGCAAGACCTTGCATCATCGCGGTCCCGACCACAAGCGGGACCGGAAGTGAAGTGACTGCGTTTGCGGTGGTTTCAGACAGGGAGGCGGGGATTAAATATCCGCTGATCGATTCCCGGATGATACCGGATGCGGTATTCTTAGATCCGAAGCTTACGTCCACCGTACCGCCGTCCATCACGGCGGATACTGGAATGGATGTGCTTACGCATGGACTTGAAGCCTTTGTTTCCACGGATGCCAATGATTTTACCGACGCTATGGCAGAGAAGTCCATACGGACGGTCTGGGACTATCTGGAACGCTGTGTGGCGAGCGGGGATGATATGGATGCAAGAGCCCATATGCATAACGCGTCCTGCATGGCGGGCATGGCGTTTAATGCGGCTTCACTTGGAATCTGCCACAGTATGGCGCACGCGCTGGGGGCACAGTTCCATCTTCCGCATGGGCGCTGTAATGCGGTGCTTTTACCCATCGTTATCGAATATAACGCCGGACTTGAAATACCGGGTGAGACAGACGCGCTTTTGCGTTATCTGGATATTGCAAGGCTTCTTGGGATCTCTGCCGGAACGAATAAAGCGACGGTCCACCTTATGGTACGCCAGATCCGCAGTCTCATGAGCCGGATCGGCATCCCGGTCCGTTTTGCAGAACTGAATATCGATGCTGACAGCTATCTGCGATCGATCGACGTTATGGCAGAGAACGCACTGAAAGACCGTTGTACCGCGACCAATCCCAGAGTACCGACGGCGGAGCACATCAAGCGGCTGTATAAGAAGCTTTATCAGTCGTAAAAAACAGCATTAGGAGGAAAATATAATGACAGTAGACAAATCACATTCCATTGGTATCTGGTCAGGTATCATATCTGGCCTTACATATGGGATCTATACGACACTCGTTATGGTGGCAGGCTATTATGAGCCCCTGGTAACGGCGGCGGGACTGCTTGCGGCGCCCTATGTGTGTTCCGGGTTAAACGACCTGTTCGCGGGAATCTGGCTTTCTATATATAATATAAAGAGGGGGCGGATGGCGGAGGTATGGCAATGCCTGAAAACCCGGCCGGGACAAATGATCGTCCTTGGTTCTCTGCTCGGCGGCCCCGTAGCAAACGGAGCCTATCTGGTAGGATTGGCCCTTGCCGGAGCCTATGCGATCCCGATCTCTGCAACATGCAGTCTCTTCGGCGCTATCTTCTCATGGATATTCTTAAAGCAGAGACCTACGAAGAGAGTAGTGGCAGGTATGATCATCTGTGTGTCGGGCGCTATCATCATTAACTGGGTGGAACCGGAAGGAACGAAGAACTTTACTCTCGGTATCATCTGCGCCCTGATCGCGGCGATCTGCTGGGGACTTGAAGGGATGTTCTCAAGCTCCAGCGGTGAAGAGCTTGAACCGGAGATATCCGTGAATCTGCGTGAATTGATCTCCGGTATCGTGGATCTGGCGATCATCGTTCCGGCTGTCAAAGCATTGTCGCTCCTTGCGGGAACCTTACAGGCGGGGATCCCGGTTATCTGGCTCCTTGTGGCGGGGCTTTCTGCCGCGGTTTCATTCCTTACTTGGTATAAGAGCAATGCATTGGTTGGATGCGCCATCGGAATGTCGCTGAATGTAACTTATGCATTCTGGGGAGTATTATTCTGCGTATTATTCCTTGGACAGGAATTGACGGTTACGATCGTCGCAGGATCTATCATTATCGTTCTCGGCGCCGTGCTTGTTACGATGAATCCGCTGGATCTGTTTCGGAAGAATCAGAGCGCATAGACAGATACAGATTAGGAGAATTAAAAAAGGAGTCTTCAAAGAAATAACATGTAAATTAGTACATGTTATTTTTTTGTCTGTTTTAGTGTTGCTAAGAATATCTGTAAAACATCTGTAAAACAATTGAAAATTATGATACAATGAAAAATAATGACGAATGCATGGATATAGAATTTAGCAGATAGAGAAGATAGATGGGAGGAGACTTGCAATCATGTTTAGGAAGATGCTTGAAGACACCGATGGTGACAGAACCAGGGAAAAGGTCCGCAAGCAGAGTCAGAGAGCTGTAATACGGAACGTCTCATTAGGTACGGCGCTGGCAGGGGCAGTCTGTATCAGCGCTGTCGGGTTTACAGGATGCGGCAGCCGACCGGGGGATAAGCCGTTGCCAGCTGCCGAAGAGTGGTCGGCGGATTCGGACATGGGGGAAGAAGAGGCTTTGGAAGCTGTTGATTTTGATCATGAGCTGGACGGCTATGAGCCGCAGAAGAAGGAATATAATTTTTATCTCACTTATAAGATGGTCCATCCCTGGTGGGATGCGGTTGCATTGGGGATTGAGGATGCGGCCAAGCAATACGAGCAGAAGGGAATTATCATCAATTACGAGTACCTTGCCCCTGGCGGCGTCTCTGCACAGGATCAGATACAGCGTCTGTCGGAGGTTTCGGGAAGGGGATTTGATGTGATCGGGGTGGACGTTGCGGATGTGGATATCGTTACGCCTGTGATCAACGGGCTTATAGAAGACGGACAAAAGGTCATGACATTTTCAAGCTCGGATGCTTCAAGGGAAGACGGGTGTGCCCGTATTGCTTATGTAGGCAATACGCATAATTATGAGGACGGCGCCAGTCTTGCAGAGGCTCTCTGCAAGAAGCTTGGAGGATGCGGCAAGGTTGCCGTACTTGTAGGGACTAAGGAGGCGCCTTGCCATGAGGACAGGGCTCTTGGCGCGCGGGATGTGATCGCGAAGTATCCGGATATGGAGATTGCAGAGATCGTTTATGATGAAGATGATGTAGATAAGGCATATGAATTTGCCGGGGAGATTCTTAAGAAGCATAAGGACCTGGCGGGATTCGTCTGCTGTAATATGAGTAATCCGGTGGGGACGGCAAGAGCGGTCATCGAGGCTGGGAGGGAGGACGATATTGTAATCGTCGGGATGGATCACGACCAGGAAGCGCTCAGGTATCTGAGGGACGGGATCATCTATGCACTTGGTGTGCAGGATTGCTATTCTATTGGTTTTGACACGGTTCAGGTGGCAATAAAGATTGCGGACGGGCTTCTTCCCGGGGAAGCATATTCTGAGAAGACGGAAGAGATGACAACGATCATTTACAGGGACGGCGCCGCGTCAATGCTTCGGATGTTATACGGTGAAATTAATTAAGGAGTATAGAATGAATCGATCACAACAGAACAATATTAATGAAAAGCAGAGAAGACAGGCAGTCGCATTCGCGGTGTGGGGCGGGGTTATCATTGCGGCGATTCTTCTTATTACGACGGTCTGGGTGTCGAACAGTGCAAGAAAGGGTACCGATCAAGCGGTGAACAGGGTCAGTGAGTTCTATCTGGAGGAGCTTGCCGGCCGAAGGGCGCAGGTCGTATCGGAGGAGCTTAAGAATCATTTCGAATATATGGAGAATGCGCTGAGTGTATTGGATGAATCGGATCTTGAGTCGCAGGAGACATTACGTGCGTTCTTGGGGAAGGTGAAGAAGCTCTATAGGGTGGATAAGTTCGTGCTGGTGGATGAGGAAGGAATCGTCTATGCTGAACACAGTACGTCCTCAGGGCTTAGCAGATACAGCTTTCTTTCAGAGGAAATGAAAGGGCCGGTGATCAGTATGTCGAGTCTCTACGGTGCGAAGAAGCAGGTGATCCTTGCGATCCCTGTGAAGGAGGGGATCATATTCCAAGGTTCGCAGCTTAAGGTGTGTTTTGTCCAGGTTAATATCAGTGAGATGTTAAGCTCTCTGACACTGCAGACCGACGATAATGAGACTTATTGTAATCTGTATTACCGCAATGGAGAGAGTCTGACTTATGATGATTTCGGCTATCTTACGGCAGGCAAGAATATTCTTGCCGCGCTTGAGGAAGCCAGGATGGAAGAGGATTCCAATTATGATCAGTTTAAAGCTGATTTTGAAGCCGGAGAAGCGGGGCATATTTCCTTTACTTACCGGGAGACGCCGGAAGAACTCTGTTATATTCCGGTGGAGGGCACGAACTGGATGCTGACCATCCTGATTCGGGAAAATGTGATCAGCGACCAGATCAGTACCATCAGCTCTGAAATGATGAAGCACGGAATTATCCAGATCATAATAACAATGGCGGTTATGCTGGCGGTATTTCTGGGGCTGATCTGCCATTCCAAGAGGAGCGCCGGGATTCTCCTTAAACAGGAGCGGGAAGACGGAGCCAGGATCAGGGCCGCTTATGCACAGATTGAGAGAGAGCAGACGGACATGGAGAATATCCATAATGCTATGGGATCCGGACGCTGGAACATGGAGTTCAATGAGAAGGCGGAGATGGTTTCTTGTATATGGACGGATACATTTCGGAGAATGCTTGGCTATGAGAGTGAAGAGGAGTTCCCTAACAGGTTGGAATCATGGTCTGACCTTCTGCATGCGGATGATAAGGAATGGGTGGTAAAGGAATACTGGGACACGGTAAGAGACTATAGCGATAAGAAGACTTATAATGTAGAATACCGTCTTCTCACGAAGCATGCCGGGTGGAGATGGTTCCATGCGGCCGGAAGGCTGTCAAGGAGGGAGGATGGTTCACCGCTCACTTTTGTCGGGCTCTTTGTGGATATTGACGATGAGAAGAAGATGAAAGTCCGGTTAGAGCAGCAGAAGGCGGATCTCCAGGACGCATTGGCGGCGGCGCAGCATGCTAACAAGGCGAAGACTACGTTCCTGAATAACATGTCCCATGATATCAGGACGCCTATGAACGCGATCATAGGATTCACTTCTCTGGCAGCGGCACACATCGACAATACAGAGCAGGTGCAGGATTATCTGTCGAAGATCACCACGTCAAGCAACCATCTGCTCAGCCTGATCAATGATGTGCTGGATATGAGCCGGATCGAGAGCGGGAAGGTTAAGATCGAGGAGAAGGAGATGTCCCTTCCGGAGATTATGCATGACCTTCGGACGATCGTGCAGGCTGATATCACATCGAAACAGTTGGAATTCTATATTGATACGGCCGATGTGGTCAATGAAAATGTAATGTGCGACAGTCTGAGGCTGAATCAGGTCTTGCTGAATCTCCTGAGTAATGCCATGAAGTTCACGGAACCGGGCGGTATTGTGAGTGTGCGCATCATGCAGAAGGAAAATGCGCATGAGGGCTATGCATCCTATGACTTCCAGGTGAAGGATACCGGGATCGGTATGAGCCAGGAATTCTTAGAGCATGTATTTGAGCCGTTTGAGCGGGAACGGACGAGTACGGTCAGCGGAGTCCAGGGAACGGGACTTGGAATGGCGATCACCAAGAATATCGTAGATATGATGGGAGGTACGGTCAGCGTCGTCAGCGAGGAAGGAAAGGGTTCGACATTTACGGTATCCTTACAGCTCCGGACCTGTTCGGGTCCGGTAAGGCAGGAGATTATTCCGGAGTTACAGGGACTCAGGGCGCTTGTGGCGGATGATGACTTCAATACTTGCTCAAGCGTCACCAAGATGCTCTCTACGATCGGGATGCGTCCGGACTGGACGACTTCCGGGAAGGAAGCGGTACTCCGTGTCAAGCTGGCAGGAGAGCAGAATGATGAGTATGCGGCATTTATCATAGACTGGCTGATGCCGGATATGAACGGTATCGAGGTGGTGAGAAGGATCCGGGGGATCATCGGGGATGACACGCCGATCATCATTCTGACTGCTTATGACTGGACAGATATCGAGGAAGAGGCAAGGAATGCGGGAGTCACGGCGTTCTGCTCTAAGCCGATCTTCTTGTCAGAGCTAAGAGAGATCCTCGAATCGCCGTACATGGTTCAGGATATGGAGAGTACGGCTGTGGAAGAGCCGCTCTCCTTTGACGGGAAGAAGATCCTGCTGGTTGAGGACAATGAACTGAACCAGGAGATCGCAGTGGAGATCCTTAAGGAATCGGGATTCGTCATTGATGTGGCGGACGACGGCGCAGTGGCGGTAGAGAAGATGAAGACGGCAGAAGCCGGGCAATACGATCTGATCCTTATGGATATACAGATGCCGATCATGAATGGGTATGATGCTACGAGACAGATCAGGGCGTTTACGGATCAGGAGATCGCAAATATCCCGATCATTGCGATGACTGCCAATGCATTTGACGAGGACAGGAGAGCGGCGCTTGAAGCAGGGATGAACGGCCATATCGCGAAGCCGATCAATATTCCGAAGCTGTTAGATCTCCTGAAAGAGATACTAAAATAATTATATTATGGGGGACTGAGGATGGGAAATGAGACGGCGTCACCGTCTAATGCGAAGATTGGCGAATTCCAGGGACTTAGGGCAGTCGCACTTGCAGGGATCATATTTTATCATTATGGGAATACAGGCCTTGCTATGTATGCAGTGTGGGGAGTCAGCTTGTTCTTCATGCTGAGCGGATATCTTAACGGCCTGTCCTGGGCAAATGGGAAGCAGCCGCACAGAGACATGAAAAGCAGTGTATCCTATATGCTGCGTCATATTAAGAAGTTGTATCTCCTGCATATCATCATGACGGTTGCAAGTATCCCTGTCTCGGGGATACTTCCGGCGATACGGACCAATGGCGCTAAGGAGCTGATCTTCTGGGGAATTGTTTTTTTCATGAATGTGACATTGACAAAGTCCTTATATCCGAAGTATTATTGGGGATATAACGGAGTTTCATGGTTCCTGTCCACGTATGCGGCGCTCTGTCTTCTGACGCCGTCGCTTTTGCACGGTACGGCGCGTCTGCTTAAGAACCAGAAGCTTCGCAGGGCAGTAAAGGTTATGGCGGCCATATTCGCATTACAATTTGTGTATTGCTTCTTGATCGGGAGGACTAAGCTTGTAACCGAGTATTGGGTCTATATCTTCCCGCTGGCCCGTGTGGGGGAATATGTGATCGGCATGATCGCCGGCATGATCAGCTTTAAACTGCCGGAAGGGAGAAAATATGGGCTGATCGGAGTGATCGCCGGACTTTGGATCGCGGTATTGATGTTCTGCGTACCGATGCCGGAATGGCTGTTTCGAAGCATCGTCTGGATCGTACCGAATGTGCTTCTGCTGTGGGGCATTCATAGATCCCAGGGGTTTCTCTCAAGGGCGCTGTCATGCAGGCTGTTAGTGATATTAGGAGACTGTTCTGCCAATATGTATCTGATCCATCAGGTCGTCTATGGGTATTTCTTCTATTACGGGCTGATGGAAGGAACGGCGGGAACAAGGATTGCCCTGATGCTGTTGAACTATGTGCTTACATTTGCCCTGGCGGCAGGATTCCAGATACTAATGAAGAGATGGGCAGAACGGAAGAAATATATTAAAAAAATGGAGGATTGAGAAGATGCTATATGAAGAAGTATTGGCGAATGCCAGAACATGTATGGGTGAATATTGCAAGGCTTGTCCGGTGTGCAACGGCAAGGCATGCAGGAATCAGATACCGGGGCCGGGTGCGAAAGGAAGCGGGACGGTTGCGATCCGCAACTACGACAAGTGGCAGGAGATCTGCCTCAATATGGATACGATCTGCGAGAACCAGCCGGTGAGTACAGCGTTTGGGCTGTTCGGGCAGCAGTTTGCCACACCGATATTTGCGGCGCCGATCGGGGCTATGAAGCTTCACTATGGGGATAAATATGACGACCTTCAGTATAATGATATCCTGGTATCCGCCTGTGCGGACGCGGGGATCGCCGCATTTACAGGCGACGGGACGAATCCGGCGGTGATGGAGGCGGCAACCAGAGCGATCGGGCAGAAGGGCGGCAAAGGGATACCGACAGTAAAACCATGGGATATCAACACATTGAAGGAGAAATTCTCCCTGGTTAAGGAAAGCGGTTCATTCGCGGCGGCGATGGATATAGATGCGGCGGGGCTGCCGTTTCTCAAGAACCTGACACCGCCTGCGGGAAGTAAGTCTGTGGAAGAGCTGGCAGGAATCGTTGCAGAGGCGGGAGTTCCTTTCATCGTGAAGGGTATTATGACGGTGAAGGGTGCGTTGAAAGCGAAGCAAGCGAATGCAGCAGGAATCGTTGTATCTAATCACGGCGGACGTGTCCTTGACCAGTGTCCGGCGACGGCAGAAGTATTAGAAGAGATCGCGGCGGCTGTCGGCAAGGATATGAAGATCTTCGTGGACGGCGGGATCCGTTCCGGCGTGGATGTGTTCAAGGCGTTGGCGCTTGGCGCGGACGCGGTTCTGATCGGACGTCCGTTCGTGTCGGCTGTGTATGGCGGCGGCGCAGAGGGCGTAGCGGCTTACATGGCAAAGCTTACGGCGGAGTTAGAAGATACCATGGCTATGTGCGGCGCCCATTCATTGGAGGAGATCTCAAGAGATATGGTGAGATAGTCCATGAAGAGTCTGAATGAAGATATCAAATCAGGACAGTTTAAGAAGGTCTACCTCCTGTACGGGGAGGAGACTTATCTGAAGAGGCAGTATAGGGACCGGATGACGAAGGCCATGATCCCGGACGGGGACACGATTAATTATGCTTATTTTGAAGGGAAGGGGATCCGGCCGGGTGAGCTTATTGATCTGGCGGAGACGATGCCTTTTTTTGCAGAGCGCCGGCTGATCGTGGTGGAGAATTCCGGGTTTTTCAAGAATGCAGTTCCGGAGCTGGCGGATTATATCAAGGAGATGCCGGATACGGCCTGTTTCCTCTTCATAGAGAGTGAAGTGGACAAGCGGGGGAAGCTTTTTAAGGCAGTAAAGGACAGGGGACGTATTGTTGAGATGGGGCGGCAGGATGAGAAGACGCTGCTCTACTGGATCGCGGGCAATGTGAAGAGAGAAGGGCGGCAGATCAAGGAGTCGGCCGCCCGTTATCTGGTGTCTAAGACGGGGACGGATATGGAGAATCTGGAAAAGGAGCTGGAGAAGCTATTCTCCTATACCCTTGGAAGCAGCGAGATCACGGCGCAGGATATCGATGCAGTCTGTACCACCCAGATCTCTAATAAGATCTTCGATATGGTCGAGGCGGTAGCAGAGAAGAAGCAGAAGAAGGCGCTTGATTATTATTATGACCTGCTCGCGTTAAAGGAGCCTCCGATGCGGATCCTGTATCTCCTGTCACGCCAGTTTAAGCTGCTGTTGGAGGTAAAAGAACTGTTAAGAAGAGGGTATGATAAGGGGCAGATCGCGAAGGCTGCGAAGCTGCATCCCTTTGTTGCGGGCAAATATATGCAGCAGTGCAGGAGCTTTACCGCATCTGAGCTACGCGGAATCATGGAGGAGGCCGCCGATACCGAGGAGCTGGTGAAGACGGGGCGGCTGAACGACGTGATGAGTGTAGAGATATTTATCGTGAAATTCAGCGCATAACTTGTGTTGTCAATTATGGTTCTGCATGGTATACTGAGCAAAGTAAGCGAAGAGGATAGAAGGGATATAGTAAATGGCAGGAATAGATCAGAGTAAGATTCGTAATTTTTGTATTATAGCGCATATCGACCACGGGAAATCGACGCTGGCGGACCGCATCATTGAGATGACGGGCCTTCTCACCAGCCGCGAGATGCAGTCCCAGGTGTTGGATAATATGGAGCTTGAGCGGGAGAGAGGCATCACCATCAAGGCGCAGGCGGTGCGTATCGTCTACCAGGCGAAGAGCGGGGAGGAATATATATTCAACCTGATCGATACGCCGGGGCATGTGGATTTTAACTACGAGGTGTCAAGAAGCCTTGCGGCCTGCGACGGTGCGATTCTGGTGGTGGATGCGGCTCAGGGAGTGGAGGCGCAGACGCTGGCGAACGTCTATCTGGCCCTGGATCATGATCTGGATGTGATGCCGGTCATCAATAAGATCGACCTTCCAAGCGCGGAGCCGGAAAGGGCGATCGAGGAGATTGAGGATGTGATCGGGATCGAGGCGGCGGATGCGCCGCAGATCTCGGCAAAGACCGGGCTTAATGTAGAAGAAGTGCTGGAGCAGATCGTGGAGAAGATCCCGGCGCCGACAGGCGATCCGGCGGCGCCGCTTAAGGCGCTGATCTTCGATTCCTTATATGATTCATATAAGGGTGTGATCGTATTCTGCAGGATCAAGGAAGGGACGGTCAGGAAGGGAACACCGATTCTGATGATGGCGACCGGAGCGAAGGCAGAGGTGGTCGAGGTCGGATATTTCGGCGCGGGACAGTTCATCCCCTGTGAGGAGCTGAGCGCGGGGATGGTCGGTTATATCACGGCAAGCCTTAAGAATGTGAAGGATACCCGTGTGGGCGATACCATCACGAATGCCGCAAGCCCTTGTGATGAGCCGCTTCCGGGCTATAAGAAGGTCAATCCGATGGTGTACTGCGGCATGTATCCGGCGGACGGGGCCAAGTACCCGGATCTTCGGGATGCGTTGGAGAAGCTTCGGCTCAACGATGCGTCTCTGCAGTTTGAGCCAGAGACGTCTGTTGCGCTGGGATTTGGTTTCCGGTGCGGTTTCTTGGGGCTTCTGCATCTGGAGATTATACAGGAGCGTCTGGAGAGGGAGTACAACCTGGATCTGGTGACGACGGCGCCGGGCGTGATCTACAAGGTTCATAAGACCAACGGCGAGGTGATCGAACTGACGAACCCGACCAACCTGCCGGATCCGTCGGAGATCGAATATATGGAGGAGCCTATGGTGAAAGCGGAGATCATGGTTACCTCAGAATTCATCGGGGCGATCATGGATCTGTGCCAGGAGCGCAGAGGAGTGTATGACGGGATGGAATATATCGAGGAGACCCGCGCGGTGCTTCGGTATCATCTGCCGCTTAATGAGATCATCTATGATTTCTTCGATGCACTCAAATCACGCTCCAGAGGCTATGCATCTTTCGACTATGAGATGGACGAGTATGTGCAGTCGAACCTGGTGAAGCTGGATATCCTGATCAACAAAGAAGAAGTAGACGCATTGTCCTTCATTATCCATGCGGATACGGCCTATGAGCGCGGGCGGAAGATGTGTGAGAAGCTTAAAGAAGAGATTCCGAGGCAGCTCTTCGAGATTCCGATCCAGGCGGCGATCGGCAGCAAGATCATTGCCAGAGAGACAGTGAAGGCCATGAGGAAGGACGTGCTTGCCAAGTGCTACGGCGGCGATATCAGCCGTAAGAGGAAGCTTCTTGAGAAGCAGAAAGAAGGCAAGAAGCGTATGCGGCAGGTAGGCAATGTAGAGATCCCGCAGAAGGCATTTATGAGCGTATTAAAGTTGGACGATAAATAATGAGACCATTAGAGTTGTATATTCATATTCCGTTTTGTGTAAGAAAATGTCAATATTGTGACTTCCTGTCCGCACCTTCCACGAAGGAGGAGCGGCAGGAGTATGTGGAAGGTCTTTGCCGGCAGATCCGTTCCTACGGTGAGACGGCGAAGGCTTATCGCGTTGTGAGTATCTTTGTGGGCGGCGGAACCCCGTCTATCCTGGAAGCCGGGCAGATCCTTGACATATTCGCGGCAGTCTATGATACATTTGCCGTGGAAGTGGAGGCGGAGATCACCATAGAGATGAATCCCGGTACGGTGACAGAAGAGAAGCTTGCGGCTTATAAGAGGGCGGGGATCAACCGGCTGAGTATCGGACTGCAGTCGGCGGAGAACGACGAGCTTAAAATCCTTGGGCGGATCCACACGTATGAGGAATTCTTAAGAACTTATGAGCTTGCCAGGGGAGCCGGGTATCGGAACATCAATATTGATCTGATGTCAGCCATACCGGGTCAGACGGTGGAAGGATGGGAGGAGACGATTCGGAAGACGGCAGAATTAAGACCGGAGCATATCTCGGCTTACAGCCTGATCATTGAGGAAGGGACGCCTTTTTACGAGAGATACGGTGAGAGGTGTGCAGATGAGGGGGATGTGACGGAACGGAGTATTGGTGAAGCCGGAAGGGTAACGACGGAAGCCGGGAATATTGACGAAGCGCGAAGGGGAAGTACCAGGGAATTGCCGGGAGAAGAGGAAGAACGTCAGATGTATCGGCGGACGAAGAGTATCCTCGAAGAGTACGGGTACCACCGGTATGAGATCTCGAACTATGCACTGCCGGGATATGAGTGCAGGCATAACCTGGGGTACTGGGACCGGACGGAGTATCTGGGGATCGGCGCGGGTGCGGCGTCGCTTATGGATAACCGGCGCTGGAATGACGGAGGGGAACCGGCGGCGTTAAGCCGGACGGAGCAGATGGAGGAATGTATGTTCCTGGGACTTCGGAAGACAGAAGGGGTGTCGAAGGCGCGGTTCGAAGCGGAATTCGGGTGCAGTATGGAGAGTGTCTACGGTGGAGTGCTTGAGAGGATGTATGGGCTGGGGATGATGGAAGAGGCAGGAGAGTACGTGCGGCTGACAGAGCGGGGGATTGATGTGAGCAATGGGGTGATGTGTGAGTTCCTATTTGCCGCATATTATTTGTAAAATAAGATGACTATAGATTCCGGCCATTTTATTAGCGAAAATGGCCGGGTAGATAGGCTTTCAGAGATACTACAGGTATTCTATCTTACAAGAGTGTTTTTTGTTCTTTTTGTCATAGTTGATTCCAACCAGAAGAATTTTACCGCCAAAATCTTCCACAACCTGTATATATTGTTTGTTCCTAATCTGTGCAATGGCGCCTTCTGATGAGTTATTCCATTTCAATTCTACAAGCAACAGAGGTTTATCAGACCCCCTCTTAGGAAGAAAAACGATATCTGCATAACCTTGTCCGCTTGGAAGTTCTTGGAATTCCAGATAATCTTTCACCCGGCTGATATAAGCCAGCTGAATAGCTGCGCGTAGAGACTGCTCATTGTTATAGAATAAGGGTGAGGTATATTCCGTGTGGATCTTATCCAATAGTCTGGCCACCGTTTCTTCATCCATATGCAATGTAGCATCCAATAACTGCTCTGATTGACGGATTACTTGTATCAGTTTAGGGCTGTCTGCTGCATTTTTTATGGCACGCAGGAATTCTTCCGTTACTTCTTGATTAGGGATAAATACGCTTTCAGCAGATACATCATAAGCCAGATATCCCAGATGTACCAGCAGTGTAAGCACATCATCCCTACTGCGGAAAGTAGTCATATCATTTTGAAAGGTATTGGTATCTATTTTACATTTCATGCCGCCGAGCATGGATAAGATCATATCCTTAAGGCCGTCAAAATTCATAGTGATATAGGTTCTCAGGGATTCGTATGTCTC
This sequence comes from Lachnospiraceae bacterium, assembly GCA_910574715.1. Classification (GTDB taxonomy): domain Bacteria; phylum Bacillota; class Clostridia; order Lachnospirales; family Lachnospiraceae; genus Sporofaciens. The sequence goes on along the minus strand of CAJTCH010000060.1, from coordinate 4,520 downwards.
TGTCTGTGCCCAGTAGCTTCCGAAGCGTTTACGGTTTATAGCATCTAATACTGATTTGGGGTTGTATATGTGAAGGTGATCGCCCAGAATATAGCCATCGTACCAATGCTGCATCTCATGGAAATCCAGACTGGATTCTTCGCACAGCTTGCGGACTTCATCCTCTGTAAAACCGACATATTCTTCTAACGGCGAGGAATCCACCATGGTAAATTCATAGAAATCACTTAATGCGGACTGGTTGCCATATTTCTTAATGGGCAGAATTCCTGTCATATAAGCGGCCTCAATCATCTTATCGGTCAGACTGCTTCGGAAAAGGCCCCGCAAAAGCTGAACGTATTCTTCCTGCAGGGACTTATCTTCCTTCGCCTCCCGGAACAGGGCGTCCCATTCATCGATGATGACGATAAACTTCGAATCAGACCCGGCAGTAATATCAGAGAGAGCAACCGGCAGCGAATGTTCTGATATTTCGACACGGTTCGGATAAATCTCCCGTAACTCTTTGATGACAGCTTTTTGCAGGTTTTTAACGGTATCTTTTATATTGTCTGCAGTTGAGATAAACCATGTAATATCCAGATATAATACATTGTATTGGTTCAAATGTGCCAGATAAGAAGATTCCCCGGCAATCTTCATGTTATAAAAAAGTTCCTTTGAATCGCAGCTCTTATCATAATAGGCGCATAACATCTGGGCGGCGAAGGATTTCCCGAATCGTCTCGGCCGGTTGACGCAGGTAAGCTTTTGTTTCGTTCCCAGAGTATGATTAATATAATCGATCAACCCTGTCTTGTCGATGTATTCTCCTTTTCGTATGGATCGAAACCCGTCATTCCCGGGATTCAGATACTTTCCCATGAACAGCCCTCCCTATCGATGTGTAAACATGAGCACATGACATTTTGATGCCTTGTATCATATTATAAATGCTTTTTGTAATTTTTACAATGTACCGAGGTGTAAATAACATATTTTGAACAGATACGGGAATTGTACTAAAACATATTGTATCCATCCTGTTATAATAGGATCAGGAACTTTTTAACCGGGAAATATTAACAAAATTAAGAAAGGAAGAAAAAGATGGATGCAAAATATTTAGTCCGCGATGATGCGGAAAAATGGGCGAATCCTGAACTGGCTGATGTATTTGAGATGGGGCTTCCCATTTCCTTTGAGGAATGGTTGGACGAACCGGGAACGAATGCTGAGAAAAGGGCGAAATACAGTATGCCCCTTGAGGAGACCCACAATGAGCGGACAGAGACGTACGAAGTGCCGGGATGCCCTGAGGAACCGGACGCGCCTGCAGTAAGGATTCTTGTCACTTACCCGGCAAATAGAAAACGCAAGATGCCGTGCGTAATCGGGATTGCAGGAGGCGGATTGATCCTCTCATTTGCGGCGATCATGGCACCGGAGAAGCTTGCAGACGATCTGGGGGCGATCGTGGTATCCTTCAACTACAGATGTCTGTTTGATGATTCCAAATATCCGGAAGCATTAAACGACTGTCACGCAGTGTACAAATATGTGTTGGATCACGCCAAGGATCTAGGTGTTGATGAGAAGAGAGTGCTCCTCTATGGCGTCAGTTCCGGCGGGCACCTCGCATTGGCGCTCTGTCACCGATTGAAGAGGCATAACTATCATCCGCGTGGATGTATCGCGATCGGACCTGTTGCGGATAACCGACTGATCTACCCTTCCAGCGTAAGAAGCGGCAATACCTGGAACAGCCAGGCGCTGTACCGGACCGGCAAAGAATGGCTGGGCGATCAGGGGAACGATGCATTTCTGTCGCCGGAAGCCTTCCCGAATCATGCGACGGTGAAGGAGTGTGAAGAGCTTGCACCGACAATTATCTATACTTATGAGACGGATGTCTGCCTGGATCCAAGCCTGATGTATGCATCCAAACTGGTACAGGCCGGTGTGTTCACACAGTTGTATCTGTTTGGAGGACAGAATCATATCTGTAACTGTAATGCTTATCTGAATACGCCGGACAGCGAGCAGGCGGAAGAATACCGTGATATGTTGAAACGTGATGTGGATATGCTGGTAAAGAATGATCTTCGGAGATTGTGGCAGGAGGAAGAATAATCATCATAAGATAAAAAGGGGGACAGGACAAATGCGGAGGATTTGCCCTGTCCCTTTTTATGGCGAAGTATCCCAATCAGAGGTGAACGATACTTGATAATCCTGATTGTGTCGTGTTATGATAAACGTATGAATTCCAGAGGGTGAAAGTAATATGCCGGCAGGAGGGAATATGAGAAGAAGAGTAATCATTGAGAACTTTGGGAAGATTGAACATGTCGAATTAGAAATGAAACCAATGATGATGTTTGTGGGAGATAATAATAGCGGGAAGAGTTATCTGATGAACCTTCTATGGGGATTTTCTTCGGAAAGCAGTGCGCTGTTGACTCATTTGACCGAGAATATATTGAGTTCAGACCTGTATAAAGAATGCGAGCAGTATTTGATAGGGAAGATAGCAGAGGCAGAGATAGAAGAAATATTATCTGCAGAATGGTTTGAAAAGTTTCTAAAATTACTGAACCTGTGTGTTGAACAAAATAAAGATCGTTTTGTCTCAGAGATATTTAATAAGGAGATGCATATAGGAAAATTAAAATTGGATATGGAGGATGAAGAAAAAATTGAAATTATAGTAGAAAGCACATCGATTTTTTGCGAGGTAACGAATAGGGGGAGGACAAATAGAGGGAGAACAAATAGAGAAAAACAGGGTTACGTTATCACCGAAAAAACGATGTGGATCAGATTGTTTAAATATTATCAGATGGGAATGCAGATTGAGGGGAAGGATGCATTGCAGAGGAGAAAGTATGTTAAGTTTGTGTTAAACATGCTGTTGAAATATTGTACAGATATATCTGTACAAGAAGGTGATCCGGTATTTCTTCCATCTTCTCGGACAGGGTTCGTTTTGTCTAAAAATCTGATCATTAATCATATGTATGAGAATAGTTTCAACAGAGGCTCAGATCTTGTGCCGTCATATTTTACGAAGCCTGTGATCAGTTTCTTGAAATTATTGAACAGTGTGGGGGAAATAGAAGGAAAGAACCAGGAATTATGCAAGTTAGCGGAGTTTATTGAGCGATCCGTTCTACATGGTCAGGTTGAAAGGCAGGATACAACGGCTCGGGCGTTCCTATATAAACCAGAAAATATAGATGATTCCATTCAGATGTATCTTGCGTCAGCAGTGGTTACAGAGATTACTCCATTATACCTGCTGTGCAAATATCAGCATATGATATCGCAGATGTTTATAGAGGAGCCGGAGATGTGTCTCCATCCGCAGTTGCAGACGGCGGTCGCAAAAGTTCTGGTTAGAATGTGCAATATGGGAATACCGGTAATCATGACTACGCACAGTGATATTATCATTCAGCATATCAACAATATGCTCCGTGTAAATAATAGTGATAAAAAGCAGGAGCTTATGGAGAAATTCCAGATTGAAGAACAGGATCTATTGAAAGAGGATCAAGTTGGGGTATATCAGTTTACTTGTCGGGGAGAAGAGAGTTCCGGGATTGAAGAGCTGAGAGCTGGAACGATGGGATTTGAGACAACGACTTTCAGCAATGCATTTGAAGAGATGCTGGAACTGACATATGATATATAGCAAAGGAAAAAGTGCAGTAGGGAGGTACTTACAGATGATTCCCGAATATCTGAGGCAGAATCTGGACTTGTTCAGAGAAGATGAGTATACGCTTGTCATAGATAGAGATGAAGAGATTCATATCATAGAGACAGAGGAAGAAGGCGAGGCGAATCTGGAAAGTTATTTTGAGGAAGATGCAGTGCTCTTCCATTATCCGGAGAAGAGAACCTTGCCTTATCTGGATGCAAAGAAGAAGGCCTGCCAATGTGCGGATAAATTCATATTCATCAAGAAAGGCGTTAATGATAGATGGCAGTTACATATTCTGGAATTTAAGAAAAGTATCAAGTACGATAAATGGAAGAAGATCAGGAATCAATTCAAATATGGGATTATGAATGCAAGGGCGTTGGCGGCATTCTTGAATATAGAGATTGACGAGATTATATTGGAGACGGCATATCGAAATGACTGGAATCCCCGCAGCGCACTGCAGACGCCTACGATGATGCGGGCAGCAAATTCTGCGGCGGAGGTGAAAGCATATGAAGAGTGGCGGGGAGATTGCGTTTGGTTGGAATTAGATTCGGCGGAAAGAAGCTTTCGCCATGATAAGATTAAGTTGGATGAGTTCGGGAAAGGGATAAAGGTATTTTCATCTTCTGAAATGGAATAAAGATTGCCTAAGCAATTGTGGTATGTTAAGGGTCGCCCTGTTGTTGATGTAAAATCAATAACAGGGCTATCGGGTGGATATTTACTGAGACTGTAAAATAAACTGTGTATTGTCGTAAATTGGTATGTAAAATCTTGTTTTTTCGACATTTCTAAAATCAATTCCCAGTGCCGATTTTTTTAC